>NC_013523.1:685258-1370516 GCF_000024985.1 Sphaerobacter thermophilus DSM 20745
GGCTTCAATCAGGTCGCGTTGCTGAACGGGGGGCGACAGGCCTGGCAGGCGGCAGGTCTCCCCCTTGTCAGCGCCGAGTCCGCCCCACCGCGCGGGGGCGGGGTGCCCCAAACCATCGACTATGGCGTGCTGATCGGACCCGAAGAGATCGCGCAGCACCTGGACGACCCAGCCTTCGTCGTAGTCGATAATCGTACCCCGGAGGAGCAGGCGGCGACCTGGCACGGGCGCCTGCGGGAGGGACGCATTCCGGGTGCCGTGTCGATCCCCTGGACCGCGGTCGTCGAGCCGGGCCCCGTGCCGTACTACCGCTCGCCGGACGAACTGCGGCGGCTGTTCGAGGACGCCGGGGTGACGCCGGACAAGACGGTGGTAGTCTCGGGGCTGCACGGTGTCTCCGCGGCGCAGACCTACGTTGCGCTGAAGCTCCTGGGCTACCCCTCGGTGCGGGTATACGATGGCTCCTGGGCGCAGTGGGGCGCCGACCCGGCTCTGCCGGTGGCGCCGCTTGCGGAGGGAGCGGGCGGATGATCTGCGACGCGGTGGTGGAAGACCCGCGCGGTGCGACCGAGCGCCACGTGTGGGATGAGGTCGCGGGGACGTGGCGTACTTACCAGCACCCGTACGCGACCCGCCCCTGGCCGGCCAGCTACGGCTTCCTGCAGGAAACCTGGAACCCGGTCGATCAGGACCCGCTTGATGTGATCATCCTGGCAACTCCACCGCTCCCGACCGGTACCTGCCTCCGGGTCCGCCCGGTGGGCCTCCTGCGCCGGCCGGACGGCGACGACAAGATCCTCGCAGTCGCCATCGACGATCCAGCCTATGCGGACGTGCGCTGGCTTGCCGAGGTACCGCACTCCGACCTGGCTGCGATCGAGGCGTGGTTCCGCGATTGGAGCGACGCCGGGGCGTGGGAGGATGCGGCCGCTGCCGAGCGTCTGATCCGAGATTCCCAGGCACCGGGCGCGGGGTGGCCGGGCTCGTGCAAGGTCTGACTCGGCTGCGGGGGACAAGGGCGGGCCATGCGCTACCGCGACGGCATCCTGAAGATTGAGCACGGCATCCTCCCGGGGCTGAAGGAGGTTCTCCTCCGGCTGACTGAGGTTGAGGATGTGCGTTCGATCGTGCCCGGCCGCATCTACGCCACCCGTGGGCGGCCCGGCGGGGCGCTAACGGTGCGGGTCAGCGCGCCCACGGCGACCGGGGTGAAGCTCATCGCCAGACGGGGCTCGTCGGTGCAAGAGGTCTTCGTTGTCTGCGACGACCGGGCCGCGGTCGAGCAGGTGCTCCGGGCGGCCGGTGTCGATCCGCGGCGCTCCCGGCGTCGGTAGCCGGTCGCGCAACCGCTTTCGCGCAACGCCTCAACTCCGTTAGAGTACCCACCAACGGGACGCGCGTTGGCGCGGGTACCCGGTCGGTAACGCGCGATGGGAGGTCCCCGGTGACACGATTAGGCGGCAAACGAGCGCTGGTGACGGGCGGGGCGGCCGGAATCGGCCGCGCGATCGTTGAGGCGTTCCTTAATGAGGGTGCGAGCGTCGTCGCGACCGACATCGACGCGGACGGACTGGACGCGCTGGGTGGTGATCTGGAGGCTGGTGAGCGACTCGTCACCCTGCCCGCAGATGTCGCCTCGGCTGCGGACTGGGAACGGGCGGTCTCACTCGCCCGTGAGCGCTTCGGCGGCCTCGACATCCTGGTCAACAACGCGGGGATCGAGATGCTGGGCACGGTCGAGACGCTGTCGGAGGATGCTTGGGACCGTGTCATGGCCGTCAATGTCAAGAGCATGTACCTGGGGGCCAGGGCCGCGCTGCCGCTGCTGCGGGAGAGCCGCGGCGTAGTGGTCAATATGGCGTCCATCAATGGGCTGACGGGCGTCGCGGGCAGCGTCGCGTATGTCACGAGCAAGCACGCCATTGTCGGGTTCACAAGGGCGCTTGCGCTCGACTGCGCGAAGGACGGCATCCGCGTTAACGCTGTGTGTCCGGGGCCGGTCGACACCCCGATGGTGGAGCGTGTCGCCCGATTGCTCGGCCAAGGTGACGCCGAGGCCGGGTACGCGATACTGCGGACCATGACGCCACTCGGACGGCTGATTGCGCCTGCCGAAGTCGCGGCGGTTGTCGTGCACCTCGCGTCGGACGAGGCCAGTTTCACCACCGGCACGGCGTACCCCATCGACGGCGGGTTCACGGCGCGGTGAGAGCGGAGGGTGTGCGTGGTTCGTACGGAGCGCTGGGAGATCCAGACGCGTGGCGGCGGGGAAATGCACGACCTGACGCCGCGCGTCGAGTCGGCGATCGCCGCGAGTGGGTGCCAGGACGGCATCGTTACGGTCTTCGTGGCGCATACGACGGCCGCGGTGGCGATCAGCGAGTTTGAGCCGGGGCTGATCGAAGACTTCCCGGCTATGCTGGAGCGCTTGATCCCCGCCGACCAGGGATACCGCCACGACGCGATCAACCGCGACGACAACGCCCACAGCCACCTGCGTGCGTCGCTGCTCGGGCCGTCGCTCACCGTGCCGTTCGACCGTGGGCGGCTCGCGCTGGGGATCTGGCAGCGGATCGTCCTGATCGACTTCGACACGCACCCGCGGGCGCGGCAGGTCGTGGTGCAGGTGCTGGGCGAGTAGGCGGATGGGCGAGCGCGGGGAGTCCTACCGCGAGGCGGTTGGCGCGACGATCCGCGGGCTGCGCCTCACCCGGGGTTGGTCGTTGCGCGACCTCAGCCAGGCGTCGGGTATCTCCGTACCCTACCTGAGCGAGATCGAGCGGGGGCGGAAGGATCCGTCCGGAGCCGTCCTCGCGCAGCTTGCGGAGGCGTTAGATCTGTCGCTCGGTGCACTGCTCTGCGAAATCGGTCGCGCGATTGACGCGAGCTACACCCCGGATGGGGCCATGTCGGCCCGCCAGGAGCTCCGAGCGGCGCTGGAAGGCCTGCCGGAGGAGGACGTAGCGGAGGTGGCGCGCTTCGCCCGCTACCTCCGGTGGCGCCGGGAACAGGACAGCGGTTAGGGGGCGCCGTATACTGCGGACGTGATCACGGCCCCGTGCGGAAAGGTGGCGCGAGCAGTGGAGAGGGAGGGGTCCATGTCCTTCTCGATAGACCGGAGCCGGGTGCTCGTCAGCACGGCGTGGCTTGCCGGGAACCTGGACAACCCGACGGTGCGGATCATCGATTGTCGCTACTATTTCGAGGGTCCCTCGGGCCGTGAGGTGTACGCCGAATCCCACATTCCGGGGGCGGTCTACCTCGACTGGGTGGCCGACCTGAGCGACCCGAACCACCCGGTGGATTACATGATGCCGCCGGCCGAGCAGGTGGCGGCGGTGATGTCCCGACTGGGGGTCGGGGACGACACGCTCATCGTGGCCTACGATGACGAGGGCGGACACTACGCCTCGCGCCTCTGGCTCATCCTGGCTCGGTACGGCAAAGAGGGACAGATGCGCATCCTCGATGGTGGCTGGACGCGCTGGGTGATGGAAGAGCGACCGGTGACGATGGAGCCGACCCCGTTGCCTGCACCGGCGACCTTCACCATCGACCCCGCTGCAGAGCGGCCGAACATCATTGCTACTCTCGAGGACGTCATGCAGGCGCGGGAGAGCGGGAGCGCGGTGATCCTCGACGTGCGCCGGCTGAGCGAGTACACCGGCGAGGAAGTCCGCGCCAAATACGGTGGGCGCATCCCCGGTGCCCTGCACATGTTCTGGCAGGAGAACCTCAACTGGGATGGCGATCGCACCTTCATCCCGGTGGACCGCATCCGGGCACGACATGAAGCAGCGGGGGTCACGCCGGACACGCCGGTCATCACCTACTGCCAGGGGGCGGTGCGCGCCGCTCACGCCGCACTCTCGCTCTGGATGAGCGGCTACCGCAATGTGCGGGTCTACGACGGCTCGTGGGCGGAGTGGGGCAACCGGGACGACGTGCCGATCGCCACCGGCCCGGCGGACGAGGCCTGATCGCTCCGGGGCCCGCATCCTGCAGGAATTGCAACCAGCGGGGCGCCGTTGTAACCAGCGTAGGTGGCTTGCCCAAGAGGGGACGTGAGAGGGAACGCAGGATGCGCATTGCCCGCGATGCCACGGAACTGGTCGGCCGGACGCCGCTGGTACGGTTGAACCGGGTCGCGCCACCTGGCGCCACGATCTGGGCGAAGCTGGAGATGTTCAACCCCGGCTTCTCAGTGAAGGACCGGATCGCGCTCAACATGATCCGGGACGCTGAGGAGCGCGGGTTGCTGACGCCCGACACCGTCATCATCGAGGCGACCAGCGGAAACACCGGCATCGGTCTCGCCTGGATCGCCGCAATCCGCGGCTACCGGTTGATCATCACCATGTCGGCGCGCAACAGCCCGGAGCGGGTGGCGTTGCTGCGGGCGCTCGGGGCCGAGGTGATCCTGACCCCGGCCGATCAGGGCACTCCTGGCGCGATCGAAGAGGCCAACCGCATCGCCGCGAGCCTGCCCAAGACCTTCATGCCCCGTCAGCACTGGAACCCTGCGAACCCTGAGATCCACCGCCGCACCACCGCGCTGGAGATCTGGGAGGACACCGACGGGCAGGTCGATGTCTTCGTTGCGGGCGCCGGAACCGGTGGCACGATCACGGGCGTAGGGCAGGTGCTCAAGCAGAAGAAGCCGGGCGTGCGGATCGCGGTCGTTGAGCCGGCCGAGTCGCCGGTGCTGGCCGAGGGGCGGCGTGGCTCGCACGGCATCCAGGGAATCTCGCCGGGCTTTGTGCCGGAGGTACTCGACCGCGAGGTGATCGACGAGGTGGTGTTGATCTCCACCGAGGAGGCGTTCGCCATGGCCCGCCGGCTCATCCGCGAGGAAGGGCTGCTGGTCGGCATCTCCAGCGGCGCCGCGGCCGCGGCGGCAGTGCGGATCGCGGAGCGGCCGGAGAGCGCGGGGCTGAACATCGTGACCCTCTTCCCGGACCTGGCCGAGCGCTACCTGTCGACGCCCCTGTTCCAGCAGCCCGAGAACTGAGCGGCGTTCGCCGCCAGGAGCCGCCGCGAATGCGTCGAGCCAGCCATGTATGACTCCACGTCCGGCGCGCGTTAAGGGGGTGAGCGCAGATGCGCTCACGGCGCGCAGTGAGAGGGGATACTATGGTACCGGCTCGGTTCTCTGCCACGGCATCGATGCCGCGGGGGCGACGTGTGCTGGTCCTGTTCATGGTGCTGGGACTCGTCCTCGCGGCGTGTGGGAGTGCGGAGACGACTCCCACGCCGTCGGCTCAGGAGCCGACGGCGCCCACCGGCGGCGCACCGGCGACGAGTACGCCAGCCGCCACAGAGTCTCCGGCGGCTACTCCGGAGTCGACTCCGGAGTCGACCACGATCCCGGCGTCCCCGTCTCCGGAAGCGTCTCCGTCCCCAACCGCAGAACGGCAGGTCAACGTGTACTTCATCCGCGATGAGAAGATCGCCGCGGCGCACCGACTGGTCCCGGGCTCACCGCGCCCGGCCACCGAGGCGATCCAGGCACTGCTGGCGGGCCCGACCGAGGCGGAGCAGGCCGCCGGGATGTCGACGGCGATCCCGGAGGGGACCACGCTCAACGGCATCACGATCGAGGGTGGGCTGGCGACGGTGGACCTCTCGGGCGATTTCGAGTCCGGCGGTGGCAGTTTCTCGATGCTGGCGCGACTGGCGCAGGTGGTCTACACCCTGACGCAGTTCCCGACCGTGGAGCAGGTGCGGTTCGAACTCGACGGGCAGCCGGTCGAGGTCTTCAGCAGCGAGGGGATCGTCCTGGATCAACCGGTCAACCGCGCAGCCTATGAGGACCTGACCCCGGCGATCCTGGTCGAGACCCCCGCCTTCGGCGACACGGTGTCGGGGCCGCTCCAGGCGTCCGGCACCGCCAACGTGTTCGAGGCCACGTTCCAGATTGAGATACTCGACGAAGCGGGGAACCAGTTGGCCCATCAAGTGGTGACGGCGACATCCGGCAGCGGTATGCGCGGCACGTTCGATGTCACCATTCCCTTCGAAGTCTCCGAGCCTGGATCGGGCACAGTCGTCGCCTATGAACTCTCGGCCAAGGACGGCTCGCGTATCAACGAGGTCCGGATCCCGGTCGAGTTCCAGCCGTAGGCCGGGGACGGCCCTCACCCCCTGACCCCCTCTCCCAACTTTGGGAGAGGGGGAGTGTTCTGCTCGTCACCGGTCGGCATGTGGTTCAGCCTGGGGACCGAGGCTGCTCGAGCGTAGCGGCGGGGTGGTCCTCTGTGATGAGCGCGGTGAGGCGTTGCAGGACGCCATCGAGGTCGCACAGGACCTCCTCATTGCGGAAACGGACCACGTGGTAGTGGTACTGGGCGAGGTGCTCCGTCCGCGCGGTGTCGTAGTCCCGGCGCTCATGGTGCACATCGCCGTCGACTTCGATGATGAGCCGCAGGCTGGGACAGTAGAAATCGACGACGTAGGGGCCAAGCGGGTGCTGCCGCCGGAACTTCAACCCGTGGAAGCTCCGCCCGCGCAGCGCCTGCCACAGGGTAGCCTCGGCCGGGGTCTGGGTGCGCCGGAGCTGTCGCGCCGCCGCATTGAGCGCCTGCGTCGTGCCCCGCACCCGACCCGTCGACGTGTTCCGCCGCACGCCGCGCCTCCCGGTTCTCGCGCGATCCCCGGCAATTCTTCACCACGCAGGATAGGACCATCATCGTCGCCCTTCACCTCCTCGTCAATCCCCCCTCTCCCAACGTTGGGAGAGGGGTCGGGGGTGAGGGCTCTCTCCCTCACTCCCGAGAGCCTGTCCTGAGCGGAGCTAAAGGGTGGTGGGCGGGGTCCGGGGTGAGGGGCGTACCGACATCAGGCAAGCGAGCGGAGGCGTTCGGCGAGGGCGGTGTAGCGGCGGGCGATGCGGTCGTTGCGCACGGCGATCGCGATGGCACGGGGCTGGGCGACGAGCACGACAAGTTCCCGGGCGCGCGTGATGGCGGTGTACAGCAGGTTGCGCTGCAGCATCAGGTAGTGTGCCGTCAGCACAGGCATTACCACGGCACGGAACTCCGATCCCTGCGCCCGGTGGACCGAGATGGCGAAGGCGTGGCCGAACTCGTCCGCCTGGGTGAACGGCACGTCGACCGTGCGGCCGTCGTCGAGTGCGAGCCGGAACCGCTGCTCAATCGGGTCCAGGCTCTGCACGTAGGCGAGATCGCCGTTGAAGACCTCGAGTTGATAATTGTTGCGCAGGGCGATCAGGCGGTCTCCGGTGCGGATGAGCCGCCCGGCCGCCCGCGTCTCCAGCTTACCGGGCGCGGCGGGGTTGAGCGCCTCTTGAAGCAACTCGTTCAGCCGGCGGGTGCCCGCTGGGCCGCGGTTCATCGGGCTGAGGACCTGGATCTCGCCGGGGTTCAGCCCGTACGCGCGCGGCAGCCGCTCCTGGACCAGCTCGATGATCGTCTCCGCAGCCCGCTCGATGACGTCGGGCCCCTCAGGGAGGCGCAGCACCGCGAAGTCGCGGATGTCCCGACCCCACTGCGGCATCTCGCCGTGGTTGATCCGATGGGCGTTGCGGACGATGGCGCTCTGCTCGGCCTGCCGGAAGACCTCGTCGAGCCGTACCACTGGCACTGCGCCACTGTCGATCACGTCGCGCAGGATATTGCCCGGGCCCACCGATGGGAGCTGGTCGACATCGCCAACGAGCAGCAGGTGCGTCCCCGGCTCGATCGCTTTCAACAGCGTGTTGCAGAGCGCGACATCCAGCATCGAGGCTTCATCAACCACGACCAGGTCCGCCGGGAGCGGGTTCTCCTCGTTGAAGAAGGCGGCGCCGCCGGGCTGGAGCTTCAGGAGCCGGTGGATCGTCTGCGCCTCGCGCCCGGTCACCTCCGCCATGCGCTTGGCGGCGCGGCCGGTCGGCGCGGCCAGGATGACGCTGGCGCGCTTGGCCCGCGCCAGCGTCACGACCGCGCGCAGGGTGGTGCTTTTCCCTGTCCCCGGCCCGCCGGTGAGGACGGTCACGCGCTGGGTAAGGGCGGTGCGCACGGCCGCGACCTGTTGTGCGGCCAGGGGTGGCATGCCCTGCGTGTGGTGGAGCCAATCGAAGGCGCGCTCCCAATCGACGCTCTGGAAGGCGGCCAACCGGTCGTCATCGGCCGCGGCGAGCCGGGAAAGTCGCCGCGCCACGGCGATCTCGGCGCCGCCGAGCGCGCTGAGGTAGACCGCTTCCACCCCGTCGTTCGCTTCGACGAACACATCCCGCGCGGCGACGAGATCCGGGATCACGGCGTCCACCTGGGCCGGGTCGCAGCCGAGCAGTTCGGCGGCGGCTGTCACCAGCTCGTCGCGGGGGAGGTACACGTGGCCGTCGCGGTCGGCGGCCTGGGAGAGGACGTAGCGCACACCGGCTGCGAGCCGCCCCGGGTCGTCGTGGGGGATGCCCAGCGAGCGGCCGATCGTGTCGGCCGTCTTGAAGCCGATGCCCCAGACATCGCGCGCGAGCCGGTAGGGGTCGGTCTGGACGATGTGGAGGGCGTCGTCGCCGTACTCGCGGTAAATGCGCACCGCCAGTCCGGTGTGCACGCCAAGGCTCTGGAGCAGGACCATCACGTCCTTGATCGCCCGCTGCTCGGCCCAGGCGGCGATGATGGCCTTGATCCGCTTCGGCCCCAACCCGCGCACCTCGCTGAGTCGCTCGGGCTGCTGGTCGATCACGTCGAGGGCTTCGGCGCCGAAGTGCTCGACGATGCGCCGTGCGGTGACCGGGCCAACCCCTCGGATGAGCCCGGAGCCGAGGTACTTGCGGATGCCCTCCGTCGTCGCCGGGAGGATCGAGCGGAAGCCCGTCGCCTGGAACTGGCGTCCGTGCTGTGGATGTGTGGTCCAGAATCCATCTAGGTGCAGCGTCTCGCCGGGATTGACCCCGCCGAGTTGCCCGACCACCGTCACCTCGGCACCGCGCCGGGTGGTTACCTTCAGAACCGTGTACCCGTTGCTCGGGTTCTGGTAGGTGATGCGCTCGACCGTGCCTTCCAGCTCCGCCGTGGGAGGGGATGGAGACGAGGACGTGATGGCCATGCTGCTCTCTTCTGGTGCTGGACCGCCGGCTGGAGGCGACGTGGCATGTGTCCGGCCGGGTTTCCTGCCATAATTCTACCTGGTAGGGGCCGGACCCTGGCCGGAGGATGGCGGTTTCCCTGGCGTCGCGCCGCGAAATCCGGTAGGCTTGCGTCGTGGTTCCGACCCCATGTGTGCGTGGTTCCAATGTAAGGAACGCTCTGTGTGGATCGTCGTCCCGCTGATCCTTCTCATGTCGTGGCGGACGTGCCGCAGCCTCGGCCAGGCCATTAGCGAGACCGCGGCCTGGGCGGCCGGGTATCTCGGTACCGCGGGCGTCATCGTCATCGCGAACTGGGGCAACATCGACATCATCCGAGACCGGCCGGACAGCCCCGGCTCGGCGCTCGCCATCCTGGGCGGGTTCGTCGGCATGGGAATTAGCCGCTACCTCTGGAAGCGGCGCGGTGGGCACTTGAACCGAAAGCCGAACCGCTGGCTCCAGGCGGCGTCCCGCTCCGTCCAGGCAATGCGAGCGACCCCAAGTGCCAATGGGAAGACGCCTGCCTCGGCGCGTAAGCCAGCCCCGGCCAAGCAGCCCGCCGCCACCACTACTGCACCCGTCGCGCAGGCGAAGAGCACCACCGCCAAGCGGAGCACCGCTCCGCGCTCGGGAGGGGCCATCGAGTCGACGGCGCGCGAGTTGGGGCGGAACCCCAACGTGCGCAAGGCGATGAGCAACCGCTGGGTGCGCGGGTCGGTGCGCGCCATCGGCGCCATGCTCGAGCAACCTGATCCGAAGAAGCGGCCGCAGCGCTAGCAGCGGGTCAAACCATCGCGCACACGATGCAGGCGTCGGCCAAGGCCGGCGCTGTACTGTGCCGGGCGCTTCGTCCCTCCCACCATGGTGTTCTTCTCTGACCGGCAGATCCGCCGGCTGCCGCGCGGCAGGGATCGCACTCCGTGCGGAGGCGGGGGCGAGACTCGGTCGGCTGGTATAGTACCGGGCGGCATGAGGACATCCCGGTAGGTGGAGGGAGTGAGGAGACCTGATGGATCGCGCAGAAGCCTGGCAGCTCGTCACCGAGTACACCACACAACCGCATCTGCTGCGCCACATGCTCGCGGTGGAAGCGGCGATGCGGGCCTATGCCGAGCGCTTCGGTGAGGATCCGGACCTCTGGGGCCTGGTCGGACTGCTGCACGACTTCGACTACGAGCGCTACCCCGACATCAGCGTCGAGGGTCATCCCGTAGTCGGCGCGAAGATCCTGCGTGAGCGCGGCTGCTCGGAGGAGGTGGTCCGCGCGATTCTCAGCCATGCCGAGGACATCACCGGCGTCAAGCCCGAGAGCCTCATGGAGCGGACCCTGGTCGCGGTGGACGAGTTGACCGGCTTCCTGGTCGCCGTCGCGCTGGTCCGGCCGACCAAGAGCATCCTGGATGTCGAGGTCAAGAGCGTCCGCAAGAAGTGGAAGGTCAAGGAGTTCGCGGCGGCGGTCAACCGGCAGCAGATCGAAGAGGCGGCCGCGGCGATCAACATGCCGCTGGACGAGCACATCCAGGTGGTTCTCGACGCCATGAAGGCCAATGCCGAGGCGCTCGGCCTCGAGCGAAAGGTGGCGTGAGGGGAGAGGATACCCCTCACCCCCAGCCCCTCTCCCACAAGGGGAGAGGGGGGAGATACCCACTGCGCACTACGCAGTACGGGTGACGCATGACGTATGACGCATAACGGTCACTCGCCGGTGAGCGTGAGGAGGGCGTCGACCACGCGGTCGGTGTCGGTGAGGTCGGGCAGGACGACGTCGGCACCGGCCTCTCGCAAGGCGTCTTCCGCGTAGCGGCCGGTAGCCACGGCGAGCGCCGCGGCGCCGCCTACATGGGCGCAGCGCACGTCGTGTGGTGTGTCGCCGACGATGACGACCCGGTTCGGCGGGAACGGCGCGCCGTAGTGTGCCTCGGCCCGCTGAATGGCAAGCGGCAGCAGGTCCGGGCGCTCCTCCACGTCGTCGTCACCGAAGGCGCCGATGGGGAAGAAGTCGGCCAGGCCCAGCCGCCTGAACTTGATCTCGACGATCGGCCGTATGCCACCGGTAAGCACGCCGAGGGCGAAGCGCGGGTCGGCGGCGACCCGGTCGAGGAGGGGACGGATACCCGGAAGCAGGTCGTGGTCGCCGCTCCGCCCGCCCCAGGCCGCCCGGTAGAGCTCGGCCCCGGTTTCGAAGATGGCGGCCAGGGTGCTCGGCGGCACTGCGGGGTCGATCCCGGCGGCGGCCAGGACGCCGCGCACGAGCTGGCGGTCCAGCTTGCCGTCCATGTCGAGGTGGAGGATGCTGACGTGGGCCGCGGCAGGGAAGACCGCGTGGATTCCACGGTCGATCGCCTCGACGTGCGCCGGGTCGCCCCGCTCGATGAGGGTGCCGTCGACATCAAACAGCACCAACCGCCGCGTCATGTCCCAGCCCTGCTTCCGCTCCCGTTGTTCGTGTGACCGCTTCGCTGTGGCGGCCAACTGCTGCAGGCCAGCACGATATCGTCTCCCCGGTACCAGTGCTCGCGGACCGCGCCGACGAGGTAGAGCGAGCCGGTAGCCACGATCTCGTCGTCGGGGGTCGCCCGCTCTAACGCCGCCACGATCGCATCGCGTGGTTCGGCTACCACCTCGGCCGGCCTGCCTGCCGCCATGATGGCGTCCGCCAGGACCCGGGCGTCGGCCGCGGCGCGCTGCGTTGCCATCGGGGTGGTCACGATCACCTCGTCGGCCGCCTCGGCGACGAGGTTCGCCATGGTCAGGTAGTCGTGGCTGTCGAGCGAGCCGAAGACGACGATGCGGCGGCGCGGGCGTCCGAGCCGATCGAGGTTGCGCGTCAGTGATGCCATCTTCGCCGGGTTGTGTGCGCCGTCGAGGACCACGCGGGGACGCTCCTGCACGACCTCCATGCGCCCCGGAAAGCGTGTGGCGGCCAGCCCGGCCGCGATCGCGGCATTGTCGATTGGCCCGCGCGGGAGATCTCCCAGCGCGCGGGCTGCCGCAATCGCCGCGGCGGCGTTCGCACCCTGAAACTCCCCCGGCATCGGGACGTGGAAGACCGTGCCGCTGGCGATGTCGAGCACCTGGGTGCCGGTCGCGTCGCTGGAGAGAACACGGAAGTCCCGCTCGGGCACCAGGTGTGTCAGCGGCGCGCCCTGTTCTTCCGCTTCGTGCCGGATCACGTCAAGCGCGGCCGGGTCGTCCACCGTGGTGATCGCCGGGCGGCCGGGCTTGATGATGCCTGCCTTGTGCCAGGCGATCTCGGGAATCGTGTGCCCCAGGGTCGCGACGTGGTCAATGCCGACCGAGGTGATGACGGCCACCTCGGAGCGGACGACGTTGGTGAGATCGAAGCGACCCCCGGCGCCGACTTCAATCACGGCAAATTCGACGCGCTCCTGGGCAAAGGCCCACAACACCAGGGCCAACCAGAACTCGCCGTATGTCAGACGCTGGCCGCCGGACCGCGTCCACTCCTCCATTGCAGCGGCCACGTGCTCGACGTAGTCGGCGAAGCGGTCTCCGGCGATGAGCCGCCCGTTGATCTGCAGTTTCTCGGTTTCGACCTGGAGGTAGGGAGAGATGTGCAGCCCGGTGTGGTAGCCGGCCGCGTGCAGGATCCCGGCCAGCATGGCGGCGGTGGAGCCCTTGCCGGACGTGCCGCCGATGTGCGCGATGCGGTACCGCTCCTGGGGGTTGCCGAGGACGGACAGGAAGGCGCGGAGCCGCTCCATACGTGCTCGTGCCCTGGCCCGTACCTCCTCCATCGGGGTCCCCGGTGCCGGAGTCGGCGGGGCCTGGATCAACCCGTTGATGAAACCGGCTGCCCAGTGGTAGCGGGTCAGCGCCGTCGCGCCCGACGCCGTCATGGTTTGTCCCTCGCTCTTCTCTCCCCCGTCGCTTGCCCGCCGCGCCGGGCAGCGCGACAATTCTAGCAGTCGGGCAGAAACAGCAGACATGTCCGGTGCTGCTGCACTGCCGGCGAGCACGGGGCCAGCCTGCTCGGGCACCGCCCACGTGGCCGCCGGCACGGGAGTCCACAGCGATGCGCCAGAGCGATGATCCCCGACCCAATGGCTGGGACGCCGCCCGCCGAACCGCGTTCCTCCCCTCAGTTCGCCTGTTCCGCGAGCTGCCCCCCGAGGCGCTGGCCGCCATCGCCTACCGCCTGCGACCACGGCCGCTCGAGGCGGGCGAGTTCGTCTTCCTCGCGGGCACTCCTGCGGCGCATGTCAGCCTCCTGGCCGAGGGGCGGATCAAGATCATCCGGGAGACGGAGGACGGACGTGAGGTCATCCTCCGGGTGATCCAGCCGGGGGAGATCTTCGGCGGCGCCGGCATCTGGGGTGAGGCGGTCTACCCGGCGAGCGCCGTCGCCCTCGATGCAGGTGTTGTGCTGCAGATGCCGGTCGGGGATTTCTCTGCGCTGATCGGTGAACATCCTGATGTCGCCCTGGCGGTGATCCGGGAGCTGGCGCAGCGCCTCCGGGAGGCAGAGGCGCGCATCAGCGAGTTGCAGACCGAGCGGGCCGAGCGCCGCATCGCGCGGGCGCTGCTGCGCCTGGCCAGCAAGACCGGCGTCCAGACCGAGGATGGGGTTGAGATCGGGCTGCGGCTGACGCGCCAGGATCTGGCCGAGCTGGCGGGGACCACGTTGGGCACCGCCAGCCGGACGCTGAGCGCCTGGGATCGTGCCGGGCTGATCATTGCCGGGCGGGAGCGCGTGGTCATCCGCGAGATGCACCGGTTGGTCGCCCTGGCGGAGGACCTGCACGAACTGGAGAGCGAGTGAGGCGGGCAGCGAGGGCCTCCTTGCGCAAGCGCAAAGACGCTGTGCGTGCGGCGTGTCAACCTGTCAGGGACCCCGACACGCGTCGTGGGCGTACTCGGGCTGGAGTGTGACATGACACCGGCTGACGCATCGCTGATCGGTCCCGACACGAACGTGGAGGCCCTGCTCGACCGGTTCCCGGTGGCGGCGACCGTCTTCCTCCGCCGCCGAATGCACTGCGTCGGTTGCAGCATGGCGCGCTTCGAGACCATAGCCGACGTGTGCGCCATCTACCGGCAGCCGCTGCAGGCGATGCTGGCGGACTTGAACGCCGCCGTGCGCGGCGGGGCGCACGCGGGCTGACCGGACTGGTCCCCGGCGGCCATGAAGCGCATGACGGTCCAGTTCGCGGTCAGGAGTTTGCGGGATCAGTGCTCAGGGCGCCGGGGATGTTGTTGATCGAGCTGAACAGGGGAGGTCATGACCTACGTCATTGCGGAGCCCTGCATCGGCGTGAAGGACGCCTCCTGCGTGGAGGTGTGCCCTGTGGACTGCATTCACTCCGATGACGAGGCCGAGCAGTACTACATCGATCCGGATGAGTGCATCGACTGCGGGGTATGCGCCGAAGTCTGCCCAGTCGAGGCCATCTTCTTCGAGGATGACCTGCCCGAGCAGTGGGCCGACTTCCTGCGCATCAACCGCGAGTACTTCCAAAAGTAACCGGAGGCCCGCACTCCCCGGCCTCGTCTCCCAGGATCGGAGGCGCGGGCCGGGGGTGAGGACCGGTCGACGACCCCGGACGCGCGCCAGACACTTGAGCAAGGGGAGGTCGCCATGACGCAGCCAGCCGTCACGCTTGAACGGCGACAGCCGTCGCTCGGTTCCACGATCTGGAGCTGGATCACGACTGTCGACCACAAGCGCATCGGGATCCTCTATCTGTTCACCTCACTCTCGTTCTTCTTCGTAGCGGGCGCGCTTGCACTCGTCATCCGGGCACAACTGGCCGTGCCGGACAACACGCTCGTCAGCCCGGACGCGTACAACCAGGTCTTCACCATGCACGGCCTGATGATGATCTTTCTCGTCGCAATGCCGCTCAATGCTGCCTTCTTCAACATCCTGGTCCCGCTCATGATCGGCGCGCGCGACGTGGCGTTCCCCCGGCTCAATGCCTTTAGCTACTGGGCGTACTTGTTCGGGTCGATCCTCCTCCTCACCAGCCTGGTCCTGGGAGAAGCGCCCAACGCAGGCTGGTTCGCCTACGCCAACCTGACCAGCGAAACCTTCTCGCCCGGGCGCAACCTCGACTTCTATACGATGAGCCTGCAGGTGCTGGGCGTCTCCTCCCTGGCGTCGGCGCTGAACTTCTTCGTGACCATCGTCAACATGCGGGCGCCGGGGATGACGATGCTGCGGATGCCGCTCTTCGTCTGGATGACCTTCATCACCTCGGTCCTGATGCTGCTCGCCTTCCCGCCGCTGACGATCGGGCTGATCGAGTTGATGTTTGACCGCTACTTCGGCACCGTCTTCTATCAGCCTGCCGCGGCGGGTGACCCGGTCCTGTGGCAGCACCTCTTCTGGATCTTCGGTCACCCGGAGGTCTATATCCTGATCCTGCCCGCCTTCGGGGTCATCTCGGAGATCCTGCCGACGTTCTCTCGCAAGCCGCTCTTCGGTTACCCGTTCATGGTCTACTCCGGTATCGCCATCGCGTTCCTGTCCTTCGGCGTCTGGGCGCATCACATGTTCGCCGTGGGGCTCGGAGCGATACCCAACTCGGTGTTCGGCACGACGACCATGCTGATCGCCATCCCCACCGGCGTGAAGATCTTCAACTGGCTGGGGACCCTCTGGGGCGGCTCGATCCGGATCACCGCTCCGCTGCTGTTCGCCGTGGGGTTCGTCGGGATGTTCACCATTGGCGGCATCTCGGGCGTGATGCACGCCTCGGTGCCGGTCGACTACTGGCAGACCGACACCTACTTCGTGGTGGCCCACTTCCATTACGTGCTCTTCGGCGGCACGATCATGGCCCTCCTGGGTGGCATCTACTACTGGTTCCCCAAGATCTTTGGGCGGATGCTGAACGATCGGCTGGGGCAGGTGCACTTCTGGCTGACGCTGATCTTCTTCAACGTTACCTTCTTCCCGATGCACTTCCTCGGGGTCGACGGCATGCCGCGCCGCATCTTCACCTACGCCTCCGGGATGGGCTGGGACCTGTGGAACATGGTCGAGACGGTCGGGGCGTTCGGTCTCGGGCTCTCGATGCTCCTCCTGGTCTACAACGTGGTGACGTCCCTGCGCTCGGGCGAGCGCGCGAAGGCCGACCCGTGGGACGGCCGCACGCTGGAGTGGTCGATCCCCTCGCCGCCGCCTGAGTACAACTTCGCCGAGATCCCGCACGTGCGTGGGCGTGACGACTGGTGGCGGCGGAAGCAGGAGATTGCGGACGGGTCGGCCCAGCCGCCGGCGACCCAGCCGAAGGCGCCGATCGAGCTGCCGCTACCGTCGTACGTGCCGTTGCTCGCCTCACTGTCGCTGACGATCGCGGCGGCGGGGATGGTGTGGCAGGTCTACCCGGTGGTCGGGATCGGCCTGGCGCTCCTCCTCATGAGCCTCGTCGCCTGGGCGCTGGAGCCGAATCACCCCACGGGCCCGGCGCACCACTCCGCGCAGCCGCAACCCGGTTCCCAACCCATCCAGCAGCCGACAAGCGACTGACCGCCGGGCTGTGCGAGAATCGAGGACCGGGCATGTAGAGCCCGGTCCTCAGTCGTTGTGGAGAAAACATGGGGAGGAGTCGGAATGGGTGCGCGCGTCGAACCAGTCAGCTTCACCATCGAGCCGCTGCCGCCGTTCCGGCTCGACCTGACGGTCTGGGTCCTCCGCCGCCGGCCGGACAACGTGGTGGATCGCTGGGACGGCCGGACGTACCGGCGGGTGCTCCCCGTGAACGGCCAGCCGATCGAGGTCGCCGTCACCCAGACCGGGCCGGTGGATTCGCCGTGCCTGCACGTTGTCGCGTCCGGCCCGGGCGCCGACGAAACGGTGGTTCCGGAGCTCCGGCGGACGCTCATGCGCACACTGGGCACGGGCGTGGATCTGAGCGGCTTCTCCCGACTGGCCGCGGGCGACCCGGCGCTCGCCGAACTCGCCGACCGCCTCCGCGGCGCGAAACCCACCCGCTACCCGACGGTCTATGAGGCACTGGTCAATGCCATCGCCTGCCAGCAGATCACGCTGACCTTCGGCCTGCGGATCCTGTCGCGCCTAGCCCAAGAATGCGGCATGACCATCGAACGCGACGGCGAGACTCACGTCGCCTTCCCCCGCCCGGAGGACGTACTCACCGTAAGCCCGGACCGCCTGCGCGAGTTGGGTTTCAGCCGGCAGAAGGCGCGGGCGGTGCTGGAGCTATCGGAGCGCCTGGTCGACGGGTCGCTGGACCTGGAGCCTCTGGAGGACCTGCCGGACGACGCGGCGATGGAGCGCCTGCTCGCACTGCGCGGTGTCGGGCGCTGGACGGCGGAGTATGTCCTGCTACGCGGACTCGGACGGGTGCACATCTTCCCCGGCGATGACGTCGGCGGGCGGAACAACCTCCGCCGCTGGCTCGGCATTGAGGAAGCGCTCGACTACGACGGCGTGCAGCGCGTGCTCGGGGCCTGGCGCGACTACGGCGGGCTCCTGTACTTCTACCTGCTCCTGTCCCGGATCGCCGAAGCAGGCCATGTGGCGCTGGATGGTCCACGGGAGGCGTCATAACAGACCCGGGCCACCGCGTGAACCAATGTCATCCTGAGCGGAGCCTGGACCGGCGCCAGCCGGGCCTGGCAAAGTCGAAGGATCTCTAAGCGGGGTGGTCGCCGCAGCGCGAGATCCTTCGCTGCGCTAAGGATGACACACCACCCGCAGCAGATGCGCCGCGCTGGGGCGGGTGGCTCCACTCGGGATGACAGGCAAACCAAGGGGCTCTCCCGCCTTATACCAGCCTAATCGGGTGCACCGAGTGGTGCTGGTTCCAGTACTTGAAGGCGGAACCGAGCGCCGTAGTGATTTACCACCGGCCAGGTTGGACGTCTGGTGGGCTCGGCTATGTTCTTGCAGGGCAAGCTCAAGGCGAGTGGTACAGTGTCCTGGAAGGCAGCGGGGATGGCCTGCCGGGTGCGCGCCCATACCTGACCGTTCTGAGTGGACCGATGCCGCCCGCGGCGGTCACCTCGCGGTACGGTGTCCGGTACCCCGCTGTAAAGACGATTGGCCGGGCGCTGCGCCCAGAGGTGGCGATCGTCGAGGTGGAGTACGACGACGGCGCCGTGCAGCAGACGGGCCTCACCAACGGTGTCTTCGCACTCTTCAGGGAGGCGAGCACGACCTGTGCGATCAGGGCCTACGACGCGCAGGAGCGGCTGTTGCACGAGGTTCGGGTGCCCAACGACCCATCCCCCTTCATGCGCTTCGGCCACGACGCGCCGGGGGCGTGCCGGGAGTAGGCGGCCTCGTGTCGCTCTCCCGCGATGAGCACGTCGATCCTGAGACGTAAGGCGCGGGATCCATGAGCGACGCGACCCGGGTACTCACAATCGGCCACTCGACGCGGTCTGTCGAGGAATTGATCGACCTGCTGCGGGAGAACGGCGTGACCCGGCTGGTCGATGTGCGCACCGTGCCCCGGTCGCGCAAGAATCCGCAATTCAACCGGGAGACGCTGCCCGAGGCACTGGCGGAGGCCGGGATCGCCTACACGCATGCGCCTGAACTGGGCGGGCTCCGGCGGGCGCGAGCCGACTCGCCCAACACTGGATGGCGCAACGCCTCTTTCCGCGGCTTTGCCGACTACATGCAGACGCCGGAGTTTGCCGCGGCGCTCGACGAACTGATCGACCTCGCCCGCGGTGAACAGATCGCCATCATGTGCGCCGAGGCGGTCCCCTGGCGCTGCCACCGCTCGCTCATCGCCGACGCGCTCACCGTGCGCGGCATCCCCGTCGCGCACATCATGGGTCCGCGCTCCACCCAGCCACACCGCATGACTCCCTTCGCCGTCGTCGACGGCACCGACATCACCTACCCGCCGGAGGAACCAACGAGCCAGGGTTGACCCTGCCGCTGGTAGGTTCTGCTCAGCCTCCGTTTGCGCCAGCGCAAAGACGTGCCGTTTCGGCTCCGGCATAGTCGGACGTAGCCGGGCGGTAGGCCCGGCGTGACACGGCACAGGGAGGGGTGCGACCCAGTGGGTGAACCTGCGGTGACATCGTTCCTGCTCAACCCGGAGACGGTTCTTGCGGCGCTCTATGAGGTCTACGACCCAGAGCTGGGCGTCAACGTGGTCGACCTTGGCCTCGTGTACGGGGTGGAGGTCGACGGGCGCCAGGTGCGCGTGACCATGACGCTGACCACGCCAGGGTGCCCGTTGCACGACAGCATCGCGACGGCGGTCGAGGAGGCGGTGCGGACCTACGCTCCGGTCGTACAGGACGTCGTGGTCGATCTCGTTTGGGACCCGCCCTGGGGCCCGGAGATGATCACGCCGGCCGGGCGTCGTGAGCTGGGCTGGGAATAGGGAGAGCGTTGGCGCATGAGTGAGACGGCACCGGAGCCGATCCTGGCCTCCTGGAAGGTGAATGAGGTCATCAGCCGGTACCCACACCTGGTGGATGAGCTGGTGAAGTTGAACCCCACCTTCCGCCTGCTGCGCAACCCGGTCATGCGTCGGGTCCAGAGCCGGCTCGTGACGGTAGAACAGGCCGCGGCGATCGGCGGCATGGAGCCGGCCGAGTTGGTGCGGGCGCTGAACCGCGCCATCGGGATCGAAGTCCCCGACGAGCAGCCCGCGGATCAGCTGGCTAGTGCCACGACGGCGGACGTGCCGCCCTGGGTCGGGAACGTGCCGATCGATGCCGAGGTCGATGCCCGGCCGATGCAGCGGGAGGGGCGGGAGCCGTTCAGCGCGATCATGGCTGCCGCGCGCAGCACCGCGCCCGGGCACGCGTTCCGCCTCTGGAACACGTTCGAGCCGATCCCGCTCTACGACGTGCTCGGGCAGCGCGGCTTCGTCCACTATGCCCGGCAGCACGGTCCTGAGGACTGGGAGATCCTCTTCTTCCATGCCGGTGGGCGGAGGCGTCACGCGGCACCGCAATCACAGCCGGCCGCGGACGCTCCGGCGCTTGATTGGGAATCCCCGAGCGCCACGGTGACGATCGACGTGAGCGATCTGGTGCCGCCCGAGCCGATGATCCGGATCATGGAAGCGCTCGAAGCGCTGCCTGTCGGTGGCACCCTGCTGGTGCACCACGTCCGGCGGCCGATGCACCTCTACCCACGGCTCGACGCGCTCGGCTACCGTCATGAGACGCGCGAGCTCGGCCCGGGACGGGTTGAACTGCTGATCGAGAAGACCGCCAACGTGGAGGCCCAATGATGCGCCCCCCTGGCGGAATCAGCAGCGCACACGCGCCGGACCGGGACCTCCCCGCGCGCTTCATGGCACTCGGCATGGTCGGGCTCCTCGCCGTGGCAGTGCTGGCGCCGTTTGCGGTGCCGCTCTTCGCGGGGAGCTTCAGCGATCTACGTTTGCTCGCCTTCGTGCACCTCAACACCCTCGGGGTCGTGGCCGCTGTGATACTCGGCGCCACGTACCAACTCGTGCCGGTCGTCCTGCAGACGCCGCTGGCATCGGTCCGCGTGGGGCGGGCCTCGTTCTGGGCGTTCCTGGCTGGGCTGGCCTTTCTCTTGCCGGGGCTCCTGACGCTGCAGCACTGGGCGATGGGGACGGGCGCGACCCTGTTGGTCGTTGCGTTCGGCCTCTACATCTGGGTGGTCGGCACGACGCTGCGTCGGGCGGAGCGCTGGGACGTGGTGGCCTGGCACCTGGCCGTGGGGCTGGCGGGCCTCGCCGGAGGCATCGTGGCCGGACTGCTGCTGGCAGGCAGCAAGGGGAACGGCTTCCTCGGCACGATGACCTACCCGCTCCTGGGCGCCCACGTCACCTTCTTGCTGGCAGGGTGGGTGCCGGTGCTGTTGGCCGGCGTCGCCTACCGGCTCGTGGGGATGTTCACGCTGGCGGAAGATGCCCTGTGGCGCCCGGCAGCGTGGGGTGGACTGGTGCTGATGGCCGGCGGTGCCTGGCTGCTTGTCGCGGCGTTCTTGCTCCGCACCGACGCCGCGTTACGCCTCGCTGGGGCGCTGGCGATCGCCGCGGGACAGGTGCTCTTCGCCGCGCAGTTGGTGCATCTCTACCGAGTTCGGCGGCGCCGGGGCTTCGACGTGCACATCCCCTTCGCGCTGGTCGCGGCGGCCGGTGGGCTGGTGGCGGCAGTGCTCCTCGTGGCCGGGATGGCGCTCGGCCTGCGGCCGTCCTCCGCGCTGTGGGTGGCCGTGGTTTGGCTGGCGTTGGGAGGGCTGGCCGAGACGGCGATCCAGGGCTTTTTCTACAAGATCGCGACCTTCCTCGTCTGGCTCCACCGCTACGCGCCACTGGCCGGGCGCCAGCGCGTGCCGCGTCTGGAAGAGATGTACCACCGACGTTTGGCGGTTGCCGGGTGGCTGCTCTGGACTGCCGGAATGGTGCTGTCGCTCGCGGTCGCTCCGCTCGGGAGCGCGGCGCTGGGGCACGTCGCGGGGGTCGTGCTGGCCGCAGGCGTGGGTTGCTTCCTGGCCAACGTGGGCCGCATCGCGGGCCACGGGCTGCCGAATGTGACCGTGTGGATGAGTCGGACACCCACCCGGCCGGTGGGGCCGGGTGCGACGGAGGATGGAGTGGTATCGTGACGCTAAAGACCCCGGAGACGCCGGAAGCCCCGGAGACGGTAACGCTGGACGTGCGCGAGATCGCACCGCGCGACCGGCATGCGTTGATCTTCCGGCAGTTCCTCGACCTGGCGCCGGGCGAGAGCATGCGACTGGTCAACGACCACGACCCGAAGCCGCTGTATTACCAGCTCATGGCGGAGTACCCCGGCCAGGCTGGCTGGGCGTACATCGAGTCCGGCCCCGAGGTGTGGCAGGTACGCATTACGAGGCTGACCCGCTGATTGCCGGGCCACGCGCCGCTACACCCGCGGCGGCGCGTGGCTTCCCACCCACAATCCTCTCTCCCACCCCTTCGGGCACCCCGCGCGAGCCATCGCGCGGGGTGTTTCTTGGGAACACCCGGACGCGGCGCGGCGCTGCCGACCCTCGCCGGTTGGTGATCGAACTGACGCGCCGGGGACTGTCCCGGGGGAGATGCGCAGCGCGACGGGAGGGCGTGGTACAAGGAGGCGGTAGGAAAGGTGGTGACGGCCCTGTCGGATAGGGGACCGCGGCAAGTAGTCACGCATGAACCGCGGACGACAGCAAGCGAACGACGATCCCGGTCGGGGGCGGTCTGGCCGCCGTTCGTGGCGGCGTCCATCGCGATGGCGCTGACTGGCGGCTTCGCCCTCGGCGCCGGGCTGTTCGTCGCGCGGTGGCTGGGCGGCGAAACCGGCCGCTGGTGGGTTGCGGCTAGCCAGGCGCACGGGCAGGTGCAACTCCTGGGTTGGGTCGGGCTGATGGTGCTGGGCGTGGCGGTCCACTTCCTGCCGCGGCTGGCGGGGGTGCCCCTGCGGTGGCCCCGGATGGCACGTGTTGCGCTGTGGCTTATCGTCGTCGGGCTGGTGCTGCGAGGGGTCACACAGCCGCTCCTTGCCGCAGGCATCGGCGACCCCGCGGCGAGCGTGGGGCTCGTCCTCGCGGCCGGGCTGCCGCTCGCGGGGATCACCCTCGCGGTCGCGATGCTGGTCGCCACGATCCGGGACGCGCCACCGCGGAAGACAGGGGCCTTGCGGCCGGTGCGTCCCCTGTTTCTGGTGTCCTTCGGCTCGCTCTGGATCGGGGCTGTCCTGAATGCCTACGGGCTGGTCGCCGCCGCGCGCGGTGCCGGCGTTGTCCCGGCGTCGCTGGACCGGATCATCGTCCAGATCGAGTTCTACGGGTTCCTCGTGCCGGTGGCGGCGGCGATGACTGCCCGGACCTTCCCGCTCTACTTCCAGACTCATCCGCCACGGGCGCACCTGCTGGTCCTCCCCGTAGCCGGGTTGGTCGGCGGGATCGCACTCCGGGCAACCGGGGATCCGACGCTGGTCGGGGCGGGGCAGGTCCTGCACGGGGCGGCGCTCGCATGGTTGATTGCGGCCCTACGCGTCTTCGGCCCGCGGCGACCGCTGCCCCGGCGGCCCGCCCGCCCGTTGCGCGATCCGCTGCAACTGCATGCGCTGAGTGCCTATGCGTGGCTCGCCGCGGCCGGGGGTGTTTCGATGCTGATCGGGTTGCACCAGTTGGGGCTGGCTGTGCCGGTCCTCCCGTCCGATGTCGAGTGGCACGCGCTCGGGGCGGGCTTCGCCACGCTGCTGATTCTGGGAGTCGGATCGCACATGCTGCCGGGGTTCGCCCGGCGAGAACTGCGGAGCGCTGCGCTGCCGTGGGTGACGCTCCTGGCGGGAAACCTGGCTGTCCTGCTGCGCGTAGCGGCCGGGCTGATCGGGCACGGAGGCGCCGGGCTCGGCGGCGTGGCGGGGGTGCTCGGAGTGCTCGCGGTGGTGCTCTTCATGGTCAACTTGCACGGCCCGCGGCGGTGAGCAACAGGCCAGAGTACCCCTCCTGTCCGAACGGACAGTTGTACCCCTGTCCAACCATATGCAGTGAAACAGTCCCATTGACGGGTGACAGTTGGCGCTGATCTCTCTATCCTAAGAGCAGGAAATGACGGTGAGGCAAGCCTCGCTAGCGGACGTAGCGTTCCGGAACCGAGCCCGATTGGTGACCGTGATGGGCTCAACGCGGAACCGATCCTGTCCCAACTGGTGGTACGGACACGATTCGAGGAACTCACCGATCCGGGTGGTCAGAACCTCGACCATCCGAACTCCCCTCCCTTCCCCAACGGTCGGAGCAGCCACCGGTGCTCCACCGACACCCCTGACGAAGGGCCTGCTCGTCCCCGCACGGTAACGTGGAGCAGGCCCTGACCTCTTCTTGGCGCGCTCGCTGCGGGCGCTCGGGGCGGGGAAACGGTTATGATTAGCGGAGCAGCGTGACGGCAGCTCAGGTCTCCGCAAGGGGGCCGCCGAGCGCCGCCAACCGCAGAGAGGACACGAACGATGGAGAAATCGCGCGGACTGTACCGCTCGCGGGAGCACCGGCTCGTCGCCGGGGTCGCAGGTGGCCTCGCCGAACGGTTCGGCGTGCCGGTCTGGCTGATGCGGGTCTTGTGGCTGCTCCTGCTGCTGCCGGGCGGCCTGCCGGGGCTCGTGCCCTACATCATCCTCTGGATCCTGATCCCTGAGGAGCCTGAGAGCTAACCGCAGCTCGTCGGCGTCGCAGCGCGCCCGTTTATGATACAGTTTAGTTGACAAATATCCGGCCGAGGCGCCGTCCAGGAAGGCTGCCCCGGCTGCCGGTCAGCGGTGTGCCGCTCCGTCGGAAGTGAGGAGTCTCGATGGTGGACACAGGGTTGACCCGCGAGCAGGTGATTGATGCCCTGCGCCCGGTCCAGGATCCGGAGATTGGGCGGAGTCTCGTCGATCTCGGGATGATCAAGGATGTGGCGATTGAGGGCGGTCGGGTCCACGTCCACGTCGAGTTGACCACGCCGGCGTGTCCGCTGCGCGGGCGAATCGAGACGGACGTGCGCAACGCCGTGACGGCCTTGCCGGGGGTGTCCGAGGTCAGCGTCCAGTTTTCCGCCAGGGTCCGCGCTGCCGGAAGCGGCATGCCGGATCGCCAGCCGCTCCCCGGGGTGAAGAACACCATCGCGGTTGCCAGCGGCAAGGGGGGCGTTGGCAAGTCCACCGTGGCGGTGAATCTCGCCATCGCGCTGGCGCAGGACGGCGCCTCGGTCGGCCTGCTGGATGCCGACGTGTACGGGCCGAGCATCCCGATCATGATGGGCGTCTCGCACCGCCCGACGATGCGGGACGGCAAGATCGTGCCGCTGGACGCCTTCGGGGTGAAGGTCATGTCGGTCGGGTTCATCCTCGACCCGGAGAAGGCACTCATCTGGCGCGGTCCGCTGGTTTCCCAGCTCATCAGCCAGTTCCTCAGCGATGTCGACTGGGGCGAGCTGGACTACCTGGTGATCGACCTGCCGCCCGGCACCGGTGACGCGCAGCTCACTCTCGTGCAGCGCATCCCCCTCTCCGGCGCGGTGATCGTCACGACGCCCCAGGATGTGGCACTCGCGGACGCGGTCAAGGGGCTGGCCATGTTCCGCGAGGTCAAGACGACGATCCTGGGGATCATCGAGAACATGAGCTACTTCGTCTGCCCGCACTGCGGCGGGCGCTCCGAGATCTTCGGGTTCGGCGGCGGCGAGCGCACCGCGACGCGCCACGACGTGCCGCTGCTGGGACAGATCCCGCTGGAGGGCTCGATCCGGCAGGGCGGCGATATCGGGTTCCCAATCGTGGTATCGGACCCGGATTCGGCGCCCGCGGTGGCCTTCCGCGAAGCCGCGCGCCAGGCGGCTGCACGGCTGGCGGTCGAGGCGGCGCGCAAGCCACGCCGACCGCGCATCATGCTCCGCCCGACGACCTAGCGCGCACGACACATCACGATCACGCACCCCGCCCTGGTGACTCCGGGGCGGGGTTTGTCGTATGGTCGCGGGACCGTCAGTCTCCACCACAGACAAGGAACGACTTGACGGGTACGCAGCGCGGGCTGTGCCTGTCCGTGGCGGAAAACGGCGGCTGTGCCGTGGATCGCGGAGTGCCTTCCTGCAGCGGTGGCACGCGTCTTGGGTTAGCCCAGTAGAAGGGTCTCGCACCTGTACGCGAGGCTGACGGAAAAGGAGCATCTACAGATGTTGTGGGCTATCATTGCGATCCTGGTCATTCTTTGGCTCTTGGGGCTATTGGGGAGTATCGGCGGCAGCCTGATCCACCTGCTCCTGGTCGTGGCACTGGTCGTCTTGATCGTGCAGTTGCTGTCCGGCCGGCGCGCCGTCTAGTAGTCCGGGCACCGACGACGAACTACCACGGGCGGCGGGGCGATCCTTCCGCCCGTTTTCGTGCCCTGATCCTCCTCTGCACGAGGCCATGAATCTGGTACGATCTGCCAGGCATGCCACTCCACACCGGTGGCATGCGTCGAGATACTGAACCCGCGATGAACCCGCTCCGCGAAGCAGGAGGATACCGGTGCGCTGTCCGAGATGTCAGTCGATCACACCGGCCGCCGCCAACTATTGTCCGCAGTGCGGTCATGCGTTGCGCGATCAGGCGCCCTCGGGGCGGCGCCGGGTCGTCGTCACGGGCGTCGGCGCGGTCTCGCCGCTGGGGCTGACAGCCGAGGAGACCTGGCGCGGCCTGGTCGACGGCCGCTCGGGGATCCGCCGCATCGAGGGCTTCGACCCGAGTGACCTCCCGGTGCAGATCGCGGGGGAGGTGCGCGGGTTCAGCATCGGCGATTGGGTCGACGCCAAGACAGCGCGGCAGATGGCGCGCTTCACCCAGTTCGCCGTCGCGGCAGCGGGCATGGCGCTGCAAGACGGGCGGCTCGACCCCGGATCGATCGACCCGTGCACTGCGGCGGTCATCATGGGCACCGGTGCGGGCGGCATGGCCACGATCCTGGAGGCCCAGGAGGTGGCCCAGCGGCGGGGGCTGATGCGCGTCTCCCCGTTCTTCATGACGACCTTCCCCCACAACCTCCCGGCCTACCACATCGCCCAGACGTTCCGCTTCCTCGGGCCAAGCCTGACCGTCTCCACCGCCTGCGCCACCGGCGCCCAGGCGATCGGGGAGGCGATGGAGGTGATCCGGAGCGGGCGGGCCGACGTGGCGCTCGCGGGCGGGACGGAGCACGCGATCTTCCCGCTGTTCGTCGCGAGCTTCGCAGTGCAGCGCGCCGCTTCGACCCGCAACGACGAGCCGGAGCGCGCCAGCCGGCCCTTCGACGCCAACCGGGAGGGCTTCGTGATCGGTGAGGGAGCGGCTGTCCTGCTGCTCGAGGCGGAAGAACACGCACTGGCCCGCGGCGCTACGATTTATGCTGAAGTGGCCGGCTCCGGCAGCAGCAACGACGGGTACCACCCGATCGCCCCGGACCCGGAGGGCGTCGGCGCTGCCCGCGCGATCACAGCGGCGCTCGCCGACGCGGGGATCGAGCCGTCCGAGGTGGACTACATCAACGCCCACGCGGCCAGCACCCCGCTGGGCGACAAAGCGGAGACAATCGCGATCAAGCGGGCGCTGGGGGAGCGCGCCGCCGAGATCCCGATCAGCTCCGCCAAGTCGATGATCGGCCACCTGATGGGCGCGGCGGGGGCGATTGAGGCCATGGCTACCGTCCTCACCATCCGTGACCAGATCATCCACCCGACGATCAACTACGAGACGCCCGACCCGGAGTGCGACCTGGACTACGTGCCCAACGTGGCGCGCCGCGCGTCCGTGCGGGTCGCCATCTCCAATTCATTCGGTCTGGGTGGACAGAACGCCTGCCTGGTCTTCCGCCGCTACGAGCCGGCGGAGGCACGTTAGACGGGATAGAGGAGAGGAGCGCCGCCGGTGGGCCGCTACGAACCGATCAACGCTCTGGAGAGCCCGCGCTTCAGCGGACTGCGCACCTTCGCCCGCTTGCCGCATGTGCGCGATCTGGCGGGCGTCGACGTCGCAGTGTTCGGCATCCCCTTCGACACCGCCACCACCTTCCGCACGGGAGCCCGCTTCGGGCCGGCTGCGGTGCGCGAGATGTCGGCCATGCTGCGCACCTACAACCCGTCGCTCGACGTCAACGTGTACGACTATCTCTCGGTGGTGGACTACGGCGATCTGCCGACGGTCCCGGGCTACATCGAAGACACCTACGACCGGGTCGTCGCGGCGATGGAGCCGATCCTGGCGGAAAATGTGTTCCCGGTTGGGATCGGCGGTGACCACTCGGTGACGCTGGCCGAACTGCGGGCGATCGCGCGGCGCTACGGGCCGGTGGGCTTTATCCAGTTCGACTCGCACGGTGACACCTGGGACGAGTATTTCGGGCGGAAGTACAACCACGGCACCCCCTTCCGCCGGGCGGTGGAGGAGGGGCTGATCGACACGTCCCGGGCCATCCAGGTCGGCATGCGCGGTTCGCTCTACGGGCCGGGGGACCTGCAGCAGTCGCGCGACCTCGGCTTCGAACTCTGGACCACCGACGACGTGCGCCGCGAGGGGCTGCCCGCCGTGCTGGAAGCGATCCGGCGGCGGGTCGGGTCCGGCCCGGTCTTCCTGACGTTCGACATCGACTTCGTCGATCCCAGCTTCGCTCCCGGCACCGGGACACCGGAGATCGGTGGCTTCACCAGTCGCGAGGCGCAGGAGCTGGTGCGTGGACTGGTGGGGATCGACTTCGTGGGCATGGACCTCGTCGAGGTGCTGCCGGCTCACGACCCAAGTGGGATCACCGCGCTGATTGCCGCCAATGTCATCTTCGAGTTCCTGAGCGTGCTGGCGGTCAACCGGCGCGAGCGCGCCCGCTAGTGCGCGGAACGCGGAGGAGGAGAACCCGGTGGTGCTCAAGCGCAGCGAAATCCTGGCCGGGCGGATGCCGATCCGGGCCGCCCAGGTGCGGCCACAGTCGCCAATCGCCTTCCCGATGAAGGAGGGGCAGTTCCTGCAGATCACCGATATGCAGGGGCAGCAGGTCTGCGACTTCGTCTGCTTCAACCGGCACGACATCGACGAGTACCTGTCGACCGCCCACACCCGGGGCATCAACAACTCGATGATGCTGATCAAGGGCATGAGCCTGTACAGCAATCGCCGCAACCCGATGATGGTGTTGCTGGACGACTCCGTGGGGCGTCACGACATGCTCATGCCGGCCTGCGATCGCCTGCGCTATCTGAACGACTATGGGATCGAGGACCACCCGAACTGCCGGGACAACTTCGCCTCGGTGCTAGGGCCGTACGGCATCCACTACGACCACATCCCCGATCCGATCAACTGGTTCATGCACGTGGGGCTCAAGGCGCGGGGCGAGCTGGAGATCCGCGAGCCGCTGTCCGAGGCGAACGACTACGTGCTGCTGCGGGCGCAGATGGACCTGATCGTGGCGGTGTCGGCGTGCCCGCAGGACCAGAACGCCACCAACGCCTTCCACCCGACCGACATCCTCATCCGCGTCTACGCCTAGGCGGCGCGGCACCGCCGCCGCTCCGCTCACGACTCCGCGTCGGCGGGGCGGCGGCGGATCTCGAATCGCTGGCGGTGCGGGATGCCGCGGTCACGCAGCAGGCGGCCGACGTCGATGCGCCGGAGCGCGTTGGGGCTGGTCGGCGTGCGGTGGGGTGAGATGGCCATGCGCGCGGGCAGGAGCGAACCGAAGCGGCCGTCGAGGATCGCGGCCACGAGAAGCTCCAGGTCCGGCACTCCCGGCACGTCTTCGATCTCAGCGTCGGGTGGCTCCACACGCGGATCGGAGTCGAGCCACACGTACAGCGGTGGGTAGTTTGTGCGGTCAGGCTCCGGCGACTTCTGACTGCTCATGGTTGGCGACATGGCGCGTATACACGGCGACATGGGCCAGCAGCGCGTCGAGATCGAATGGCTTCGAGAGCACGCCGTCGGCCGGGAGGTCATCCGCTTGCAGGCGCAGGTTGTGGCCGGCCGACATGGCGATGATCCGGATCTGGTTCGTGCGAGGATCGCTCTTCAGAACCCGGATGGCTGTGGCACCGTCAAGCACCGGAAGCATCAGGTCCATCAAGATCAGGTGCGGTTGCGTGGCGCGCGCCTGCTCGATCGCAGACTGCCCATCACAGGCCAAGACCGTTGAGTAGCCTTCCTCCCGCAGCAGCTCGTCGAGCAGTGTCCGGATCGCGGGATCGTCGTCGACGATGAGGATGCGCGCCACATGACCTCCCTCTGATCCCGCGGGATCGCGCTCCAGCATGCCGGTAGTCCCCTTCCCGGCTGAAAACGGCATGGGCGAGCGGCCGCTCCTTCCGCCCGGCTCCATGCGTCGAGTCTACCGCACAGCTCACGAATAGGGAATCCACGTTTCGGCTCGGGGGAGATTGTGTTCGGTGTCGTCAGTCCCCGCCGCCGACGGGCGGACGCGCAGGAGCGCCTCCACTTCGGCGCGTCGGTAGAAGCGCTCGCGCTTGATGCCGCGCCGGTAACTGCGGATGCGGCCGCGGCTGGCATAGGCGTAGAGTGTGGTGACCTTGACTCCGAGCAACTCGGCGGCTTCCGTCGCAGTCAAGTACTCGATACCGTCGATGTTGATCATGGCAGGCCTCCTGCGGCCAGTATAGGCGCTCGTTTGGACCGCGTAAAGCTGGCCTCAACGTGAATCAACCTTCGTCATGATGTGTACACAAGTTCCGGCCGCGGTGCTACCATACGGGTGGACGCTTTTCCCACCAGGCCGCACCCCGCCACGGGGCTGCGCGCCCTTGAAGGAGGTTCGATCGATGGCTGATGCAGGGACAGGCGCGGCGACCACCGCGGGCAGAGGGCTCGAGGGCATCGTCGTCGCCGAGTCCGAGCTGAGCCTGGTAGACGGGACCAACGGGCGCCTGTACTACCGGGGCTATAGCATTCACGACCTGGTGCAGAGCGCGTCCTTCGAGGAGGTGCTCCACCTGCTCTGGTATGGTGAACTGCCGACCCGCGCTGAGCTGGATGAGCTGAACGCGAAGCTCGTCGCCGCGCGCGTGCTGTCCCCCTCCGTGATGGAGGCGCTGCGCGTGCTCCCGCGCGGCGGGGAGCCGATCGATGCGCTGCGGGTGGCCGTCACCGTCATGGGGATGGAGGACGCCGACGCCTTCAATCTCTCCCGCGACGCGCTGCTGGAGCGCTCCATCAAGCTCACCGGGGCGATGGCGACCATGCTGGCCGCGTTCGATCGGCTGCGGCATGGCCAGGAGCCGGTCGATCCGGACCCGTCGCTCGGGCATGCCGCCAACTTCCTCTACATGCTGCGCGGCGAGCGAGCCAGCGAGCTGCAGGAGCGCGCCATGGACGCGTACCTGGTGCTGCTGGCCGAGCACAGCATGAACGCCTCGACCTTCTCGGCGCGCGTCACGCTGTCGGCGCTGTCGGACATCTACTCGGCCGTCTCCAGCGCGCTGGGTACCCTCAAGGGCGATGCCCACGGCGGCGCCAATCGCCGGGCGATGGAGATGCTGCTGGCCATCGGCTCGGCCGACAATGCCGAGTCCTACGTGGAGGAGTCGCTGCGGATCAAGCGGCGGCTGATGGGCATGGGCCACCGCATCTACAAGACCCGCGACCCGCGCGTCGACCATCTCATGGGCTACTCCGAGAAGGTGGCCGCGGAGAAGGGCGACACGACCTGGCACGAGCTGGCGGTGCGCCTCGAGCAGATCACGAGCAATCACCCCTACTTCCTGGAGCGGAAGCTGTTCCCGAACGTGGAGTTCTATTCGGCTCCGTTGCTCTACTCGCTGCTCGGGGAAACCGATCTCATGCCGGCGGTGTTCGGGATCAGCCGGATCGGCGGCTGGACGGCGAACCTGCTGGAGCAAGCGGCGGCCAACCGGATCATCCGCCCGCAGGCGGCGTACGTCGGACCCGATCCTCGGCCCTTCGTGCCGATGGACCAGCGCGGGTAAGGCGTTTCGTGGCGACAAGACGGCCGGTCGGGCCGGTGGTGTGCTATACTGATAAAGACATCACCGGACGGCCGGCCGTTTCAGCGTGCGCGCGAGCGGCGCGACGCAACCGCTCGCCGGCGCCGCCGATCCTCGAGTGGGTCGCTGACGGTGTGTCAACATCTAACAAGGAGAGGAGGTGATCCGGCTCGTGCGCGTAGAACTGAGGGATTCCGAGAGTTTTGACTCACTGCTTCGGCGCTTCACCAAGGAAGTTCAGAAGTCGGGCCTGCTGCGCGACTATCGGAGCAAGCGACGGTTCGTGAGCAAGAGCGAGCAGCGGCGCGCCAAGGCCCGCAAGGCCGAGCACAAGCGCCGGCGCAAGCTCGCCAAGATGGCGCAGCAGCAGTAGTTGCTGCCTGCACTGGAGCGCAGGACCGGATCACTCCGTCCGTTAGTTTGGTGTGCATGCAGGGAAGCGCCCGTTGCCGTCCGCGGCACCGGGCGCTCGTGCTGACTCGCCCTGGTCGGCCCACGAGGGCCGGAGGATTCCGTGAATATCCAAAGCGTCAAAGGGCTGACCTGGCTGCTGCCGACAGCGTCGATCGTGGCGCTGCTCTACATCGGCGGCGCGATCACGCTGGCGCTGACGCGCGATATCTCGATTTGGCTGATCCTGCTGCCCGCGTTCCCGGCAGTGATGCTGACCTGGATCGCCCTGATTGTGGCCTTCGTCGATGTCACGCAGCGCCCCAAGACCCAGATCACCGACGAGGCCCGAATGGTCTGGCTGCTCTTGCTGGCGCTGCTGAACATCTTCGCCCTGCTGCCGTACTGGCTGATCGTCATCCGCCCCAACCGACACTCCACCGCCGGGTAGCCGGCCGTACCCGTCACCCATGTCGTGTCGTCGGCTCATGCCAGGGCGACGTTCCTCGCGTGTGCGCCGACTAGCTCTGGCGTGCCTGATTGATGGCGTCGCGGAGTTCTATCGCGGCGCGGCGGGCGGCCTGGGCGAAGTCGGGCCCGGTGCCGGCGTAGATCACGCCGCGAGCGGCGTTGATCAGGAGCCCGCCGCCTGCCGGATCGAGTCCGGCCTGGACCGTTGTGGTCAGGTCGCCGCCCTGGGCGCCGACACCCGGCACGAGGATCGGTAGGTCCGGGCACCGCTCGCGGACCTCGGCCAGTTGCCGGGGGTAGGTGGCGCCGACGACGAGCCCGCAGGTGCCGTAGCGGCCCTGCCAGCGCCGGGCGCGCTCCGCGACCCGGAGGTAGAGGGGCTCTGTCGTGCCCTCGTCGGTGACCGGGAGGTCTTGCAGATCCCCGCTGCCGGGGTTTGAGGTCTTGACGAGTACGAAGACCGCGCGGTCGGAGCGGGAGAGGAACGGCTCGAGGCTGTCCTCGCCCATGTACGGGTGCACCGTCACTGCGTCGAAATTCCAGGCATCGAAGTAGGCACGGGCATAGGCGACCGAGGTATTGCCGAGGTCGCCGACCTTCGCGTCCAGGATCACCGGGATCTCCGGCGGGATCAGTCGGCGCGTCTCGATCAGCGCCTCCACTCCGGCGGGGCCGTAGGCGAGGTAGAAGCCCAGGTTCGGCTTGTAGGCGCAGACGAGGTCGGTGGTGGACTCGATGATCGCGCGGTTGAACGCGAGGACCGTGCGCGCGTCGTCGGCAGGGCCAAGGTGGGTGGGGAGGCGTGCCGGGTCTGGGTCCAGGCCGACGCAGAGGAGCGATCCGCTCCGCTCGCTGGCCGCCCGCAAACGCTCGCGAAAGCTCATTCCGCCCCTCACCTTCGGCATTCGCTTACAATGTGTCCGTTCGTTCCGGCGCTCCGGGGTCGCCATGCACGGCGTCGCCGAGATACTATAATGCCGGTGGAGCCGGAGCAACGAGGGGGACCGTGGCGGCCCACCGAGGGGGAATGGAGAGACAATGGGGACCGGGATCGGTTCGGCGTATCGTGTGCCAACGCTGCAGGATGTTCTTCATGCGCGCACTGTAGTGAGGCGCTACCTGGCCCCAACCCCGCTCCTCCACTCGCCGGCCGTCAACGAACACCTCGGCTTCGACGCCTATCTCAAGTGTGAAAACCTCCAGCCAATCAATGCCTTCAAGATCCGCGGTGGGCTCTACCTGATGAGCAGGCTCGCGCCTGAGGAGCGCGAGCGTGGCGTCGTGACGGCGTCCACCGGGAACCACGGGCAGTCGATCGCGTACGCCGCGCGTCTCTTCGGCGTGCGCGCCGTGGTCTACGCGCCCGACGGAGCCAACCCCGACAAGGTCGCGTCGATGCGGCGGCTGGGGGCCGAGGTGGTGCTGACCGGGCGGGACTTCGACGAGGCGCGACTGGCGGCCGAGGAGCGGGCGGAGCGCGACGGAATGCGCTATATCCACTCGGCCAACGAACCCGACTTGATCGCCGGGGTCGGCACCTACGCGCTGGAGATGATCGAGGCGGTGCCGGACCTCGACACCGTGATCGTGCCGGTCGGCGCGGGCAGCGGCGTCTGCGGCACCGCGATCGTGATGAAGGCGGTCAACCCGGCAATTCGGGTCATCGGTGTGCAGTCGGAGGAGATGCCGGTCGTCTACCGCGCCTGGCGGGAACGCCGCTTGTTGGAACTCGACGGCGGCATGACTTTCGCTGAAGGTTTGGCAACGCGCGTTGCTTTCGAGTTGCCGCTCCGAATCATGTGGGATCTTGTGGACGATATGCGTCTGGTCTCGGAGGAGGCCCTGCGCACGGCGATCGTCCACCTCATCAAGACGGCGCATCTGCTCGCCGAGGGGGCCGGCGCGGCGGCATTCGCGGCCGCGGAGCAGATGCGCGAGGAGCTGGCCGGCCGGAAGGTCGGCTTGATCGTGAGCGGCGGGAACATTACGCTTGACACGTTGCGTTGGGCACTAGCGATGGCGGGGAGCTAGATGGCGATGGACGGGGACTGGGTCGACGCCGAGCGGGGGACGAACTCGAGGCGGGGCCTTGGGTTCGAGCAGGTCGGCCGGTGGCTGCGCCGGCGGCAAGGGATAGAGCGGAACCCGGTCTACCGGCTCGCGGCCGATGTGTGGGAAGGGCGCATTCCGGTCGAGCGGGCCTATCAGGAGGTCGAGAAGCATTCCATCCTGAACCGCCTGGCGGACGGCGACCTCTGGGAGCTGGACCGGGAGGCGGCCCGCGCCGCGGTGGATGACCCGGAGCGGGCACTGGTTCTGGCGCGGCTCGCCATCCTGGCGGCGCGTTACAAGGGCTTCGACCGGGTGCTCGTCGACTGCAACCTGCGCGCGGCCGAACTCCTGGCGGAGATGGGCGAGACGCGCGAGCAGGAGCTGCACCTGCGCGAAGCGCTCCACGCCGCCGAGCGTATCGCCAACGTCCCCGGCCAGCGTCGTGCCCTGGCCCGCCTTGCGCGCCTCGCCTTTGAGCGGGGTGAGACCGAGCGCGCCCGGGAACTCCTCGCCCGCCAGTTGGACGCCGGGCGCGAGGATGTCGACACCCTCGAAGATGTCGAGACGGCTCTGCTGCTGGGCGATCTGGCGCGCGGCGAGGGGGATGAGGCCGCGGCGCGCGAGTTCTACCACCGGGCCGGGCGTAGCGCCCGTCGAGTCGGCCATTTCGCGGGCGTCGTCGATGCCCTGCTGCGCCAGGTGGTGATCCTGCGTGAGCAGGGAGACCGCGACCAGGCCATGCTGCTGCTACAGCAGGCGCAGGACGCGGCGGAGCGCACGATCGACACCCGGCTTCAGGTTGAGATCGCGGTCCAGGCAGCGGCGCTGATGGCCGAGGCCGGGCAGTTCGACGGTGCCCGATCGCAACTCCTCGGCGCGCTGGAGCGCGCGCGGGAGATCGGCGACCTGACGATGGAGAGTCGCTGCCTCACGGGGCTGTCGCGGGTCGAGCAGCACGGCGGCTATCTGGCGGAGGCGGCGGATCACTTCCGCGAGCTGGCCGAGCTGGAGCAGCGGCTGGGCAACCGCTCGGCGGCGGTTCGGGCGCTGCTCGAGGCTGCCGAGGCGCTGATCAAGCTCCGCGACGCCGAGGGGGCCCGTGGTCTGCTCGAGTCGGCGGCGCAGGTGAGCGAAACCCTGGACGACCCGCTGTTGCGGCAGCGAGTGCTGGGCCTGCTCGGCTTGGCCTACGGTGCGCTGGAGCGGCGCAACGAGGCGCTGGAGTGCCTGATGCAGGCGCTCGACGACGCGCGGCGCAGTGGCGACCGCCAGGCCGAGTGCCGCTGGCTCCTCGGCATCGGAGAAGTGCTCCTGCAGTTCGGCGAGACGGCGGATGCGCTCGCTGTCGCCGCCCGGGCGCTCGATCTGGCCCGCGAGGCCGGCAGCAGCCGTCTGGAAGCCGAGGGCTACGCGCTGGTCGGCTCGATCAACCTGAGCCGCGGCATGCTGCGGGACGCCGAGGAGAACCTGCAACGGGCGCTGACGATCGCGCGCGCGTATGGCGACCCCGGCGAGCAGCTCCACTACCTCCAGATCCTGGCGCAGCTCAGCGTGCAGGCGGGGCAGACCCCGGCCGCGATCAAGCACCTGCGGCAGGCGCTCGAGGTCGCGACGGTCGACGGCAGCCCCGAGATGCGTGCCCGGCTCCACGGGCAACTGGCACGGCTGTACCAGTCGAGCAACCACCTGGCCGAGGCCGAGGAACACTACCGCGGCGCCGTGATCGCGGCCGAGGAGGCAGGGTCACAGCGCTTCCTGGCGCGGGCGCTGCGTGGGTTGGCCACCGTGCAGGACGCTGCCGGCAAGGCCGACGCCGCGATCGAGACCTACGTCCAGGCGCTCAAGGTCACCGAGGAACTGGGAGACCGCGCCAGTGCGGCGATTCTTCACTACAACCTCGGTGCGCTGCTCTACGACCGGCAGGAGGACGACCAGGCGCGGCGCCACCTGGACAAGGCGATCGAGCAGGCGATGATGGCCGGCGACTTCGCCACGTCCGACGCGGCGCGAGAGTTGCTGCGCTGGCTCAACGCGCCGGGCAACGGCGGGCAGCCCGACGCTGCGGACGACCTGCTGCTCGGGGAGATCGCGGTCAGCGACGACTCGGAACCGCTGCCGGACCTGTTCCGCGAATAACGCCTCTGGCTAGCTAACCGTCCGTACAAATTGTACCTACGTACTCTAGACGTACGTACACCCGTGTGTTAGACTGGCCCTTGTCAGCCGGTCACAGAGGCTGATCCCCACACGGTAGCAGAGATTGATGGCTCGGCGGAACCGAGAGGGGCCGCCGCTGGGGGATTGTGCGTGCCGTGCGCGGCCGCAGTGGAACTGCGGCGGAAATCGACCAGGTGTTGGGAAGGCCGAACATGCCTCGTCTGCAAACACGGGAAGCACCCATGGCCGTGGTGGCGATCGACGCGGGACGGCTCCTGGATGACTCGCCCTTCCTCTCGCTGGACCCCGCGGACGACCTCGGCTGCCGCGGCTCCCGGCATGTGTTCGCGATCCTGGAGCCGGTCGACGATGTCCCGGGAGTGGAGTCAGCCGCCCGCGAGGTGCTGGACCTGATCCATGAGGAGATGGCGCGGCGGGGCGGGCAGTCTCCGACGGCTGCGCTCCTCGCGGCGGTCGAGGCCGCCAACGGGTGGCTGTGTGCCGCGAATGTCGACCGGCCGCTGACGCACAGGCTGCGCTTCGGTCTGACGCTGTTGGTGGCGCGGGACGATGACCTCTACCTGGCCCAGGTGCCGCCGAGTCAAGTCCTGATCGGCCAGGAAGGCGTGCTCTACGCCTTTCCCTCCCTCGAGACGTGGCGGGGGCGCCATCGGCTGGATGAGACGGCACAGCCCCTCGGCCAGTTCCCGGAGATCGAGCCGGAGCTGTACCACACACGCATTGAGCGTGGCGACATGATCACCCTGGTGTCGACCGGCCTGGCGCGGGCCATCGACCTGGCGCCCCAGGACGTCTTCGTCGAGGGGGATGCCGCGGCCGTCGCGGAGCACCTCGTGGGGTTGATCGAAACCTTCGGCGTGAGTGATGCCTACGGCGCGGCGATCGCGGTCACTGCGGCGGGCGCCGGAGGGGGGCAGCACTCGCAGATCAGCTTCCTGCGGCGCGCAGCCGAGGTGTTCAGCCACCTCCTGCCGGAGGAGACGGCGCGCCGATTTCAATCCAGGGCGAAACAGTCTCACGAGGCGCTTGACCTGAGCCCGCAGGGGGTGCACACTGGGGTAACCCCAGTAGACGCGCCGGACATCGAACCCGGCTACGCCGCACCTGACGAATTCGCCGCTGGGGCGGATCAGGTAGGGTGGAACGGGCCGCTGGAGGACGACCAGGACGACGCGCCCGTGGTAGGCTTTTCGGGGAGTGACGGCGCCTTCTGGGTTCCGGGCGCGCGGTATGGGGTGGACAGGGATGCCGCCGCGCCCGAGTGGGATGGGGACGAACCGCTCGCCGAGGCTGAGTCCGACGCGGACGACGGGGAAGGGAGACGAACGCTGAGCGAGCTACTCGCTGCTGCTGTGCTGGCGCTCTCTGCCGCCGTCGTAGGTGTCTGGCAGCTCACCGTCAGCCGTGACCGGCCCGTGGGGCCGCCGCGGGACGACGGGACGCTCGGCCTGCCCCGTCTCGACCGCTACGCCGACCGCCCCCGCATGCCCGACCTGGCGGGGGTACGCAGCCGGCTCCCGCGCGTGCCCGCCGGCCGCCTGACCGGTGCGGTCACCCTGATCCTGGTTCTGTGTCTGGCCGGTGCGCTGGTCTTCTCCGTTCAATCGAGTCGCGCGCGGGCGCGTGAAGCGAAGATCGAACAACTCTTCCAGGAAGCGGTGGAGTTCCGTCAGCAGGCGGCGCAACTGACCGTGCCGATCGCGGCCCACGCGCACCTCGAGGCGGCTGAGTCGCGGATCCAGCTTGCCCTGGAGTCCGGGCTGGACCAGGCCCGCGCAGAGCAGGAGCTGGCGGCGATCGCCACCGCGCGGGATCAAGCGCTGGGCATCCAGCGCCTGACCAACATCCAGTTGCTGGGTGGTGTCCCGGCTGCACCGGAGGGCGTCTCGCCGCGCATCTTCTTCGGCAACGGGCAACTCTATGTGTTCACCGACGCGCTCTACCGGCTCGACAGCGACGGGGAAACGCTGATCCGCCTGCTCGCGCCGGAGGACGTCGTGGGCGGCGAGCCGGTCGGCACGCTCCTCGGCGCGGCATGGGGTGACGGTAGCCCCGTGGCTTTCTCCGGCACGGCCGCGTTCCTGTTCGACCCGACGACCGCGACCTGGCAACGCCAGCCCCTGGGGACGTTCGGAACGCCCTACAGTGGCATCGTTCAGTCGAACGGCTACGCCGGCAATCTCTACCTGCTCTCGCCCGGCTCCGGGCAGATCCTCAAGTTCGCCGCCGGCGCGTTCGGGCAGCAGCCGGAGGACTGGACCGCCGGACTGGCGGCCAATGACCTGATGTCTGCGGTCGATATGGAGATCGATGGTCGCATCTACGTGCTGCTGGCCGACGGTCGCATCCTCGACTTCTACATGAGCGCGCTGGACCACACCTACACGCCGTCGGTCACCCCGGCGATTCGCGACGCCGTGGCGTTGTCGGCACAGGCAGGGCGGCCGTACATGTACGTGGCGGACGGCGAGAATCGCCTGCTGCGGCTGACGCGGGACGGCGCGGTCGTGCAGCAGTTCATGGCCGGGTCAGGCGTGCCGGAGCTGGCCAACATTCGCGACATCGCCGTCGACGACGTGCTGGGTGTCGCCTACGTCCTTACCGATCAGGCGCTCCTCCAGGTGCGCCTCCCCGCCCCGCCCCAGGAGGGCGCAACTCACTGACGACGTTGCTGAACCGGCCGGGCGCGAAGCCCGGCCGGTTTCGTCATGGGTGAATCGGATCGCGCACGATTCAAAACCTCACCCTGCACACGATTCGCAACCTATCCCCAGATGCGACGTTCTCCTATCAGATAGTCAATGATGAACGCGTATGAGGGGAGAGCGACGCTGCGACGCAAATGGGTACTGCTGGCAGTGGTGGTCGTCCTGCTGATCGGGGCCGGTCCGGTCGGTGCAGCGGACATCCTGCACGACACGGTCGACAAGGTCTTCCTTGAGCAACGGCTCAAGGGGCTGATCGGGAAGACCGGACTTGATCCGTTCGACCCGGTGAGCCCGCTCGCCGAGGCGCGGGTGCTGGACATTGAGCGGGGCGGGCGCGGTGAGTACGACGCGGCTCTGATCCGCTTCATCTATGAGGACGGCCGCAGCCGTGACGTTCGGGTGTGGCTGTCGCATCCATACCGCCTCCGGCCCGGCTGGCAGTATACCGGCCTCGATCGCTACAACACGCCGCATGAAGAGTTGCCCGGCTTGCTCCTCGATTCACCCGACGCACCAGTCCGGCTGGGCACCCCGCGTCGCCTCGATCACGCGGACCCGGTGTTCACCGGGGTCGCGGGCTTCGATTCGTCGCCGCCCGGCGGTGTCGACCGCTTGATCTGGTCACCGCAGGGGGATGCTGTGATCGTGTCGCAAGGCATACCCCACGAGATACGACTCGTCCTCCTGCCTGTGGACGGTGGAGAGCCGCTCACGTTGCCGGGTGGGGCTGTGACGCTTCCCGAGTGGACGGCGGACGGCTCGGGGATCGTCTACGCGAGATATGACGGAGGGCCCGATCCGGTGCTCACGATGGTGGACCGCGCGGGAACCGTCGTCTGGCGCGAGGTGGGCGGCGAGGTGCACGGGTACGCTCCCGTGCCCGACGGCGTGCTCATCGTGCGCTCCGGCGCGCTCTGGCACATCCCGGTCGGTGCGACCGGCGATGTGACGGCTCGCCGGCTGATCGATCTCCCTGCCGGTTGGTCTTCGGGTGTCCTCGCTCCCGATCCGAGCGGGAACCGCCTGGCGTACACCTGCGGGAGTGACCTCTGCTTGTTCGATCGCTCCACTGGTTGGTCCCAGCGCGTGGAATTGCCGTATCCGGAGCCGGGTATTGTGCGTGACCCGGATGGAACATGGCGCCCCCCGTCGCGTGGACGGGCACATGTTCTCAACCTGAAGTTGCGGATCGCCTGGAGCCCCGACGGCCAGCGCGTGGCCCTGGTTCAGTCCGACCAAAATGCGCGCCCGTTGCTGCTGCTCTTCGACCGCGACGGCTCCTTGGTGCAGCGAATCCCGCTCGGGCCTGACGGGTGGGTCGTCGATCCCCAGTGGACGCCGGACAGCGAGCTGCTGTTCCTTCAGACCTACCCGGCCAATGGCCGGCGCCTGGTGGTGGTCGACGCCGACTCGGGCGTGGTCTACGACCTCAGTCAGCCCGGTTGGCATGCATCGGGCAGTCTCTCTCCAGCCGGCGATCGCCTGATCGTAACCGGGTGGGAGCCCGCGCTGTGGGTCGTGCCGTTCGAGCGGCAGTGATGCTAGCCGCCGACAGGGGTGAGGTCGGCGATGGGCACCGTCACCTCGGTGCCGGTGTCGAGGCGGACGGTCGCATGCCAGTGCCGCGTCGAGACGGACAGGAGGATGCCGGGGCCGTCGGGCGTCTGGACCCGGCGGCCGATGCGGGGAAGTCCCTCGGGTGCGAAGGTCTCGGAGCCGAGTGTATCGAAGCGCGCGGCGACGATGACGTCGAGGTCGTCCTCTTGGATGCGGAGCCGGCCGACGCCGCCGAAGAGGTGTTCGGCGGCTGGCTCGAGTGGCCCCTCCCGTTCCGGGTGCACCGGCAGGCCCAGTGCGCCGGCCAGGGTGCTCGCGAGCACGGCCATCTGTTCCTCGTCACCGCGGTACGACACCAGCGCGGTGGCGCCGTCCAGGGTGAAGCGCAGGCCGGTCAGGAAGGCGGGCAGCCCGGCCTCGCGCACGACGTCGAGGGCGCGGTCGAGTGCCGCGCGTGCCTGCTCGGTCAGCTCGGCCACCCGCGCGATCTCCTCCGCCGAGAGGCGGCGGGTGACGGCGGGGAGTGGGCGGGGCAGGCGCTCCATGGCCACCTGCTGCGGCGTCACGACCACCTGAGCGGGCTCCTCCCCGGCCGGGCCGGGGATGGCAATCCATTCGCCGAGGACCGGGTCCGGCACGCGGGCCTCACAGAAGCGCAGGCGGCCGAGTCCTGGTGTGCGGGCGCCGAGGACCGGGATGGTTGTTCTCGCTGATTGGTTGGGATTCATCGCGGCTGAGGCCATTGGGTCACCATGTGGTCGAGTACCAATCGTGGCTGCGCGTTGATGGCGAGGTCGCCGAGCGCCTGGAGGGTGGCGACGACCCCGCGGTGGATCTCGGCCAGCGTCCACTGCCGCGCGAGCCGGGCCAGGCGATCACGCCGGTCGGCGTTGACGATGGCGTCGTCACAGCCACCCGCGAGCAGGAGCAGGTCGCGCCACAGCCCGAGCAGGAGGTCGATCTGCCGCTCGACCACGTCGCGCTGGCCGCGACGGTAGGTATCGGCCAGGCGCCGGGCCCCGGCGATGGCCGCGAGCGGGCTCTCGATCATCTCCAGCCCGGCGTCGACCGCCTGACGCCGCGCGTTGAGCGCCTCGGGGTCCGCCGCGAGCGCCAGCGCGTGGCCGATGCGCCCGCGGGACAGGCTCGCAATCGTCGCAGCGTCCTCCGGCGGGATGCCGCGCCGGGTCAACTCGGCGGCAACGGCACTGCGGCTTAGCGGCTCGAGCGGCACGGGCTGGCAGCGTGAGCGGATCGTCTCCGGGAGGGCCTCCGCCTCGGTGGCGATGAGGATGAGGACGACGAAGGGCGGCGGCTCCTCCAGCGTCTTGAGCAGCGCGTCAAAGGCGTCGCGGGAGAGGAGGTCGCTTTCGGCGATGATGGCGACGCGCCAGCGGCCCTCCATCGGCCGCAGGGAGATCGATGCGCGAAGGTTGCGGACGGTCTCGATGGAGATGCGGGTGTGCTTCCCGTCGCCGCGCTCCTCGGTGGCCGCCTGGGTCTCGCGGCTGATGACTGACACGTCCGGGTGGACTCCCCGCTCCACCCGCTGGCAGGCAGAGCAGCGGCCGCAGGGGCGTTCGTCTGCTGGCGCCTCACAGAGGAGCGCCTGGGCGAAGATGCGCGCCAGCGTGAAGCGGCCGATCCCCTCGGGACCGGAGAAGAGATAGGCGTGCGCCACCTGGCCCGTGCGAGCTGCACGGGCGAGCATCTCAACGGCGACGGTATGGCCGACGATCGGCCAGGGGGTGGCGGCAATCTCCATCGTCTGTCCCGCGTCGCTTCGGGTTCCGCCTAGACCTCTGCGCGCCGGGCGTTGGGGTCGCGGCTCGGGATCGAGATCGGCCCCTCGACCTCTTCGCCCTCCGAGAGGGCGGCGATGATCTCCTCGCGCTGCTTGTTGTGCAGGAGGGCTTCGGTCCCCAGGTCGCGCACTGCTGCCAGGAGTTCATCCCCACGGACCACGGTCAGGTCGGACGAGATGACCTCCAACTGGACCTGCGGGTGGACGAAGACGATCATGCCGTCGATCAGGTCGGCGCCGGGCAACTGCCGAGACTCCAGGAATTGCTTGAGGGCTTCCTGCTGGCGCTGGTTCTCGAGGGTAGGGTTGCCGAGCGGCGGCCCTGCCAGGTTGAATAGTGCCAGCCAGCGGCGACCGAGCCGGCGCCAGCGGTTGTTCTCGACGCGTACGCCGCCGAAGACCAGGCGCGTGGTCAGGACGACCAGACCGCCCGGGTAGACCAGGACGTGCTCCGGGGCGAAGCCCGGGATCTGCGGGTAGTGGATCAGTGTGTAGCGGTCGTTGAGCCGGCGCAGGTGCTGGTCGAGGATCTCATCCGGTCGTGGGCTGCGGCCCCACTTGGCGAGTTGTTGCATGCCGGTGTTGAACAGGATAAAGCCCACGATCAGGACCGCGTAGGCCAGCACGATGAGTTGCGTCTGCAAGGTAAGCGGGAACGAGGCGAAGAGCCCGAGCAGGCCCGTCAGCACCATCAGTCGCGCCGTGCGGCGGCGCTGTCGCATGAACCCGCGGTGGACGACCAGCCGCATCGACGAACTCCCGCCTTCCCGCGTCGTCCGCGAAAATCATGGGGAATGCCGACCGATTCCCTCCCAGCGGAGTCTAGCACGGGCCGTGGTCGCCGAACCAGCCCCGTGGCTGGGGCCGGCTGCGCACGACATTGCGTGGAGGGCCGCACCGTGGTAACAGGCCGATATCAAGCGCGAAGGAACGGCTGATGAGCGAGACCGGGGGCGACATCGACATCACCACGATCGTCGTCTCCTGGAACACGCGCGACCTGCTGGCGCGCTGCCTGGCGTCGGTCGAGCGCGAGTTGGAGGCGACCGGGCTCCGCGGCGAAATCGTGGTGGTCGACAACGCCTCGACCGACGGGACGGCGAAGATGGTGCGGGAGCGCTTCCCGGCCGCGTCGCTGGTGGCGCTGGAAGAGAACCGGGGCTTCGCGGCGGCCAACAACCTGGCCCTGGCGCGGGCCCGTGGCGCGGCCGTGTTGCTGCTGAACCCCGATGCCGAGTTGCTCCCCGGTGCGCTGGATGCTCTGTGGCGGGCTCTGCATGCGGCGCCGCACGTCGGGATGGCCGGCGCGCTCCTGTTGAACCCGGACGGCACAGTGCAGTCGGCGGGGTATCGTTTCCCGGGGCTGACGCAGGTCCTGCTTGACTTCTTCCCGATCCACCCGCGCCTCGTCGGCTCGCGCCTGAACGGTCGGATCTCCCCGGGAGATGGGCTCAGCCCGGTTGCCATCGACCACCCGCTGGGGGCCTGTATGCTGGTCCGTCGGGAGGTGGTCGATACGGTTGGCGGGATGGATGAGGGATACTTCCTCTACAGCGAGGAGATTGATTGGTGCCGGCGGATCGCCCGGGCAGGGTGGACGATCGTGACCGCTCCCGCCGCGCGGGTGATCCACCACGGCGGGCAGAGTACGAGTCAGGTACCCGACGCCATGTTCCTTCAGCTCCACCGCAGTCGCGCCCGCTACTTCCGGCGCTACCACTCGCCCCGCTTCGTCCGCGCCGTTGCGCTGGCTGCGCGTGCCGCGGCGGTGGTCGAGACGCTGCGGGGTGGACCGCGTGCTTCGGCACTGCGGGAGGTCGCGGGCATCTACGCCGTCGCGGAGGCGGCCGATGCCTGAGGGTAACGGGCCCCTGCCGCTGGCCGTCGTCGTGCTGACGCGCGACGAGGAGCGTCACCTGCCTGATTGCCTGGCGAGCGTGCAGGGCCTGGTAACGGCGGGCGCGCTGCTGTTCGTCCTCGACTCGGAGAGCACCGACCAGACGGTGGCGATTGCCCGGCGATTCGGCGCCCGCGTCGCCGTGCGGCCCTTCGACGGCTACGCGAGCCAGCGGCAGGCCGCGCTCCGTATGGTCGACCGGCCGTGGGTTCTGTTCCTCGACGCCGACGAACGGCTGAGCCCGGCATTGACGGCGGAGGTGATCGACGCCGTGCGCACGGGGTCGCCCGACGTGGCGGGCTACTGGCTGCCCCGTCGGAACTGGATCCGGGGGCGGGAGATGCGGGGCGGCGGTTGGTGGCCGGACTACCAGCTCCGGCTCCTGCGCCGCGACCGCGCACACTATCGCGTCGGGCGCGAGGTCCACGAAATCGTGGATCTGGATGGCCCGGCGGGGTGGCTCTCGGAACCGCTGCTGCACCTGAACTACGACAGCCTACGGGAGTTCCGCGCCAAGCAGGCGCACTACGCGCGGATGCGCGCGGAGTCGCTGCGGGCGGCCGGGCAGTTCCCGCGACGACGCACCTACATCGGCCAGCCGGCGCGCGAGTTCTTCCGCCGTGTCGTTCGCCTGCGTGGCTACCGGGACGGGCCACTTGGCTTGGTTCTCGCCGCCATCCTGGCGTGGTACGAGTTGCGCACCTGGATCTGGGTAGGCCCGCCCCCGCCGCCCGAGGCGTCCAGCGTGGAGCCAATCGCGCTGCCGCTGCCGGAGATCGACCTGAGCGTCGTGATCGTCAGCTACAACGTGCGCGACCTGCTGCTGGACTGCCTGACCTCGCTCGAGGCGGCCTTTGCGGCGGGTGGCATGACGACCGAGATCATCGTGGTCGACAACGCCTCCTGCGACGGTACCGCCGAGGCGGTGCGGCGTCGTTTCCCGTCGGTCCGGGTCGTCGAAGCCGGAGCGAACCGGGGCTTCGCCGCCGGGTGCAACATGGGGATCCGGCTGGCGCGCGGTCGTGCCATCGCCCTGCTCAATCCGGACACCACAGTGGTTGGCGATGCGCTCGGCACGCTGGCCCGTTACCTGGAGGAACACCCGGATGTCGGCGTGGCCGGCCCGCGTGTCTACCGCCCGGACGGGACCACCCAACCGACCCGGCGTCGCTTCCCGACGCTGGCGACCGGCCTGCTGGAAAGCACCATCATCCAGGACTACTGGAAGAACAACCGGGTGCTGCGGCGGTACTACGTCGCCGACCGGTCGGACGACGAGGAGCAGGAGGTCGACTGGCTGGTCGGCGCCTGCCTGGTCGCCCGGCGGGAGGCAGTGGAGATGGCGGGACTGCTCGACGAGCGCTTCTTCATGTACTCGGAAGAGGTCGAGTGGTGCCGGCGCATCCGTGAGGCGGGGTGGAAGATCATGTACGTCCCCTCGGCAGCGGTGACGCACTACGAGGGGGCCAGCAGCAGCCAGGACATCCCGGCGCGGCAGGTGGACTTCGACACCTCGAAGGTCCTGCTGTTCGAGCGGCTGTACGGCCGCGGCGTCGCCCGATTCCTCCGCGCCTTCCTGCTCGCCAGTTACCTCGTGCGGGTCGTCATCGAAGGGGCGAAGGGGCTGGCGGGCCACAAGCCGGAACTGCGGCGCGCACGGGTCGCGCTCTACCTGCGCGCGTTCCGCAGCCGCCTACGTCCCGGGAGGCGCCTGTCGTGAGCCAGCGCGGCCGCGTCCTCTTCGTCACCGGCGAGTACCCGCCGATGCGCGGCGGCGTCGGGGACTACACGGCGCGGCTGATTCAGGCGCTGGAAGACACCGGCTGGCAGGCGTCAATCCTGACAGCGGCGGCCGCCCGAGACAACGACGACCCGCGCGTCCTCCCCTGGGTCACTCGCTGGGACTGGACGGCCCGGAGGGTCGTGCGCCGCGCCGTCGAGGCGACGGGCGCGGACCTGGTGCACATCCAGTACCAGACCGGCGCCTTCGCCATGCACCCGGTGATCAACCTGCTCCCCATGCTCCTGCGGCGCGTCGGTCCTCGCGTCCCGGTCGCGGTGACCTTTCACGACCTACGCGTCCCGTACCTCTTCCCGAAAGCGGGGCGTGTCCGGCAGTGGGCGAACCGCCTGCTGGCGACCAGCGCCGACGCCGTGATCGCGACCAACGCGCTCGACCGGAATCTCCTGTACTGCTGGCCGCGGGTCGCCGAGCGGACCGTGCTCATCCCGATCGGGAGCAACCTGCCCGACCCGGGGCACGTCGATGCGGGCGCGGTCCGGGCGCGGCTCGGCATCGCGGAGGGTGAGTGTGCCGTCGGCTTCTTCGGGTTCCTCACGCGCGACAAAGGGGTGGACCTCCTGCTCGACGCCCTCGAGCGGCAGAGTGAGCACCGCGTCCGCCTGGTGATCGTTGGCGGCGGACTGGGAGACACCGACGCCGCCAACGCGGACTACCACCGGACGCTGCGCGAGCGCCTCGCCCGGAGCAGTGTGCCGTCCACGGTGACCGGCCACCTGGAGCCGCGGGCGGCGGCAGAGGCGCTGGCCGCGCTCGACCTCGTCGTGCTCCCGTTCTGCCAGGGCGCCAGCCTGCGCAACGGCACGCTCATCGCCGCGGTCCGCGCGGGCGCGCCGGTAGTGACGACGGTTCCGGCCCCTGGTGACGCGCTCGACCCGCTGGTAGGCGGAGAGAGCGTCTGGCTGGTCCCACCCGGAGACGTGGGCGCCCTGACACACGCAGTCGCGTCGCTGCTCCGCGATGCGTCAATGCGGGCACGGATGCGTCAGGAGGCGCGGGCGGCCGCCGCCGCGTTCGACTGGTCCCGGATCGCGGCACGGCACGCCTCGGTGTACGAAAGCGTGCTGGGGAAGCGCGCCGGTACCGGGTGACGGTACCGGCGTCACATCCCGATCCTCAATCGCCATCGGATAGCTCCGGCTCGGAACCGGTCGACGGGAGCGTCAAGCGGAGGAAGCGGTAGCCGAGCGCACCGATGACGACCGATCCGATCAGGATCCCGATCCGCGCGTCGTCCGCCGAGATGTCGGGGCCGAATGCCAGCTCCGAGATGAAGAGCGACATCGTGAAGCCGATCCCGCCCAACGCGGCGACGCTCATGACATCCCTCCAGGAGATGTCCGCCGGCAGAAGGGCGACGCCGGTCCGCACGGCGAGCCAGGCGAAGAGGCTGATCCCGAGGGGCTTGCCTACCACCAGGCCCGCGATCACTCCCCAGGTGACGGAGCTGCGGATGGCGTCTCCCAGTCCGTCCACCAGCGGAATCCCGGCGTTGGCGAACGCGAAGAGCGGCAGCACGGCGTAGACCACCCAGGGGTTGAGTCGGTGCTGCAGGTGGGTTAGCGGAGTCTCGACGTCCTCTGAGAGTTCTTCGAGCGCCTGCGTTGCACGCTGCTGGCGTTCGTTGCTCAGGATGCGCATGGTGCTGTCACAGGCGGTCTCGAACTCGTCGAGGAGTTCGCGCGCCCGCGTCACGAATGCCTTCGGGTTGATCCAGGAGCGGGACGGTACGGTCATGGCGACCAGCACGCCCGCGATGGTGCCATGGATCCCGGATTGGAAGACCGCCAGCCACACACCCAGGCCGAGGAACGCATAGACCGGCCAACGGTGGAATCCGGCGAGATTCGCGACGAGGAGCGCACCGAGCAGAACGGCTGCGAGCCCGAGCGCGGACCAGGCGATCTGATCGGTGTAGAAGACCGCGATCACCAGCACCGCGATGATGTCATCCACGATGGCGAACGCGGTGACGAAGACGATGAGCAGCGGTGGCACCCGAGCCGCCAGCAGGCTGAGGATACCGAGTGAGAACGCGGTATCGGTTCCGATCGGGATACCCCACCCGGACATCGTGCCGTCGCCCGCGTTGAGCACGAGATAGATGAGCGCGGGAGTCAAGGCTCCGCCGATGGCCGCCGCGATCGGGAGCGCTGCCTGACGCGGGCGCCGAAGTTCGCCCACCAACACCTCGCGCTTGATCTCCAGTCCGACGGTGAAGAAGAAGAGGGCCATCAGCGCGTCGTTGATCCAGTGGCGGAGCGACTCGGTGATCCCGAAGGACGCCGTGCCGATCGTGAACTCGGTCTCCCAGAAGTGCTCATACGCCTCGGCCCATGGGGAGTTAGCCAGCATCAGTGCCAGGAGTGCACCGATGAGCAACAGACCGATCCCCGAGATGCTGGTACGGACGAACTCGCTGACTGGCGCGAGTGCCAGGGCAAGGGGCTGCTCCTGGGCGGTGCCGGTGATGTTCTCGATCCGCGGGCTGTTCTCCGCCAGCCCCTCTCCGCGCGCGTGCCATTCCTTCTTTTCATCCGACTCGAGCCACTGTTGAAGGTTGACCTTCCTGTCGAACCGCATGACCACCCGGTACTCGCGGCTGCCACGGGGCGGGCGAAGCACCCGGGCCCCGAGGAATCCGGGGAAATTCGCTGCCGCCTGGTTGACGCTGCGGAGGTATTGCTCGAACTCCCGCTCCCGGCCTTGCCGGGCCTGAATCCGAATCTCGAGCGTGATTGGCTGCTGGTATAGGGCGTCTTGGGTAGTTGCTCGATCCACGTAGTGTGCCCTCTCGTTCGGGTACGGTTCTCCGTCCGGTACCGAACCTCGACCCCTCGACGGGCGAGCGGCGATCGCAGTGGGCCGGCTGGCTGGTGCCGACGGACACGTTCCCCCCGGTGGGTCGCCCGTGAACGCGGTGACGTGGTGGATACCGTGGATCCGCTGGTCCACCATCGTCTCTCCCCCGCTAGTGCGACCGGCAGCGCAGGGCGCTGACTTGGACGCCGGAGAAGTGCGCAATTCTACAACTCTGAGCACTCCTCCTGCATTCCCAATGCCCTGAGGCGGATGCGAAAGGGGCAAGAGACGGCTTGCGGAGACGTGAAGATGGCGAGTTAGCCGCGGGAGCAGGCCACACCCGTAGTACACTAACGGGTGACGAGAGACCTGACAGGGTATCGCGCGGTGACCCCGGCACTCGGGCGCCGCGCCACATTCGGAGGTTCATTGGTGAAGTACTACTTGAAGACGGGCCGGGGAACACCTGCAGAGGAGATCGATGAGGCGACCGGCGCCGCGATTCTGAGCAAGGGCCGGCACGAGGGCCGACGGGTCGTCGAGGTATTTACCCTCCATCCCAGCGGCCGGATCGATCGCTGCGTGGAGCGGCCGCGTCGCAAGCTGGGCAGCAATGCCATCGTCAGCCGGAGCTGGCTCTGTGAGACCTACATGCCCGATGATCCCGAAGGGTGGGGCGACGACCGCTACATCCACGACGCTGAGGAGGCGGTGACCGACGCCGATCCAGCCCCGGAAGCGGTCATGCTCGTGCTGCTCGGGGCCGAGGGCGACTCGGACGCGAACGTCGCGCAGTTGCAGTCGGTCAAGGCGCATTCGTAGCGCGTCCGCTCCGCCTCGTCTGCATGCGACGGTCCCGCCCAGCCTTCCGGGCGGGACCGCTGATTCGGGGACGGCAACCGCCGTGGAGAGCAGAGAAGGGAAGGTCCGAACATGGCCACCATGCCGGTCCGCCGCACGTCGCATCGGCCGCCGATCCAGGCGCGGCACTACGTCGCGGCATCGGGGCACTATCTGGCGACCACCGCGGCGTTGCGGATACTTGCGCAGGGCGGGAACGCGATCGATGCGGGCGTGGCGGCCGGTATCTGCCTCAATGTGCTGCTGCCGGACCTGACCAGCTTCGGCGGTGTGGCGCCGATCATGGTCTACCACCGTGCCACCGATGAGCTGAAGGTCATCACCGGCCTCGGCTGCTGGGGCCGCAGCGCGAGCCTGGAAGTCTTCCTGGAGGAAGAGCAGGGGGAGATCCCGGTTGGGGTGCGGCGGTCGGTCGTGCCGGGTGCGCCGGATGCCTGGCTCACGGCGCTGGCACGCTACGGGAAGCTCTCCTTCGCCGAGGTGGTGCAGCCGGCCATCGAGCTGTGCGAGGGCGGTTTCCCGGTCTACCCTTCGCTGCACCGCAACATCGCCAAGGAAGCGGACGTCATTTCCCGGTGGCCTTCGACGGCGGCGATCTTCCTGCCCGGCGGCGAGGTGCCGGCGGTCGGCGACGTGCTGCGGCAGCCCGACCTGGCGCGGACTTTCCGGCGCATGATCGCGGCCGAGCGTGCGGCGGCGGGACGAGGGCGCGTGGCGGGCATCGAAGCCGCGCGCGACCTCTTCTACCGGGGCGATATCGGCAAGGAGATCGCCGAGTTCATCACCCGCGAGGGCGGCTTCGTCTCCGAAGAGGACATGGCCGAGTTTCACGTCGACGTCGAGGACCCGGTCCACACGAGCTATCGCGGCGTGGACGTTTTCGCCTGCGGGCCGTGGTGCCAGGGGCCGGTCATCCCGCAGACGCTCAACGTCCTGGAGGGGTTCGACCTGCGCGCGATGGGTCACAACTCGGCCGACTACGTGCATACGGTGGTCTCGGCGCTCGACCTGGCCTTCTCCGACCGGGAGGCGTACTACGGGGATCCGAAATTCGTCGATGTCCCGCTCGACATCCTGCTTTCGAAGGAATACGCGGCGCGGCAGCGCGAGCGGATCGATCCCGCCCGGGCCTTCGGCGCGATGCCGGAGCCGGGGCTCGGCCGCGCAGGAGCGACGCCGGAGGGTGCGGACGCGCGGGTGCCGTTGCAGCCGGACACGAGCTACGTGTGCGTCGTCGATGAGGAGGGGAACGCCTTTTCGGCCACGCCGAGCGACGGGATCGGGAGCACGCCGGTCGTGCCCGGCCTGGGCCTGCTCTGCTCCGGTCGCGGCTCGCAGAGCTGGCTGATCCCGGAGCATGCGTCGTCGCTCCAGCCGGGCAAGCGCCCGCGCCTGACCCCCAACCCGGCCATCGCCTTCCGCGACGGGCGGGTGTGGATGCCGTTCGGCACGCCCGGCGCCGATATGCAGCCGCAGTCGATGATCCAGGTGCTGCTCAACGTCCTCGAGTTCGGGATGGACATCCAGGAGGCGATCGAGCAGCCGCGCTTCGGGACCTTCAACTACCCAGAGTCGTTCTGGCCCCACACCTACCGCCCGGGGGCGCTCATGCTGGAGGCACGCATCCCACCCGAGGTGGCTGAGGAACTGCGTGGGCGTGGCTACGATGTGACCATGTGGCCGGAGTGGACCCGGATCACGGGCAACGTCTGCGCCATCATGATCGACCACGACCGGGGGACACTCACCGGCGGCGCTGACGCCCGGGCGGAAGCCTATGCCGCGGGGTGGTAGGCGTCCAGCCGGGACTGAATCACGCTCGACGCGGGTTATACCCTTTGGAAGACTTAGCAAGACGGGGTGGGGGACCACCCCGCTCTTGTCACGTGCGGGTGCGCGGCGGAGGGTGCGACGTTGGCCGAGATCCGGCCGTTCCGGGGTGTACGCTACAACACGGCGCGGGTCGGCGGGCTGCGCGAGGTGATCGGACCGGCGGAGGACATTCCGTCCAACGAGCGGGCGCAGGCGCTGACGGCCGGCCATCCCTACCATTCAGTGCGTCTCGAGATGCACGACCCGGACACGGCCGACCGGTTCGCCGCGGCAGGGGAGCGCTTCCGGCAGTGGCTGCGGGAGGGCGTGCTCATTCGGGACGAGCGGCCCGCGTTCTATGCGTACGAGCACGAGTACCGGATCGGGGACAGGCTGCGACGGCGTCGCGGGTTCTTCGCCGCGCTGCGCCTCGCCGACCCGGCCGACGGGGTCGTGCTGCCGCATGAGGAAACCCTGCCCCACAACGTGGCTGTGCGCCTCGCGCTACTGCGCGGCATCCGCGCCAACCTGAGCGCGGTGTACACGCTGGTCGAGGACGAGGGCCGGCTTGCGAGTATCCTCGACCAGGTGATGGCCGCCCCGCCCGCCGAGTCGGATATGGACGACGAGGGCGGCTGCCACCGGCTCTGGATCGTGACTGATGAGACTGTAATCGCGGCGCTGCAGGCGACCGTCGCCGGGCGGCCGCTCTACATTGCCGACGGCCACCACCGCTACACCGCGGCCCTGATCTACCGGGACGAGCGTCGGGCAGCGACCGGGGACGCCGGGGCGGCAGAGTACGTTCTGACCCACATCGCGTCGGTGGATGATCCGGGCATCATGGTTCTGCCGATCCACCGGGTGGTGCGCGCACTGAACGGCTCGACCTGGGATGAGGTCCTGGGGCACCTGCGGCAGCACTTCAGCGTCAGCGAGGAACCGCTACCGCCGGAGAATCCGGCACTCGACATCGCCGGCCAAATCGAGCGGCTCGATGCCCTCGACGGCCCGCCGGCCTATCTCTTGCTGGAGCCGGGGGGCCGCCGCCTGGCGACGCTCCGGGTGCGGCATTGGGACGAGGTCGAGCATGTGCTACCGCCAGGGTCGTCCGGGCTGACGCGGCATCTGGACGCGACCGTGGCGGACGCAGTAGTGCTGCGGCATGTGCTCGGGATCGACGACGGCTCGCTGGAGGAGCGGGTAGACTTTACGCCCAACGTCGAGCAAGCCGTGTCCGAGACGCGCGCGGGCACGGCGGCTGCGGCGCTATTCGTCCGGCCGACTCGACTGCGCACGCTGCTCGCCGTGGCGGGTGCGGGGGAGCGGATGCCGCAGAAATCGACATACTTCTACCCGAAGATCCCGATCGGCCTCGTGGTGTATGATTGCGCCACGACCGATGGATTGGGGGACAGCGGACCGTCGTGAAGACGCCATTGCGCGCGCTTGAACCGGCGCTGCAGCACTACGGGGTGACGGCCTCGGCCGCCAGCGAGGTCTACTCTGGCTTCAACCTCCACTTTCGCCTCACGACCCCCGACGGCGACAAGCACCTGATCATCTTCCGGCCTCAGGCGGGCAAGCCGCCGCGCGACTTCCAGTTCGACCTCTGGCAGCACATCCTGGCCCAGGGCTTCACGCTGCTCCCGCAGCCGGTCAAGACGGTGGGTGGGCAGGACTACGCGGGTACCCCGCTGGGAACGGTGGCGCTGACCGAGTGGGTGCCGGGCGAGAGCGGGTCGCTGCACGAAGACTGGTCGGGGCCGATGATCTGCAAGGCCGCCAGCGTGCTGGCCGACCTGCATGGGGCCGCGCGCCACTTCCGCCCTGATCCGGCGGAGGCAGACCGCCTGGCGCCGCTGTACCTCCCGGCGGATGCCTGGGTCGATCGCGTCGACCAGATGGTGGCCGACTTCGGCGATCGCACCGCGGCGGACGCGGAGCTGATGGACGCCGTGCGATACCGTGTGGAAGAGACCCTCGCCCGGTTCGACGCGGCGGCCTACGAGTCCGCGCTGGCGGCCGGGACGACGGTGGTGCACGGCGACTACCGACCGGGGAATCTGGTCATCAACGACAGCGAAATCGCCGCCGTCATCGACCTGGACGCAGCTTTCTGGGAGAGCCGGGTCTACGATCTGGCCTACGCCGCGTTCCAGTTCGGGGGCAAGGAGGGGGTCTACCCGCAGCCGGGCGCCAGGCCGGGGGCCTACTTCGTCCGCTCCTACTGCCGGCGCTGGCCCTTGACCGAGGCGGAGCAAACCCTCCTGCCGTTCTTCCTTCGACAGGTCGTCCTGAAGCGCCTGCTCGTGGGGCGCGATGCTGAGCCGCGCCTGGCCCTGCTCGACCAGTTGGACCGCGGGTTAGAGGACGCACTCGTCCGCGCCGCGGCTTGACCGTCTCCAGCGGAATCCCGGCGTCGACGCGGGGCAGCAGGCTCGAGTGATGCCGCGTGCTGCGCGGCATACGGGAGGTCGAGTCAGCCATGTCCACGCCGATTCGGCGGCAGTACCTCTCGATCAAACGCCAGTACCCGGACACGATCGTCTTTTTCCGGCTGGGCGACTTCTACGAGACCTTCGACGACGACGCGAAACTGGCCGCCTCCGTGCTGGACATCACCCTCACGTCCCGCGAGATGGGGCGGGGCAATCGTATCCCCATGGCGGGCATTCCGTGCCACGCGGCGCAGGGGTACATCGCCCGTCTGGTCGGGGCCGGTCACAAGGTCGCGATCTGCGAGCAGATCGGGGAGCCGACGGGTCGGGAGCTGGTCGAGCGGCGCGTCACGCGGATCGTCACACCGGGCACGGTGACCGACCCGGCGATGCTCGACAGCGACACCAATCACTACATCGCGGCGGTCCTGCTCGACGGCGCGCGGGCGGGCCTGGCCGTGGCCGACATCTCCACCGGTGAGTTCGCCACGACCGAGATCAACGCGGCGGACCCAGCCGCGGCCCGCGCCGCGGTGCATCGCGAACTGCTGCGGCTCCACCCGGCCGAGATCGTCGCTCCTGCCAGCCCGCCGGACGCGGAGGACCCACTGCCGGCCGAGGTCGTTCCTGAAGGTGCTTACATCACCCGGCGGGACCGATCCGAGTGGCGCCTGGAGGTAGCCGATGAGGAGCTGCGGCGCCACTTCGGGGTCGAGACGCTGGAGGCCTATGGCTGCGCAGGCAAGCCGTTCGCCATCCGGGCCGCCGGGGCGCTGCTGCAGTACCTGGCGGAGACGCAGGTCGGCAGCCTCAAGCAGATCGTCGACCTCGTCACCTACAGCACCGAGCGCTACATGTCGCTCGACGGGCAGACGCGGCGCAACCTGGAGTTGTCCGAGAGCAGCCGCGGCGAGCGGCGACACTCGCTGATCGCCGTGCTCGACCAGACCCGGACCCCGATGGGCGCGCGGATGCTGCGGCGCTGGGTCGGCCAGCCGCTGCTGGACCTCGCCGAGCTCCAGGACCGCCAGGACGCGGTGGCCTACTTCGTCGATCGGGCGCTGGTGCGGGCGCGGCTCCGTGACGCGTTGGGACACGTTTCCGACCTGGAGCGGCTGATCAATCGGGTGGTGACCGGCGCAGCCGGCCCGCGGGAGTTGCTGTCGCTGGCCCGCTCGCTCCAGCGGTTGCCCGAGATCAACGAGATCCTGGGCGACGGGGACCGGCCGTGCCTCGTGGCCGGCCCGCCCGACTGCTCGGAGACGGCTCGTCTGATCGTACAGGCGCTGGTTGACGAGCCGCCGGCCGTCCTCGGGGGCGGGCCGACAATCCGCGCCGGGTTCAGCCCCGAGCTCGACGGCCTGCGCGCTTCTTCCCGTGAGGCGCGGGAGTGGATCGCCGGGCTGGAGCAGGCCGAGCGGGAGCGGACCGGGATCAAGTCGCTCAAGGTCGGCTTCAACAAGGTCTTCGGCTACTACATTGAGGTGAGCCGCGCGAACATCAGCGCGGTGCCCTCCGACTACCAGCGCAAGCAAACGCTGGTGAACGCCGAGCGCTACATAACCCCGGAGCTCAAGGAGTACGAGAGCCGGGTCCTGAACGCCGAGGAGCGCATCGCCGACCTGGAGGAGCAGGTGTACCGCCGCGTGCTGGCTCAGGTGGCGGCGGCGGCTGACTCCGTGCGGGCGGCGGCGCAGGCGGTAGCGCAGCTCGATGTGTTGTCGGCGCTCGCAGAGGTAGCGGTGCGGCGGCGCTATGTCCGGCCGGAGCTGGACGACAGCACGGTGCTCGAGATCGTGGGCGGGCGACACCCGGTCGTCGAGGTCACGTTGGAGACAGGCCAGTTCGTGCCCAACGACACGTACCTCGACACCGAATCCAACCAGATCACGATCCTGACCGGCCCGAACATGGCCGGGAAGAGCACCTACCTGCGACAGGTCGCGCTAATCGTGCTCCTGGCCCAGATCGGCTCGTTCGTCCCCGCCGAGCGGGCGCGGATCGGTCTGGTCGATCGGATCTTCACCCGGATTGGCGCCCAGGACGACATCGCCACCGGGCAGAGCACCTTCATGGTGGAGATGGTCGAGACCGCGACGATCCTGCACCACGCCACGCCGCGCTCGCTGGTGGTGCTGGACGAGATCGGGCGCGGGACCAGCACCTACGACGGCCTTGCGATCGCGCGTGCCGTCGTCGAACACCTCCACAACAGCCCGCGCCTGGGCTGTAAGACGCTCTTCGCCACGCACTACCACGAGCTGACCGAACTCGAGAAGATCCTGCCGCGGGTCCGCAACTATCGGGTCGATGTGCTGGAGGAGGGAGACGAGGTCGTCTTCCTGCACCGGGTTGTCCCCGGTGGCGCCGATCGCAGCTACGGCATCCACGTGGCGCAACTCGCCGGGATGCCGCGCGCGGTGGTGCGCCGCGCCGGGGAGATCCTGGCCGACCTGGAGGGGAGTGCCGAGCGCACCGAACGCGGGCGCCGCCGCAAGGCGATGGCGACACCCCGCGTGGAAGCGATGCAGTTGACCCTCTTCGGTGTGCCGGACCCGATCGTCGAGGACCTTAAGGCGCTTGACGTGGAGTCGCTGACGCCACTCGAAGCCCTGACCACGCTCTACGAGCTGCGCCGCCGCGCGCTCGACGGGACGGGGTGATCCTACCCGCGCGGGCGTCGCACGGAACCTCGCTCGATCCCCTTTGGCTCTTGAGGGATGAGCACTCAGGGGCGGGACACGACGCCCGCGGTCCGGATACCGTGGCTATCGGCTGCGTGCGGCGGGCTCGTGGACCGTGGCGTGCTCCTGGTCGGCTGCCCGCGTCCGGAGCCTGGCGAGCGGGGCAAGGACGAGGACGGCCATGGCCGCAGCGCCGACGAAGATGGATGCTGGGGACACGCCATAGAGCGGTGTGTACCAGAGGGGTGCCGATCCCTGGCCGATGAACTTGGCGCTGCCGGTGATCGAGGAGACCGTGCCGCGGCTCTCGGGTACGGCCTGGACAACCAGGGTGTTGAACGCCGACCAGGCGATGATGCCGGCCAGCCCGACGCCGAAATGCGCGATCGCCAGGACGAGCGGGGAGGGCGCCACGGCCATCAGGAGGAAGGCGAGGGCAACCCCGACCATGCCGGAAGTCAGTCCCCGGTACGGTCCAATGCGGTCGACCAACCGGCCCGCCCCGGGCCCGCCGAGCAGGCCCGCGAGCCCGTACATCGACAGGATGATCCCGACCTGCCCGGTACCGCTTCCCCAGGTGTCCGACAGATACTCCGCGTAGAGGTAGCTCGCCCCGCGCATCGCACCGTTCGCCAGGAAGGCGATGCTCGCCAGCAGCAGCACCTGCACGCCGAGCGACCCGACAATCTGCCGGAGGCTGGCGCCGATGCTTTCCCCGCGCACGCGCGGCGGCACCAGTGCCCCGTAGCGCCGGAACCAGAGGGCATACCAGACGGCGAGTGACCAGCTCATGGCGGTGATGACGAGATAGGCAAGGCGCCAGTTGAGATCCCCCAGCGCGCCGGCCACGAGCGGCCCGACCATCGCGCCCGCCTGGTTGACTGCCGAGAAATAGCCCATCGACCGGCCGACCCGCTCGCGAGGCACCACGTCGCCCAGCGTCGCCATCACGATCGGCGTGGTGAAGGCGTTGGTCGTGCCCTGGAGTACCTGGGACACCAGGAAGATCGGGAAGTTCGGGGACAACGCCGCCAGCAGCGACGCTGCGCCGTAGCCGCCGAAGCCGATGAAGAGGCTCGACCTCCGGGACGTCAGGTCGGAGACGGCGCCCGAGGCGAACTGCACGATCGCGTAGGGGATGAGGTAGGCCGGGACGGCGAGCGTGAGGACGGCGCGGTCGATGTCAAAGGCGCCAAGCAGAATCGTGAACAGGACGGTGAAGACGTTGCTGCCCATCGGGCCGATCGCCGCGCCCAGATGGAACGGTACAAGCTGCCACTCCGACAGCTTCGTCCGCCCGTCCTCCACTCCTACTCCTATCCCCCTTGTTTCAGCAGCTCAGCCGTCTCCGCCGATGCGTTCGATCGGTCCTGGAGCGTCCCGGTCAGTGTGCCATATCGCCGCCGACCCTCCTAGAGGGTGATTGAGCCTGAGCGTGGAGCGGCCGCGGCCATGACCGTTGAGGAATTGGCCCGGTATCCCTGCCGGCAGCCCCTTCCACCATGCCTGTTACCCTGAGCGGAGCCACCGGGACGGAAGCGCCGGCCGGCTCCGTCCGAGACCAGGGATCTCGGGGTAGGGTGGCCGCTCCCGCATGAGATCCTTCGCTTCGCTCAGGATGACAGAAACAGGACGACGGTGACGGCGACTGCTTCCCACGGTACCTCGTCAAACGCCAAAGCCTCGGCCGCTCCACACCCGGCCGGTTCTACTGGATGGCCTCCTCCGGAATGGGGCCGATGAAGCACTCGTAGATCAGTCGTGAAATGTCGGACAGCAGGCGCTGGGAGGCGACGAGGTTGGGGCTGCCCTTGCTCATGAGCGCGACGGCATAGGTGCGCTCACCGGCGAAGACCAACCCCACGTCGTTGCGGACGCCGCGGAGGGTGCCGGTCTTGTGGGCGGCCTTGACACCGAACGGAAGTTGCTCGGGGATGATGGTGGTGTACTTCTGCCGCTTGAGGATGTCGATGACCGCCTCCCGCGACGCCGGGCTGAGTCCTTCCCCGCGGAAGATCGCTTCCACGAGGCGGAGCATGTCGCGCGGAGTGGAGACATCGTTGTCCGGCGTCTCACGCAGCGCCGCGCAGTCCCACGGGGCCGGCTTGGACGCCAACGCCTGCTTGAGCCGGTCGTAGGTCAGCGTGGGGTCGGCAGGGTCGAGGTTGTGCAGTCCGGCCAGGATTTCCCACGTATCGAGCGGCAGGTGCGTATTGGTCATGCCGAGCCGCTCTAGGGTGGTGGCCACGGCCTCACGACCGATCAGGTCATAGATCATGTCGGTGGCGGTGTTGTCGCTGACGGTGATCATGAGCGTGGCGACATCTTTCACCGTCGGCGCGACGCCTGCATCGAGGTCCTGGAGCACGCCCGAACCGGGCACGCGATGTCGCTCCTCCAGGGTGATGCGCATCGCCGGGTCGATCTGGCCGGCGTCGACCTGCCGGTACAGCTCGTAGAGGAGGACCGTCTTCATGGTGCTGGCGGTGGGGACGACGACGTCCGGGTTGTACATGACCTCGGTGCCGGTATCCAGGTCGCGTGCCGCCACCCCGATCGTGCCCGCGAAGTCCTCCGCGAGCGCGCGGATGCGCTCAATCGTCTCCTTGGGATCGGTCGCCATTCCCTTCTCCTCCCTGTGCTCACGCTGTGTCCGGATCGACAGCCCGCAGCACAATAGCATGACCGTACGGTGATCACAAACAGACGAGGGGGCCACGTGTTGGCCCCCTCTGGTGGTGACGCGTGGTGGGTTGTGCCGCGTGGGAGAGCTACGCTGCCCCGACGAGGCCCGCGCTTCGCTCGACCGGCCGGCCCTCGGCGGCCCAGGCGTTGATCCCACGGTCGAGATGGGTCACATCCTTGGCGCCGGCGGCGCGGAGCAGGCTGACTCCGATGGCCGATCGGGCTCCGCCCTGGCAGTAGAGGACGACGGGCGTCTCCCGTGGGATCTGGTCCAGCCGATCCATCAGGTAACCGAGCGGGATGTGGCGCGATCCGGGGATGTGCCCGGACTCCCACTCGACCTTGCCCCGGATGTCCAGCACGGTCGCGCGCCCGCCCTGGAGCATCCCGTCGAGATCGGCCGGGGTCAATCCCTGGTACGACTCCAGCGCCCGACCACTCGCGGTCCAGGCAGCGAGCGCTTCCTGCACCGTGGCGATTCCCGCGACGCGGTCGAGTCCGATCGAGCGGAGGCTGCGCACCGCGCGGCCGGCGCAGTCCGGGCAGGCGTTGTCGACGAGCAGGACGATGTCGACATCGTAGCCGATCAGCCAACCGGCCCAGGTGGTAAACGCGTTGTCCAGCGGAATGTTGAGAGTCCCGGGGATGAACCCCTGGGCGTAGTCGTCCGCGCGGCGTGTGTCTACCACCACGGCCCCGGTGTCGAGCAGGGCTGGCACCTCGTGGCCGGTCAGCGTCCGGATCGGCGGAAGCTCGCTCACCAGCGCCGGGCCGATCTTGTTGACCCGCTTCATCTCCGCGAAGTACTTCGGCGGCTCAGGCTGCCCTGACAGCACTGCCTTGACGAACTCGTCTTCGTCCGTGATCTGGAAGGCCCAGTTGAACAGGCGCTCGTAGCCGACCGTGCTCTGGGGAACGGCGCCCAGGGCCTTGCCGCAGGCGCTGCCCGCGCCGTGGGCCGGCCAGATCTGCACGTAGTCGGGCAGCTCCTTGAAGCGCTGCAGCGATCTGAACAACTGCCGTGCGCCCGGTTCCTTGGTGCCGCGGATCCCGGCGGCCTCTTCCAGAAGATCGGGCCGGCCGATGTCACCGACGAAGACGAAGTCGCCGGTGAAGATGCCCATCGGCTTGTCCGCGTTCGCCGTGTCCGTCACCAGGAAGGAGATGTGCTCGGGAGTATGGCCGGGCGTGTGCACCACGTCGATGCGGACGTTGCCGACCATGAACGAGTCGCCGTCCCGCACCAGGATGGCGCCGAGCTCGTCCGCGTAGGCGTACTTCCACTCCGCCGGGCCCTCATCCGAGAGGTAGAGCCGGGCGCCGGTACGGCGCGCCAACTCTCGCGCGCCGGAGACGAAGTCGGCGTGGATGTGCGTCTCGGTGATGGCGGTGATGCGGAGTCCCTCCCGCTCGGCCAGCTCGATGTACTGGTCGACGTTTCGGTCCGGATCGACGAGCAGCGCGTCGCCCGTGGCGGCGCAGCCGACCAGATAGCTCGCCTGTGCCAGCTCGGGGTTGTAGATGTGTCGCAGAATCATGGTGTCCTCCTTACTCCTCCGGGTTGTCGCCCGGATACGGTCACGACGCCTGCTCTGCGTCCAGGCGTGCGATGACGTCCCGAATGTCGCATGTCGCGCCCTGGTTGTAGGGCAGCTTGCTGAGCAGAATCGCCAAGCCGCAGGTGTCGGTGACGGCCGAGAACGCCAGCGCGCCGCCGACGGCGGCCGCCAGGAGCGTCAGGGGTGACCAGAGCGTGAGCCCGCCGACGGCTCCGACGAAGACCAGTGTCCCGGCGACGCCGCGGACCTGTCGCTCGATCGACCACTTCTGACGCTTCCCGCGCGTCACGGGCTTCCCGGCGCGCTCCCAAGCGTTGAGACCCCCATCCAGGATATGGATGTGCGAGAGCCCGGCCTCGCTCAGGAGTTGTTCGGCCTGGCGTGCCCGCATCCCGCTCCGACACACGAGGATCACAGGATCCGCCAACGCGGAACGCAACTCGTTGCGGTACTCCGACAGCCGGTCCAACGGCACGTTGTAGCTGCCGGGGATGTGGACCGACTCGAACTCGGCTGGTGTCCGCACGTCGAGCAGCCGCACCCGTGAGTTCTCCGCGAGAAGGCGGGACGCGGTCTCGACGTCGATCGTCGTCGGCAACGTCGCTACGTCTAGCATGCCCCTGTCACCCACTCCTTCGTTCACCGTTGATCGACTCGTGCCGGCCGCTCGACCGGCTTCGTGGGCTTAGATGCAGCCCCCTCGCGGCTGGTTACATCGGCGCGATTCGAAAACGCCGGCGTCGGACGGGGCCGCGCTGGCTCCCGCCCTGGCGTCGTGCCGAGCGCACGGGGGTCGGCGCGTCGACGGAGCGACCTGTAACCGAGTGGTCGGGGGACGCATCCAACCGATAGAGGCGGGTAAAGCCGCCGCGCGTAAGAACGACGAATCGGACAGGGATCTCCGTGGTATCCGACGTTCAACCGAAGCAGACCCACACCGGCGCGGTGCGCGCCGGGGCGGGCGTGCATCTCGGCCGGTACGTTCCGATCATCGACTGGCTCGGTCGCTACCGCCGTGAGGACCTGATCGGCGACGTGATGGCCGGGGTGGTCGTGGCGATCATGCTCGTCCCTCAGAGCATGGCCTACGCGATGCTCGCGGGCCTACCGCCCCAGGCCGGTCTCTACGCCAGCGTCCTGCCTCTCATCCTCTATGCCGTCTTCGGCACGAGCCGCACGCTGGCGGTCGGGCCAGTGGCGATCGTGTCCCTGATGACGGCGACGAGTGTCGGCGCGCTGGCTCCCCAGGGGACCGCCGAGTACGTGGCGCTGGCGCTGCTATTGGCGCTGCTAGTCGGTGTCGTGCAGGTGGTGATGGGGGTTGCGCGCGTTGGGTTCCTGGTGAACTTCCTCAGCACCCCCGTCCTCTCCGGATTCACCAGCGCCGCCGCATTGGTGATCGGAGCGAGCCAGCTCGCGACCCTGCTGGGTCTGAGCATCCCAGGCGACTCCTTGCATCGGACCCTGCTCAATCTCGTGCGGCACCTCAGCGACGCGAACCCGGTCACCACTGCAATCGGCCTCGGCAGCATTCTCCTACTTGTCTTTGTACGCCGCGCCCTGGGGCGGCCGCTCGCGCGTTGGGGGGTGCCGCCTGCGGCCATTGGAGCGGTCACCAAGGCCGGCCCACTCATCGTCGTGGTAATGGGCACGCTGATCGTCTGGGGGCTGCGGCTGCATGCGACCGCGAGCGTGCAGGTGGTCGGCTCGATACCGGCCGGATTGCCACCGTTGACGGTGCCTCGCCTGGATCCCGACGCGGTCCGAGCACTCCTCCCGACGGCGATTGCAATCAGCTTTGTGAGCTTCATGGAGAGCGTCTCGGTCGCCAAGGCGCTGGCGAGCAAGCAGCGGCAGCGCATCGAGGCCAACCAGGAGTTGATCGGCCTCGGCGCAGCCAACCTGGGTGCGGCGCTGACTGGCGGCTACCCGGTCACCGGGGGCTTCAGCCGCTCGGTCGTCAACTTCACGGCCGGCGCCAACACGCAACTGGCATCGATCATCACGGCGGGGCTGGTTGCACTGACGGTGCTCTTCTTGACCCCGCTTTTCCAGTACCTGCCCCGGACAGTACTCGCGGCCATCGTGATCGTGGCGGTGGCGTCACTGATCGACGTGGCCACGCTCACGCGCGTGTGGCGCTACGACAAGGCCGACGCAGTATCCCTGCTCGTCACCTTCATGGCGGTGCTGGTGCGAGGCGTTGAGTTCGGAATCCTGGCCGGTATGGCTACCGCGATCTTCCTCCACTTGTGGCGCACGAGTCGCCCGCACATCGCGGTCGTCGGCCGTGTCGGGGAAAGCGAGACCTACCGCAACGTACTGCGCCACGAGACACGGACCTGCCCACGCGTCATGGCCGTCCGGGTCGACGAGAGCCTGTACTTCCCGAATACGCGGGCCCTCGAAGAGACGCTGCTCCGGCTGGTCGCCGAGCGGCCGGAGACCACGGACCTGGTCCTGATCGGCTCCGGCATCAACTTCATCGATGCCAGCGCGCTTGCGGTGCTGGAGTCGCTCCACGTCGAGCTGCGAGGCGCGGGAGTGACCCTGCACCTGGCTGAGTTCAAGGGGCCGGTCATGGACCGACTCCGCGCGGCCGGGTTCATCGACCGGATCGGGCGAGACCGCGTCTTCCTCAGCACACACCAAGCGATGCAGTCGCTGGGATGCGCCTGACCGGTACGGGAGGGGGGAATGTCGTTGGAGACAGCGATCCGGCGCGGGTGGGGTTCGTTGGTTATCCCTGGCACTGCGCTAGACGCGGCGAGCCGTTCGGGCGGCGTGGGGTATGCTTCACGTGACACGGTCGCCTCGCACATGGCAGCCGCAGGAGCATCAATGGTCAAGCCCTGGGAGATTGATCTCACCGTCTACGAGGATGAACAGGCGCTGCTCGACGGGCTCCGTCGCCGGGAGCCGGTCGCCTGCACCTGCTTGCTCAAGCGCTTCGGGCCGCGTATGTACCAGCTCGCCATCCGGTTGATGGGTGACCCCGACGAGGCAGAGGGGGTGCTGCAGGAGGCGCTCATCCAGGCGTGTAGGCGTATTGAGGACTTCGAGGGACGCAGCGGGCTCGGTACCTGGCTGCATCGGATCGTGACGAACACCGCGCTCATGCGCCTCCGGCGCCGGAAGCCGGTCACGGTCGACCTGCACGAGCAGTTGCAGAAGCGGGCCGCGGTACCGCCCGCACTCGTAGACGCCACGACGGAGCCGAGCGCCGAGGTGATGGGGGCCGAGCTGCGCGCGATGATCGACCGTGCGCTGGCGGATCTGCCCGACACGCTGCGGACGGCGTTCGTGTTGCGGGAGATCGAGGGGCTGAGCACGCGCGAGGCCGCGGCTGAGCTGGGCATCTCGGAGAGTGCGCTGAAGGTCCGTGTGCACCGCGCGCGTCTGGCCTTGCGCGCCGCACTCGCTCCGTACCTCGACGACACCGGCGCCGGCGGGAAGGAAGCGACCTGATGGGCATCGAGCATCTGGACGACGCGTGCCGGGCCTGGCTCGAACGGCTCGTCGACGGGAGCGAAGCCGAGAGCGATGAGGAGCTTGCTCGGATTATCGCTGAGCACATTGCGGAGTGCCCGACCTGTGCCGCATCAGAAGCGGCGCTGAGCGCGCTGATCGACCGCTACCGGCGCACCGACCAGCCCTCATTGCCGGAGCATCTCGAACGGCGCCTCCTAGCGTGCCTCACCGGCTCCGATCCATCATAGTGCGGACCACCTGAGCGCCCCGCCCTGTGATGCCGGATCGGCGGCAGGGCCGGTCCCATTGTTGGGATTCGGCAGATCCTAGACGATTTCGCCGGCATCAGTGCTATACTGCGCCCATCGGATTGAGTCGGATTCCGCCGCCGCGCCGCCGGTCGGAGCGGGCGGTTTGTGGAGGGAGTTGGGAACTCATGGGTAACGGCGCTCAGGCCGCAGGGGTGGGGTCGGCTCAGGCTCTGGAAAAGGAAGCGCTGGACCACGTCTGGATCCATTCCGCGGAGTGGGTCCGGCTCGCGGAGCAGAACGGCCTGCGTGTCTTCAAGAGCGCACACGGCAGCACGCTGGTGGACATCCACGGCCGTGAGTACCTCGACGGTATCGCCGGGCTGTGGGTCGTGAACGCGGGCCATGGACGGACCGAGATCGGCGAGGCGATGGCCGCCCAGGCCGCTCAGGTGGCCTACGTCTCCAGCGCCAGCTACACCTCGGTGCCCGCCGTGCAGTTGGCGAACGTGCTGGCCGAGCTTACGCCGGGCGACCTGAACCGGATCTTCTTCTGCTCGGGCGGTTCGGAGGCGGTCGAGAGCGCGCTGAAGATCGCCAAGCAGGTGCAGGCGATGCGCGGCTTCCCCAAGCGGTACAAGATCATCGCGCGGCGGGGTAGCTACCACGGCATGACCTTCGGCGCCATGAGCCTGACCGCCAGCCGCAACGAGACGTACTTCGGCCCGTTCATGTACGGTGTCATCCATGTCCCGTCGCCCAACCGCTACCGCAACGACTTCGGCCTGGAGGGCGAAGAGGGCGACCTCATGTGCGCCGAGTACATCCGGCAGGAGATCGAGAACCAGGGGCCGGAGACGGTCGCCGCGGTGATCGGTGAGCCGATCTCCACCTCCAACGGGGTGCACGTCCCCTCGCCCAAGTATTGGCAGCGACTGCGAGAGATCTGCGACGAATACGGCGTGCTGCTGATTATGGACGAGGTGATCAACGGGTTTGGCCGGACCGGCAAGATGTTCGCGACCGAGCACTTCGGCATGCAGCCGGACCTGATGACGATGGCCAAGGGGATCACCTCCGGCTACGCGCCGCTGGCGGCGGTGGCGGTCAGCGAGAAGGTCTTTGAGATCTTCACCGAGAAGAAGGACGTGGCGCTGGGCCACCTGCTCACCTTCGGCGGTCAGGCGGTTGCCGCGGCGGCGTCGCTGAAGAACATCGAGATCATCCAGCGCGAGGGCCTGGTCCAGCAGAGCGCGGAGAAGGGCGCCTACCTGCTGGAGCAGCTCAACAAGCTGCGGTCGCACCCGACGGTCGGCGACGTGCGCGGGCTGGGCCTCATGTGCGGCGTCGAAGTGGTCAGGAACAAGGAGACCAAGGCCAAGTGGGGCCGGGACTCGCAGTTCCTCAAGCGGCTCGATCAGCTCATGAACGAGAAGGGGATGGTGACCCGCGTCTGGGACATCGTCCACTTCGCGCCGCCGCTGGTGGTGACCTACGAGGAAATCGACCGCATGGTCCAGATCTTCGACGAGGCCTTGACCGAGGTCGAGAACGAGTTCGCCAGCGAGATCGGGTCGTAGCCCCGCGACGTTGGGTCGCTGATCAGGTGTCACTCCGCCGGGCGCCGCGATTCGCGGCGCCCGGTCTGTTTGTGTGCTGTATGTCAGCGGTGGAGGTGTGGGTCGAGCGCGTCGCGGATGCCGTCACCGAGGAAGTTGAAGGCCAGGACGGTGATGAAGATGGCGGCGCCGGGGGCGATCGCCATCCAGGGGGCGTGGTTCAGGTAATCCTTGCCGAAGGCGAGCATGGCACCCCAACTCGGCGTCGGCGGCTGCACGCCCAGCCCGAGGAAGGAGAGGCTGGCCTCGGATAGGATCGCGAACGCGACGCCGAGCGAGGCCTGCACGATCAGTGGCGCGGTCACGTTGGGCAGGATGTGCCGCAACATGATGCGCAGGTCCGACACTCCGATCGTGCGTGCCGCCTCGATGAACTCCCGCTCGCGCACGGAGAGAACCTGTCCGCGCACCAGCCGCGCGTAGCCCGGGATGCCCACGATGCCGACGGCGATCATGACGTTGGTGAGGCTGGGGCCGAGGGCGGCGGTGATGGCGAGGGCGAGGACCAGGGTTGGGAAGGCAAGCAGCGCGTCCATCGCTCGCATGATGGTGCTCTCGAGCAGCCCGATCCGGGTGTACCCGGCGACCAGTCCGAATGCGGTCCCGATGATCATGGCGATGCCGACCGCGATCACCCCGACCTGCAGCGAGACGCGTGAGCCGTAGATAACGCGGCTGAAGATATCGCGGCCGAGGGTATCGGTTCCCATCAGATGCTCGCGGTTGGGGCGGGTCAGCGTGGCGGCAAAGTCGCCTTCCTCGACCCCGTAGGGGGCGATGATCGGTGCGAACACGGCAGTCAGGACGAGCAGCGCGATGATGAAGCTGGCGACCGGGGCCATCCGGGTGCCCATCAGACGGGCGAAGAAGGCCCGCAGGCCGGTCGCTCGACGCCGGGCCTGCTGCCCCAACGGGTCCGCGACGGGTGCCGCCGCGGTTCTGGTACCTTGCATGCCTACGCCCCCTCGCTTGTAGTGCTCGCGCATGGCCCCACCATGTTAGCTGTAACGGATCCGCGGATCGAGGAACGCATATAGGAGGTCGACGAGCAGGTTGACGACCAGGAACGCCAGGGAGGTGAAGAGCACGACTCCCTGCACCAGCGGGAAGTCCCGCTGGAAGATCGAGTCGACCAGCAGGCGCCCGATGCCCGGCAGCGCGAAGATTGTCTCGGTGATGATGGCCCCGCCGAGCAGGCCGCCAATCTGCAGGCCCACCACCGTGGCGACTGGAATCAGGGAGTTCTTCAGCGCGTGGACGCGGATCACGCGCATCTCGGCCAGGCCTTTCGCGCGGGCGGTTCGCACGTAGTCCTGGTCCAGCACTTCCAGCAACGATGAGCGGGTCATGCGCATGACGATCGCCGAGAGTGCGGTCCCCAGGGTGATGGCGGGCATCAGCATCCGTTTGAGGTTGTCAAGCACCCCGTCGGCGAGGGGCGTGTAGCCGATGGGTGGCAACCAGCGCAGGTGGACCGAGAAGATGAAGATCAACAAGATGGCCAGGAAGAAGTTGGGCAGCGACACGCCGAGCAGCGCCGCGCCGGTGGACGCCGTATCGAGCGGCGAGTTGCGCCGCATGGCCGACACGATTCCGACCGGGATCGCGATGGCGACGCCGATCAGCACGGAGAGGATGGCGAGTTCGAGCGTCACGGGCAGGCGCTGCGCGATCGCTTCACTGACCGGCTGGTTGGAGCGGATCGACCGGCCGAGGTCGCCCTGGAGAACGGAGCCCACCCAGCGCAGGTACTGGACAGGCAGCGGCTGGTCGAGCCCCAGCTTGGCGCGCAGCGCGGCGACCGCCTCGGGCGTCGCTTCCTCTCCCAGCATGGTGATGGCCGGGTCTCCCGGCGTGAGATGGATCAGCGAGAAGACGATCACGCTGACCAGAAACAGGACCGGCAGCATCGCCAGGATGCGCCGCACGATGTAGCGGAACATCTCGGAACCCCCGCCTCCGGGCGAGGGGCATCAGCCCCCCGCCCAGCGCTCTCGCGGCTACTGCTCCAGCCAGACCGTGTTCAGCCGCATCATACCGTCCGGGATGTGGACGAAGCCCTTGATGGCCGGCTGCCACACCTTGATCTCCGCCGGGAAGCGGATGAAGATCATCGGCGCGTCCTCCGCGATCAGGCGGCACACTTCCGAATAGAGCTGCCGACGCTGGTCGGGATCCGACACGGCCCGGGTCTGGTTGAGCAGGTCGTCGACCTCGGGGTTGCTGTAGCCACCCCGGTTCAGCCCGCCGTCGGTGATGAAGTAGTTGTAGATGTTGCCGTCCGGGTCGGGGCGACCGCTCCACTGGAGGCTGACCGCTTCGAAGTCACCGGCATCGTTGCGGTCGAGCAGGGTGCCGAACTCCAGCAACTCCAGATTGGCGATGATGCCCACCTCGGCGAGCTGGGCGCGGTACGCCTCGGCGAGCTGGATGGCGTCCGGGCTATTGGTGACGAGCATGGTGAACTCGAAGCCGTCGGGCATCCCGGCTGCCGCCAACAGCTCCCGGGCCTTGTCGTAGTCCTGCTGGTAGACCTGGACCGACTCGTCGTAGGCCCATGAGCTGGGCGGAATCGGCGTCTGCGCCGGGGTACCGATGCCGAAGAAGATGGCCCGGATGATCGCCTCACGGTCGATACACCAGGCGACGGCCTGGCGCAGCTCCTTCTTGTCGAAGGGCGGGCGAGAGACGTTGAGCGAGATGTACTGGAAGGCCAGCCCGGGGATCTCGGAGTAGACGAGGGAGGGGTCGTTCTTGGTCGCCTCCACGTCCTTGGCCGAGATCTGGTCGATCATCTGCACCTCGTTGGTGCGAAGGCTCGTGAGGCGCACGGTGGCGTCGATCACCGGCTTGTAGGTGACCTCATCGAGGTAGGGCAGGCCCTCCCGCCAGTAGTTCTCGTTCCGCCGGACGGTCAGGTGGTCGTCCTTGATCCACTCGACGAAGGTGAAGGCGCCGGTGCCCACCGGGTTGCGCGCGAGGTCGTCGCCCAGCTCCGCGATGGCCTTGGGCGAGATGATCATGCCCGCGCGGTCCGACAGGGTGGCCAGCAGCGGCGAATAGGGCTGGCTAAGGGTAAGGACGACGGTGGTGTCGTCGGGTGCCTCGACCTGGGTGACCTGCGCGACCTCGCTGCGGCGCGGCGAGGCCGTCTCCGGGTCGAGCATACGCTCGAAGTTGACCTTGACCGCCTCCGCGTTGAAGGGCTCACCGTCGTGGAAGGTCACGCCGGAGACCAGGGCGAAGGTGTACTGGGTGCCGTCGTCGGAGATCTCCCACTTCTGGGCGAGATACGGCACGATGTTCAACTGCTCGTCGATGTCGACCAGTTTGTCATAAATCAACTGATAGACCTGACGGTCGACCGCCGCGGTTGACTTGTGCGGGTCCATGGTCGTGAGGTCGGAGTTGAGCGCGACGGTGATCTTGCCGCCCCGTTTCGGCTCGCCCTCGCCCGCCGGTTCGGTGGCTGCCGGGGTGCCGCCGGACGTCTCACTCGTGGCGGTTGAAGCCGCACCGCCATCGCCGGACGAGCCCGAAGGCGTGTCGTCGCCGCCGCCGCAGGCAGCGAGCAGGGCCATGCTGGCGCCGGCCAACCCCACGCCGGCTGCCCGGCGGAAGAGCGTGCGCCGGGTCATCGAGGTTCTGGTCACTGCGTCGACCGCTTCTTCGACGGTGTGCTCAACGTCCTCGTGCGAACGCATGGTCCACCCCCTTGTCCCGAGGGACCGTTCCCCCGGAAATACGACTCTCATCTCCTCCGCGCTCCGGAGCGTCGGCGCCGCCAGGAAGGGCGCGTCACACGCTCTGCGGTACTTACTCGGTCAGGTCTGGTCCTCTCCTCCTCCTCCTTACACTCGACCCTGATCGTGCGTGGCGTTCGGTTCGATGCGTCCGGTGGGTGTTGGCTTCCACCACGCTGCCGAGGATGAAGGACTCCACCTCGCGCAGGTGCTGGAGCATCTTGTCTCGCGCCTCATCGGGCTGGCGGGCGCGGACAGCGTCCAGGATCTCCTGATGCATCTGGTAGGCCCGCAGGTGCCGCTGGGGAGAGGCATGGTAGTGGCGACGCCCCTCCTGGAGCACCCGGTTGATCAACTGGATGACCTGCACGGCCACCTCGTTGCCGGATGCCTGTGCCAGCGCGACGTGGAACTGTCGGTCGAGATTGGGAGCGCGCTGCGGGACGGGGTGGTCCAGATCCTCTGCCTGCTGGCGGAGCACCTCCTCCAGCGTGGCCATGTCGGTGGGCGTCGCGCGCAGCGCCGCGAGTGCAGCCACGTCGGGCTCGACCATCAGGCGCACCTCCCAGAGGTCGCCGATCAGATCGCCGCTCGCCTCGAGAACTAGGGCCAGCGGCGAGATCAGCCCCTGGACGAACCCGTTGCGGACGTACGTCCCGCCACCGTGGTGGGACTCGACGATCCCCGCGATCTCCAGCCCGCGCAGCGCTTCACGCAGCGAGGCGCGGCTCACCTGGAGTTGCTCTGCCAAGTCGCGCTCAGCCGGAAGCCGGTCGCCCGGGCGGTAGTGTCCCTCCCGGATCAACTGGCAGAGCTGAGCGGCGATCTGTTGGGAAAGTCTGCGCGGCCGGCGAATCGGCTCGACCACGGAGGGCGCCTCCAGATTGCACACCCCGTAGACCAAAGAGGTCTACTGGTCATACCACTAGGTGATAGAGCCAGTATAGAGTTGACCTCTTTCCCTGTCAATCGTACGTGGGACGAATCGAAAGGGATGGCGGGGCGACCGTCGTCCACGGGCAAACGCCGCCAGGCCGGCTACCCGCCCCAGAGGAGGGGGCAACCGGCCGCATCGTGATCTGGGCCGGGTGGCCGTCAGTACCGGGGGGTCAGGCGCTGGTAGCAGTCGCGGCAGTAGACCGGCCGGCCGTGGCGCGGCTCGAAGGGGACCATCGTGTCCTGACCGCACTCGGCGCACACCACCGGGTAGAACCGGCGCTCGGGACGGGACGCGCTTAGCGCAACCGTGCCGGCGTCGTCGGGGTTCGCTGCCAGGCGGGCCTGGCGCCGCGCGGCCCGGCAGCTCGGGCAGCGAGCAGGATCGGTGAAGCCGCGTTCAGCGTAGAAGGCTTGCTCCCCTGCGGTGAAGACGAACTCGGCGCCGCAGTCGCGGCAGACCAGGACCTTATCCAGTTGTTCCATGATGGGGCAACTCCCTCGCGGACGGGCGCGGTGGTGCGGCCGCACCTCGCGCCGCGGCTCGCGGTCAGTCCGCTGCCCAACCGGCGATGTGTGGCGACCGCGCCGCGGCTCGCCGTCCCGGCACAGGGGAGCGGATCAGATACTACTAGCGAAACGTGCTCTCAGTATAGGGGGAGGTTATCGCGATCGCAACAGGGGATCCGGCCTACTCGTGTCTCCCGTTAGGAATGGAGTGCGGTGTTGATGCGTCCGACGGCAAACGAGTGGTGGGGTAGCCCGACGTGCTGCCGTGAGGTTGCTGCGTGGACGCATCCCGCACGACGTGTCACGACAGCACGTCCTTCAACGCCCGAAGGTACTCCTGATCGTGGTCCTCGATCCGGCGGACGAAGCTAGCCAGCGTGATCTCGCCCCACACTGGGTGTCGCCCCCGCCGCTCCCAGTCCGCTTCGTTGAGCGAGGAGAGCAGCCGGACAAGGCGCCCGCGGATCTCGCGGAAGGCGGCGAGTGCCTTGCGCGGGTCCTGAGCATGGTAGTCCCGCTCGATCGCCCAGAAGTCGGTATCGAAGTTCTCCAGGTTCGGGTTGTCTTCCTCCAGCATGCGGCGCACACGGTCGAGGTTCACCTCGTCCCAGTCACGGAGGTGGGCAAGGATCTCGACGGCGCCCCAGCCTCCGTCCGGACCTGCGCGTCGCAGCACTTCCACCGGCTGTGGCTCGATGATGCGGGCGACCCGGTCCGGGTACTGGAGAAGGCGTTCGAGCAATTCCTCACGTTCGGATGGCATCGGGCGTCACTCCCTCAGGCAGTGAGCGGGCGGCGAGCGCCTCCCGTACGGCGGCGCGGGCCAGTACCGCGGTGGGGTCGATGAGTGGCACGGGAATGTCATTGGGCTGCAGGATCAGCGGCAGTTCGGTGCAGGCGGCCAGGAGCGCCCCGGCCCCTTGCTCGATAAGCTCGTACGCGGCGACCAGGGCTTTCTCTGTCGTGGCCCGGCTGAGGTCACCGGCCTTGACAGCCGCAATGGCGGCCATCACTTGAGCCTGCGCGTCCGGGCTGGGCACGAGGGCGCGCAGGCCGGCTGCCGCCAGGGCGTCCTGGTAGAGCCCGGCGCTCACGGTGCCGGAGGTAGCCAGGATGCCCGCAGCTGCGCCCCGGGGGAGCAGAGCGGCGACCTCGGCGGCGGTCTCATCGATCATGCTGATGATCGGGATCGCCACCGCGTCACGCACGGCGCCGAGGAAGGCGTGCGCCGTGTTGCACGGGATCACGATGAAGCTCGCCCCCGCCCCTTCAAGGCGCTGTGCCCCGGCAATGAGCCACGGCGTCGGGTCAGGACCGCCGTGGAGCAGGGCCTCGGTGCGATCGGGGACCGATGGATCGGCGTCGATGATGACATGCAGGTGGTCCTGATCGCGACGTGCCGGTGTCGCCTCGATGATCTTGCGGTAAAGGTCTGCCGTGGCCAGCGGCCCCATGCCGCCGAGCACCCCGATCGTTCGCTTCGTTGTCATGCCGTTGCTGCCGTCCCTTCCTCGGGGAGAACCCGGACCGGGACCTCACGGACTTCACCGTCGACGCGGAAGGCGCGAACGGTGGGGGGATCAGTCAGGAGTGAGATGATGACCATCAGCGCGTCCGGGTAGTAGGCGTGGCGCAGGTCGGTCGGCGAGGGGGTTGCCTCGCTCCGCGGGTGGGAGTGGAAGATGGCGCCGAGGTACCATCCCTGGCGGTCGATCTCGTTCAGCGCGGCGATGACCTCGGCCGGGTCCATGTTGTAGCGGGTCGTGCTCTGCTCGGTGTTGGTGCCGGGATAGATCTTGACCGCGCGGGACCCGCTGAAGGCGATCAACCCGACTCCCTCGATCGGCGCAACCGATCGGACGTGCTCGATCATCTGATGGTAGAGCGGGGCGCCGATGTTCAGCGCCTCGGGCGCGCCATTCTGCCTGTCTCGCGCCATGACCGCGTCACTCCCGATCGGCTCCGTGCGCGGGGAGCCTCGAACGAAGACCCGACACGGGTAGCCGTGCGCACCCTGCAGTATAACAGACGGCTCGCGAAGCACTAACGGACTGCGGGAGATGCCCGGCGCGACGAAAGGATGATAGGGTACACATTCAAGGTGGTGGGGAGCCTGGCCCCGACGTGCGCCGTAGCGGAGGAGGTGGGTCGATGTTCGTCGACATCAGCGTCTTCGAAGTCGAGGAGGGAATGCAGGGCGTCTTCGAGCGCGACTTCCTCCCGGTGGTTGAGCGGGCGCGGGCGGAAGAGGGGTGCCTGTCGTCGGACCTGGTCCGGCTGGAAGAAGAGCGGCGCTACGCCTGGGTCGAGCGGTGGGAGAGCCGGGAGCAGCACAACGCCTTCAATGAGATCCTGTTCGGCCAGACCTTGCCGAACATGCCGGACATCGGTCGCTACTCCACACGGCTGGTCGAGCGCGAAGCTGAGGGCTACGTAGTCGACCGCACCTCACCCTTCGAGCACGCGTCGTAGCTCGGTGATATCGGCGTCGACTGCCTCCAGGGCCTGGGCAAGGCGCTGGAAGCGGTCGCGCTCCGTCCGGACGAAGGTGGCGTAAGGCGAGAGCGCGTCGCGCACCCGCGCCGTCGAGCGCCTCACCTCGCGGTCGAACTGATCGCTCAGCGCCTCCGCCAGCCGCTCGCGCAACTCGACGGAGCGGCGCCGCAGCAGCTCCCGCGCGTGCCGCTTGCGCGCGGGAAGGATGAGCAGACCCAGCCCACCGACGGTCACGGCCGCCAGAATCCCGGTCACGTCCATTGCCGCCGTCGTCGCGAGTGCGATCACCGCCGCTCCCAGGCCGATCGCGCCTACCTCGGCCACCGCGGTCTGCGTCACTGCACCGCGCAGTGCCTCGGCGATGACCTGCGCCTCTCGGCCGGGATCGAACTGCTCGACCACCTCCCCGGCCCGACGGGCAACCGCTCCGAGCAGCGCCTGGCGGTCGTAGGTGAACTGTGCGCCGCTCTCGCCGACCACCTCATCCTGGTGCCGGTCGAGCTGGCGGCGGTCGATGTACTCGGTGACGCTCTGCCACAGCCGCAGGTCGCGCTCGACCATCCAGTCGATCATCTCCGCGACCGCCGCGTCGATCTGCTGCTCGGTGTCGGCGATCACCTCCTGCTCAAACTCGCGCTGGATGCGTTCGCGGTCGAGCAGGTCGAAGACGCGGCCAAGGCGGATGGTCCGGTCGAAGAAGCGGTCGGCACGCTCATTCATGCGATAGACGATGGCTTCGATGCGCGACAGGTACGCGGTGAAGTCGGCGCGCATTTCCGACTCGAAGACGGCGATCCGCTGCTCGATGCGCTCGATCGTCTGCAGGTCACGGTCGAGCAGATCGAGGCGCTCGGCCGCGATGGCGCGGTAGCGACCGCCCACGCGGTCGGCGATGCCGAGCGGGTTGAGCAGCTTGAGGCGGATGCGCGTCTGCTCGTCGAGGGTGGAGAGGATGAACTCCTCCAGGGCGCCGAAGCGGCTGGCAGCCCACAGCCGCTCGCGCTCCTCCGGGGCCTCGGAGGTCTGCGCTTCGCGCGCAAGGCGCGCCGAGACGGGGAAGATCTGTGGCTCGAGCCCGAGCAAACGGACGCTGTTGGTGCGGATGAACTCGATGACCTCGGCGATCTCCTCATCGTTCCGCAGCAGGTCGATCTTGTTGAGCACGACGACGATCTTTTTCCCCCAGCCGCGGATCTCGGTCATGAACTGCCGCTCACTCTCGGTGAACGGGCGGTCGGCCGAGGTGACGAAGAGCACGAGATCGGCGCGGGGAACGAAGCGCTGGGAGAGCGCCTCGTGCTCACGGATGATGGCGTTGGTGCCGGGGGTGTCGACCAGGTTCACGTCGCGCAGGAAGTCCGCCGGGTACGTGTGCTCGACGATGCCGTCGATCCCCACGACCTCGTTCGTACTCGGCCCATAGCGCAGGATATGGATGGCACTGGTGGTCGGCGTGACGCCTTCGGGCATCACCGTGTCGTTGAGCAGGGCGTTGACGACGGCCGACTTGCCGGAGTTGAACTCCCCGGCGATGACGAGCAGGAAGAGGGCACCGAGGCGCTCGGCCGCGTCGCGCAGCAGGTCCAGGTCTTCGGCCTCGGCCGGGAACTGCCGGATAGTCCGGGCCAGCTCCTCGACGATGCCGGCGGCGCGCTGGCGCATCTCCTCCTCGCGGCCGGAGAGGATGCGATCTGGCGGCAACGCGGGGGTGTCGCTCATGACACGGCGCTCCTCGCGGATAGGCGATGCCTGCAGTTACCTACGGGCATGCGTGTATTGTGGAGTATGCCGGTTACGGGCGGCCTCGGCAACTAGTGAGGGTTGCATGCTCTGCCCGGGCAGCACGCAGAGAGCCGAATCAGGGATGCCCGAGCACTCAGGCACGCAGGTAGGGGAGGTCGAGCAGGCGTGCGTAGGGCGGGAGCGGGCCGTCGATCAGTGGCAGCGCGTAGGTGCGGAAGGCATCGGTGACCGAGCGGCCGTCGGGGCCGATGAAGGCGTCCGGCATGCGGCGCTCTCGGTTGGCGACCTTGGCCGCGGCGATCACGCCGGTGGTGGCGGCGTATGGATCGTCGCTCACCCGTTCAAGCGTAACCATCACTTCCGACGCGCCCTCGACCAGCAGGCGGACCGCGGCGGCGCCGACTTCGTAGGCTTCCCGGCGATCGACCGACGAGACGCACGCGGCGAACATGCGCGCGATGGTGCCGGGCTTGTCGAACCGCGCACGCAGGCCGAGATGCTCCTCGACCGCTCGCGTGAGGGCCGGGCCGGGACTCGGGTAGTAGCGGTGACCGAACGGGTCGGTCCAGCTCAGGTCTTCGCCGGAAAGGGGGCGACCCTGAGCGTCCTTGAGCGTCTCCGGCACCACGGCGACGACCTGGCCGTGGCGGTCGTAGGCGCGCTGAACCTCTTCCAGCAGGCCGTGCAGGTCGCGGGGTGGCCGCTCCGGGAAGAAGATCAGATGTGGGCCGTCGCCGTCGCCGTCCTGGCCGAGCGCGGTAGCCGCAGCAACCCACCCGGCGTTACGGCCCATGACCTCGATGAACTTGACCGGGTAGAGGGCGGCGGTGGCTTCGGTATCCCGCACGGCATCGCGCGCGGCGAGTGCGAGGAACCGGGCGATGGAGCCGTAGCCGGGGCAGTGGTCCGTGCCGGGCAGATCGTTGTCGATCGTCTTGGGGACGCTGACGACGCGCAGGTCATAGCCGGCATCACGAGCGGCCGCGGCCAGGCGCAGCGCGGTGTCGGCCGAGTCGTTGCCGCCGATGTAGGCCACCGCGCGGATGTCGTATTGGGCGAGGATGCGCACGGCCCGCGCCGCCGTCTCGTCGGTCAAGCGCCTTCGGGTCGTGCCCAGCGCCGCCGACGGGGTGGTAAGCAACTGGTCGAGGATCTCTGCTGGCTGGCGGCCCAGATCGACGAAGCGTTCCGTCAGAACGCCATCGATTCCGTGGCGAGCACCGATGATCGCGCCGAACTGGCGATGCTCCAGGGCTGCCCGGACGACGCCGGCCAGGCTGGCGTTGATGACTGCCGTCGCGCCGCCCGACTGCGCCACTAAGAGGTTTCCGCCAGCTCCCACTCCCTGCTCCGCTCCTCTGCCGACTATGCGATGTTTGCCATGCTGGGCATACGCGGCACGGCTGATGCGTTATAGCAATAGAGCGCGGGGACGAGCAACCGGCCGGCGAGCAGAGCAGAGAGGCAGCGTGTTGATGTTGGATGCGATCCGCGACCTGATCCGGGACGGTGTGAACCGGCTCCGCGACCTCCTGGACCCCTCACGACGGCTGCGCCCGCAGCCGGTCCCCGTTCCGGTTCGCGACGATACCCGCCCCCGGCGTTAGCCGGCTCGTTACCGCACGCGGAAGTCGCCGATCGGGATCTCCTCGCGGTCGCCGGTGATCAGCGTCGCCTCGGCGGACGACTGGCCGCCGGAGGCGGGTGCGGTACGCACGAGAATTGGCCTCAACGTCAAGAGACTGAAGAAGCCGCGCGAGGTTGTCATGGGCTGCACCTCGACGCCGGTGATGATGAGGTCGCCCACGTCGGCGTCGGTGGTGACGTAGCGCTGCAGGATCGGGCTGAGCCGCGGCCCGAGCAGGACGGCGGCCACAATGCCGACGAGGAACGGCAGCAGCGTGAACTGCCGAATGATGACGAGCGTGGCGATGAATGCCAGCGCCATCACGAGCTGGGCGGCGACGAGCGTGGTGCCGCAGCGCGGGTGAATTGCCAGCCGACGCTCCCCGGCCCGCAAACGGGCCAGTGCCTCCTGCGCCGCGTCCGCCACCAGTGCTGGTGGCGCGCCGCCCTGGATGATGAATCCCTCGGGCTTTGCCAGCCCGGCAAGGTGGGATCGGCCGTAGCGTTCCTCGATCACGTTGACGGTGGCGTGCTCCAGCGCGTGGTTGCGCCGAAGCGTGCGGTCGCGTAGCAGCCGCCAGAGCTGGCCGGGCGCGGTAACGAGCGTGACCAGCGAGGCGAGGGTTACCCCGACCGTGGTCAGGATCGCCAGGCCGGCCAGGCCGACGAAGAGCATGAAGACGAAGAGCAGAAAGAGCATGCGATTCCCACCTTGGTCTGCCGCCGAGCGAGCGCGGCGCTGGTGCAATTGTGCCACACCAGCGCCGCGCCGTGTTGACCCGTGTCACAACTGCTACTATGACCCGGGTCAACCCTCGCGCTCGGTCCGTCCCGCGAGCCGCCGCCGGTACTCTTCCCGCGCCGCGAGCCACTCGTCCCGGAGCAAGTCGAACATCAGCCAATCGCGGTAGCGCCCGTCCCTCCGCGTCATGCCCTTGAACCGGCCGGCCTCTCGATAGCCCTGGCGGCGCACGGCGGCTGCGGAGCGGAAGTTCGGCTCCCAGACACAGGAGTAGACCATGTGCAATTGAATCCGGTCGAAGGCGTACTCCAGCAGGAGATGCTTTGCCTCCGGGCCGTAGCCCTTGCCCCGGAACTCAACGGGGCCGATGTAGCTCCCCGTCTCCGCCGTACGGTTGACCCAGTCGATGCTCCACAGGTCAACGGTGCCGATGAACTGGTCGTTCTCTTTGAGGCAGACGGCGAACGCGATGTGCTCGGGCGGCTCTTTCGTGTATGCGTCCCGGATCCAAGACGCGAACGCGATGGGGCTGAGGGGCATCCGGTGCTCCCAGAAGGGCTCGGGCTCCTGGGCCGCGAATTGTGCCAGCAGCTCCGCGTCACCCTCCTCCAAGGGGCGGAGATAGACGCGCTGGCCTACCATGATCGGATTACGCATGATCTGCCTCCACCTTCGGGTCGACAGCCTGGTAGATCAGCAGGTCGACGCGGTGCCCGGCGCGGGCAATGGCCTCGCGCATGCGCACGGCAGCTTTGAGCCCCGCCGCCTCCGCCGCCGCCAGCGTCCGCTGCTCATCCGCGGCGATCTCGACCGTGATCACCAGCAACTCATGCTCGTCGCGTAGCCAGGGGACGACGAGCTCGAGCGCCTCGGCGCGCAGGACGTCGGCGTCGTCGAGCCAGGGCGCCATGTGAAAGCGGAGGGAAGCCGTCTGCTTCCCGAATTCGATCCGGCAGCTCCCCACGACCGCCTCATCGCTCCGCCGCACGATCGCAAGGAGATGCCAGCGGGCGTCCCAGGGATCACCCTGGAGCTTCTCCTTGAGGAACGCCTCGGCACGAGCGGCGTTGACCGGGAACCGGCTGTCGAACCACGCGGCTGCGTGATGCTTGTCGTCCTCCACCATGGCGCGGAGGTAGACGGTCGGACCCGTCAGGTAGACGGCTTGCATTCAGCACTCTCCTCCACTCCGAGCCTGTCGTCTCGATCCATGCTCATCGGCTACTCCGCCCAACGAACGCGGTCCGAGCCGATGCCTCCTCTCGAACCGGGGCTCCTCCTCATGGCTTTGCCAATCCATCCTACCGCGCGCACGCTAGCCGCTGCGCTTCAGCCGGCCGGTGCGCTTGGCGTAGCGTTCGACCGCCGTGAAGATCGCCATGCCGAGGGGGATTGTCAGGAGTCCGATCACTCCCATCGGCAGCAGGTATTGCCCAAGTTCGGACGTGGCCCGGCCGTCGAGCACGGTCGCGCGCATGCCCTCCAGCACATAGGTGGCGGGGGACACGCGGGCCAGACCCTGCATCCAGCCGGGCAACACCGAGATCGGGTAGTAGACGCCGGAGACCAGCAGCAACACCGACGAGATGATGAACGTCATCTCTTCCCCGCGCTCGGTGAACAGCAGCGGGAGGATGGCCGCCATGATCCCGACGCCGATGAAGCTCAGGCTGCCGAAGAGGATCACCACCAGCGCGCCGCCTAGATTCGCGTTCGCCAGGTTCACGTCGAAGAACACCGCCAGCGTGATGAACAGGATCGCCGTCCGGGCGATGCCGTAGAGCACGCTGAAGAGCGAGACGCCGAGCATGTGCGTCAGCCGCGACACGGGCGCCATCATGGTGTACTCGATCGTGCCCTCCCAGCGCTCCCACGCGATCATCTCGCTGATGTTGGCGAAGACGGAGCGCAGGTAGGACCAGACCAGCGTGCCGATGCCCAGGTAGAGGATCAGATCCTGGCCAGGCAACTGCTGGGCCTTCCCGATGTACATTACGCTCAGCGACGAGGTGACGTTGTAGATCAGGAAGGCGATCTCCCAGCCCCAGTAGCGTCGCACCAGAAAGAAGTTGCGCTCAACGAAGGCGTACGACGCGAGGGCCTCGTGCCGAAGCCACCTTCGGCTTAGGGGACGCACCTGAGTTGATTGAGCCATGCTATCTCCCTAATTCGTCCGCCCGCGCGTCCGTCTCTGCGCCGGCCGCCGCGGGTTAGTCCACCTCGCTGGGCGCTTCGTCCTCGTGGAGGTCCCGCCCTGTGAGGTGAAAGAACGCTTCCTCTAGCGTGTCGACCGGCATCCCGGCGATAGCCGCCGCCCGCCGCTTCAACCCTTCGGCGTCGTCGACGGCGATCAACCGGCCGCTGTCGATCACGGCGATCCGGTCACACAGCCGCTCAGCTTCGGCCATGTCGTGGGTGCACAGGATGATCGTCGCGTCGTGCTCGTTGCGGAGCTGCAGGATGAACTCCTGCACGTCCCGCTTCGAGCGCGGGTCGAGGCCGGTGGTGGGCTCGTCCAGGAGCAGGAGCACCGGAGACGTCAGGAAGGCTCGCGCGATGGCGACCTTCTGCTGCATCCCGCGAGAAAGCTGCTCCAGCGGCTGATTGACCCGGCTGCGATCCAGCCCGAGCCGCTCCAGGATCTCGACGATGTCGGTGCGCAACCCGCCGCCGGCCCGGCCGTAGAGCCGCAGTGCGTACAGCAGGTTCTCCATGGCCGAGAGCTTCTTGAAGAAGGAGGCCTCGACCGAGACCCGGTTGATCAACCGCTTGATCTGCGCTTCATCCTTGCGCAGGTCGAGCCCGAAGATGCGGACGGTGCCGGCGTCCGGGATCAGGAGCGTCGAGAGGACGCGGATCAGCGTCGACTTGCCCGAGCCGTTAACGCCGAGGATGCCGAAGATCTCCTTGCGGTGGACATCGAAGCTGACGTCATCCAGGGCGTGCACCGTCTGCAGCGGCCGGCGACGCACCAGCGAGTAGCGCACGAACACCTTGGACAGGTGCTCGACGGTGACGGCCGGGACCGAAGCGGTGGGTCGTCGGGTGGCCGGTGACTGCACGGTAACGCTCATCGGGTGTCCTCTCTGCCTGACACGTTTCATGAACGGCCGGGAGAAACAAAACCGCGGGCGAGACGACGGAGTCTCTCTGCCCGCGGTGGGATACTCTGGACTCTAGAACGTTAGCTCAAGGCTCCCCCGACGCGGGCACACTCCGACCCAGCACACCAGCCAGCACGCTACCGCCCTGGCAGCAGCTCACTCCCTGGCTGATGTTTGCGGCCAAGCGGTTCAACACCCGCGTCCTCCTGGCACGTCACGTTAGCGCGACCCTAGGGGTCAACGTTGCCATTCTAGGGCCGTTGCAGGTCGCTGTCAAGGAGGGGGAGGTGGTCACGTGTGGAGTCGGGCGGTAGTCGGGTGGGGATCCGAGCCGGCGGGCCATGTCCCTCCGAGGTTGGCGGGTGTTGAAACGTTCCGGTAGAACGGAATCGAGTGGTGCGAGCCGCGGGCGGCGTCATGGCTTTTGCATTGCCCGGCTTCGTCTGCTATACTCCAACTGTTTCGGGGAGTGGCGCAGCCCGGTTAGCGCGCCGCGTTCGGGACGCGGAGGTCGGAGGTTCAAATCCTCTCTCCCCGACCCTTGATTTTGCCTAGTACGTAATAGGGGAAACGGGCTCCGGGGTCGGTACTTTCCCCGACAAGGGTCGACAACGAATGACCGATGGGCGACCGTGACGATCAGGTCAATGTGACCTGTCGGTCCAGGGCCACCGAGGGTCGTTCACTCAGATTTTGGGAGCCGCAAGGCTCCTTTTTTCGTGCCCTGCAACTCCCGCGGGTGGCTCTCCCGAATGCTATGATCCGGGCCGGAGGTGGAAGCGAGTCATGGGGCAGGGTGACGGCGTGGAGAGCAGCATCGACTACCAGGCGCTCCGGCGGTTGCCGTCCATCGCGGCCGTGACGGCGGACCCGACGGTGGCGGACGTCGCGCGTGGGCTGCGGCCGGAGATCGTCACGGCCGTCGCGCAGCGGGTGGTGGAGCGGGTGCGACGGGCCATCCTCGCCGGTGAGGAGGGCGCCGACCCGGAGCAGGTGATCCCGGAGGTGCGGGCGGAGCTGGCGCGGCTGCTGGAGCCGAGGCTGGCGACCGTCATCAACGGCACAGGCGTCGTCATCCACACCAACCTGGGTCGAGCGCCGGTCAGCGCGGAGACCGCGCAGGCGATGCTGGACGCGGCCACCACCTACACGCCGCTCGAGTTGCAGATCGAGACGGGCCGCCGTGGGGGTCGGATGGACGAGGTGACCCGGCTGATGCGGGCACTCACCGGCGCTGAGGCGACACTGGTGGTGAACAACAACGCCGCGGCGATCCTCCTGACCCTGAGCGCGCTCTGTGCCGGGCGCGAGGTGATTCTCTCCCGCGGGCAGGCGGTCGAGATCGGCGGCGGCTTCCGCGTGCCGGACGTGATGGCGCAGAGTGGCGCGCGGCTGGTTGAGGTGGGTACCACCAACCGGACCTACGCGCGCGACTATGAGGCCGCCATCACGGAGGAGACCGCGGCCCTGCTGGCGGTGCATTGGAGCAACTTCCGCATCATCGGTTTCACCACCCAGCCCTCGCTGGAGGAGCTGTCGGAGATCGCACGGCGGCGGGGGCTGGTGCTGATCGAAGATCTGGGGAGCGGCTGCCTGATCGACACGGCACCCTACGGGCTGGCGCACGAGCCGACAGTGGGAGAGAGCCTCGCTGCCGGGGTGGACGTGGTGTGCTTCTCCGGCGACAAGCTGCTCGGCGGCCCGCAGGCGGGGATCATCAGTGGCCGGGCAGACCTGATCCGCCGGATCGCGGCGCATCCCCTCGCACGGGCGGTCCGGGCAGACAAGACGGCACTGGCCGGCGTGGCGGCCACACTGCGGCACTACCTGCGCGGGGACGTGACCGAGACGGTGCCGATCTGGCGCATGATCGCGGCGCCGGTCGAGGCGCTGGAGGAGCGATGTCGCGCCTGGGCGGCCGCGCTGGAGGCGGCCGGGCCGCTGCGGGTGGTGCCGAGCCGGGCGGCGGTCGGTGGCGGCTCACTCCCGGGTGAGACGCTCGAGAGCCGGGCACTGGCGATCGACGCTGCGGTGGCGGCCCGGCACGGACTGACGCTTGACGCCCTCGCGGCCCGCCTGCGCACCGGGTCACCCTCCCTCATGCCCCACGTGGCCGAGGATCACCTGCTCATCGACGCGCGCACCGTGCTGCCGGACCAGGACGCCGGCGTGGTGCGGGCGGTGGCGACGGCGCTCGGCGTGGTGGTTCCCAGCATGAATTGACAGAAGCTGCTGAGGGCGGCTCGCATCCTTGTCCCGCTCCACGGAGGGGGAAGGGGCTTCTCGTCTCTGCTACCGGTCGCGGAGCGTTGTTGACCGGCTTCCTGTGTCCATCGTAGGATGGCCTTGCGGCGGTGTACCGGTGGTCCGGACGCCAGCCGCAGGTGATCCGTGCATCGCGCTGCTCACTCCGCTTGGATCCTTGGTGACCGAGACGGAGGAATAGGGAAGCCTGCCTCCGCCCTCCTGAGTGGGAGGGCACATCGGCGCCTGGCCGGTGGAGGAGCCGCGCCTAGCTGGGAGGCAGGATGCTTCTCGTCCTCGATGTCTCCAACCGGCAGACCGCGGTCGCCCTCTTCGACGCGGACCGGTCCGGCCCCTGGTGGATCAGCACCGACCCCAACCGAACAGCCGATGAGGTCGGCCTCCTGCTGGAGACGTTGCTGCGGCACCGTGGCGTCGATCCTACCCGGCTGCGCGGTGCGGTCCTGGGCTCGGTCGTGCCCGCGCTGACGCGGACGGTCAGCCAGGCGTGCGCCCGCTACCTGGGACTGGAGCCGCTCGTGGTCGGGCCGGGGGTGCGGACGGGCGTGCGGGTGCGCACCGACAACCCGCGCGAGGTCGGTCCCGACCGGATCGCCAACGCGCTGGCAGCCTTCCGCCGCTACGGTGGGCCGGCGGTGGTGGTCGATTTCAGCTCGACGACAACGTTCGACGCCGTCTCCGCCCAAGGGGACTACCTCGGGTCGGCCATCGCCCCGGGGCTGGACATGGCATCAGGCGCGCTGGCACAGCGGGCGGCGCAGTTGCGTGAGGTGGAGTTGCTCCGGCCGGAGCGGGTTATCGGCCGGAACACCGTGGCTGCCATCCAGTCGGGGCTGGTCTTCGGGTTCGCCGCGCTGGTCGACGGAATCGCCGAGCGGATGAAGTCGGAGCTGGGCGGCGGGCGCGTGATCGCCACCGGGCCGGACGTGGGGCCGGTCCAGGCGGAAGCGCGGAGCATCGACGTGGTCGACCCGATGCTCACGCTCGACGGGCTGCACCTGATCTGGGAGTTGAACGCGGGGGAAGGATCGTCGCGGTGAAGGTCGGGTTTGTCGGCGCCGGGGCGGCCGGAGGCGCACTGGCCAGGGCGCTGGCCGCGGCGGGCGTGCCGGTGGTGGCCGTGACCGGGAAAGGCCCGGAGCGGGCGCACACACTCGCAGCCGCGATCCCCGAGTGCGCCGCCGTGCCGACCGCGCAAGATGTCGCGGATCGCGCCGACCTCGTTGTGCTGGCGGTGCCCGATCGGGCCATCGCGGAGGTGTGCGCCTCGGTGCGGTGGCGTGCGGACGCGGCGGTCGTCCACTGCAGCGGCGCGCACTCGCTCGACGTGCTGGAGCCGGCCCGGGCAGCGGGAGCGCTGGTCGGCGGCTGCCACCCCTTGCAGACCCTCACCGGCGCCCCGGAGGACGCTGCCCGATTGGCTGGCAGCGTCTTCGGGATCGAGGCGGAAGAGCCGCTCCGCGGGATGCTGGCGGACCTGGTGGAGCGCATCGGCGGGCGGCCGGTGTTCCTGTCGGCGCGGGATAAGGCGCTCTACCACGCATCGGCGGTGCTGATCTCGAACTACACCGTGACGCTGGCGGCAACGGCCGCCGGGCTGTGGGAGGCATTCGGGGTGGACCGCCGGGACGGACTCCGGGCGCTGTTGCCTCTGCTGCAGGGCACGGTTGCGAACCTGGAGCAGCATGGAGTCCCGAACGCATTGACCGGGCCCATTGCCCGGGGCGACGCCGGGACGCTCGAGCGGCACCTGAACGTGTTGGCGGACTATCGGCCGGACCTGTTGCCGCTCTATCGGGAACTGGGGCGGCATACCGTGCCGCTGGCACGGGAGCGCGACCCCGGCGGCGCGGCGGATAGGATGGCGGACGCCCTCCTCGCTCTCCTCGATGGGTGCGGCGAGGGTGGGGAATGAGAGGACCGGAACATGAAGGACGCGCGGGTCACCATCGCGGACCTGAAGGCCATGAAGGCGCGCGGCGAGCGCTTCGCCATGCTCACCGCCTACGACTACGCCACGGCGCGCCTGCTCGATGAGGCGGGCATCCCCGCCCTGCTGGTGGGTGACTCCTTCGGCATGGTCGTGCTCGGGTACGACACGACGTTGCCGGTGACCCTCGACGACATGCTGCACCATGTCAAGGCGGTGGTGCGTGGCACCAAGCGCGCTCTCGTCGTGGCCGACATGCCCTTCCTCACCTACCAGGTAAGCGTCGAAGAGGCGCTGCGCAACGCCGGGAAGCTGATTCAGGAGGGCGGCGCGCAAGCGGTCAAAGTCGAGGGTGGTGCCGACGTTGTGCCGACCGTGAGGCGGCTGACCTCGGCCGGTATCCCGGTGATGGGCCACCTGGGGCTCACGCCGCAGTCGGTCCACCAGTTCGGCGGGTTCAAGGTGCAGGCGCGGACGCTTGAGGCGATCGAGCAGTTGATCGCCGACGCGAAGACGTTGGCGGAGGCCGGGGCGTTCGCGGTGGTGCTGGAGTGCATCCCGGCTCCGGTCGCCAAGGTGGTGACGAAGTCCCTCTCGATCCCGACTATCGGCATCGGTGCCGGACCGGACTGCGACGCCCAGGTGCAGGTGATCCATGACCTGCTCCACCTCATTCCGGGCCCGCTGCCGAAGCATGCCAAGGCGTACGCCAACGTCGGAGAGATGATCCAGCAGGCGGTCGCCCAGTACGCGGCGGACGTCGCCTCGGGCACATTCCCGACGGAACAGGAGAGTTTCCGGCTGCCGAAGGGGGTGACGCCCGACGATGTTGCGGCGCTGGGCGCCGCGGCGGGTGGCGAGGACTAGCGAGGGGAACCAGGCCATGCGGGTCATCGAGACGGTCGCGGCGTTGCGCTCCTGGCGGCGCGCGCTGCCCGGCACGCTGGGGTTGGTACCCACGATGGGCTACCTCCACGAGGGACACCTGGCGCTGGTGCGGAGGGCGCGGGCCGAGAACGACCACGTCGTGGTCAGCATCTTCGTCAACCCCACCCAGTTCGGGCCGGGCGAGGACTTCGCGGCCTACCCGCGGGACACCGAGCGGGATCTGGCGCTGCTGCGCGGGGAGGGCGTGGATGCCGTATTCCTGCCGCCGGTCGAGGAGATGTATCCCCCGCGCTTCAGCACGGCGGTGGAGGTCGGCGGCGTAACTGAGCGGCTGGAAGGGGCGGCCCGGCCGGGGCACTTCCGGGGCGTGGCCACAGTGGTCGCCAAGCTGTTCAACCAGTCTCAACCCGACCGGGCGTACTTCGGGCAGAAGGACGCCCAGCAGGTGCTGGTGGTCCGGCAGATGGTGCGCGACCTGGACATGCCGGTGGAAGTCGTGACCGTGCCGACCGTGCGCGACGCGGACGGCCTGGCGCTCAGCAGCCGGAATGTGTACCTGGGTCCGGAGGAGCGCCGCGCCGCGCTGGCGATTCCGCGCGGCTTGTTCGCGGCGGAGGCGGCATTCCAGGCCGGGGAGCGAGACGCGGCGCGCCTGCGGGCGGTGGTAATGGAGCACCTGGAGGCCGAGCCACTGGTGCAGCCCGAGTACGTCAGCCTCGCCGACGCCGAGACGCTGGAAGAGCTGACAGTGGTAGACCGGCCGGCGCTCCTGTCGCTGGCGGCACGGGTCGGCCGCGCGCGGCTGATCGACAACGTGGTGCTGGGGGAGGGCGACTAAGAGGGGGCGTCAGGCGTCATGCGTCATACGTCCCCCTCACCCCCCGGCCCCCTCTCCCCTGGTGGGAGAGGGGGAGAGTTCTCCAAGTGGGTGGTGTTGGATCAGGCGACGAGCATGAGGGCGCGGCGGCGGAGCTGGTAGAGGTTGATAGCCCAGCCGACGCCGAAGGCGCGGGGCGTGATGATGCGCTCGTCGTCCGGGTTCCACCAGGCGGCCTTGATGCGCTCCAGCGTGGGGATCCGGAAGTCATAGGGCACGAAGGCGACGTTCCCGTGCCACGTGCGCTCGCTCGCCGGGCGTCGGAGCTGCTGCGCGATAGCCGCGACAACCAAGCCGAACATGATCCAGGAGATCAGCTTGCGGACTCGCTCCATTGTGTCCCTCCCTACCTGTATGGTGCCGTCGATCGCTTCGTCAACCAGCATGGTAACGCGCGTGCCGAACCGCGTCACCCGGTGCGTTCCCAGACCCAGCGACCACCGACCATGGTGCGCAGCACCTGCGTGTCGCGCAGCTCCTCGTCGGAGACGGTCAGCGGGTCGCGGTCGACGACGATCAGATCCGCGAGCTTCCCAGGCTCGATCGAACCGCGGGTGGCTGCGTCGCTGGTGGCGGCCGCTGCCCAGATTGTATAGCTGCGCAGCGCGTCGGCACGGCTGATCCGCTCGGCCGGGGCCAGGTCGCGCCCGACCACGGTACGGCGGGCGACGGCGGCGTACATCCCGACGAAGGGGTTGAAGTCGGCAATCGGCGAGTCGGATGTCCCGGCCAAGGGCACGCCTGCCCGCAGGTAGCTGGCCATCGGCATGGCCCGCGCGGCGCGATCCGACCCGACGCTGGCAACGAAGCTCTCGCCCAGGTGGACGAGGAACGGATTACTCACGAGGGCCGGGATGCGGTGCCGGGCCATGAGCGCGATGGCGTCGGCGCTCGGGAAGTAGGCGTGGTGCACCCGGTGGTGGATCCGCTCGTTGGGCGCGGCCTCGAGTGCTGAGGAATAGGCTCGCACGGCGAGGTCCTGCGCCGCAATGCCACAGGTGTGGGTGTCGATCGAGTAGCCGAGGTCGTGTACCCAGCGGACCAGGTGGGGGTACTCCTCGGGGTCGACGACCCACTGGCCGACATTGTCCGGCTCGTCCATGTAGGGGACGTCCATGCGGGCAGTGCGGTCGCCGATGCCGCCGTCGAGCATGAACTTGACGCCGTCGATCCGCAGGAGATCGTCGGCCTCGTCGGGCCGGGACCGGACGTCGGCGATCCAGCTCTTCAGATCCGCCTCACGCTCCGCCGGGACGTAGCCCCAGGCGCCGAGGAGCATCAGCGTGCGGACGGTCAGCTCGCCCTGTTCGCGCAGTGTCCGGAACGCGGCGATCCCGTCGTCGTCGAGACCCGGTTCGGCGACACCGACCAGCCCGACCGCGTTGTAGGCGCGGCAGGCTGCGGCGACAGCCGCCACCAGCTCGTCGGCGGTGGGTGCTGGGATGGCGTTGAGGATGAGGTCCTTGGCACGGTCGCGGAAGAGCCCGGTGGGCTCGCCGGTGGACGGGTCCCGCTCGAAACTGCCGCTGTAGCGCTGGTCGCTAGGCGGGTCGGGGGTCTCACGGGTGATGCCCGCTGCGGCGAGAGCGGCGCTGTTGGCGACGAGCTTGTTCCACACTCGGTGGAGGACGACGGGGTGGTCCGGCGCCGCGCGGTCGAGTTCCCATCGGGTCGGGTGGCGCCCCTCGGCGAGCAGGCTTTCGTCCCATCCCCGTCCAATGATCCAGGTTCCAGGGCGGATCGTGCGTGCCCGGTCAGCGACGCGATCCAGGATCTCGGGGATGGAGCGGCAGTCGTAGAGCGTGACCTGCTGTAAGACCTGTCCGGTCGACAGCAGGTGGTTGTGTGCGTCGATCAGCCCCGGCAACACGCCTGCACCGCCCAGGTCTTCTATGGTGGTGTCGGGACCCGCCAGCGCGCGGATCTCGCTGGACGGCCCGGTCGCCAGGATGCGATCGCCACGGATCGCCACAGCCTCGACGACCTGGAACTGCGGATCGACGCAGAGAATGTGGCCGTTGACGAGGATACGATCCGGGGCGCTCGGTGACGTGCCCATGCCCGCTCCCTTTCCTGCACTGGTTGGCTTTGCGGGGACATGGTAGCCGATGGCGGACGTGGCCGCTACCAGTTGTGCTCGTCCTCCTCCGGCCGGGGAGCGCCGGGCACGAGCGGGACAAAGCGGACGGGGCCGAGGCTATGGCGATGGAAGCGCCCCTCGCGGCGCTCGATGACGAGCAGTTCCTGCTCGTCGGGCGGGCCAACCGGGATCACCAGGCGTGCGCCGTCGTCGGGGGATAGTTGCTCCAGCAGAGCTGCGGGGACCTCCCGCGCGGCCGCGGTGACCAGAATGCGGTCAAACGGCGCGGCTGGCGGCCAGCCCTCGGACCCGTCGGCCACAATGATCGCGACGTTCCGGTAGCCGAGCGCGTCGAGCCGCCGGCGTGCCTGGATCGCCAGCGACGTGTGGCGCTCAATGCTCAGGACCCACCGTGCCAGCTCGCATAGGATAGCGGTCTGGTAGCCGGAGCCGGTACCGATCTCGAGCACGCGCTCGGTGCCAGTCAGTCGCAGCGCCTGGGTCATCAGACCCACCACCAGCGGCTGGGAGATCGTCTGACCGGCGCCGATCGGCAGCGCGTGGTCGGTCCAGGCGACGGGGCGGAGAGACGGGGCGACGAAATACTCCCGCGGGACGGTGGCGATCGCCAGAAGCACGTCTCGATCGCGTACCCCGGCCCGGTTGAGCGAGCGGAGGAGGTCCTTGATCTGCCTCGTGCGCGGTGAGTCGGACATCGCCAGGTTTCCTTGGTTGCGCTGAGCGTCGCCGGTAGCGTGCCATGATGTCACGGAACCGGCAAGGGGCGGCTCTGCTGATCGGACTTACGCGCAATAATTGTCCAAGTGCGTGGGGTGTGCGCAGGGCGTCGGGGCGCGATTTTCCTTGACATCGCTGGAAGCCGCCATCTATGATTCGGGAGGATCTGCGCTCAGGGAGAGAGGTCCCTCGCGACGCGGCGCACGACAGGCGAGCCGCGCTCGTGGCGCAGAACTTTTTGGAACCTTAACAACCGAACGGTCCAACGAGACGAGGAGTGTACCGTATGCTGACCGAAATCCTGGTCCTCCTCGCGGCGCTCGTCGTTGGCATCCTCGCCGCAGTCGCGACGCACCTCTACCTGCGCTCGACCGCGATGTCGAAGGTGCATCAGGCTGAGGCAGAGGTCCAGCGACGACTCGACGAGGCAGAGGCCCGGCGCCGGGAGATGATCCTCGAGGCCAAGGACGAAGCAATCCGTCTGAGGGATGAGCTGGAGCGGGAGTACAACCAACGCCGCAAGGAGTTGGAGCGTATCGAGCGCAGGCTCCAGCAGAAAGAAGAGCAACTCGACCGGCGACTGGAAGGGCTCGAGCGGCGTGAGCGCCGGGCACAGGCGCGAGAGCGCGAGCTCGAAGAGGCGCGAGAGAAGCTGCAGGACATCGAAGCGGAGCGCCGAGCCGAGCTGGAGCGCGTCGCGCAACTGACGACGGACGAAGCGCGCAGCTTGATCCTCGAGCAGACCGAGCGCGAGATGCGCGAGCAGATGAACCGGATGGTTCGCGAGATGGAAGCCGAGGCCCGGGCGGAAGCCCAGCGGCGCGCGCAGAACATCCTCGCCACTGCAATCCAGCGCATCGCGTCCGACTACGTAGCCGAAACCACCGTCTCCGTCGTCTCCCTTCCAAGCGACGACATGAAGGGTCGCATCATCGGGCGTGAGGGTCGCAACATCCGCGCGCTCGAACAGGCCACCGGTGTCGATCTCATCGTCGACGACACGCCGGAGGCCGTCACGCTCTCATCCTTCGATCCAGTGCGGCGTGAGATCGCGCGCCGTGCCCTGACCAAACTCATCCAGGACGGCCGCATCCACCCGGCGCGCATCGAAGAGGTCGTCAACAAGACGCGCCAAGAGGTGGAGCAGATCATCCGCGAAGAGGGGGAGCGGGTGGCCCTGGAGGCCAACGTGCAGGGCTTGCATCCCGATCTGATCAAGCTCCTGGGTCGCCTGAAGTACCGCACAAGCTACGGACAGAACGTTCTGCAGCACTCGCTTGAAGTATCCCTAATCGCTGGTGCGTTGGCCGCCGAGCTGGGTGCCGACGTCAACGTGTGCAAGACGGCGGCTTTGCTCCATGACATCGGTAAGGCAGTCGACCATGAGGTCGACGGACCCCACGCACTGATCGGCGCCGACATCGCCCGCCGTCTGGGGCGGTCGGCAAAGATCGTGCACGCGATCGCCGCTCACCACGGTGAGGAGGAGCCGCAGACCGTCGAGGCATTCATCGTCGCCACGGCGGACGCCATCAGCGGCGCGCGCCCCGGTGCGCGGCGTGAGATGGTTGAGGCATACATCAAGCGACTGGAGGCGCTGGAGGGGGTGGCCAACTCCTTCCAGGGGGTCGAGAAGGCCTATGCCATCCAGGCCGGGCGCGAGGTCCGTATCCTGGTCCAGCCGGACAAGGTCGACGACCTCGGTGCGATGCGCCTGGCACGCGACATCGTCAAGAAGATCCAGGAGAGCCTGGAGTACCCCGGTCAGATCAAGGTCACGGTCATTCGGGAGACGCGCGCCGTCGAGTACGCGCGTTGACCGGGGCATTGTGATCCCGTAGCAAACAAACGCCGGGATCGGGCATGTCTTGTGTCCGATCCCGGCGTTTTCCGTTCTAAGAACGGATGCCGGCTGCCGCACCAGGAGATTTCCCGGCTTGGGCCGGTTGACGGGCTCTCAAAGGCTGTGGTAAGCCTTTTCCGGGAAACGTCTGGGGTGGGCCCATGTGTGCCTGCGTCAGGCCGGGAGAAGGCGGCACGACCCGCCGGGCGACGGCGACGCAGCCGGCCCAGCGATCGCATGCGGGGACCCGCGCTCTTCGACCGCGGTGGCCGTCTTCCCAGCCGGGTGATGTTCAACGGACAATCGTGGGAGGGTTGCGAGCGACAGAAGCAGCACGACGTCACCTCGTTAGAGCTACGGTACACTGGGCAGGGCGACTCCTGTCGCTCTGATGGAGGAGCAGGATGGATCGGTTCTTCAGCAAACTCGATCTGCGCGATATCAAGATCGATCCCGAGGCGAGCTTTCCGCCGGACGAGGATGCGTACGAGTCCACGGAGTCGGTGAGCACCTGGGACGGGGAAACGGGTGACTCGACCGCGGTGGCGACGGAGACTCGGCGCAGCGACGTTCTGAAGGTGTCGGCCCGGTCTCGGCCGAGCGCGGTTGCCGGAGCGATCGCCGGCGTCGTGCGGGAGTCGGGGCGTGCCGAGGTCCAGGCCATCGGGGCCGGCGCGACCAACCAGGCCGTGAAGGCGGTTGCCATCGCGCGGGACTACCTGGCTGAGACCGGCATTGAGGCCGTCTGCCTGCCGGCGTTTATCGATGTGACCATCGACGAGGAGAACCGGACCGCCATCCGGCTCATCGTTGAGCCGCGCTAGGGCCGAGCGCCCGCGTGGCGTCTCGTCCGCCGTGCTGCCCATCGCCTGAGCGCAACCGGATCGGACTTGATGGGCGCTAACGTAGGGTACCGACACCAGATGGCAGCGACGGGCGAGTCACTCTCCACGGTTGATCTTCACACACATACCACCGCATCCGACGGTGTCATATCCCCCGCTGAGCTGGTCGAACTGGCCAGCCAGCGGGGGCTTCGTGTTCTCGCCGTGACCGACCACGATTCCACCGACGGCATCGATGAGGCGATCGCTGCGGGGCAGCGGCTGGGAGTGACGGTCATCCCGGGTATCGAGCTGGGCACCGAGACCGAGCACGGCGAGGTGCACCTGCTTGGATACTTCATCGACCACCGCGACCCGGCGCTCCAGGCACGTCTGACGGAGTTCCGCGAGGGGCGGGAGCGCCGGGTCGCACGGATCGTGGAACGCCTCGGCGAACTCGGTATGCCGATCGACCTCGCGGAGGTGCAACGGCTGGCCGCCGGTGGCTCGATTGGGCGCGCCCACGTGGCGCGCGTTATGGTGGCCGCCAGGTACGTAGACTCGGTTGACGACGCCTTCGCGCGCTTCCTGGCGTTCGGGCGCCCGGCCTACGTGCCGCGGCCCCGGCTGACCCCGCGTGAGGCGGTGGCGCTCGTCCATCGGGCCGGCGGGGCGGCGGTTCTGGCTCACCCGTATACCGTGGCTGACCTGGACGAGACGCTGGCCGACCTCGTTGACGCGGGTCTGGATGGGCTTGAGGTGTACTACGCCATCTACAGCGACGAGCAGCGCGACGCACTGCGTGACCTGGCGGATCATTACGGCCTGATCCCGACCGGAGGGAGCGATTACCACGGTCCAGGCCAGCAGGAAGGGCGCGAGCTGGGGACGGCGCCGGTGCCGATGGAGACAGTCGAGCGGCTGCGGCAGGCAGCGCGCCGGGCGCGTTGACCGTCGCGACGGCCAGGTGCTACACTGCCATCCGGGGTGCACGTATCACCTGGGAGCGTTGTTCCGAGGCCGGCAACGACCCGCTCCCTGCGTGGCAGAGCCTTTCCTCCTGTCCGGTCTCGGTGCGCAGAGCGCCGGCCGGAGTCGCCTGGCCGCTCGGCCGGGGCATTTCTAGCATTGAGGGTGCGCGTCATGGCTGACCGACGCAGCCGCGTGCAGCGCGCGAATTCGACGCTAGGTCGCGTTCTGCGGTACTTGGGGCTGCTCGTCGGTATCGCCGTCGGCTGGCAGGTCGGCTCGCTCCTCCGGCCGGAGGGCCCGCTGGCCGACTACTACGGGATGCCCATCCTCTTCGCCGCGTCCTTTGGTGCGCTCCTCTTCCTGGTTGCTCCCTACGTGACGCTCGGATTCTTTGGCTGGCTGCGGCGTGAGATCCGCGGTCTGCCGGCGATCGACCTGGTCGCGGCCGGGGGAGGGCTGCTCGTCGGCGGTTTCCTCTCCTCGCTGCTGGCCTGGCCGATCTCCTTGCTGCCGAACCCATGGGGCCAGGTGCTGCCGTCGCTGGCGGCCGTGCTGATCTGCTCGCTCACGGTCGTCGCATTCGTCACCAAGAAGCGGGAGATCCTTGGGATCTTCAGCAGGCGCTTTCACCAGGCCGACAAGGTGGGCGAGCCGATCGAACGCGGCCGGATGTTGCTCGACACCAGTGCCATTATCGACGGCCGGGTGGCTGAGCTGGCCCACCTGGGGTTCTTCCGTGATGACCTGGTCGTCCCGCACTTCGTCCTGCGCGAACTGCAACTTGTCGCCGACTCCTCCGAACCGTCCCGGCGGGTCCGCGGGCGGCGTGGGCTCGACATCCTGGAGCGCATGCGGCGCGACGAGCGGGTGCGGCTCGAGATCAGCGACCTCGACGCTCCGGAGGAGCCCGACGTCGATAGTAAGCTGGTCAAGCTGGCCGCGATGTACGGCTTCACCATCCTCACCGGCGACCAGAATCTGGACCGGGTCGCGGGGCTGCACGGGGTCACCGTGCTGAACCTGCACGAGCTTGCCCGCGCCTTGCGGCCTGCGATCGTGGCCGGGGAGGAGATCCCGATCAAGATCATCCAGCCGGGCCGGGAGTACGGCCAGGGGATCGGCTTCCTCGAAGACGGCACGATGGTGGTGGTCGAGGAGGGGAAGAGCTACATCGGACAGGATGTGACGGTCGTGGTGACGCGGACGTTGCAGACCGGAGCCGGGCGCATGGCTTTCGCCCAGCTCAAGCCGGTGGAGACCACCTCGTGAGCCGCTGCGGGGCGGTGATTGCAGCCGCCGGGCGCAGCCAGCGTATGGGTGCCGCACTCGATAAGACGGTCTGGCCCCTGGCGGGACGCCCGGTTATTGGCTGGGTGCTGGATGCCTTCGCAGCAGCGCGCGGCATCGATGAGATCGTTGTGGTCGCCAGCCCGGACAACCTGGAGGCGGTCCGCCGCGAGATCGCCGCTCGGCCGGAACTGCCACCGGCCACTGCCTGCCTGGGCGGCGCGACGCGCGCGGAGTCGGTGGCCGCCGGAGTCGCTCGTCTCAGCCCCGACGTGGACCTGGTGATGATCCACGATGCGGCTCGGCCGCTGGTCACGCCTGAACTGATCGAGAATGGGATCGCCGCGGCAGAGCGCTGGGGGGCTGCCGTCGCGGCTGTCCCGGTTGCCGACACGATCAAGCAGGTTGGACCCGATGGGGAGATCGTGGCGACGCTCCCACGCGATGATCTCCGGGCGGCCCAAACGCCGCAGGTCTTCAGGCGTGACTGGCTGCTGTCCGCCTATGCCGATGTCGGGGACGATCTGTCCGCCTTCACCGACGAAGCCAGCCTGCTCGAACGTGCCGGGCGGGTGGTCCACGTCTACCCCGGGAGCTACGAGAACCTGAAGCTGACCACGCCAGCCGACCTGGCACTGGCCGAAGCGATCGTGCGCCGTCGCCTCGATGAGGTGGTGCGATGATCCGAACCGGCATCGGCTACGACGTGCACCCCTTCTCGGAGGGGCGGCGGCTGGTGCTCGGTGGCGTCGAGATCCCGGCGGAGCGCGGACTTGCCGGGCACTCCGACGCCGACGTGGTGCTGCACGCCATCGCCGACGCGCTGCTCGGCGCGGCCGGGTTGGGGGACATCGGCCTGCACTTCCCGCCTTCGGAGCCACGCTGGCGCGACGCCGACAGCCGCGACCTGCTGCGCCGGGTTGTGCAGCTGCTTGGCGAGCAATGGGTCATCGCCAATGTCGATGCCACCGTCATCGCCGAGTGGCCGCGCATCGGGCCGCACCGGGAGGCGATGCGCGCGGCGATCGCCGCCACGCTTCGGATCGAGCCGGGGCGCGTCAACGTCAAAGCGACGACCAACGAGGCGCTGGGCTTCATCGGGCGCGGGGAAGGGATCGCGGCTCTGGCGATCGCGACGCTGCAGCAGCGGTAACGGCCAGGCCGTGGACTGCGGAGAGGGAGAGGAATGCGGGTACTGATTCAGCGGGTGAGCGAGGCCGCGGTGCGCGTCGACGACCGGGTCGTCGGGGAGATCGGCCCGGGTCTGCTGCTCCTCGTCGGCGTAACGGATGGGGACACTGAGGAGGAGGCCACCTTCCTCGCCAATAAGGTGGCCAACCTGCGTATCTTCGAGGACGAGGAAGGCAAGATGAACCGCTCGGCCCTCGAGCTGGGGCTGAGCGCGCTGGTTGTCTCGCAGTTCACCCTGTACGCCGACACCCGCAAGGGCCGACGCCCCAGCTTCATCCGAGCCGCCGCGCCGGAGGTTGCCAGTCCCCTGGTCGACTATCTGGCCCAGCAGCTCCGCGAGCTCGGCTTGAATGTGGCCACCGGCGAGTTCGGAGCCCATATGCACGTCTCGCTGGTCAATGACGGCCCGGTCACCATCTGGCTCGACACGGACGAGCTTCGCTAATACCCAGCCAACCGGCTCGCGGTACCTTCGTCCCGCCTCCTTGGCCGGCCGGACCTGCACGTCGGAACGATCGGCCCTCTGAGATTGGACTGATGTCCCTCCGGTACCGCGCTCCGTACCGTGTATTTTCCCGCTGGAGCCGCAGACACGTGGTATCGTCCGGCGCGTCATCGCAGCCGGGCCGAACTGGGTACGGGGGTGGCGATTGGACGAGGGAGGCTGGGCCCGCCCAAGGGCTCTGGGCGCGGATCTCGGACGCGCAAGGTCAGCGAGGAGCCGCGCATGGTCTGGGCGCCTCCGCACCATCGGTCCGCGCGAGTGGTCCCGGCGTGTCCAACTTGCGCTGCTCGTCGTCATCGGTGTCCTCGCCCTGGGTCTCACGCTGACGACTGCGCTTCTCCCCGTTTCGGCGACCAGCCCCCTTGCGCCCATCTTCGCCGGGCTCGGAGCCGCCAGTTTCGTCTACCGCTGGCTGCGGCGATACCGGGGCGTGCCGCCGCGGCCCCTCTGGACCGTCCTCGAAGCCTTCGCCGTGTTGCTCGTGACCGCTGCCGGTGGCGGGTGGCTGTCGCCCCAGGGGTTGCTGGCGCTGGCGCTGATCTACGCGGGGTTGTGCTACCGCTCGCTGGGTGCGTCATGGCCGCAAGTCGTCGGAGGGGTGGTGCTCTACCTGGTGGCGCACGTGGCGGGAGTCATCGCCGCAGCGTCAGGACATCCGGCAGACCAGGAGTTGCTCGCTGGGGTGTTGCAGGCGCCGGGATTCGCCGTTTCGGCGGTGGTGTCCCGGGTGTTGGCCGAGGTGCTGGAGCGGCACGAGCGTGCCGCGGCCGGGGAGCGGGTTCTGCTGCGTGCCGGGAAGACGCTGGCGGGCATGTCGAGCGCCGAGCAGGTCCTGGAGTCGGTCGTGGAGGCGCTCCAGAGCATTGCGGACCAGGCTTCCGTGGCGGTGCGGGCTGTTGCGGCGGTGAGGGGCGGCCGTTGGATCGAAGCGGTTGCCGGTCCGGGAAGGACTGTGCGCCTTGGCCCGGCCGAACCACCCTCGCTCCCCTGGACGTATGCGGCCGACCTCCAGAGCGGGCGGGTCGTCGAGTGTGCCCTTGGAGAGGCCGATCGAGGGGCATTCGGGATCGAGGAGGAGGCCGAACAGGCCGTCGTGGTGCCGCTGGTCCACGGGAGTCGCCTCGCCGGGCTGATCGTCGTAGCCGCCAGCCCGAAAGTGCCGGACGGACTGCGTTACGCCGCCGAGGCCCTCGCCCAGCCGGCCCTGGTGGCGCTCAACCGGCTGGCGTCGACCGACGACCTGCGACGTCGGGAAGCCTCCTTCCGGGCGTTGGTGCAGCATTCGTCCGACATGCTCCTGATCGTCGGCCTGGACTCCCGCATCCGATACCAGACGCCCGCAGTGGAGCGACTGCTCGGCTACCGCTCTGCCGAGCTGGTGGGACGGCGGCTGGTTGAGCTGGTTCACCCAGATGACGCACAGACGGTTGCCGCGTTCATCGACAGGGTGGCAGCGACGCAAAGACGCTTAGGGCCGGCCGAGTGGCGCTTCCGGTGCGCCGACGGCTCGTGGCTCCACGCAGAAACGGTCGCCACCAACCTGCTGCGCGACGCGCATGTCGGCGGGATCGTGCTCACGACCCGCGATGTCACGGAGCGGAAGCGCGCCGAGGCCGAGTGGCGGCACCGGGCATATCACGATCCGCTCACGAACCTCCCGAATCGCGCGTTCTTCATGGATCGCCTCCAGTCCTCGCTCGCAGCGGGACAGCGCCGGAGCGACGCGGTGGCGGTCCTCTTCGTGGACCTGGATGGGTTCAAAGAGGTCAACGACACCCTCGGCCATGAGGCAGGGGACCGGCTACTGGTCGAGCTCGCGGACCGACTCCGTCGCGCCCTGCGCGAACAGGACGTGATCGCGCGCCTGGGCGGCGACGAGTTCGCCATCGTCCTCGTCGATGTGGTGGAACCGAATGACGCCGTGCAGACGGCCGAGCGGATCCTGGACCGCCTGCGGGAGCCGGTCCTGCTGGACGGCCAGCCCATCCCGATCCGCGCCAGCATCGGCATCGCGCTTGGGACGCCCGGTCGCGATCGGCCGGACACCGTTCTCCGGCAAGCCGACAGCGCGCTGTACGCTGCGAAGCGGGCCGGCAAGTCCTGCTATGCCCTTTACGACGAACAACTGGCGAGACCGGCGCTGGAGCAGGGAGAACTGGCTCGGGAGCTGCGGGCCGCGCTCGAGTCCGGCAGGCTCACGCTCTACTACCAGCCCCTCGTCGTGCTGCTCGATGGGCGGATCGGGGAAGTCGAAGCCCTCTTGCGCTGGGATCACCCGCAGCGCGGCCTGCTCCTGCCCTCCCAGTTCCTCGACCTGGCCGAGGAGACGGGTTTGATCTTGCCGATCGGCTACTGGGCGTTGGAGGAGGCATGCCGGCAGGTGCGGTCCTGGCAGAAAAAGCGCCCGAGCACGCTGCCGCTCACGCTGGCGGTGAACCTGTCTGCCCGGCAACTGCGGGAGCCGGGTGTCGCGGCCGCGATCGGGCGAGTGCTGGCGCGGACCGACTTTGACCCGCGCCACCTCAGGGTGGAGGTCAGCGAGGCCGTCGTCCTGGCCGAGCCGGAAGCGGTGAAGACGCTGCAGGCGCTGCGAGCGCTCGGTGTCCGCATCGCCATCGATGACTTCGGTGCAACCGCGGCGGCGCTAACACCCCTGACCCAACTGCCGGTCGACGCGCTGAAGATCGACGGAGTCTGGGTGGCCACTCTCGGGGAGGGAGCACGCGAGTCGGCTCTGGTGCGCGGCGCTGTGGCCTTCGCCAAGGCCAAGGGTCTGACCATCATCGCTGAAGGGGTGGAGACGGCGGCACAGGCGCGCCAGCTCCGGGAACTTGGCTTCGACCGGGGGCAGGGGTATTACTTCTCCGGTCCGCTGACCGGTGACGCCATCTACCGCTTGCTCCGCGGCGAGACGTGTGGCGCCTCCCGAGGGAACGACGGCACTACGGAGATGCTGATCGTGCACGACGCCTAGACCAGCCCCCGCCGCGGATCACTGACGCGGAACTCGTGACAACAAGTCACACGCAACGCGCAAGGCACCGAGCCGGGGTGGGCCCGCTTCGGCGGACGGATCTCGGTGCTTCATACCCGAATTCTCCCGTTTCAGGACTTCTAGGCTAACGTGCCAATCTCCTGTCCAATGATAGACTCGGATCGCGAAGGGACAGGCTCGACGCCCCGACGACCCGGTACTCCGCCGGGGCGCGGCGAGAGCAACGGGCGGCTTCGAAGGTAACGGGAGGTCCAGGTGTATTGCGCACAGTGCGGTACGAGCAATGACCCCGGTGGCGACACCTGCGATGTGTGTGGTGCCCCGCTGACGGCTGGAGCCGGCCCGGAGCGCTGCCCGTCGTGCGACGCACTGATCTCCGTTCATGACCGCTACTGCGGGTCGTGTGGGGCGTCGCTCGTCGGGCCGGAAGCCGCACGGTACGAGCCGGGGCCGAGCTTTGTTGACGACTCCAACCTGGAGGTCGATCCGGCGACGCTTCCGCCCTGGCTGCGGGACGTGGTCGACGGCTCACCCGCCACCGTCCAGCCGGCGACCGAGTCGCTGAATGGCGAGCAGATGCCGGAATGGCTCCGGGCGACGCGGCCCGATTTCGGACCGTCCGCGGCGCCGGTCCCGCCGGGCGCGGAGACGAGCAGCGAGCCGGTCGGGGCGGCAGGAGGCTTCTCCCTGATCGGTGAGGATGACCTGCCGGAGTGGCTACGCGCGCTGGGCGAGGAAGAGACCGATGCCCCGGCGTCCCCGATGCGCGACGAGTCGCCCGCTCCCGTGGCCGCGGTGGCGGAGGTGCCGCGCGTTAGTCGCGCCTGGCTCGAGCGGCCGCGGACGATCGACCCGGCAGCGGAGGCGTCGGCGCGCCAGCAGTTCGCTCCCCTTGAAGGTGAGTCCGTCGCGGGGAGTGTCGCTCTTGGGGCCGTGCCCGCGGCAGCGCCCGCATCCGTGAGTCCCGTGGAGCCGGTACCCGCGGAGCCGGTTGGTGTAGTGCCGCCCAAGAACGACGCCGAGCGGCGGAAGCGCCGGGTGCGCATCCTGATTCTGCTGCTGGCGCTGGCGGTCCTGGCTCTCCTGCTGGTGCTCTACACGGAAGGCAGCCTGGCATGACAGGGATCAACGTGGAGCGCTCGAGCGACGCCAGCAGCGGCGTCGAGACATTCCCGACGCAGGCAGGGGTGAATGGCCCGCAGACGCGCGACGCGGTCCTGGTGGTGGACGTCGACGGGGCCGCAGCCAGGGCGCTGTTATTCGACATGGTCGAGGGCTCGCCGCGCTTCGTCGCGGTGGGGGTGAGCCGTTCGACAGCGGTACCGCCGCTGGATGACCCCGCTCCTGGGATCGTCCGCGCTATCCGCGACCTGGAGGAGCAGACCGGGCGCGCATTGATCGACGGCGAGCAGCTCATCACCCCGCAGCGCCCGAACGGTGACGGGATCGACGCCTGCTTCGTGACCGGAATGCCTGTGCCGCCGCTGCGCACCGCGCTGATCACCGTCGGCCAATCCGACCTGCGCCGGGAGCTGGCGTCTGCGGCTCGGCGGACGACGACCATTCTGGCCGACTCAACTGAGGATCTGCCCGAAGGGGACGGAACCGTCTCGTCGACGGCCCTGCGCGAATGGCTGGCGCTGGCACGACCGGAGACCGTCGTACTGCTCTGCGCGGGCGGCACGCCGGACGATTGGACGGTGGTGCTCGACGCGGTGGCCGACCTGGCGCGGGACGGTGTGGTCCGGTCGGGGATCGTCGTCAGCGACGACGCACACCAGCAGCAGGCAGCGGCTGCGCTCGGCAGCATCCTCGATCTCAGCGGGACGGATCCGAGCACGGTCGACGCGCGCGAGATCGCGAGCGCGCTGGAGTCGGAGCTGCGCGCCGCCTACGCTCGGCGGGTGAGTGAGGCGTCCAGCGGGCGGTTGCTGGCGGCCGCCCGATTCGTGGATCGGCCGCATGCGGTGCAGTCGGTCACCGCCTTCCTCAACCGGCGCATGGGCAGGAATGTCCTGGCCATATCGATGAGCGAGGGCACTGTCCTCCAGGCGGCGCTGGAAGGCCGTGGTGCAGCGGTGCATCGCGCCGAGCGCGACCTTGGCAGCGGGGTGCGCTCGCTGCTGGCGATCCCGCCTGAAGAAGTGCTGCGCTGGCTGCCGGCTCGGACCTCCACCGAGGATGTCACCCAGTGGATCCTCAACCGTGCCCTTCGCCCGTTCACGGTCATGGAATCCCAGGCCGATCGCCTGATGGCCGCCGCGCTGCAGCGGGAGTTGTTGGTGCGGCTGGTCCGTGAGGCCGGGCTGCCAGAGCAACCGGACGTGGATCTGATCGCGGCGGGGCCGGCGTCCCCCGGCGAGTCCCTCATGCTGACCGTTCTCACGCTGCTCGATGGAATTCAGCCGACCCCCGCTGCGGGCGTGGTGTCGGTGGCGGCGGATCTGGAGGGGATGATGGTATCCGCGGGCGCCATCGCCGGCAGCGACCCGGCCTACGCCCGCGATGTCCTGGAGCAGGACTTCCTCACACCGCTTGCGACCTGCATCGTGATCACCGGGAGCGCCCCCGAAGGCGCGCTGGCGGTGCGCGGCGAACTGCGGCGCGAGGGCGGCGAGTCCACCCGCTTCAGCGTTCCGGCCGGGAGCCTGCACCGGCTACCGTTGCCCGAGGGGGAAACTGCTACCTTGATCCTGGAGCCGGAGCCGGGCTTCGCCGTCGGGAAGCGCGAGCCGGGCGAGGTAGTGCGGCTGGAAGGTGAGCAGCAGGTCTTCGGGGCAGAGCTGGGCGTGATCATCGACGCCCGCGGCCGGCCGATCAGCCTGCCGGACGACCGCGAGGCACGCGTGGCACGGCTGCAGTCCTGGCTCGCAGACCTCGGTGTACCGGCGGAATAGACGGAGGAAGCGGCCGAATGGCGCTGCAGGTGACGACCTTCGAGCCCGTCATCGTCGAGGACGCGGTCTTTCTCATTGAACGGGTAGTCAGGACCGCGGGCGAGGTCACGGCGCGCGTGAACGACCTGGTCGAGCCGGAGACGAAGCTGGCAACTGAGTCCAGTGAGGCCGGTCGGACCTTGACGCTCCACCTGGCGCGCGAACTGGGCGTCGCGCCCAACACGGTATCGCGCTACCTGACCAAGCCGATCGGTTCGGCCTTCCAGGCCGGCGAGGCCGTGGCCCGAACGCGGCGCGGGTTGCGCGTCATCACCGCCTCAGCGCCGAGCGCGGGGACGCTGACGGCGGTCGACGAGGCGACCGGGACGGCAACCCTGGCGCCGGAGGCTCCGACCAGGGAGTTGCCGGCCCTGGTCTACGGTCAGGTGGACACGGTGCTGGAAGGGCGCGGCGCGCTAATCCGCGCCAGCGGTGCCCGGCTGCGCGGCACATTCGCCGTGGGAGGCGAGGTCTGGGGCCCGCTGAAGGTGGCGATCGACCGCCCCGACCGGGAGCTGACCCCGGACGCCATTACGCCCGACCTTTCCGGGGCGGTGGTGCTGGGCGGGATGACCCTCGGTGCCGCGGCCATGCGCCGATTGGCCGAGGTCAGTGCCCGGGCCGTCATCGTCGGCAGCGTCAGCGAGGCCGAGGTGCGCAGGGTGCTCTCTCCGTCGGAGGTGCTGCCGCCTGCGGGAGTGTGGCGGTCTCTCGGCCGCGGTCGCGCCCTGGCGGCCGGTTCCGAACGGGCACCGGTGACCGTCTTCGTCACCGAGGGCTTCGGCCGCTGGCCGATGGCGGCGCCGATCTTCGACTTCCTGGCGCGCCGGGAGGGCCAGGTCGCCAGTCTGCTGGTACCGCGGGACGGCGCGGCACCCGAAGCGCCGCCGGAACTGTATTTCACAGTGGCGACGGTTGAGGACGACGCGAGCATCCAGCGCATCGAGCCGGCCGACGGCGTGGTTGCGCGGCTGGTTGACCCGACACACCTCGGCACGGTCGTGACCTGCCGCGGCGGCGTGCTGCTCGAGCGCGGGCCGTTCGGTGCCCAGGAGGTGGTGGAGGTCGAGTTCACCACGGGCACCCGCCGTCGCGTTCCTCTGGCGAATCTGGAACTGCTCACCGCCGAGGCGCAGTCGAGCTAAGGCTTTGTTCTTGAGCGGTCCGAGCCCCGTCACCCTCTGGCCCCCTCTCCCGCTGCAGGAGAGGGGGCCAGAGGGTGACGGGGCACGACCACGAGCGCGGCGTCCGCGCCACACGAAACGAGCCGGAGCGCAACGCTCCGGCTCGTTTCGTGTGGCGTTCGGCGTTGGCCGCGGGGATCTACTCCTCGTTGCGGACCTCGCGGAACTCGCCTTCGACGGTGGCTTCCTCTTCGGCACTCGCCTGCTGACCGGCATCGCCACCATCCGGGCCGGTGCTGGTGGCACCTGCCTGCTCGTACATGGTGGTGCCGACCCGCGAGAGCGTCTGCGTCATGTCCTCGTAGGCGGTCCGGAGCCGCTCGATGTTCTCCCGGTCGTTCTCCAGGATGTCCCGCACGACCCCGATCTTCTGCTCCAGCTCGGCCTTGAGCTCCGCCGGGATCTTGTCGCCGTAGTCGTTGAGCGTCCGCTCGGCCTGGTAGCTCATCGCCTCGGCCTGGTTGCGGAACTCGATCGCCTCGCGGCGCTTCTTGTCTTCGGCAGCGTGCTGCTCCGCCTCGCGGATCATCCGCTGGATCTCTTCCTCGGTGAGCCCGCTGGAGGCGGTGATCGTGATCTTCTGCTCGCGGCCGGTGGCCTGGTCCCGTGCGGTGACGTTCAGGATCCCGTTGGCGTCGATGTCGAAGGTCACCTCGATCTTCGGCACGCCGCGCGGTGCGGGCGGAATGCCGTCGAGGATGAACCGGCCGAGGCTCTTGTTGTCGGCTGCCATCGGCCGCTCGCCCTGCACCACGTGAATCTCGACCTGCGTCTGGTTGTCAGACGCGGTGCTGAAGATCTGGCTCTTCCGGGTCGGGATGGTGGTGTTGCGCTCGATCAGCGGCGTCGCGACGCCACCCAGGGTCTCGATCGAGAGGGTAAGCGGGGTGACGTCGAGGAGCAGGACGTCCTTCACCTCGCCGCCCAGCACACCGGCCTGGATGGCAGCACCGATCGCGACCACCTCGTCCGGGTTGAGCCCCTTGTGCGGCTCCTTGCCGAAGAACTCGGCCACCTTGCGCTGCACCGCGGGCATGCGCGTCTGGCCACCGACCAGCAGCACCTCGTCGATCTGGGCCTTGGTCAGGCCGGCGTCCTTGAGCGCGGCCTCCATCGGCTCGACGGTGCGGTCGATCAGGTCGGCGACGAGCTGCTCCAGCTTGGAGCGCGTCAGGGTGATGTTGAGGTGCTTCGGCCCGCTCGCGTCGGCGGTGATGAAGGGCAGGGTGATCTCCGTCTGCTGCGTGCTCGACAGCTCGATCTTGGCCTTCTCGGCGGCCTCCTTGAGCCGCTGCAGCGCCATCCGGTCGCCGCGGAGATCGATGCCCTCCTGCTTCTTGAACTCGTCGGCCAGCCAGTCGATGATCCGCTGGTCGAAGTCGTCACCACCGAGGTGGGTGTCACCGTTGGTGGCCAGCACCTGGAAGACGCCCTCGGAGAGATCGAGGATCGAGATGTCGTAGGTACCGCCGCCCAGGTCGTAGACGGCGATCTTCTCGTCTTCCTTCTTGTCCAGGCCGTAGGCCAGCGACGAGGCGGTCGGCTCGTTGATGATCCGCAGCACCTCCAGCCCGGCGATGCGGCCCGCGTCCTTGGTGGCGTTACGCTGGCTGTCGTCGAAGTAGGCCGGGACGGTGATCACGGCCTTGTCGACGGTCTCGCCCAGGTAGGCCTCGGCGTCGGCCTTGAGCTTCTGCAGGATCATCGCCGAGATTTCCGGCGGGCTGTACCAGCGGTCGCCCATCTTGATCTCGACGCCGCCGTTCTGGGCACGCCGGATCTCGTACGGCACGAGCTTGAGGTCACGCTGCACCGTTGGGTCGTCGTAGCGGCGACCCATGAAGCGCTTGACCGAGAAAATGGTGTTCTTCGGGTTGGTCACGGCCTGGCGCTTGGCAAAGCGCCCGACGAGGCGCTCACCGCTGGAGGTGATGGCCACGACCGATGGGGTAACGTGCTCCCCTTCGGCGTTGGGGATAACCCTCGGCTCGCCACCCTCGATGACTGCCATGACCGAGTTCGTGGTGCCGAGATCGATACCGATTGTTCGTCCCATGCTGCAGTCCTCCGTCACACTCGAACGTCCGCGCGACCCGCGTTACGCATCCGTGGGGGCCCGCCCATCTCCACTGGTCGCCTGCCCGACCTTCACGATCGCGGGGCGTAGGACGCGGTCGTGCAGCAGATAGCCGCGTTGGAACTCCTGGACCACGGTGTCGGCCGACTCTGCGCCCTCCTCGACGGTCACGGCCTCGTGCAGCGCCGGGTCGAACGGCTTGCCCACCGCTTCGATCGGGCGGACGCCTTCTGCCTCGAGGATCGACCAGAGCTTCCGCTCGATCAGCAGAATCCCCTGAATCCACGGGTCGTCGCGGTGCTCGGCGGGCACCGACTCCACAGCGCGGTTCAAGTCATCCAGTACCGGGAGCAGGCGAGCGATCAGGTTCTCACTAGCATGCTTGCGGATCTCCTGGACCTCCTGCTCGGTGCGGCGCCGGAAGTTGATGAGTTCGGCGCGCGCGCGCTGTGCCTGCTCCAGGTACTCCGCGGCTCGCGCGCGCTCCTGCTCAAGCAGGTTCTGCAGTTCCTGCGCGCTGGGTTCTTCCGTCGGTGGTGCTTCTGCCTGGTCGTCGCCGGTCGTAGTGGTCTCGTCCGGCGCCGGGGTTGGATCCTGTCGCTCGTCCATAACGTTCAGCGGCCCTCCACGTCGCGCGACTTAGTCTTCGTCTTCCTCTGCGTCGTAGATATCTCGCAAGAGATTGGTCATGACCTGCGCGATGTAGCGCACGGTCGAGATCGAGCGCCCATACGGCATGCGCGTTGGACCGACAACCCCGAGGAGCCCCGCCACCTGGTTTCGCGCCCCGTAACTCGCGGCCACGACCGCGAACGGGTGAAGGTCGGCCGCCCGGTGCTCCTTCCCGATAATGACCTGGACATCGTCGCCGGGTTGGAGTTGCGGCAGCAGCAGCGACAGGATGGCGCCGCCCCGCAGGAGTTCGAGGAGACGCTGGGCGATCGGCCCGCCCTCGATCTCCGGCTGCTGCAGCACGTAGTCGAGCCCCTCAGCGAAGAATTCGGTCTGCGACTCCTGCTCGGTCAGGCGCAGCAGGTCGGCCAGTTGCTCCAGGATGAACGAGGCCAGGCCACCTGCACCCGGGGCGAGTTGCCGGATCTGCTCGTGTGTCAGATCGCGGATCTCGGGGTTGAGCCGCTGGCTGAGGGCGCTCAGTTCCTCCTGGCTGACCTCGTCCTGGAGCTGGAGGACCACCTCCCGCACCGTGCCGGTCTGTGTGACCGCGACCAGGAGGACGACTCGCCCGCGCAGGTTGATCAACTCAAAGTGGCGCATGCGCTCCACGCTGCTGCGCGGGGGCGTCACCAGCGACAGGTTGCCGCTCATGTCGGCCAGCACCACCGCGGCCAGCTTGGCCCAGCTTTCGATCTGAGCCTCCACCTGGCGGAACTGGTGGCTGATCGTGATCTGCTCGGGGATCGGCAGCCGTGCCTCATCGAGCAGGTACTCGACATAGTAGCGGTAGCCACGATCCGTCGGGACGCGGCCCGCCGAGGTGTGGGGATGCGCCAGGTACTCATGCTCCTCAAGCTCGCCCATCTCGCTCCGCACGGTGGCAGGGCTGATCCCCAGGTCATAGCGCTCGATCAGGCTTTTTGAGCCCACCGCGCGCCCCGTGCGGATGTACTCCTGCACGATGAGCTTGAGAATCGTCTGCTGCCGTTGACTCAGTTCTGGCTGCACCGTTCACCTCGGTTAGCACTCCTAGTTGCCGAGTGCCAACTCAGCGTAGGATACCAGTTGATACTACTTGTGTCAAGGTTCCCGGGCGCTGAGCCAGGGGAGTTTCGGCACGGCGCCTCGGTTCGCTTGCTCCCAGCGCCCCCAGGCCGTAGGCTAGACCCTGCCGGGGTGACTTGCATGGTGGGTCGATCTCCCTCGTGGCTGGGGCAGGGGAATGAGTTGACGATGGCGTTATCGCCGCCCGGACGGCCGCCTCGATCCTGGTTGGACGGCGTGGGCTACGCAGCCTGTGCCTGGGCGCTCATCTTCTCGGCGCAGAGCTTCTACCACGCGGCAGGCGGGACGGCGGGAGCGGAGACGATCGGGCCGGCCATCGCCGAACCCGTGCTGGCGCGTGAGCCGCTGTGGGTCGCGGCCATGTGGATCACCGGCGGGTTGAAGGTCGCCGCGGCGCTGCTGGCGCTGGCCCTGGTGCGTCCGTGGGGCCGGCTCCTCCCGCGCCGCCTGCTCCTGATGGCGGGGTGGGGCGCGGTCGCGGTGATGGCCGTCTACGAGGGAGCTGCGAGCCTGGTGCAGCATGCGCTGATGGTGGCCGGGGTGATCGACATCCCGGCTGGCCTCGGCGCGACGGCCGCCCGTTGGCACCTCGCCCTCTGGGACCCGTGGTGGCTGCTCGGCGGGATCCTCTTCGGCCTGGCCACCTGGCGCTACCAGCGCCGCGACCAGGACGGCTCGGCGCCTGTTCCACCCGGGCCTCATTCCGAGTAGCCGGGCCACGCCCGGGGATGAGGGGGACTCATGACCATCTCCGTACCGACCGCACTGCCTGCCCGGATCGTGCTTCGGCGGTGCCTCGCCTACGCAATCGACGTCGCGCTCGCCTACGGGGTGTTTGTGGGCGTCCAAACGGCGCTCACCCCCATTCGCAACCGGCTTGACCCGGTGTGGATGACATCGGGCCCGCGCCTCGAAGGGTATATCTTCCTCACCATCTCGCTACCCGTCTGGTGCTACTTCACGCTCTGCGAGGGATCGCGGTGGCAGGCGACGGTCGGCAAGCGGCTCCTGGGATTACGCGTCGTCACTGCGACCGGAGAGCGCGTGGGGTGGGGGCGGGCGCTCCTCCGCACGGTGGTGAAGTTGCTCCCCTGGGACATTGCCCACGTGACGGTTGCTTTGCCGAGGCCACTCTTCATTGACCCGAACACCGGCGCGCTCGACTGGACGCGGGGTGACTTCCGTCCTGGATTCCTGCTCGCGTATGCGGTGCTCGCGCTCACGCTGGTAGCCGTGGTTCGTACTCCGCGCCGGCAGGCGCTGCACGATCTGGCCGCCGGGACGGTCGTGGTGCCGGAGCCGAGGCGCGGCGAGCGTGCAGAGATACCAAGTTAGAGAGAAGGTCCGCTCGCGTGGATCAGGCGTCACCCGGGTAGCCGAGCCAGGCTTTCCACTCCTGGTCGAGCTCGTCGAGGCTGATGCCGAGCGCGCGCTGGACGGCCTCGTCGTAGGAGACACCCTCGCGGAAGACGTTGATGAGATCGGCCATCGCGTCGGTTCCCTTCTCCTCGATGATGAAGCGCGCGATGCTTTCGCTCTCGGCGTAGGCCAGGATGGCGGCCGCAGGGTCCGCCGGGAAAGCGGAGTTGAGCGCGCGGACGGTGTCGAGCCGCCCTTCTCGCGCGGCGCGCTGGATCACCGGCGCGAAGCGATCGTCCGGCACCTCTTGGTAGTAGCTCGCGATCCCCTCGTTGAGCCAGGGCGGCGGCGCATTGTAGGGGTTGGCGGTCGCCTGAGCCATGACGACGTGGACGACCTCGTGGCTCAGCATGCGGGCGACCTCGCCGGTGTCGCCGGGCTGGATCGCCACGACGATCAGGCCGAGGTCAGGCTCGGCGAAACCTCCCACCCAGTCGTCGCTGCCGACCGGGAGCGCGGCGCGAAAGTCACGGTCGTTGGCGTACATGACGACTCGGATCGGGCCTTCGGTGGTGACGCCGAAGGCGCGATCGAACCGTTCGATTGCCCGGACGGTGATGTCGAGGGCCTGCTGGGCGAAACTCTGGTTGCCCGCGTAGTAGTAGAGGGTGACGATTCCGTCCTGGAGCGACTTCCAGTCGTGCTGCTCATCCATGTAGAAGAGGCGCTGCTCGGGCGTCCTGACCGACTCGCCACTTGCCAGCGTGAGTTGCCAGTAGTAGCGCACATCGACTGCGGGTGGCAGGTAATCAAGCAGCAGGTCCACGGTGTGTGTCACATCGACGTGGGTGCCTGTGCGGGTCTGAGGACGGGCGACGTTGATGACCGGAACTCCGTCGGGGAAGTAGCGCAACTCCACCCGGGTGACCGGATCGGAGACATCGGCCTGCAGGCGGAAGGTGATTCCATTCGGAAAGTCCGGGATCGCTTCGCTCAGGTGCACGGTGAGCGTCGCGGCGCCGGCCGTGCTGAAGAGGGCCGACGCCGCGAGGGCCACGAGCGCCAAGATCAGCGCGAGGCTGAGCCGGGCGCGCGTGCTACTGCTCATCGGCAGCACCGAGTTGCTGGTGGAGGTAGGCCTCGATGAAGGGGTCAATTTCCCCCTCAAACACCGCCTGGACATTGCTGGTGCTGTACTCGGTCCGGTGGTCGGTCACCATGGTGTAGGGCTGGAGCACGTAGGAGCGAATCCGGTTGCCCCAGCCGACGGCGACGTGCTCTCCCTTGAGCTTCGCCTGCTCCTCCTCGCGCTTGCGGATGGCGAGCTCGGTCAGGCGGGCGCGCAGGATCTTCATCGCCGTCTCGCGGTTCTGGATCTGGGACCGCTCGTTCTGACAGGTGACCACGATCCCGGTCGGCAGGTGGGTGATGCGCACCGCCGAGTCCGTCTTGTTGACGTGCTGGCCGCCGGCACCGGAGGAGCGGTAGGTGTCGATGCGGATCTCATCGTCGCGGATGACGATTTCGGTATCCTCCTCGACCTGGGGCAAGACCTCAACCAGCGCGAAGGCCGTGTGCCGCCGGTGGGCCTGATCGAACGGCGAGAGCCGCACGAGCCGGTGGGTTCCGGCCTCACCCTTGGTGTACCCGTAGGCATACGGGCCCCGGATCTCAATCGTTGCGCTCTTGATCCCGGCCTCTTCCCCCTCGGTAACGTCGAGCACCTGAGCCTGGAATCCCCGGTTGCTCGCCCAGCGCAGGTACATACGCATCAGCATCTCGGCCCAGTCCTGGGCGTCGACGCCACCGGTCCCGGCGTGGATCGCCATGATGGCGTCGTGCTCGTCGTACTGGCCGCTGAGCAGGAGGTTCAATTCGAGTTGCTCGACGCCGCGAAGGACACGCTCGGTCTCGGCCGCGATCTCGTCGCGGAGGTCGTCGTCTGCTTCAGCCAGGTCGATGAGTTCACGCAGGTCGGCGGCCTGCTGGTGGAGCTCCGTCCAGGTTTCAACCTGGTTACGGAGCGCGCCGAGGCGGCGCATCACGCGCTGTGCGCCTGCGCCGTCGTTCCAGAACTCGGGGTCCGCGGAGCGAGCTTCCAGTTCTTCAATCTCGCGCTGCTTGGCAGGCAAGTCAAAGACGCACCCCGATCCGGTCGAGGCGCTCAAGCATCCCAGTGACAGTGGCTTCCAGGTTCTCGATCGTCATGCATCAGCTCCCGAATGACGCGCGAACATCCTGACAGCTATCCCCCGCGCGTCGTGCTTCACAGTATCCGATCAAGTATAGCATCGCCCGCGCGGTTTCAGGGAGGCCGCGTCGAGCTGCTGACAGAACAGGGATGCGTAGATGACATGTTCGTCATCCAAGGATTTATTGACATGTTCGCGTGTACAAGTGATGATACGAGTATCGCAGCTAAGGATTCCTGCTAAGTGAATAGGCGCCGCGTGCGTGTGAGGAGGCGCCATGCGCATCGCTATGGCCGATGGCAGTCGGATCGGCGTCATCGCGGTTGACAGTTCTTTCGTCGATGTCGGCGATCTCTTGCAACAGTTCGATCCGCTCGGTCCCGAGGACCTCCTGCCGGACCTCATCACCCACTTCCAGGAGCTGCGGGACACCCTCTCACAGCGAGTCGCAGCCGGGGGCGGGGTACCACTCGAGCGTGTGAGGCTTCGGTCGCCGGTGGTGCGCCCGTCGAAGATCATCTGCCTGATCGGCAACTACCGTGAGGGCACCGATCGTCCGCCGCAAATTCTCGACATCTTCTTCAAGTCGCCGGAGGGGATCGTGGGGCCTGGCGACACGGTAATCCTCCCGCCGCACCCCGCCACGATCTTCCACCATGAGGCCGAGCTGGCGGTCATCGTCGGCCGCGAGGCGAAGGACCTCGCGGCCGACGAGGCGATGGACGCGGTCTTTGGCTACACGGTGTTCAACGATGTGTCCGCCCGTGGGCTGGGCCGCTAGGGGATCAATAGTTTTCTCGGCAAGTCGTTCGACACCTTCGCGGGTTTCGGGCCGATGCATCAGGGGGCCGGCGCTAGCTCCCGGTAGACGGCGCGGGCGGCGGGATGATCTGCTCGCGGATCAGCTCGGCGAAGCGGCGGGCGCCTTCGGGGCGCAGGTGGATGCCGTCTCCCCAGAAGTACTCCGGGTGGTCGACGCTGGCGGCGTGCCAGTCGACCAGGACGGCGTTCGGGTGGCGGGCGACACCGTCGGCGATGGTGGCGTTGTTGACCCCCTCCCACGGGCGCGGGACTTTCAAGTTGACGAAGATCGCGCGGCGCTCCGGCCCGATAACCTGCATGATCTGCTCGAACTCCTCAGGCGTGAAGAGCCCGTTGTTGCCCATGTGCACGACGACGACGTCGCCGAGGCTGCCCGCGGCCTGATGGGCCTGGAGCGCCTGGATCGCGGCGGTGGGCGCCATGCCGACGGCCGCGTCGATGCTCAGGTTGGGAATCTGTTCCTGCAGCGCCTGCGCGGCGCCGATCATGACCGAATCGCCGACAGCGGTCACGCGCGGCTCCGGGATGGGCGTCGGGGTCGGCGTCGGCTCGGGCGTCGGCGTGACGGTGGGCAAGACCGTCGGCGCGGGCGGGCCGGGCAGGATGTCGTCGAGCGTCGGTCCCATCGCGGTTGTCGGGGATGGTGTCGGGGTCGGCGATGGGGCCGGCGTGGCGTGGATTTCGCTGACGGGCAGGAAGGACGGTGGCCCGGGCGGCTGTGCGCGCACCACCATGACCCCCAGGACCAGCATAGCCACGCCCACGGTGCTGCCGAAGACGGCCCAACGCGCTGGCAGGGTCTGGCGCCAGGCGCCGTCGGCATCGCGCAGGCTGCGCCAGACGCGTCCCGCGGCACCATTGCGGAACGGCGTCTCGACGTAGCGATAGGAGATTTCGGCCAGAAGGAACGTCAATCCGAGCCGTAGTCCGACGACCGGGAGGCCGTCCAACGCGATGTCGAGGTGCGGCCGTGTGAGCATGAAGATCGGCCAGTGCCAGAGGTAGATGCTGTAGGAGCGCAGCCCCATCCACTTGAGCGGCTGCCGGCCGAGCACCCCCGGCACCATCCGGGCACGTGGATGTGCTACCACTGCAACCAGCAGCGCCGTGGCGAGGGCGACGCCCAGAAATCCGCCCCGGTAGAGGTAGGGATCGTACTCTCCGAACTGCCAGAAAGCGATGCACAGGGCGACGATGGCGGCCACGCCGGCCCCGTCGAGCAGGAGTGGCGCGCGGCGATACGCATCGAGCCAGCGGATCGGGCGGGCGGCCTGCTCAAGCCCAGAGCGAAGCGTGTCAGGCTCCCAGACGAAGGCCAAGGCGGCGCCGAACAGGAGCTCGGCGGCGCGGGTGTCGGTGCCGTAGTAAACGCGCGAGGGGTCGACGCTCGGGTCGTACAGGAGCCACATCAGGGCGGTCGAGCCGACGGCACCGCCCAGCGTGATGGCCAGCGCCACCCAACGCCGCCCGAGCTTCAGCGCGACGAGCATCGCCCCGAAGAAGACGAGCGGCCACAGCAGGTAGAACTGCTCTTCGACGGCCAGTGACCAGAGGTGCTGCAGCAGTTGAGGCCGGCCGATCGCTTCGAAATACGACTCCTGCTGGTACACCAGGTACCAGTTGGTGACGTACGCGGCAGCGGCCAGCGCAGCAGACCGGGTGCGCGCCACCTCCTCCGGTGCGACGACGACAGCGAGGGCGAGCGTGCCGATCAGGAGGAAGACGACGGCCGGCAGGAGCCGTCGCGCCCGGCGCAGCCAGAACGCGACCAGATCGATCCGCTCGCGCTGCCGCCATTCCGCCAGGAGGAGCGCGGTGATGAGATAGCCGCTCAGGACGAAGAAGACCTCGACGCCGAGGAAGCCGCCGGGCAGCCAGGCGACATCGAGGTGGTAGAGGAGCACTGCGAGCACGGCGATGGCCCGCACGCCGTCGAGCCCGGCCAGATACGGGAGCCGTGGCCCGCGCGTCCCGGATGAAGGGGGCGACGATCGCGCGGCCGAGGAGTCCGCCGCAGCGCTGTAGCGCTCCCAGAAGGCTGGACTTGACGCTCGCAGGCGCCGCAAATCGGGCGGCTGCACGCAGGATCCTCCCCTGGCCTCACGCCGAGCCGGTAGCCGAACGCCACCGGCGCCACCACCGGCAGACGGCCATCACCGGATCGCTGATGATACCATGCATGCGGAGCGTGCGGCGTGGGGAGTGTCGCATCACCGTTAACCTAGGCCGGAGTAGGATTCGCCTCGCTCCGTCGTTCCTCACTAGATTCAACGATGTCCATCGCGTTTCGTTACCCGTCCGTACGTACAGTGGTCGTGAGACGGGTGTGGCGGTATCATCCGGCGCCGCGGGCGTCGTCAGACTCCGTCGGGGGGCAGGGGGAGCGTGCAGACGCTGAGACAACTGATGCGTAATCGGGCGCTCCTCACCTTCATGCTGGGCCACTTCACGGTGGACATGTATGGAGGTTTGCTGCCGGTCCTTTACCCCCTGATGGCGCTCGAGTTCAGCCTGACCAAGGAAGCCGTCGGCCTCGTAGCGCTGGCCTTCACCGCGACCTCGTCGATCGTCCAACCGATCTTCGGCTACCTGGCCGACCGCTTCGGCAGCCGGGTGCTGGCCCCGGCGAGCGTCGCCTGGGCGGCACTGATGGTGGCCGTAGCCGGCCTGGCACCAACCCTTGGCTTCCTGATGCTGGCCGCGTCGCTTGCGGGACTGGGCTCGGGTGCCTACCACCCCCTTGGCGCCGCCAGTGCATCGGCTGTGACCGGGGACCTCCAGAAGAACACCGCGATGTCGATCTACACCGTGGGCGGCTCGGTGGGCTACGCCCTCGGACCGCTCCTCGGCGCGCTGGCCTTCGGCGCGATTGGGCCTGCCGGGTCGGTGTTCATGCTGCCGATCGGACTGGTTTCGGCGCTGCTGATCGCGCGCTCGCTGCGGGGGTTGCCCGCGCGAGTGGCCGGGCGTGGGGGTTCGGTCGCAGACGCGTCCCACGGGCGCGAGCGCATTGCCTGGCGCGGGCTGTTGCCGGTGGTGGGGGTGACGATGCTGCGCTCGTGGGTCACCCTGTCCCTGATCACGTTCATCCCGCTGTGGTATGCCGACCTGGGCTACAGTGCGAGCTTCTACGGGCCGCTGACGACGCTGGTGATCGGGGCTGGGGCGCTCGGGACGCTGCTGGGCGGACTGCTGGCGGACCGCTTCGGCCAGCGGCGCGTGTTGATGCTCTCGCTGGTGGGGGCGCTCCCCGCGCTGCTTCTCTTCGTCGGCGTGCCCGGGCCGATCGCGCTGCTAACCGGCGCGCTGTACGGCATGCTGGCCGACTCGTCGTTGTCGATTACGCTGGTGATGGCCCAACGGGCGCTGCCGGGGCGGACCGGAATGGCCTCCGGGTTCATTCTGGGACTCGGGTTCGTGACCGGAGGGATCGGCGTCCCGCTCGTCGGCCGGTTGGCCGATCAGGTTGGGATGCCCATGGCGCTGTCGTCCCTGTCGGTGCTGCTGGTCCTGGCGGTGGCGTTGGCGCTGCTCATTCCGCGTGACGCATCGCAGCGTGCCGCCGTCCCGCAGGCGGCGGGAGCCCGCGGCGACGACTAGCCGCTGCGGGCTGCGTCACATGGCCGGGCCGTGCTCGTGTTCGCGTCCGGCGCCGGGCACCGGCTCTCGCGGCTGGACCGCCGACTCGGGCAGTTCATCCCGCAGTTGCATGTAGCGGATAACCGCGCTCCGGGTCAGCAGGCCGACCAGCGTATTGCCCTCGATGACCGGGATCTGGTGGATGTCTTTGGCCGAGAGCGCCTTGAGGGCGTCGGTCAGCTCGCTGTCGGGGCCGAGCGTGATCAACTCCTGGCGTGGGGTCATCCGCTCGCGCACCGTAATGTGACCCCAGTCCTCGCGCGGGATCTCCCGCAGGTCGGTCAGGGTGATGATCCCGACCAGATACCCGTTGTCGACGACGGGAAGTCCACGGACGTTGCGAGCCAGCACGTAGCGATCGACCAGGTCGTCCAGCGTGACCTCAGGCCGGACCACGACGGGGTTCGGGTCCATGATCGTTCCGACGCGCACGCCGGAGAAGGCTCGCTCGAGTCGCATCTGCCGGTACGATTGCTCGGCCGCACTCTGGAGGAACCAGCCGATGGCGATCAGCCAGATGCCCTGGATCGGGGAGGCAAACACATAGAAGATGCCCGCGACGATGAAGAGATAGCCGATGATGACGCCCACGGTCGCCGCGATCTTCGTGGCGCGTTCCAGGCTGTTGGTGATACCCCAGACGATGGCCCGGAAGACGCGTCCGCCGTCGAGCGGGAAGCCTGGAATCAGGTTGAAGGCCACCAGGATGACGTTCGCCACTCCCAGGTAGAACAGGATGGCGGCCGCGAACGTGTTCACCCCGCGAACGAGCCACCACAGGGCCAGTGACCCGAGCCCGATCACAAGACTCACCGCGGGCCCGGCGATGGCGATCCGGAACTCATCTCCGGCCGTCTCCGATTCCTGGCTGAGCTGGGCTACGCCGCCGAAGATAAAGAGGGTGATCGACCGGACCGGGATGCCTCGAGACTGTGCGACGAGCGCGTGTCCCAACTCGTGAGCCAAGACCGAGGCGAACAGGAGAATCGTCGCGAGCGCCCCGGCAAGCCAATAACGGGTGGTGGACCATGCCTCGTACAGGGAAGGGAAGAACCCGACGGCCAGCGAGTAGGTCAACAGGCCGAAGACGATCAGCCACGTGTAGTGGATCCCGATAACGATGCCGCGCACGCGGCCGAGTCGAATTGAGGCTTCCATGGGCTTTGGCCCTCCTGTTGCGGGTTCGTTTGGCGTTCGTCCTGCGGATTCGGCCCGCAGGTCACCGCTACGCTACCAGCGGAACGGCCCCAACGGCGTTACACGGCCGGGGTGCAGCGTATCAACCGCGTCACGATTGGAGTCTCGGCCAACATGTCTCATGCACCCGGCGCGAGCACGGCGTGTTGGGTCCGGGTGTGCAAACCCTGTGCCGACAGCACGGTGCCTGGTCCCTCCGTTGGTATGATACCTCTCAAACAGTGTAGCCCACCGGACCAACCGCACGAGGGGAGAGCGCCCATGAGCCTCGACGACGCTCCGGTCCTGCTCGCGTTCGACGGCGACACTGCCACGCTCACGCTCAACCGCCCGCGCTACCGCAACGCCGCCGACCTGGCCTTGCTTGAGGCGCTCATCGAGGCGGCGGAACGTCTCGAGCGGGAACGCCCGCGTGTGGTATTGCTGCGCGGCGCCGGACCCGCCTTCTGCGCCGGGATCGACTTGCGAGCGATGCAAGCGGCCGACACACCTGCCGCGACCCGGCACCTGATCGCGACGATGCACCGGGCGCTGAGCGACCTGCGGGCGTTGACGGTGCCCGTCGTCGCCGTGATTCAGGGGGCGTGCGTCGGGCTCGGCGTGGAGCTGGCCATCTCGGCCGATCTCCGGATAGCGGCACCGACGGCGCGATTCAGCTACCGCGAGCCGGCGGTCGCCGTCCCCTCACCCGCCTGGCACCTGATCCAGGTGGTGGGCCTTGCCCGCGCACAGGACCTGCTCCTGACCGCGCGCTGGGTCGACGCTGAAGAGGCGCTCGCGCTCGGCCTGGTAAGTCGGGTGGCTGAGGACGCGGAAGCTTCGGCCGGGGAGGTGGCGGAGCAGATCGCGGCGCTCGCGCCGCTGGCAGTGGTCGAGACCAAGCGCAACATCGCCCTCTCGCTGAATCAGGGCACCGTAGCCGCGGCCCAGCATCACGTCGACGCAGTTGTTGCGGCCAGGCAGACCGAAGACGGTCACGAGGCGCTCGCGGCCTTCGCCGAGAAGCGGGAGCCACGGTTTGTCGGAAGGTAGGGCCTGGGCGAGCGTCACCGGGGGCGTGGCGGCTCCTCCAGACACTTGTGATCCCTCATGCTGGTGTCAACCTGGGCGACGCGATATCCATCGCGTCGGACCGGTCGTGCACCGGGGAGATCCTTCGCTCCGCCGAGGGCGGCTCTCGCTGCCCCCAGCTCCGCTCAGGATGACAGCAACCGGGCAACAGGTCGGCGCCGGTGTAGCACGGCAATTCGTCAAGCTTTATTCAAGTCAAGAGGTGATCCGCTGCCGCACCTCGGCGGGGAGAGCGTCCCAGGCGGCCTTGACCTGGGCCACGGTGTCCTCGACGGTCCCGCTGTTGTCGATGACGCGGTCGGCCCGGCGGACCTTCTCCTCCTGCGGTGGCTGGGCCTGGATGCGGCGCAAGGCTTCCTCGCGGTCGAAGCCGTTTCGCCGCATCAGGCGCTCGACCTGCTGCTCCGGCGTGCAGGTCACGACCCAGACCTCGTCGCAGTCCTCGGCGACGCCAGCCTCGAAGAGCTTGATCGCATCGATGGCGACCACGGCGGCCGTGGAGGCGGCCACGCGCTCGCGGATGGCGGCCACTGTGGGCGGGTGCGCCAGTGAATCCAGCAGCGCGAGCTTGTCCGGGTCGCGGAAGACGATCGCGCCGAGCGCGCGCCGGTTGATGCCACCGTCCGGCCCGCGGATCTCCTCACCGAACGCGGCGATGACCCGCTCCGCCGTCGGGGTGCCCGGCGCCATGACCTCATGGGCGACGCGGTCCGCGTCGATCGTCTCGGCTCCCAGCTTGGCCAGGGTGTCGAGCACGAGGGACTTGCCACAGGCGATGTTCCCGGTCACCCCGATGACGTATGGTCGCCGGCTCATGAGCGCACCGCCTCCGTCGCTTCATCCAGTCGCCTGCCGAGGTTCTCCCACTCGGCGTAGGCCGCGTCCAACTCTGCCTGTACGGCTTCGTACTCGTTGCCGAGCCGGGTAATGGCCTCGATGTCCTGCTCAATCGTCGCGAGCGCCAGGTCGTCGTTCAATTCGTTCAGCCGTTGCTCCAGCCGGCTGATCGTGCGCTCGGCAGCCGACAGCTCCTGCTGCAGGCGACGCCGCTCCCGGTCGGAGAGACGGTCACCCTGGCGCGGCGCCGGGGAGGGCGTGCTCGCACGCGCGGACTTGGCGGGCTGCGCCGGTTCGACCGCTTCCGGCTGCGGGATGGCGCGCTCCCGCTGGCGCAGGTAGTCGCCGTAGTTGCCCTGGTAGACCTTGATGGTCCCGTCCTCGACGGCCCAGACGCGGGTCGCCAGCCGGTCGATCAGGTAGCGGTCGTGGGACACGAAGAGGATCGCGCCCTCATAGTCGCTCAGCACCCCTTCCAGCGCCTCGCGCGAGGAGATGTCGAGGTGGTTGGTCGGCTCGTCGAGGACCAGGAAGTTGGCCCGCTCCAGTGTCAGCGTCGCCAGCGCCAGGCGGCTCCGCTCGCCGCCGGACAGCGAACCGACGGTCTTGAACACATCGTCCCCGCTGAAGAGGAAGCGGCCGAGCAGGGTACGGGCGCCCTCCTCGCTCATCGGGTATTTCTCCACGAGCGTAGCAAGGACCGTCTTGCGGGGGTCTAGCCCCTCGTGCCCCTGAGCGTAGTAGGCGGGCTTGACGTTCACGCCGAACTCGATCCGCCCGGCGAGCGGTTTGATCTCGCCGACGATGGTACGGAGCAGACTCGTCTTGCCGATGCCGTTCGGGCCGATGAGTGCGACCCGGTCCCCGCGCTCGATCGTCAGGTCCGGAACGGTCAGCAGGACCTCCGGCTCCTTGCTCCCGTCCCGCGGGGGATAGCCGACCTGGAGTCGATGGGTGCTGAGCACGATGCGGCCGCTGCGCAGCCCGGCGGTCAGCCGGACGTTGAGCGTCTCGTGCTCTCGCGGCTTCTCGATGCGCTCGAGCCGGGCCAGACGGGTCTCCCGCCCGCGGGCCTCTTTCGCACGCTGCCCCGCCTTGTAACGTCGGATGAACTCCTCCGTGCGGGCGATGAACTCCTGCTGCGCCTCGTACTCCTTGAGCTGGCGAGCGCGGCGCTCTTCACGCAGGACGAGGTAGCGGCTGTAGGGCGCCGGGTAGTCCTCCAGCGTGCCGAAGCTCAGGTCGAGCGTGCGCTCGGTGACCCGGTCGAGGAAGTAGCGGTCGTGTGACACGACAATGACCGCACGGTTCCAGGAGCGCAGGAAGCCTTCAAGCCACTCCAGGGCAGCCAGGTCGAGGTGGTTCGTCGGCTCGTCGAGCAGGAGCAGATCCGGGTCGCTCAGCAGCGCGCAGGCCAGAGCCAGTCGTGTCTTCTGGCCGCCGCTCAGGTGCGTCACCGGCGTCGCGAAGTCCTCTTCGGCGAAGCCGAGCCCGGTCAGCACCTGCTCGGTGCGATATTCCATCTCGTAGCCACCAGCGGCCTCGAACCGGGTGCTCAACTCCCCGTACTGCTCCAGGAGCTCGTCGAGCTCCTCCCCTTGGGCGTCGCTCATGCGCGCCTCGATCGCGGCCATCTCCTCGGCCAGACGGCGCGCCTCGCGGAAAGCGTCCAGGGCTGCCTCGCGCACGGTGTGGTCGGGGTCGAACGTCGCCTCCTGTGCCTGGTAGGTGATGCGCAGGCCGGAGAGGGTGGTGATGGTCCCGGCGTCCGGTTCCTCTTTACCGGCGAGCACGCGCAAGAGCGTGCTCTTCCCGGCGCCGTTGACGCCCACCAGTGCAACGCGCTGGCGCTCTTCTACCTGGAATGTGACCCCGCTGAAGATTTGCTCGGAGCCGTAGTTCTTGGTCAGATCGTGAACTGACAGAATTGTAACCGGCATGCTGCTTCTTCCTCATACTCGATCCCGCGTGTCTAGTGTTCACTTTCCAGGGCGCGGGGCACAATAACCCCTTCGCCCGGCTAGACCGCGGTTCTGAGGATCAGCGGCCGGTTCACTGGAAGGTACGGGTCGCGGCCGTGGCAGGGGAACGCGCGGACGGACGCACCCCACGGCGGTGCGCCTGCCACACATGATCCATCGTACCGGTTCGATTCGTACGCGATCATGCCGATAGCTTACACGGTCGTCACCGACATGCCAAGGTGGGCGTTCTACCGTTGGATGGTGGCGGTATCCGGGAGTTGTGGCCCTCTTTGTCGGCGCGTGCTGGCACCGTATAATCCCGGAGCGATCAGTATGGTGTAGGAGTGCAGCGCGCCCCGGCGGTCCGAAGCGGAAGGGAAGTCGATGGTCTGGCCGGTCACGACCGAGCGCGATGGCTCGGGTCAGTTGATCATCGGCGGGGTACCGGTATCCCAGCTAGCCGATGAATATGGAACCCCGCTCTACATCTACGATGAGGCGACCCTGCGCCAGCGTGCGGATGCCTATCGCCAGGCCTTCGAGCGCCACTACCCGCGGGCGCGCGTCGTGTACGCCGGAAAGGCGTATCTGGCGACGTGGCTGCTGCCGCTCCTCGACGAGGCGGGGCTGTGGCTGGACGTGGTGTCGGGTGGGGAACTCTACCTGGCCGTGCGCGGCGGGTTCCCGGCCGAGCGTATCGTCTTCCACGGCAACAACAAGACGCCGGAGGAACTGGCACTGGCGCTCGAGCTGGGCGTCGGCGAGGTGGTCATCGACAACCACTACGAAATCGAGTTGCTGGCCCAGTTGACCGCCGAGCGCCAGGTCGCGCTCGACGTCCTGCTCCGGGTGAACCCGGGAGTGGATGCCCACACCCACGAGTACCGGAAGACCGGCATCGTCGATTCGAAGTTCGGGCTGTTGATCCAGTCGGGTGACGCGGCGCGAGCGGTTGAACGGATCCGCGCGGTGCCGGGCCTGCGCCTGCGTGGCTACCACGCGCACATCGGCTCGCAAATCGCGGAGACGGAGCCGTTCGCGACGACGATCAACGTGCTCTTCGCCTTTGCTGCCGAGATGCGGGACCGTTTCGGCGTGGTGCCGGATCAGATCAGCCCTGGCGGTGGGTGGGCGATCCCGTACGAGAGCGACGATCCCGACGCCGCGATCGAGCCCTACGCCGCCGCCGTGGCGGGGAGCGCGCTGCAGGCAGCCGAACGTTGGGGGTTCGACCCGCCGGTGCTCACGGTCGAACCGGGGCGCTCGATCGTCGGCCCTGCCGGGGTGGCGGTCTACCGCGTCGGGGCGATCAAGGATATTCCGGGCGTGCGCCGCTACGTTTGCGTCGACGGCGGGATGGCAGACAACATCCGACCCCCGCTCTACGGGGCGCGCTACACCGCGGCTCTGGCCAACCGGGATGGCGCCGGAAGCGACCACGCCGTGGTGACCATCGCCGGGAAGTACTGCGAGTCGGGCGACGTGCTCATCCGGGATGTGGAGCTGCCGACCGTGGAGCCGGGCGATCTGCTCGCGCTCCCAGCGGCGGGCGCCTACTGCCTGGCGATGGCGAGCAACTACAACCTGGCGCTCCGGCCGGCCGTGGTGGCCGTCGCGGATGGCCGGGCGCGGCTCGTGCAGCGGCGCGAGCGCTACGAGGACCTGCTGGCGCGGGAGGTGGTGGTGGTCCCGAATCAGACCGGTGAATGAGCGTGGGCGTTTGCATTTTGGTATTCGGCGTAGTATCACTGCGACACCGCTCCAGACCAGTGCTCGTCCCGTGGACTGGGGAGAGCGTCTAGCGTGGCTGAGGCGATGAGATTCCGCTATTCGGCTGACGGATTTGAAGACCCCGTGGACCCGGTGTCTATGAGCGGCGAGGGTGCCGACGGTATCTCCGGCGATGACCGTGCCGATGAGCTGGCCATCCGGAGGATCATCGAGCGTGCCCGCGAGCAGGGCTACCTCTCGGCCGAGGAACTGGCGGATGTAGCCTCCGCGCCGGGTGGGGCAGCCGCGGTCGATGCCATCACGTCCCAGCTCGCGGAGATGAACGTACCCGTGCTCGACCCGGCCGAGGACGCGCCGGACTTGCCCGACGTCGCGGCTGTCGAAGCCGATAACGACCTCTTCTCCACCGAGCTCTCCGATGTCGATCTCAGCGGAGTCAGCCTCGACGACCCGGTCCGGATTTACCTGCGCGAGATCGGGCGGGTGCAGCTCCTCACCGGCGAGCAGGAGGTGGCGCTGGCGCAGGCGATGGAGCGCGGCGACTACATCTTCCGCCTGCAGCAGGAGCTCCAGGGAGGCAACGGCGACCGGCCGAGCGCGGCGGGGATCGGCTGGACGGTCTACCGCACGCTGCGCGAGGGCTGGCCGCTGACCATCGCCTTCTATCGCGCCGCGTTCCCGGATCAACCGGCCACCACCAAGACACGGGTTCTGGCGGCTGTCCTGCCGCTGACCGAGGAGATGGAGCCCGCGATCCAGGCGGTCGGCGAGGAGTTTGGTGTCAGCCGCGAGGAGCTGGAGGAGAGCCTGCGGCGGCGACGAATTGAGTACGACCTGCTCCCGTCGCCGATCCAGGAGTTGATCCGGCCGGTCGACGCGTTCCCGACCGACGAGGAAGTGTGGGAGCTCCTCCGCCGCGACGAAGCGGCGCTCCAGGCGCGGTGGGAAGAGTTCGTGGTCCGTGGGGACATCGCGCGCAAGAAGCTGACTGAGGCCAACCTGCGATTGGTGGTGAGTGTCGCCAAGAAGTACGGCGGGCGCGGCATGTCGATGCTGGATCTGGTGCAGGAGGGTAACCTCGGTCTGATCCGCGCCGTCGAGAAGTTCCAGCACCACAAGGGGTTCAAGTTCTCGACCTACGCCACCTGGTGGATTCGCCAGGCTATCACCCGGGCGATCGCCGACCAGGCCCGCACGATTCGGATCCCGGTCCACATGGTAGAGCAGATCAACCGGTTGATCCGGACCTCGCGCCGGTTGCAGCAGGAGTTGGGGCGCGAGCCGACCTCCGAGGAGATCGCGGCCGAGATGGGCCTGCCGCCGGACAAGGTCCGCGAGATCCTGAAGATCTCCCAGGAACCGGTGTCACTGGAGATGCCCATCGGCGAAGAAGAAGACAGCAACCTGGGCGACTTCATCGAGGACTCCAAGGCGCTGGCGCCGTCGGACGCGGCCTCGCTCAAGCTGCTCAAGGAGCAGGTGGACGACGTGCTTGGCTCCCTGGGCGACCGGGAGCGGCGGGTGCTTGAGCTGCGGTTCGGGCTGGACGACGGCCGCACCCGGACGCTGGAAGAGGTCGGGCGCGAGTTCGGCGTCACGCGGGAGCGCATCCGGCAGATCGAGGCGAAGGCGCTTCGGAAGCTACGCCATCCCAGCCGCAGCAAGAAGCTGCGCGACTACCTGGAGTAGGTGTCCATTCCCCGCGTTTGATCGATCTTGCACCGCGCTGGCGCGGTCTCCTGGCGCGCCGACGGATGACTCGGCATCGCATTGCGTCATACGTCACGCGTCATGCGTCATCCATCTCCCTCACTGAAAGCCCCTCCCCCACAATGGAAGCGGGGGCCTGTAGCCGCGCGTGGTCCACTGGGCGCGGTCTGGCGGTGTTTCCGTGAGGTGTTGGGCTAAGATACGGACACTGCAAGCGCGCGGCATCGCCAGTGCGGGGTCCGCAGGGGCAACACGGTACGCGCGAGCATAATCCGACATGGAAGGTGCCATGTTCTACGACCGGGCGAAGATCTACGTCAAAGCCGGCGATGGCGGCAACGGGGCGATCAGTTTCCGGCGAGAGAAGTACGTGCCCTTCGGCGGGCCGGACGGCGGCGATGGCGGGGACGGCGGCGATGTCTACCTCCGCGTGGACCCGCACCTCAACACGCTGATCGCCTTCAAGTACAAGCAGCACTTCCGGGCCGAGCGCGGCGAGTCGGGCCAGGGAGCCAAGAAGACCGGTAAGCGCGGTGCCCACCTCTACATCGACGTCCCACCGGGCACGGTGGTGATGGACGACGAGACCGGGCGGGTGCTGGCGGACCTCGTACACCCCGGTGAGGTTGTTCGGGTAGCGCGCGGCGGCAAGGGCGGACTCGGTAACGCGCGCTTTGCAACCGCGACTCGGCAGGCCCCGCGGATGGCCGAGAAGGGCGAGCCGGGTGAGGAGCGGTGGATCCGGCTGGAGATGAAGCTGATCGCCGACGTGGGGCTGGTGGGGCTGCCCAACGCGGGGAAGTCGACCCTGCTGGCTGCATCCAGTTCCGCCCGGCCGAAGATCGCGGACTACCCCTTCACGACAATCACGCCGATGCTCGGCGTGGTGGAGATCGGCGGTCCCGGCGGGGAAACGTTCGTCATGGCCGATATTCCCGGCCTGATCGAGGGGGCGGCCGAGGGCGTCGGGCTGGGCCACGAGTTTCTGCGCCATATCGAGCGGACCCGGCTGCTGATCCACGTACTGGATGGTTCGGGGGGTCTCGAGGGACGCGATCCCCTGGAGGACTTTCGCACGATCAATGAGGAACTGGCAGCCTACGCACCGGAGCTGGCGGAGCGGCCGCAGATCGTCGCGATCAACAAGATCGATCTCCCCGAGACGCAGGCCAACCTGCCGCGGCTGACTGAGGCGCTGACCAGAGAGGGCTATGAGGTCTTCCCGATCTCGGCGGCGACGACCGAGGGAGTGCCGGCGCTGCTGGCCCGCGTGCTGGAGCGCCTGCGCGAGCTTCCCTCGCCTCAGGTGGTGGCGCCGCAGGAGCGCCGCGTCTACACCCTGGAGGAGACGCAGGAGGATTGGTGGGAGGCCGAACGCATCTCACGGCACCACTTCGTCGTGCGGGGACCGAAGATTGAGCGGATTACCCGGATGACCGATTTCGGCAACGAGGAGGCTGCCGAGCGCTACCAGCGGGTCCTCGAGGCGTCGGGCATCTCCGCCAAGCTGGAGGAACTCGGGATCCAGCCGGGTGACGTCGTGCATGTGGCCGATGTGGAACTGATCTGGGATGAGGCGGCCCTGGAGGCCGAACGACAGGAGGCGGCTGCACAGCGACGCCGGAAGACTCGACGGGAGCGGATGGCTGCTCGCCTGGGGATCGACCCGGACGAGCTTCTGGAGCGCTGAGCGGCGTAGGGAAGGGCTGTGGGATGGAGAAGATCGACCCGCGACAGTCGCTCAAGGAGCTCTATGCACCCTCGGCCAAGGACGTGACCGAGGTGGTCGTCCCGCCGCTACGCTTCCTGATGATCGACGGGGACGGGGGACCGGACAGCGCGGCCTATCGCGAGGCGGTCGAGAGCCTCTTCGCTCTTGCCTACGGCGTCAAGTTCGCCGTGAAACGCCAGGCGTCGGTCGACTTCCGGGTCATGCCGCTCGAGTGCCTCTGGTGGGCGGACGACTACTCGGTCTTCCTGACGGGTGACCGGGAGTCCTGGCGCTGGACGGCGATGATCATGCAGCCTGAGCCGGTGACGGCCGAACTTGTCGAGCAGGTGCGGGAACAGGTCGCGGCCAAGAAAAAGCTACCCGCGCTCGATCAGGTGCGTTTCGAGACCTTTGAGGAGGGACGGGCCGCGCAGATCCTGTACGTTGGCCCGTACGCTGACGAAGGGCCGACGATCCAGCGTTTGCACCAGTTCATCGCCGACCGCGGTGGTTCGCTGACCGGCAAGCACCACGAGATCTACCTCAACGACCCCAGCCGCACTGCGCCGGAGAAGTTGAAGACGATCCTGCGCCAGCCGTTCGTCTGAGCGGCGGATCGCAGGCGATACCAGGAGCGCGGGCGATGATCAATTCATCGCCCGCGCTCTGACCTTGCAGGCCGCACCGCGAATCGGCTTGGGTGCTAAGGCTCGACCGGAAGTCCCTGATCGCGCCACGCGGTGAACCCGCCTTCGAGGTGGGCGACCCGGCGGTAGCCCATCTGCTGAAGCGTGTCGGCGGCCAGGGCTGAGCGACCGCCTGCGCTGCAGTACAGGATGATGTCCTGCTCGGGGTCGAACTCCTCCCGGTGATAGGACGTGGTGGGATCGGCGTAGAACTCCAGCATCCCCCGCGGCGCTGAAACCGACCCCGGGATCGCGCCGTTCTCCTCGCGCTCCTCCGGCTCGCGCAGGTCGACCAGGACGACGTTGCCCCGCTTGAGCTCGGCGGCTACCTCGTCGGGCGAGAGGTTCCTGATGCGGGACTTGGCCTCGGCTACCATCTCCGCTGCGGTCTTCTTCGCCACGCTCGGCACTCCTCTCTTCGCGGCCCGCGGCGGTAGCATCGGCGATCGTCCGGGTGTCTCGTTGTGCCCGTGCCGGCGACTGCCGACCGGGTGAGACGCCGCCGGGTATGGTTCACGTAGCAAGCGCCGCGGGTGCGTATGCGCTGTTCGAGCCGTTCCGCGTGCTTGAAGATCAACTTCCAGCAGGATGAGTGCCGCAATCCTGGCGCGAGGCGTGATCCCTTGCCGTGCGAGCAAGGAATGCGGCGACGTCCGCGGTGGTCGGGAGTGCGTCGATGGCGCCGTGGCGCGTCGTCGCGAGAGCGCCGACGGCCGCGGCGAAGGCGATGTCGTCCGCCGAGTAGTGGAAGCCGGTGGCGACCCCGCGGGCGATAAGTGCGGCCGTGAAGGCGTCCCCGGCGCCGGTCTCGTCGACGGTCTGCACCACGAACGCGGGCTGATGCCCGCTCATCTCAGGCGTCCAGTAGTCGCAGCCCGCTGCGCCGTGGGAGAGTACGCGGAGGCGTGCCCGCGGTGCGACATCGGGCAGGTCGTCGGTCGTGATGCCGAGGATCGTCATGTCCTCCGCGCTGACCTTCAGCACCGTAACCGCGCGGGCGATCCGCCAACACGCCTCGCGTGCCGCAGCCCCGGCGGCGAGGAACTGCGGCCGGGGATTCGGGTCGAAGCAGACGGGGACGCCCGCGGCAATCGCTAGGTCGACCGCCCGCAGGGCCGCGCTGCGGGAAGGCTCAGTCGTGAGAGGCAGCGCGCCGAGATAGAGCGCGGCGGCGCCGGCGATCGCTTCGGCCGGGAGGTCGTCCGGGCTCAGGAGGCTGTCGGCCGGCGGGTGTCCGTAGAAGGTGAACCCGCGCTGCCCTGCGGGCCCGGTCACGACGGCAAGGCGCGTCTGGGCCGCGGAAACGCGCCTAACCCAGCGGGTGTCGACACCCTCCGTCGCCAGCCGGTCGAGGAGCACTGGGGCGAATGGATCGTCCGCGGCGACGGCCCCGACGAACGCCGACGGGACGCCGAGCCGCGCTAGCGCAACCGCGACGTTGGCCGGGGCGCCGCCAACTCGCGGCACGAAGCTCTCGACGGCCGCCGCGGGACCGGGCGGGTGGCCGATCAGGTCGATCAGGATCTCTCCGAGGCAGAGGACAGGGGCGGGGGTGGTCACGGCGCTCAGGCGGGACGTGGTCCGGGTGCTGCCTCGCGCCGTACGTCGTAAACGTCGCGGATGGTCTCCAGCTTCTGCAGCACCCGGCTGAGCTGCTGTACGCTCTCGACTTCGAGGGTCATCAGCACGGTGACCGTCCGGTCGTCATTCACGCCGGTCAGCACCGAGAGCATGTTGACCTTCTCTTCGGCGACGAGGGTGGTGATGTCGCGCAGCAGGCCAACACGGTCCCACGCTTCCAGGCGGACGTTCACCGGGTAGGTTTGCCGCTGGTCGTTCCCCCAACTCACCTGCACCAGCCGGCCGGGCTCGTCGACGTGCGCCACGTTGTGGCAATCGGTGCGGTGTACGGTGATGCCCCGCCCGCGCGTGACGTAGCCGATGATCGGGTCGCCGTACACGGGCTTGCAGCAGGCCGCCAACCGGGTGTAGAGGTCACCCACACCCTGGACCCGCAAACCCGGGAGGGCCGGCTGCGCGCTCGCCTTGCTCGAGTGTGTGAGTACCTGCGGCTCGGCATGCTCGGCCAGCCGGGACGCGATCTGCTGCGGCGTGATAGCGCCGTACCCGATCGCGGCCAGGAAGTCCTCGACCTTCTGGTAGCGCGGGAACTGCTTGGCGATGTCCTCCAGCTTGGCGTCGATGCCCAGCCGCCGCAACTCGCGATCGAGGATTTCGCGTCCCTGGGCGATGTTCTCCTCACGCTCCTGGCGACGGAACCACTGCCGCACCTTCTCGCGCGCCGATGCGGTGGTGATGTAGCCGCTGCTGGACATCAGCCAGTCCCGGCTGGGGCCGACCTTCGTCTTCGACGTCATGATCTGGACGACCTGGCCGTTCTGCAGCCGGTAGTTGAGCGGCACGAGCTGGTTGTTCACCTTGGCGCCGACGCACTGGTGGCCCACCTCGGTGTGGATGCGGTAGGCGAAGTCGACCGGGGTCGCGCCCGCAGGCAGCTCGATGATGTCGCCCTTCGGCGTGAAGACGTAGATCATCTCCTGGAAGACGTCCGACTTGAGCGACTCGACGAACTCCTGCGCGTCGACCACCTCGTCGCGCCAGTCCATCAGTTGCCGGAGCCAGGCGATCTTCGCCTCTACGTTCGGGTCGGGTCGGGCACCCTCCTTGTAACGCCAGTGGGCCGCGATGCCGTACTCGGCGACGTGGTGCATCTCGGCCGTGCGGATCTGGATCTCGAGCGGGTGGCCGTCCGGACCCAGGACCGCGGTGTGGATCGACTGGTACATGCTCTCCTTCGGCGTCGCGATGTAGTCGTCGAACTCACCCGGGATCGGGTGCCACATCGTGTGGATGACGCCGAGGGCGCCGTAGCAATCCTTCTTCTCGTCGACGATGACGCGGACGCCGAGGACGTCGTAGATCTCGTCGAAGCTCCGGCCCTTGCGCTCCATCTTCCGGGCGATCGACGTGATGTGCTTTTCGCGCGCGGAGATCTCGGCTCGAATCCCGGCCTCGGCCAGGGCCTTCGTCAGATCGTTGATGACGCGCTGCAGATACCGCTCGCGATCGGTGCCGCGCCGGTCGAGCGCCCGCTTGATCGAGAAATAGGTCTGCGGGTCGAGATAGCGCAGCGCCAGGTCTTCCAGCTCCGACTTGAGCTGCCAGATGCCGAGCCGGTTGGCGAGCGGCGCATAGATCTCCATCGTCTCCTGGGCGCTGCGGAGCTGCTTGGCACGCGGCATGTGCTCGAGCGTACGCATGTTGTGGAGCCGGTCGGCCAGCTTGATCAGCACCACGCGGACGTCGTCCACCATCGCCAGGAACATCTTGCGCAGGCTCTCGGCCTGCCGCTCCTTCTCCCGGGTGACCGAGTCCTCCTCGGTCGCCCACCGGATACGTCCTAGCTTGGTGACGCCGTCGACGAGCCGGGCGATCCGCTCCCCGAAGATCGTCGTCAACTCCTCGACGGAGGTATCGGTGTCCTCGATGACGTCGTGGAGCAGGGCAGCGCACAGCGTCTCCTGGTCGAGCTGCATTTCGGCCAGGATGATGGCTACCGCAAGCGGGTGTGAGATGTAGGGATCGCCAGAGCGCCGGAGCTTCCCGGCATGGGCCTGATCCGCGAACTCGTACGCCTTGCGCACGAGGGTCAGGTCCATACCGGGCATCCGCTCCCGGATGACCTGCTCCAGGTCGGCCCAGGTCGCGACCCTTTCTCCCGCTTCGCTGGGATGGGGCGACGCGACGGCCGCCTCGCGCTCTGACCGGTCGTCGATCTGTGGTGCAGACATGTTCTCGGAACCCGCACGTGCAAGGATGTGGGTCAATACGCTGTAACTATACGTTCTCAGGTGCTCACTGTCAAAACGACGACACGCGGGCCGGCTACCGGCGGGATCGGCGATTGTCGATCCCGCTAGTGTGCGATTCCGGCATGTTGCGTTGATGCAACCCACGTGCCGCCCCTACCCGGGAAGGTAGGTCCGGGTTTACCCCGCGGGGTAGGCAGCGAACCACCCTGCCGGGCGTGGTCGGGTCCACCGCCCATCCATAGCCTCACACACAACAAGTAGCGGGTGGGTGTCCACCGCGGCCGGCGGCTCGGAACAGGGGCGACGCCTGGCCGCCGGCCGGGGATGGCGCGTGGAGTGGGCCGGCACCAACCGGCAGACAAGGAAGTCGAGCTATGGACAAAGCGCATCAGACGCGACGCTTCAATCGTCGCACCGTCCTCAAGGGCGTCGGTGCCGCCGCAGTCCTGGGACCAGCGGCGGGTGCGCTCTTCTCGTCGTGCAGCATCGGTGGCAACGGGAACGGCGGTGGCGGAACTGGGGCGCCCGCCTCGGCGAATGACATCGCCAAGGAACGCGGCCTGACCCCGGAAGACGTCGCGGCGGCGCTGAAGACGTATGTGCCGAGCGGCCGTCACGACGAGTACCTGATGTTCACCTCCGGGGGACACTCCGGCCAGCTCCTCGTGATCGGTATCCCGTCGATGCGGCTGCTGCGGGTCATCGGCGTGTTCGCGCCCGAACCGTGGCAGGGCTGGGGATACTCCGACGCCAGCCGGAAGGTGCTGGAGGAGGGCGGCTTCCAGGGCAAGACCCTAACCGTCGGCGATACCCACCACCCTGCGTTGAGCGAGACGAACGCGCAGTACGATGGCCAGTTCGTCTTCATCAACGAGAAGATCCACGGCCGAGTGGCGGTGATCGACCTGCGGGACTTCGAGACGAAGCAGATCGTCAAGAACCCCTTGACGCTCAGCAACCACGCCTGCTTCGTCACCCCGAACACCGAGTACGTCGTGGAGGGGTGCCAATACGCCACTCCGCTCGGAGGCGCCTACGCGCCGCTGGAGGAGTTTGAGGAGAAGTACCGGGGCGCGATCACCTTCTGGAAGTTCAACAGGGAGCGCGGCCGTATCGTCCCGGATGAGTCGTTCGCAGTTGAGTTGCCGCCGTACTTCCAGGATCTGGGTGACGCCGGCCGCGGTGTGAGCGACGGCTGGGTCTTCCTCAACTCGCTCAACACCGAGATGGCGACTGGCGGCATCCAGGAGGGCAAGCCTCCGCTGGAGATCGGCGCCTCGCAGCGGGAGATGGACTATCTCTCGGTCGTGAACTGGAAGAAGGCCGAGGAGGTGGCCCGCGCCGGCAAAGTGGAGCTGATCAACGGGTTCCCGGTCATCACGATCAAGACCGCAGTCGAGGAAGGGATCCTGTTCCAGGTCCCCGAGCCGAAGAGCCCGCACGGCGTCGATGTGTCGCCCGACGGCGCCTACATCGTGGTCTCCGGCAAGCTGGACCCGCACGTCACCGTCTACAGCATGAAGAAGATCGAGGAGCAGATCGCCAAGGGGAACTACGAGACGGACAGCTTCGGCATCCCCGTCCTCGACTTCGCTGGGTGCATGGAGGCACAGGTTGAGCTGGGCCTGGGGCCGCTCCACACCCAGTTCGACGACAAGGGCTATGCCTACACCAGCCTCTTTATCGACAGCGCGGTGGCGCGCTGGACGCTCGGAGGCGAGGGCAAGTCCGACGGCTGGAAGTTCGTCGACAAGATCCCGGTCCACTACAACGTCGGCCACATCGCGGCGGTCCAGGGTGACACCATCCAGCCTGGCGGCAAGTTCCTGGTTGCGCTCAACAAGTGGTCGGTCGACCGCTTCGCTCCGGTCGGGCCGCTCCTGCCGCAAAACCTCCAGTTGATCGACATCTCGGGCGAGACGATGCAGTTGCTCTACGACATGCCGATCGGCATCGGTGAGCCGCACTACGCCCAGATCATCCCGGTGAGCCTGCTGCAGCCGTGGGAGGTCTACCCGGAGACCGGCTGGGAGCCGGGGATCCAGGCGGTGGACGCCCAGGCGGCCCAGCTCGGCAACGAGGGCGTCGAGCGCAACGGGTCGCAGGTGACGGTGCGCATGACCGCGCTGCGTAGCCACTTCACCCCGGACATCGTGCGGGTGAAGCAGGGCGACACGGTCACCTGGCACATCACCAACGTCGAGAACGCGCACGACGCGACGCACGGCTTCGTGCTGCCCGGTGTGAACGTCAGTCTGAGCCTGGAGCCGGGTGAGGCGAACTCGTTCACCTTCACCGCCGAACATCCGGGCGTCTACCCCTTCTACTGCACGGAGTTCTGCGCCGCGCTGCACGTCGAGATGATGGGCTACCTCATCGTCGAGCCCAGCTAGCGCCGGGCGCGGCGGGGTGGGGCGGTTTGACCCCGCCCCGTCACCCCGGCCGGGGAAGGACGGAGCGATGGTCTCCTCAGAGCAGGCAACCAGTCGAACGTTCGGCCGCTCGGCGGCGCGGACCAGGGAGCGCGCCGAGGCGCGGCGGGTGACAGTGCGCCAGATGCTCCCGCTAGGTCTCCTGGTCCTCGCCGCGGCGCTGTTGGTCGGCTCGATCTTCCTCCCGTACTGGGAGGTGGAGCTGCGCGCGCCACAGTACCCCAAGGGGCTGACGGTGGTGGCATACGTGTCCCACCTGAGCGGCGATGTCCGCGAGGTCGACGGGTTGAACCACTACATCGGCATGATGGCGCTCAACGAGGCCGCGAAGCTGGAGCGGCAGATCTCCCGCTACGCCATCGTCGCCGTGGCTGTGCTGGCGGTCGGTTCGTTCTGGCTGCGCGGCCGGTGGAAGTGGCTGCTGGTCCTGCCGGCGATCCTCTTCCCGATCATCTTCGCGGTGGATCTGGCCGCCTGGCTCTACTACGCGGGACACACGCTCGACCCGCATGCGCCGCTCAGCAGCTCGATCCAGCCGTTTACCCCGCCCGTGGTCGGCGAGGGCAAGATCGGCCAGTTCTCGACCGTCTCCAAGTTCCTGGTCGGGTTCTACGCGGCGGTGCTTGGGGCGGTTCTCACCGTGGTGGCAACCGTCCTCTCGCGGAGATGGGACCATGGACGCACCTAGCCGCGGGCAGTGGCTCGCCGCCTTCGCCGTTGCCGCCCTGTTGCTTGGCCTGTCGCTCCTGGTGCCGCGCGGCGTGAGCGCCGCAGCGCCGGAGATCGTCGTCTGCCCCGAATGCGGCGTGCGGACCATCGGCGAGGCGTTGGCCCAGGCTCCGCCCGGTGCGCGGGTGGTCGTGCGCGCAGGCACCTACGCCGAACAGGTGGTCATCGACCGGCCGGTGACCCTGGTGGGCGAGGGACAGCCGGTGATCCAGGGGAACGGGCAGGGCACCGTCGTCACCATCACGGCGCCCGACGTGACGATCGAGGGGTTCATCGTCCGCGGCAGCGGCACCGACCTCAACCGTGAGGACAGCGGCATTCTCGCCACCACGGGCCCGGTGGTGGTGGCGAACAACCGGGTCGAGGATGCGCTCTTCGGGATCTACCTCAAGAGCGCGCACGGCAGCGTCGTGCGGGACAACGTGGTGCTGGCCAAGCCGCTCCCGATCTCGTTGCGCGGCGACGGCATCCGCATCTGGTACAGCAACAACACCACGATCGAGCGCAACATTGCGCGCGACGGCCGCGACGTGATCCTCTGGTTCTCCCACGACGGCGTCGTGCGCGACAACCTGTTCGACCGCAACCGCTACGGGCTGCATCTGATGTACAGCGACCGTGCCACCATCGAGCGCAACTCCCTGCGGGCCAATGCTGTGGGGCTGTATGTGATGTACAGCCGCGAGGTGGTGGTGACCGGGAACCTGATGAACGACAACCACGGCCCCAGCGGGATGGGATTGGGGATCAAGGGGAGCGACGACGTCCTCGTCGAGGGGAACCGGTTGGTGTCGAACCGCATCGGGGCCCAGATCGACGAGTCGGCGCGGGAGATGACGTCCAGCATCGTCATCCGAGGCAATGTCTTCGCCTACAACGGCATCGGGATCGGCTTCCTGCCCAGTGCGCAGCGGAACACGGTCACCGGTAACGACTTCATCGACAACATCGAGCAGGTCGGCATCCTGGGCGGCGGCAGCCTGCGGGACATCACCTGGAGCGAGAACGGACGGGGCAACTACTGGAGCGACTACGTCGGCTACGACGCCGACGGGGACGGCATCGGCGACGTGCCCTACCGCAGCCAGCGGCTGTTTGAGTCGCTGATCGACCGGAACGAGGCGCTGCGGCTCTTCCAGTTCAGCCCGGCCGAGACGGCGATCGACTTTGCCGCCCGGGCGTTCCCGGAGGTCCGGCCGCAGGTGAAGCTCGAAGACGCGGCGCCGCTGATGCGGCCGGTGATGCCGGAGGGTCTGCCCCCGACCGAGAACGGGCTGAGCACGCAAGCACGGGTGGTGACCGGTGCCGCCGGGGTGGTGGTCGCCATTGGAGGGGTGGTCATGATTGGAGCACTTCGGCGGCGGCCGACGGTCGCCACGGCGCAACCCGCGCCCGCCGTGGCCGGCGCGATGTCGGCTGGAGCGCAAGGGCTGGCTCACGCGACGAACGGGGCTGCTCCCCCGGCTGCGGTGGCGGTGCGCGGCCTGACCAAGCGGTACGGGCGCGTGGCGGCGGTGGACGGCGTCAACTTCGACGTGCGCGGCGGAGAGGCGATCGCGCTCTGGGGGCCGAACGGCGCGGGCAAGACGACCATCCTGCGCTGCTTGCTCGGTATCGCTCGCTTCGAGGGCGAGGTGCGGGTGGCGGGTCTGGACCCGCGACGCGACGGTAGAGAGACCCGGCGGCGCATCGGCTTCGTGCCGCAGGAACTGCCGATCCCGGGAATGACGGTCGGTGAGTTCGCGCACTTCATCGCCGAACTCAAGGGCGTGCCCGCTAGCGCCGCGTTCGAGCGGCTGGAGCTGCTCGGCATCGGCGATCAGACGGCGAAGGACGTTGGGGCACTCTCGGGCGGGATGCGGCAGCGGCTGGCCCTGGCGCTGGCACTCATCGGCGACCCGGCACTCTTGCTGCTGGACGAGCCGACGGCCAACCTCGATGCCCGCGGTCGGGCCGAGTTGCTGGAGTTGCTGCGCGGGCTCAAGCGCCAGGGGATGACGATGATCTTCTCGTCTCACCGGCCGGAGGACGTGCTGATGCTGGCCGACCGGATCCTCCTGATCGAGCGGGGAGCGCTGCGGGGCGAGATCACTCCCGAGCAGTTCCTGGAACGGCTGGAGCGGGACGCGCGGCTGGTCCTTCACCTCGCCGAGGGGGAGGCCGCCACGGCGCTGGCGGCGCTCGACCGGCTCGGTTACCAGGCCACGGCGCGGGGCGACGTGGTCGAGGTCGTCCTGGGTGGTCAGCCGAAGGGCCGCGTAGTTGGGGCGCTGGCGCGGGCCGGCGTGGCGATTGAGGACTTCGAGATGGAGCGGGGGTCATGGACCGAAGCGTCGTGATGGCGATCGCGGTGCGAGAGGCGCGCGGCGGCCTCCGCAATCGCTGGTTCCTGCTCTACGCCGCGGCCTTCGTGGTGCTGATCGTCGCCTTCGCCTGGGTGGCGCTGGCGGGGAGCAATGTGGCCGGGCAGGCCGGTTTCGGCCGGACGGCGGCCGGGCTGCTCAACCTGCTGCTGCTGATGGTGCCGCTGATCGGCCTCACCATCGGCGCGCAGACGCTCGTGGCCGAGCGGCAGGATCGCACGCTCGACTACCTGCTGGCGCAGCCGGTGTCGGCCGCCGAAGTCTTCGTCGGGAAGTACCTTGGGGCGGCCGCGCTAATGGCGCTGATCCTCGCTATCGGCTTCGGCTGGGCGGGCGCGGCGCTGGCGCTGCGGGGCGCCGGGGGCAGCCTGGGCAACTTCGGGGTGCTGATCCTCCTCACCACGTTGCTGGCGCTGGGGATGCTCAGTGTCGGCTACCTCGTCTCCAGCGTGACACGCCAGACCTCGGCGGCGCTCGGCATCGTGGTGACCCTCTGGCTGGTTCTGGTGATCGTCGGTGACCTGGGGCTGATGGGGAGCGCACTCGTGATGGGGCTGCGGCCCGATTCGCTCCTGGCGCTAACGCTGGTGAACCCGCTCGACACCTACAAGCTGGTCAGCGTGCAGATCCTCCAGACCTCGCTCGAGGTTCTCGGCCCGGCGGGCGTGTACGCGATCGACCGCTTCGGCGCACGGTTGACTCCGGTCCTCCTCGCCATTGAGGCGGTCTGGGTCGTGCTCCCGCTGCCGATCGGCTACTGGCTCTTCAAACGAACGGACGTGCACTGATGCGCCGGCTGCACTGGCTCGTGCTGCTGTTCCTGGGCAGCGTGCTGCTCGTGGGGTGCGGCGGGAACGACCCCGACAAACCGCCCGAGATTGCTTACGGCCGCGACACCTGTGCCCGCTGCGGCATGATCATCTCCGAGGAGCGCCATGCCGCCGGACTGGTGGACGCCAGCGGCGAGCAGGACGTGTTTGATGACGCCGGGGAGATGGTCGCCTTCGTCCAGGAGGAGGGACTGGGTGACCGGCGGGTCTGGGTGCACGACTTCGAGAGCCTGGAGTGGATTGACGGCACAACCGCCTATTACGTCGCCAGTCCCGATACGACGACCCCGATGGCGACCGGCCTGGTGGCCTTCGCCACGCGAGAGGCCGCCGAGGCGTACAGCAGCCAACATGCGGGCACGGTCATGACCTGGGACGAGGTCCTGAACTCCTGGACCCCGCCAATAGATCACTGAGCCTCCCCCATCCCCCACCGTGCTGCCGCGCCCGGCGCGCCTGCGCCGGGCGCGTGCTAAGATACGGCCGGTTGGTGCTCCCGCATCTGGAGGAGGTCTGGTCTGATGCCGATGGGCGATCGCCTGCTGCCGCCGCACGAGGCCCTCGAGATCATCCTGCGCCATGTGCGGCCACTGCCGGTCGAGCGGGTGCCGCTCGAGGAGGCCGGGGATCGGGTGCTGGCAGAGCCGCTGATCGCCGACCAGGACCTGCCGCCCTTCCCGGCTGCCACGATGGATGGTTTCGCCGTGATCGCGGGAGACGTCTCACCCTGGCGCGAGATCATCGGTGAGCAGTTCGCGGGGTCCCAGACCTCAGTCGAGGTGACGCCGGGAACGGCTGTGCGCATCACCACCGGGGCGCCGCTGCCGCCCGGCGCCGACGCGGTGGTACCAGTCGAGAACACGGAACTGCGCGACGACCACGTGGTCATCCACCAGGAGCAGGTGGAGGTCGGGGAGAACGTGAGGCCGGTGGGCGCCGATCTGCGGCGGGATCAGGTGCTCGTCGAAGCGGGGACGCCGATCGGCCCGGCCGAGATCGGGCTGCTCGCCAGCCTGGGCAAGGTGGAGGTGCCCGTCTTCCGGCGGCCGCGAATGAGCGTGCTGTCGACCGGGGATGAGCTGGTCGATCCCGCTCAGGAGCCGGGACCGGGGCAGATCCGCGACTCGAACCGCTTCTCGCTGGTGCTGGCCGCCCGGCGCGCCGGAGCTGACGTGGTGTGGTCCGGCCGCGGACCCGACGACCCGGCAGCCCTCCGCCGCCTGCTGGAGGAGCGGATCGCGGCCAGCGACATCGTCCTGACGTCGGGGGGCGTATCTGTCGGGGACAAGGACTTCGTCAAAGAGATTCTCGACGACCTGGGTACGGTGCACTTCAGGCGGCTCTTCATGAAGCCGGGTAAGCCGCTGAACTTCGCGACGGTGGGTGACACGCTCGTATTCGGCCTACCGGGCAACCCGGTATCGGCCCTCGTCGGCTTCGAGGTGTTTGTGAATGCCGCGCTACGGGTGATGGCCGGGCGGCGCGACGTGCAGCCGCGGCCAGTGCCGGTGGTGCTGACCCACGATGTCCAGAGCGGCGATCGGCTGGAGTTCCAGCGCGGCCTGGTGTGGGCGGACGAGTCGGGCGTCCTTCATGCGCGCAACACCGGTCCCCAGGCGTCGGCGCGACTGCTCTCCCTAGTCGGCGCCAACGCCTTCCTCCTCATTCCGCCGCGAGAGGCGCCGTACCGTGCGGGCGAGCGGGTGATGGCGGTCATCCGCGGGCCGATCGGACCAGCACCGGAGACGCCCGCCGAATGAGCCGTACCGACCGCCTCCTCTTGGGCACGCTGGCGCTGGTGGCGGTGCTGACGGCGGTCAACGTCCTCCCCGGCGTCGCGGGGTGGAATCGCTCCTGGCGGGCGTTCCAGTCGCTCGGGCTGCAATTGGAGGCGGTTCGGGTCCGGCCAGACCGGCAAGGTCTGGAAGTGGATCTGCTCCTTTGGAACGACTCCGACGTGCCGGTGCGCGTCATCGACATCACCGCGACCATCCAGGCAAACGGGCATTCAGTGGCGGCCGGGCGGCTCTCGCTCGACGGGCTGACCCTGCTCGGTGGCGAGCGCCACTCCCAGGTCGTTGTGGGCGAGGTGTTCGCCAACACGCGGCAGACCTTCGAGGAGCAGATCGGTGCCCCCTCCGTCGAGTGGACGGTGAGCGGCCAGATGCGGGTGGCAGTCCAGAGCGGGGACGTGGCCGAGGAGGTCCTCATCCCCTACCGAGGCATCGTCGATGGGCACTGAGGTGGCGAGCCAGCGAGGTCGCTGGCGGGCGGCCGTGGAGGTGTTGCTGGCGGGGTGGGTGCTCTGTGCCCTCTACGCCGCGGCGGCCAGTAGTATCGGCCCGGGTGCGCTGGTGCGGCTGCCCTACTGGCTGACGGCGCTGGGCGACGTCGGGGTCGGGGTGATCCTGGCCCTACTCGTGATCGAACTGCGGCGGGTGCTCATCGAGGCGGCGCTCGCGTCCGGCGCGGCGGCTGTCTTCTACTGGCTGCTGCTGGCGGGGCCCGCGTTGGTGGCACCGGACTTCGCGGCGCGTCTGACGAATTTCGCGTCGATCCAGATGGTGCCGGTCTTCTTCCTCTCGCTGTTCCTGACCCTGATCGGCGCCCTCGTGGGGACGCTGGTCAATACCGCCGCGCGCGGGTATGAGTTGTGATGACCGGTCGCGCGGTGTGGGTCGTTTGTGGAGGAGGGAAGGGTGCAGAAACGACCGATCCGGGCTGACGACCTGTTCCGCATCGCGATGGTCAGCGACCCGCAGGTCTCGCCCGACGGAACACTGGTGGCCTTCGTCGTCACCCGGATGTACCGCAAGGAGAACTGTTACCGGAGCGGGATCTGGACGGTGCCGGTGGCCGGCGGGGAGCCGAGGCCACTGACCGCCGGGACGGCGCGCGACAGCACGCCCCGTTGGTCACCCGACGGGCGCTGGCTGGCCTTCCTCTCCACACGCGGCGGGGACAAGCCTCAACTTTGGTACTTGCCGGCCGACGGCGGGGAGGCGCGACAGCTCACCAACCTTCCGGAGGGCGTGGAGCAGCCCGTGTGGTCGCCGCGCGGCGATGCGCTGGCGTTCGTCAGCAAAGTCGGGCCGGAGAAGCAGTCCGATTCGGATGTGCGGGTGATCCGCACGATCCGCTACCGCTTCGACGGCGAAGGATTCCTCGACGACAAGTACCGCCAGATCTGGGTCGTCCCGTTTGACCCCAGCAACCCGTCAATGCCCGAGGCCAGACAGATCACCGACGGGCCGTACGAGCACCGTGATCCCGCGTGGTCGCCGACTGGGCACGAGATCGCCTTCACCGCGGCGCGTCACCCGGACTGGGAGCTCGGCGTCCTGCAGGACATCTGGGCCGTCTCGGCGGCGGGTGGTCCGCCGCGAAAGATCACCTGCGCGCCGGGTGCCTGGTCCGAGCCGGTCTGGTCGCCTGACGGGACGACAATCGCCCTCCTCGGCCCAAGTGACTATCGCCGTGCCGATCACGCAAACGTCCTGGTGTGGACGGTGCTGGCCGGAGGCGGTGCGCCGGTACCGCGCACGGCCGCGCTCGACCGCTCTGCCGGCGACACAACCCTGGGCGACATCCCGCGCTTCTCCTCCTCCCCGGTGGCCTGGGACAGCCGTGGGGAGGCCATTCACTTCCTGGCCAGCGACCACGGCAACACACACCTGTTCCGGGTGTCACTGGCGGACAACCGGATCGAGCGGGTCATCGGCGGACAGCGCCGGGTCGGCATGGTGGTGCCGATACCGGGCGATGCCGGGTTCGTCTTCGCCGCGTCGACCCCGACGAGCCCGGGTGAGATCTACGCCTGCGGGCCGGACGGCGGCAATGAGCGGCAGTTGACCGACGTCAACCGCGAGTGGCTGGAGGAGGTCGAGCTGGCGGAGCCGGAGGAGATCTGGGCGACCAGTCCGGATGGCACACGGATCCAGGGCTGGCTGCTGCGCCCGCCCGGTGCGCGGCCCGGTGTGCGCTACCCGATGATCCTGCAGATCCATGGCGGGCCGCACCTCCAGTACGGCAACGGGTTCATGCACGAGTTCCAGATGCTGGCCGGGCTGGGCTACGCGGTCCTTTACAGCAACCCGCGCGGCGGCACGGGCTACGGCGAGGAGTTTGCGGCCAAGCTGCACGCGGCGTGGGGCGAGGCCGACATGCCGGACCTCATGGCCATCGTCGACGAAGCGATCCGCCTGGGCGGGATCGACGAGCAGCGGCTCGGCGTGACCGGCGGGTCCTACGGCGGGATCATGACCAACTGGGTCATCGGCCACACCGATCGCTTCAAGGCCGCCGTCACCCAGCGCTGCTGCTCGAACTACGTCAGCATGTACGGCACCGACGACATCAGCTATTCCACCAGCGCCATGACGTTCGGTGCCGAGGTATGGGAGGACCCGGGGCTGTACTGGCGCCTGTCGCCGATTACCTACGTCGAGAACATCAAGACGCCGTTGCTTATCATCCACAGCGAGGAGGACTACCGCTGCCCGATCGAGCAGGCCGAGCAGCTCTTCGTGTCGCTCAAGGTGCTGCGGCGCCCAGTTGAGTTCGTGCGCTTCCCGAACGAGAGCCACGGTCTGTCGCGCGGTGGGCAGCCGCGGCACCGGCTCGAGCGCCTCGAAGCGATCGCCGGGTGGTTCCAGCGGTGGCTGTAGGCGAGTGACGCTGATCCAGCGTCGCGTTGCACCCCAGTGAGGACCGAGCTGCCTAAGGTTCGGTAGCGCGGCGGGTCAGGTGCAACATCGGGGAACAAAGGGGAGCATGGTCGAGCCGTGTTCCCCCTTGTTTGAACACCGTGACGTTCATCTGACGCACCGCCGCTGGCACGAGCTGTGCCAGCCTCCGCCCCAGGCGCTCTCAGGAGCAGCCGACGTCGGGCGAAGGGATGGTCAGCGAGATGACGAAGTCTGAGGTCCGGCATCCGGAGGTGCATACCGCGGCGGTTTCCTTCACCGGACCGGCTGGGCAGCGGTTCCTCCGCATCTCCCAGTACGCGCAGGGGCTGGTCTACAGCGCGACCGCGTTCCTCTTTCTGGCCGCTGCGGTCGTCATGCTCGGCTACAGCGTGATCGCCTTCTTGGAGACGGTCACCGCTACCACCAGGCAGGAGTTTCCGGTGACCATGGTCACGCTGATCAACGACCTCCTCCTGGTACTCATCATCATGGAGGTGTTGGCGACGGTTTTGTCCTACCTGCGCGATCAGGCGTTCACCCTCCTGCCCTTTCTGTTCATCGCGGCAATCAGCGCCACACGCCGCATCCTGGCGGTGGGCGCGGCTATGAGTGTGGAGCGGCTTGATGCCGAGGAGTTCCGGCAGGCGGTGATCGACCTGGGAGTCAACGCTGGCATCATCGTCGCGCTCACTCTGGCGCTGTTCCTCCTCAGCCGGACCCGTGTCCGAATCGGTCACAACAGCGAGACGGTGGAGACGACCCAGCCCACCCGCGGCGAGTAGCGTTGCCGGTGCTGGCCGGGCGATGGGCCTGACTCGTCCCCGGGGTTGTCTCTCCTCACCATCCACGTAGACCATGCGCGCGATCGTGCGCGTGCCGCAGGACCGGGATGTCGGCCGATAGATGCCGGCCGGTATCCCGGCCGCGCACTCGACCTACGACGTGCGGGTTAGGAGACGATAGGCGAGCGCCACATGGAACTTGGTAGCGGCGATGACGCTGTCGATGCCAATCGACTCGTTGATGTTGTGTGCACCGGAGCGGGAGGGGTCGTCGGTGGGCGCCGACGGGACAAAGCCGTACGTGACGTTCCCGAGCGGTCGCACGAAGCGCGAGTCGGTGAACCCGACCGAGATGCCGGGCACAAAGGCAATGTCGTCGACGCCGATGGCGTCGCGCGTGGCGGCCTCCACGGCCTCCCGAAAGGGGGAGTCGTACGGCGATGCGTTGCTCACCGCCGTCTCGATCACCTCGAAGCTGACCCCGTCGAGCCCCTCCAGGATACCTGCCACCTGGCTCCGGACATACTCGACGTCCTGCCACGGCAGGCTGCGCACATCGCAGATGATGGTGCAGGCCTCGGCCACGCTGTTCGACTTCACCCCGGCCTGAATCATGGTGGCGACCAGCGTCATCCGCGAGGCGGCGCGGAGCATTGAGGCCAGGTTCGGATTCCGCTTCTCCAACTCGGCGAGCACCTGATCGATGTTCTCGTCGGTCACCGGCTCCGTGATGCCCGCAAGGGTGTCCAGGTGCTGGAAGATCTCGGCCCGGGTCGAGACCTCGGGGCGCCAGGCGCGGATGCGGCGGATGACCTCCTCAGCCTTGTAAATGGCGTTGTCGGCCCGCCAGGGCTGAGAGGCGTGCCAGCCCCGGCCACGGATGCGGATATGGATCTCCAGCCGGCCCTTTTCCCCGGTAGAGATCGGGTAGATCAGACGACCGTCGTGCCGCACCGGGCCGCCGCCGCCCTCGTTGACCGCGAAGTCGGCGCGGAGCACGTCGGGGTGGTGCTTGGCCATCCAGCCGAACCCGTAGGCGCCGCCCGCCTCTTCGTCAGCGCAGGTGGCGAAGGTGAGCGTCCCCTTGAGGGGAACACCGGCCCGCTTGAGGAGGATCAACGCCATTGCCTGCGCCGCGACAGTGCCCTTCATGTCGGACGCACCACGACCCCAGATGCGCCCGTCAGCGATCTCCCCGCTGAATGGCGGGTAGGTCCACTGGTCCGGATCTTCGACCGGCACCACGTCGGTGTGCGACATGAAGAGCAGGCGTGGGCCGTTACCGTCACCCAGGGTGGCGACGAGATTGCCGCGGTTCTCCGACGCGGCGTAGATGGTGGCGTCGATTCCGTCCTCGGCCAGTTTGTCGCGGAGGAAGGTGGCGGCGGCCATCTCGTCCCCGCTTTCGGGCGTGCCGAAGTTGACGGTCGGGATACGCACCAGATCCTGAGTGAGGCGGACCACCTCATCCGCCGCGGCGTCGACCAACTCCATGAGCCGGGAGATCTCCGCAGTCATCTCGCTCTTTCCTTTGCTCTCTTGGGGGCGCCGAACCGGCGCCGAACTCATTCCCACCCCTGCGGGTCGCCGCCATGGTAGCCGTGTCCATGCGGCGCCGCAAGGAGTCCGTGCCGGGATCGAGCGATGCGATTCCGGCGAACGTATGAGGGGCCCCTGGGTGGTACAGGCATTGCGAAAGCCCTGGCAGGCCCCGATGCCGGGAGGCTCCGGCACGATGGGCTCTTGGAAGGAGTGGTGATAGATGGTGGAAGAGATGCGCGTCTCCGACGTCATCGTCCCCGAGGTGGATACCATCGGGCCGGACGAGACGGTGCGCACCGCTCGCCGCCGCATGGAAGCGCAAACAATCCGGTCGCTCATCGTGGTGGAGGAAGACCGCCCGGTCGGCGTGATCCAGTGGCGCGATATCATGCGCGAGAACGAGGTGCCGGCAGATGCCACGGTGGCCGACTACATGGTGCGCGAGTTCCCGGTCCTCGACCCGAACCTGCCGCTGGAGCAGGCGAGGTCCCAGCTCGGGGAAGAGATTGACTTCGACCGGCTGCCGGTCGTGGACGAGAGCGGGCACCTGATCGGCGAGGTGCCGCGCACCGCACTCGCGCAGGCAGGCGAGGTGATGGAGTCGGCCCCGACTGCCGAGGAGGGTGCCTCGCCCGAAGCGTGGACGACCGTCCGTGAAGAGGTTACGGTCACGACGGGGCGGGGTACCGAGGTGGACGTCGAGGAGGAGTTGGACGCGGTAGCGTTCCCGACCATCGGAGCGGGAATGACGGTCAAGGGATCGAACGGCCGAAAATTGGGCACGGTCGATCAGGTGATCGTCGATCCCAACGGGGAACTGACCGCGTTCACGGTTCAGCACGGCCTCTTCGGGCGCAAGCACAAGCGCATCCCGGCCGATCTGGTCGGGCAGGTTGAGGACGACGCGGTGGTCTTGTCGATCTCCGGCACGGAGTTCAATATGCTTCCCGACGTCGAGGACGAGGGGTGATGCCCGCCGTGGCGCGCAGGCTGGCCCGCGCGCCGAGCGCCCACCCCGCCGGGGAAGGGGAGCGTTGGATGACGCAGGCGCAACGGACGGGGGCGACTCACACGCCCTGGAACAGCACCCAACCCGCCAGCGAGGAGGCGATCCTGTCGCGCTTCGCTGCGGAGGGGTTGCGCCCCTACCGCTGGAGCAACGGGCCGGGTGACCGTTACTCGGTGCATTCCCACCCGTACCACAAGGTGATTTACGTGGTCGAAGGGTCGATCCGCTTCGACCTGCGGCCCCACGGCTCGATCGAGATGCATGCAGGCGATCGGCTAGATCTCCCGGCCGGCGTCGAACACAGCGCCGTGGTCGGCCCGGAGGGCGTCGTGTGCCTCGAAGGGCATCGGTGGGACGATGCCGTCGGGAGCCGTGCCTAGTTGCAGTGTGGTGGACTGGTCGTCTGAGCGATCCGGTGACGCCGTCCGTTTCCGGTACCGATGGCGCGATGGTTCCCGCGCTGTGGCCCGTGCCCGGGGTTCACCCCGGGCTGAAAAAGAAAAGCCCCCTGGAGGGGCTCCCTTGTCTACATCTGGGCTGAATCGATCCGGCAACCAATTGGGCCTTGCGTCCCCAGCCCGCTTCAACGGGCTTTCTTGGTGAGCCCCGAGGGTTTCCCTCGGGCCCTAAGCACGACGCGAAATTCCTCACACAACTCATCCTGGGTACGGTCCGCACCGGTGGATGCCGTCCCAGCGCTCGGCGTATTCGATTGGCGCGGCGTCACTTGCGGGATGTCGAGTGGCCGAACTTCTCCTGGTAGGCCGCCTCGCTGCCGATCCAGGTCTCGCCGCCCTCGTATGCCTCTTTCTTCCAGATCGGGACGATCTCTTTGATGCGGTCGATCGCGTAGCGGCAGGCGTCGAATGCTTCGGCGCGGTGGGGTGAGGCGACTGCAATGACGACGCTGGGCTCCCCGATCTCGACGCGGCCGATCCGGTGCGTGATGGCGACGCGGTCGATGCCCCAGCGCTCGCGGATTTCGTCGCCGATCTGCGCCAGGGTCTTCTCAGCCGCGGCGGGGTACGCGTCATACTCCAGGTAGAGGACCCGGCGGCCACGCGCGTTGTCGCGCACGGTGCCCTGGAAGGTGACGATCGCGCCGGCGTCCGGCGCGGCGACCGCGGCGGTCACCTCGTCCGGGTCGATCGGCTCTTGAACGACGCGGAAAGGACCGGCGCCGCCCGACACCGGCGGGATGATGACGAACTCGTCGCCGTCGGAGAGCGGATGGTCGAGGGGGACGTACTCCTGGTTAACCATGACCCGTGAGTACGCCCGGAGACGGTCGACGATGGGGTAATCCTCGGCGAGTCGGTCGAGGAGGTCACCAACCGAGGTGCCGGGTGAGAGTACCCGTTCCTCCGCGCTGCGCCCGGCTGCCTCGCGCAGCACCGCGAAGTAGCGGATCGTCACACGCATGTTGGTTCCCTCTCCAGGCCACTCCGGCCGGTCCTGCCACGGCGCGCGTTGCTCGCTCCTCCCGGATTCTAGCACGTCGCCCCGGCGCGCTCGCGGTGACGGGAACTTGTCCCGGCCCCGTGACGTTAGTCAGGCAGGCGACATAACGGCCGTCGCGTGTCATATGCTGAGGAGGCGATTAGGTGGCGATAACGCGGCCCCGCATTGGATCACTGTTAGTAGTGGTCGCGGTTGCAGTGGTGGCGCTGCTGCCGATGCGTGCGCTTGCGTGCTCCTGCCTCGCGATGACGACGGAGGAGCGGTTTGAGCGAGCCGACGTGGTGTTCGTCGGGCAGGTCCAAAAGGTCGAACGGCCGATTGCTCAGGTCTTCGGAAGCACCCGGGTGACGCTCGCGGCCGAGACCATATGGAAGGGCCCGGCGCAGACCCACTTCGACGTGGAGGGCGGGAACGGCCTGGGCGACTGCACGGTTGCGTTCGAGGTCGGCGAGCGGTACATCGTCTTCGCGACGGGTAATCCAGGCGGCGTCCTGAGCACCAGCGTCTGCGACGGTACAGGGCGGGTGGCCGTTTCGGCAGACATCGCCGCGCTCGGGCCGGGAACCCCGGTCCCGCCTGATGTGGAGGTCATCCCGCCGGACCCGTTCAAGGCCGGGGGTGTCGGCCCGGACGAGGTTGCCGCGGGACATATTATCCGCGACCCTGGAGTCGGGGAGGACACGCCACTGGAGAGCGGGGACGCGGGTGCGGTCGGAGATGTGCGGCCGATCAGGACCCCTCCGGGCGAATCGCTACGGTCCCGCGCTGGTGCGGATTTGGCGACCGCCGCGGGAGCGCTTGCCCTCGTCGCAGCGGGCGGCGGAGCCGGCTGGTTGATCCTGCGACGCCGCCGCGCGGCGTGAGACACCTCAGCGGCGGGCCGGATCCGGGACAACTGGGCCTACTGCTCCAACGGGCCGCACCCGAACCCGGAATTGAACGGCCCCGCGCGGTGCGCCGAAGTCCCGCCCGACACGGCGGCACGCAACCGGGCTAGTTCTCAGGGGCGCGGCCGGGCCCTTTGGCGGGGAAGGTGAGCGTGGCGGTCGTCCCCCGGCCCGGTTGGCTCTCCAATCGCAGAGTTCCGCCGTGTGCCGTGGCGATCCCGCGCGCGATCGCCAGACCAAGGCCGACGCCGCCCGTCTCCCGGGAGCGCGCTTTGTCCACGCGGTAGAAGCGCTCGCCCAGCCGCGGCAGGTGGGCGGGATCGATCCCCACGCCGGTGTCTGCGACCACCAGGTGCGCCTCGCCGTCGCTGGTGTCGGTTCGCAGCGTGACGCGGCCGCCCGGCGGCGTGTACTTCAAGGCGTTGTCAACCAGGATGAGCGCGGCCTGCTCCAGTGCCTGCCGGTCGCCGACGATGACGACGCGCCTGTCCGCAGCTACCTCCACCACGATCTGCCGCTCCGCGGCGAGCGCGGCCACGCGGCGCGCGATCGCCGCGACTAGCTCGCTGAGGTCCACGACGTCGTACTCCAGTTGCAGCCGATTGGCATCGAGGCGCGCGAGGGTGAGGAGGTTGGAGGCGAGGTGATCCATATGTGCCGTCTCGGCGACGATATCCTCCAGGAGCGCCGCGTCCTCCGGGTCGAATCGGTCGCGGCGGCGTAGGAGAACCTCGGCGTTTGCCCGGAGCAGGGTGAGTGGGGTCCGGAGCTCGTGTGATGCGTCGGCGATGAACGCCTGCTGGCGGGCAAAGGCGAGGCGCGCAGGAGCCAGCGCCCGTCCGGAGAGGAAAAGCCCGCCGAGAGTCGCGACGAGCAGTGCCACCCCACCGAGTGCCAGCAGGATGGTCCGCAGGGCAGCGAGAGCCGAGCGCTGCTCGGCGATTGAGCGCCCGCCCTGGACGACGCCGAGCACCGACCCCGACGAGCGATCGCGCACCACCTGGGCCGTGCGATAGAGCGCCCCAACCTCGTGGCCGCCGTCCATGACGTCGGACGCGGTGCCCTGCGCGAGCGCGCGGTGGGCCAGGTCGTCGTCGAGGAACTCGTGGGGCGGCTCGGGCTCAAGCTCCTTGACGTCGTCGGTCGGTTCGAGGTCGTCGTCGTCGACTTCGAAGCAGACGGCGTAGAACGACACGGACCGCGAGGCTCCGGGGAGGGGACAGGGCGGACGCCCCTCACGTGCCCAGTCCCGTGCCATCTGAGCGACCTGCCGATCCACGTCCTGTGTGATGGGCCGAAGGACGAGCCGCTCCACTCCGAAGTAGAGTCCGATCCCTGCCAGCAGCAGGGAGACGGTCAGGACCCCGCTGTACCAAAGAGTCAGCCGTAGGCGGAGTCCACGGAACAGCGCCGTGGCTGGGTCGCGATGCCGTGATCGCCAGCGACGGAATTGCTGCGGCAAGGCGAGCCGCTCCCGCATTGCCCGGGTTGCCAACCGCACTGCTGCTAGCCCTCGATCTTGTAGCCGACGCCGCGCACCGTCTTGATGAGCGGGCGGTCGAAGCCACGGTCAATCTTGTCGCGCAGGTAGTGGATGTAGATATCGACCACGTTCGAGAGCGAGTCGAGGTCGTACTGCCAGACTCGATCGATGATCTGCGAGCGGGTGAGCGCCCGCCCGGGGTTGCGCATGAGGTACTCGAGCAGGGCGAACTCTTTCGGTGTGAGTTCGATCACCTGCCCGCCGCGGCGCGCCTCATGCCGGAGGAGATCGAGCGTGAGGTCGGCAACCTGCAGGATCGTCGGCGGGCCGTCCGTGCCCCGGGCGCGCCGGAGCAGTGCGTTGACTCTCGCCACCAGCTCCGCCATGGCGAACGGCTTTACCAGGTAGTCGTCCGCCCCGGCGTTCAACCCCGTGACCCGATCCTCGACCGCGCCCCGAGCCGTGAGCATGAGGATGGGTGTCCGCACCCGAGCGGCGCGCAAGTGGCGGCAGATCTCGACGCCGTCCAGGTCCGGGAGCATGAGGTCAAGGATCGCGAGGTCATAGTCGCCGCGCAGCGCCATGTCGAGGCCGGTGACACCGTCGTACGCGAGATGGACCGTGTGCCCCTCGTCCTGGAGCACGCGCTGCAGCAGGCGCGCCAGGCGTTGCTCGTCTTCGACTACCAGGATGGCCATCGCTGCGCCGTTCTCCTCCAGTCCGGTCCGTCACCGGCCCAAGCCTAGCGTACCAAGATTGGAACTTGATGAGAGCGCGGAAAGAGGCCGCCCGCCATTGGCCCGACGGGCGGCCCACCGCGGTCTCCCCACGCTGCCATCCCTGGTCCATGGGAATTCTCTCATCCAGTCCTCATCGACCTCTCATTGGCGCCGTCTAGGCTCAGGGTGACAGGCACGTTCGCCACGGCGCACGCAGTGCCTCGGCGGACGTCCGCGCGACGAGGGAGAGCACGGCAGGAGGGCACCATGGCAGTTGAACAGCGGCAGCGTGCGACGCTTCACCACCCGGTCGGTGAGACCCACCGACTCCTCATCCCCGGGGTGACCCGGCGCGAGTCGCTGATGGAGTACCGCGCCCAGGGAGGATATGCACCCGAGGGATGGGCATGGTCGCCTGAGGAGCTGCGGAACCTCATCGCCGCGAGCGGGCTTCGCGGTCGGGGTGGTGCAGCCTTCCCGACCGGGCGGAAATGGCACGGGGTGGCGGCGCAGCCTGCACCGCGCGTGGTGCTGGTGAACGCGGCGGAGTCTGAACCAGCGAGTGCGAAGGATCGCACCCTGCTGTTGCGCCGGCCACACCTGGTGCTCGAAGGGGCCTTGCTCGCAGCCCGGGCGATCGACGCCCGGGAGATCGTGCTCTACCTCCACGCCACGGCCACCGAGGTTCGGGCGTCGCTCGAGCTGGCGCTGCGGGAACTGCGGGCCGATGGGGTGCAGACGCCGCACTTCCGCATCGTGACCGCGCCGCCGGGTTACGTGGCGGGCGAGTCCTCCGCGGCCGTCCGCCGGGCCAACGGTGGGCCGGCGAAGCCGACATTCAAGCCGCCTCGCCCGTCGGAACGGGGCGTGGGGAAGCGGCCGACACTGGTGCAGAACGTGGAGACGCTCGGCAACGTCCCGCTGATCGCCCGCCACGGCGCGAACTGGCTGCGCGAGGTCGGGGCGCCGAACCTTCCCGGGACGCTCCTCGTGACGCTCTCCGGCGCCGTCAACCGGCCCGGTGTCTATGAGGTGCCCAGCGGCGTGCCGCTCCGACACATCGTCGAGGAGCTGGGGGGCGGAGTCATTGGCGGTGCATCGATCCAGGCGATGCTCGTGGGCGGCTACTTCGCCGGATGGCTGGGACCCGACGCATTGGAGCAGGGCGCACGGCTGGAACCGGAGTCGCTGCGAGCCTGGGGCGTCTCCCTCGGCGCGGGGGCCATCGTCGTTGTGCCCAACTGGATCTGTGGCCTGGCGCAAGCCGCCTGGCTCATGCGCTTCTTCGCGGATGAGTCGGCCCAACAGTGTGGGACCTGTCTCTACGGGACACGAGCGATGGCGGACGTCTTCGCCCGGCTCCTGCGGGGCACGGCCAGCCCGAGTGAGCGTGACCGCCTGCACCTGTGGGCGGAGCGCATGCTGCCGGGCCGGGGTGCCTGCGGTCACCTGGACGGGGCCGCGATCGCCGCGCGTACCGCGCTGGAGGTGTTCGCGGACGACATCAGGCGACACGCGCTCGGCGGCGGCTGCGGTCGGCCGGAGACGGTGATCCTGCCCGGTTACGAGGAAGGTGATCTCAATGCCGCAGCGTAAGGTGCGCGTCCGGGTCGACCCGACCCGCTGTACGGCTTTCGGGTTCTGTGCGGAGTTCCTCCCTGAGGCCTTCGCGCTGGACGACTGGGGCTATGCCTGGCTCCAGGCCAAAGAACTCCCGGCCGAACTTGAGTCGCTGGCCCGCGAAGCGGCGCGGCTCTGCCCGACCGGGGCCATTTCGGTCGAGACCGTGACCGTGGACGCCGAGCGAGAGCCCACGGGGACGGAGCGCTCGGCACCCAACGTCCATCCACGTCAACGGTAACTGCGAGGAGGCGGTGACCATGAACAACGACGAGCCACTGCGTCACGTGCAAGGCAACACCACACACTCGGAGTCCGGGCCGCGACCCGGCTATGCCCAGAGAGCGCGGCTCTCCCGGCAGCTTCGTGCGATCCGGTGGGGCGTGCTGCTCGTCGGCACCGCTGCGACTGTCGCGTTCTCGACACTCGCGATGCGCGACACCTCAGAAGCCGCGGCGGAGCAGCCGACGCCTGTGCTGCCGGCGCAGGTCATTGCCGGTGACATGCCGAGCCAGTCGCTCTTCACCGAGGGGCTGCGCGGGTTCTCGCTCTCGCCCGACTCGCCCCGCGTGGGGGGACAGATCATCACGCAGCCGCATGCTCGATCGTCGACCTCGTAGTGGGGAGCCGCATCATGACAGTCGTTACTCAGGAGACCGTGGCAAGCACCAGCTTTCCCGCGCTCGGCAGCGAGATCACCGTGGCAGTGACCGAACCGGCCCGGCTCGACCAGGTGGTGGGGCACGTCCGCGCGTGCGTCGACTTGGTCGATCGCACGCTGAGCCGCTTCCGGCCGGACAGCGAGCTTCGGCGGCTGGAGCGCCGGCCCGGCGAGCCCCAACCGGCTTCGGCGCTCTTCATCGAGGCACTGGAGCGCTCGATCATGGCTGCCGCCGCGTCGAATGGCCTCTTCGACCCGACGATTCGGGACGCGCTGGAAGCCGCGGGCTACGACCGGAGTATCGAGCGGATCGAAGCCGAGGGGCCGGGGCCCGCACGGCTGCCCAGACCAGGAGGCGGCTGGACAGGCATCCGCGTCGACCGCGCGAATCGCACGGTGACGTTGCCGCCCGGTGTCCGGCTCGACTTCGGTGGCATCGGCAAGGGGCTCCTCGTCGACTTAGCGCTTCGCACCCTCGGCAACCTGACCTGCGGGATGCTGGTGAGCGCGGGTGGCGATCTGGCGGTGACTGGCCCACCGCCTCAAGGCGGCTGGCGCTGCGGCATCGCGCTCACTCCCGACGCACCGGACGAGGCGGTGGTGCGGCTTACGGCCGGCGCGCTCGCGACTTCCGGCCTGGGGCGTCGCCAGTGGACGCGTGAGGGCCAGGTGCTCCACCACCTGATCGATCCACGGACTGGGCGACCCGGCGTCAGTCGGTGGCAGGTCGTCACCGTCGCGGCGGGGAGCTGCGTCGTCGCCGAGGTGGCGGCGAAGGTCGCCTGGCTGCTCGACGACGACGGACCGGCGTGGGTGGTGCGCCGCGGCCTGGCCGGCCGCTTCCGCGATCGGGCGGGGGCGGTGGTCACCGTCGGTGGATGGCCGGCTGAGTCCTCAGCCGGTGAAGGAGCATGAGATGGATACGAACTTTGATCTGAGCCTGACCTGGTACGTTGCGCGGGGGAGCGGGATGGTGGCCTACCTCCTGCTCACGGGCGCGGTCGTGCTCGGCATCGCCCTGAATCGCCGTGCCGCGGGCCGGCGGGTGCCCCGGCTCCTGCTCGACGCAGCGCACCGCTGGCTGACGCTCGGCTTCTTTGCCTTCGTCGTCGTCCACGCCGCGACGCTCCTGCTCGATCCGTTCACGCGCTTCGGGCTCCGTGACGTCCTGGTGCCGTTCGCCAGCGACTATCGCCCACTCTGGCTGAGCCTCGGCATCATCGCCGTGGAGCTGGGTCTGGCGGTCGGCGCGAGCGTCCTGGTGCGCCGGTGGATCAGCTATCGCACCTGGCACGCGCTCCACGCGCTGACGTATCTGCTCTTCCCGCTGGCCCTTCTCCACGGGCTCGGAACCGGGACTGACACCCGCACGCTGTGGGCGACCGCGATCTACGTTGGCAGCGTGCTCCTGGTGGTCGCGGCGATCGCCTGGCGCGCCCGGAGCCTCGCCCGCTGGGGGCGCCCCGCGGTCGCCGCGACCAGCCTGGTCGCTGTCGGCGTCCTGTTCTGGGCCGTGACTGGTCCCTACGCGCCGGGCTGGGCTGTCGCGGCCGGAACGCCCGATCGCCTGCTCGACGCTCCGGCTGAGCAGTCAGCGAGCCTGACGGTGGCCGACGTGCCGGTGCCGGCGCTCCCGACGAACCTCGACGTGCGGATCAGCGGGGAGACCTTGACCGGGAAGGGGGACCGCATCCTCCTACGCGGTACCGGCACGGGCACGATGCCGCTCGACGTCGCGATCGGCCTGGCGCGCCGTCAAGGTGTGGGCGAGATTCAGCTCCGGACCGTTGACCACGTGCCGCTCTGCTCGGGACCGGTTGATCGCTTCGACGGGGCTGCGCTCACGGCCATCTGCGCGGGTCATGGGCGCTCTGATCGATTGGTGGTCACGCTCGATCGGCTCGACGACGCGGGGTTCAGCGGCGTACTGCGCTGGGCGGGCCCCGGCCCTGCGCTCGCCGAGGTCGAAGCGAACGCACGCGGGTACGTCGATGACGACGAGGACGACCACGGCGAGCGCGAGCACTGGGACGACGACCACGATCGTGATCGCGCGGCCGACCACGACGACGATGATGATGATGACGACTAGTGCCTGCGTGGCCCTTTAGGCGTTGGGCTCCTGGGTACAGTCCTGGCCCCATCTGTTCCAGAGAAGCAACATCGGTACCGGGCCGATGATTGGATTCTTCACCAACGTCACTGGGTCGGCTGCGCAACCTGCGCCCATCTGCCTCAATGTGGGGAGCAAATGGAGAGTCCGGGGCGACGCCGCCCCGGACTCTGGTTTCCACTTCTGCATGCGGTTGTCGGTGGTACCCCCGGCAGGACTCGAACCTGCGACATGCGGCTTAGAAGGCCGCCGTTCTATCCGCTGAACTACGGGGGCGAGACACACGAGTCCGGCAGTCGTCCCGCGCCGGTACCCATGCCTCTATACGCCTATTGTACCCGAAGTCGCAGTGTCCGGCCGCGAGCCGAGTGCCGCGAAGCGACGGTCAGGAGCGCTCGTCCGAGGTCGCTGTCAGAGCCGGCACACTGGCGCCGGCGAGCGTGAGCCAGGACCGGAGCTGGGCCGAATCGGCGATGCCGCAGCGTAAGCCGATGTAGCCGTCGGGGCGGACGACGACCATGCCAGTGCCGGGGATGCTCGACAGCCGGTGGACAGCGACGTGGGGGCCAAAGGACGTGTGCTCGATGGGTGCGGCGTTGCGGTGCAGCAGCACGTGGAACCCCGGTTGGGCGAGGAGGGCGTGCAGCCGGGTGTGCTGTCCGCCGTCGGTGGTGACGGTCGCGTCCGGAAGGCGTCGGCCTGCGCTCGGGCCTCCTGGGAGGGCGGGAGAACCCTCCACCGAGAGGGGGCTATCCGGGTAGGCAACCCGCAACTGGGAAACCAAGCGGACGCCCTCCGCGACCAGCCGGCGCCGGCCCAGGATGGCGGGGATGAGAGGCGCGCCGAGCGGGGCAAACACCCCACGGAGCAAGGAGGGGAGTGGGCCGGTGGCCGCCTCGGCCCAGAAGATCAGGTGGGTCATTCGAAGGATCTGCCGCACGACGGGTCGGCGCTCGAGGTCGTAGGAGTCGAGCAACGTGGCCGGGTCGTCGGAAGCGGCGGCGCAGGCGAGTTTCCAGCCGAGGTTGACGGCGTCCTGGATGCCGGCGTTCATCCCCTGGCCGCCTCCAGGGGAGGACGTGTGGGCGGCGTCGCCCGCGAGGAACAGGCGCCCCTGGCGGAAACGGGACGCCAGCCGGAGCTGCAGCGCGTAACGCGCCGACCACGCCAGACTGGTGATCCGAGCGTCGAGACCCGCCGCGTCGAGGAGTGCCTGCAGCTCGCTGCGGGAGATCGGTGGCCCCGGCTGGCCGTAGGGGATCGGGTCGCGTCCGGCAGGATAGGTCGCCAGGATGCGCCAGGTTGCCCGCTCACCAAGGGCGAAGACGAACGCCAAGCCGTCGCGCCCCGCGGCGACGTGGGCGACGCCGGGGGTGAGATCGGCATCGAGTTCCGCGTCGGCGATCACGACGTCTTCGGCGTACGGCTTTCCCTGCCACCCGATGCCGGCAAGGCGGCGCACGGTGCTCTCCGGACCGTCGCACCCGGCGACGTAGGTGCAGTCGACGTGCTGGAGCCCGGCGGGTGACCGGAGGGTGGCCCGGACCCTCGATGGCCCGTGTTCCAGGTCGACGAGTTCGGTTCCTCGCTCCACCACGACCCCGCGCGCCGCAAGTGCTCGATCGAGGACCTCCTCGACGTCCGTCTGCCGCACCAGCGTCAGGTGCGGGAAGGGGGTGTCCGGCAGCGCGAACCCGGCGAGGGAGACACGGACCACCCGTGAGCCCAGGCGCAGGTGCACCTCGGGTGCGGTGTCCGCCCGGTCCAGGATCGCCTCGGTGACACCCAGCGGGCGCAGGACCTCCAAGGTGCGGGGGTGCAGGATCAGGGCACGGGACGGCCGCCATGCATCGGGGCGCCGGTCGATGATCTTGACCCGCGCGCCGAGGGCGTGTGCCTGGAGCGCCAGGGTGAGACCGGTCGGTCCGGCGCCCACCACCAGAACGTCGGCCGTCCGGCTCATGACGTCGCCACCAACCGCCACCATGCCTCGAAGTCCTTGGGTGCGGTGGCTTCGAGCCGCTCGGGAGCCGCGAGCAGGTCGTCCCGCCGCAGACCGGGTAGCACCTGGTAGTGAATCGAGCCCGGAACGCACACGACTGCGAGCACCTGCCAGAGGCTGCGGGCGTAGTGCTGAGCGCGCTCGGGTCCGTCCCACTCGTAGACCCCGCGATAGACCCCGTGCTCGTCGTTGGCGAGCCATAGCTTGGAGATGAAGCCGGGGAAACCGACGAACAGCGGGGTGTTGAGCAGGCTTTCCCGGCGGAAAAGGGTATGGCCCCGGCCGCGCACGGCCCGCAGCCTGAAGGCTACCACCAGGACGCAGGGATCCGTTGGCACCCGGTCGACGACCGTCTCTCGGTAGACCGGTGCGGACGTCCCGTCGGCGAAATGCAGGCACAACCCAACGTGCTCGTGCCGAAGATGTATTCGGCGCCGTGCTGCCAGAGAGATGGTGCTGGCGACGCAGCGAACCTCGGACCACGCCGCGGTCCTGGCCGGCAAAGGAGCCTGTGCGTTCATGGTGTCCTCGCAACCAGTTCAGCCGCTCTAGTAGGACGATGGATCGCGTTGCGCGCGGCGCGAGTGAGGCAGGGTCACATCGCTGTTATGCGGGTCATACGTCGTGCTAGGGATACGATAACCGCCGTAGGATCACGTGGTCGCAACAGTCACTGTCGCAACGTGTCAGATGCGTTGCCATGGCGAGGATAGGATTGCGGCAATGTCTTGGTCCGCGTTGCGACCATGCCATGGCTGGCACAGAGATTGTGACGGAATAAACATTCCACCCGACCACCAGATCGGGTACGGTTTGGACAGGTCTGGTGGGCTAGTCGGACAGGTGGGAACGACCGGCCTCGCCTGGTATGGTACGCCGGGAGCGCAACGAGGCGCTCTGAGGCCGAAGGTGACGGGAGTGGTGCCGTGGAGGTTGTTTCCGGCGACGCGGCCGGCGTCACGCTCCTCGATCCACCGGAAGTCGTCTGTGTAGCGACCACGCGGGATCCTGCCCAGGTGGCGCGCTGGAGGGAAAAGCTGGAGCGGGCGAACATGCCAGTCCGCACCCAGACGATCAGCGTCAGCCAGCCGGGGCAGCCGCGCGAGGTTGTCTACCTCCTCTACGTCCGGCCCTGCGATGAGGAGGCTGCCGTGCAACTGATCGGGTCGCAGCCGGGCCTCCCGATCTTCCCCCTCGCGCACCTTCGTCAGACCTGGTAGTGACGCCGGAAGTTGATCCCAGGGCACGGTTCCTGCTGCACGCGCCGGGGATTGGTGCCGCGTGACTGGATCGGGTCGTGCGCTCGGGAACTTCCCCTGCTATCGCGGCGTCTCATCAATAGGCGCATCAACGGTGATGCGCCCCACGGGCGGTGCCCGTGGCATGACGGAGGATTAGAGTGACCGAACGAGAGTTGCTGCGAATCATCGCTGCCTCGCCGAGCAAGCCGGGCGACCTCGTCGTCGAAGATCGGCACGGCGAGCGGCGACTGTTCATCGGTTCCACCGGCACGCTGAGCCGGGGGACGCTCAACCCCGACTTTGTGGCGGCGCTGCTGCGCAGCGACCGCTGGGAGCCGATCGACGACGACCGGTGGTACTCACTGGAGGAATTGCGACAGCGCTACGCCTCGGGACAGCCCGAGAGTGAGCGCACCGGCGCGCGGCGGCTCGTTGCCGCGCTCGGGGGTCGCTCCCGCTGATTCGCACGCGATCACGCACCCGGCACCGTGTGGTGCCGGGTGCGATTTTTTTTGTGCCGCGTGGCGGAGCCACCGCTTGACAGCGCGGCCCACCTCGCTACTATGTAGGTATCCTACATATCTTCTAGCGAAAGGAGGCCGCGCATGGCAGTGAGTCAGATCCCCGGCTATCGCTACGGCGACCCGTCGCTCCCACCCTCGTCGATCTCGCTGGACGATCTGCACCGGATCCAGCAGGCTCTTCTCTTCACCGAGGACGATGTCCGGGCTCTGCGTCGCGCGGGCGAGATCCTGGCGCCACAGGTCTCCGACATCCTCGACGTCTGGTACGGGTTCGTCGGCAACCATGACTTCCTGCTGGCCTACTTCTCGACGCCGGATGGGCCGGATGCGGATTATCTCGCTCGGGTCCGCGCCCGATTCGGCCAGTGGATCCTGGACACGTGCCGGGCCGAGTACGATGAGTCCTGGCTGGCCTACCAGGAGGAGATCGCCCGCCGGCACTATCAGGACAAGAACAAGACGGACGGCGTGCAGGGCGCGCCCCCGTTCATCCACTTTCGCTACGTCAACGCCCTGATCTACCCTATCTTCGCGACCATCCGTCCCTTCCTGGAGAAGGGGGAGTCGGACCCGGCGGAGGTCGAGCGGATGCATCAAGCGTGGCTGAAGGCGGTGCTCCTGCAGGTGACCCTCTGGAGCCAGCCGTACCTGCGAGAGGGAGCGTTCTGACGGGTGAGCCTCTACGACCCTGAACGCCGGCGGAACGACCCGGCAGCTCGCGTCGGGATGGCGCTGCTCCGCATGGCCCAGGCGGTGAAGAAACTTTCCCTCGCCGAGGCGGAGGAGCAGGGGCTCACGCCGGTGCAGGCTCAGACGCTCCTGTTCATCCGGCACACTAAGCCGTTCCTCGCGTCGGTCGGGCGGCTCGCAGCGGAGTTGGGGACCACCCACGCGACGGCGATCGGTGTGGTGGATGGCCTGATACGGCGCGGGCTGGTGGCGAAGGAGCCCAGTCCATCCGACCGGCGGGTGACGCTCCTCCGACTCACCCCGCAGGGTGAGGCCGTGTGCCGAAACCTCGATGGGTGGGGCCAAACGCTGGCGGAGGCGCTCGGGCGCCTCGACTCCGATGATCTGATGAGCCTGGAGCGACACCTGGGCGCCCTGGTGTGGAGCCTGCGTGAGGCGGGTGCCCTGCAGGTAAGCGAGCCGTGCCGCGGCTGCGTGCATTTCCGAGAGAACGCCGCACCGGGCACGCCCGAGCCGCACCGCTGTGTGCTGATCGACCGCTACCTGTCGGAAGCGGACGCTCGGCTCGCCTGCCCCGATTTCACGCCCGCCGCCCTCGTGGGTCGGGACAGCCCAGCGAACCCCCGGTAGGGGGCGCAGGTGCCGTGGCCAGACTAGTGCCGATGACCGCGCTCGGGACGAACCGGACGCTCCAGGTCGCCTGCCCTCCGGGTGCGGAACCGGAAGCCTGCCTTGACACTGGGAGCGGGGTCTGATACATTGCTCACAATCTCATCTGGCGATGAGGGGAAGTAGTAGCGCGTTTCGGCGCACAGCGAGCCGGGGACAGGTGTGAGCCCGGCGCGAGCAGAGCGCGCGAACTCGTCCCTGAGCCGTCGGGGTGAAGCCGGTAGGTCTAGCTCCGACCGGGTCGCGTCCGTTAGCACGCGCAGAGTGGGCACCGCTCCGAGCGGGAGCAGTGCCAAGTAGGGTGGTACCGCGGGTGAAGCCCGTCCCTTCAGTGGGACGGGTTTTTTGATTGCCGAGAGCGGCACGAGCGGTAGGACGACATGGTGATCGGGCAGATGGCAGCGCGCAACCTCGACCTTCTCGGGCTTTTCCTTCTTTCCCTTCTTCGGCCCCTTGGCGGGGCGAGAGGCGCGCTGGGAGGCTGCCCGTAACGCGGGCATACGTATCAGACCGGAACACTCACCGGCCTCCCAGCACGGGAGGCCGGTTCGTTTATCCGGCACTTGTCATCACGTCGGACTGGAGAGGAGCGGAGGTACCCGATGAGCGACAGGTTGATCATCTTCGACACGACGCTGCGTGACGGCGAGCAGTCGCCGGGTGCGACGATGGCGACCCCGGAGAAGCTGGAAGTCGCCCGAATGCTCGCCCGCATGGGCGTCGACGTGATCGAGGCCGGCTTCCCGGCCGCGTCGCCCGGCGATCTGGAGGCCGTGCGGACCATCGCGCGCGAGGTCAAGGGGAGCGTGATCTGCGCCCTGGCGCGGGCCAATGACCAGGACATCGACGCCGCCTGGGAAGGGATACGCCCGGCGGAGGAGGCGCGCATCCACACGTTCATCGCGACCTCGCCGGTCCACATGGAGTACAAGCTCCGCATGACGCCGGACCAGGTCGTTGAGGCGGCCCGCCGGGCTGTGACGCGGGCCCGTGGCTACGTCTCCAACGTCGAATTCTCGGCCGAGGATGCGACCCGCAGCGACTGGGACTTCCTCTGCCGCATCTTTGCGGTGGCGATTGAGGCCGGGGCGACGACGATTAACGTGCCGGACACGGTCGGCTACACCACGCCGGCCGAGTACGCGCGGCTCATCACCTACCTGATGGAGAACACGCCCGGTATCGAGAACGTCGTGGTCAGCGTCCACTGCCACGATGACCTGGGGATGGCGACGGCCAACACCCTGGCCGCGATCCAGGCAGGCGCGCGGCAGGCGGAGGTCACGATCAACGGGATCGGGGAGCGCGCGGGCAACACCTCGCTGGAAGAGGTCGTCATGGCGCTCCACACTCGCAAGGACTTCTACGGCGGGATCATGCCGCGCATCGAGACCCAGATGCTGGTCCCGGCGTCGCGGCTGGTAAGCCGGACAACCGGGATCGTGGTGCAGCCGAACAAGGCGATCGTCGGTGCCAACGCGTTCGCTCACGAGGCCGGCATCCACCAGGACGGCATGTTGAAGCATCGCGACACCTACGAGATCATGACGCCGCAGTCGGTCGGCTGGGAGTCGAGCCGGTTGGTGCTCGGCAAGCACTCCGGACGTGCCGGGTTCACCGCCCGACTCAAGGAGCTGGGCTACGGCGATCTGAGCCGGGAGCAGATCGAGGAGCTATACCGGCGATTCATCGACCTGACCGACCGGAAGAAGACCGTCACCAACGCGGACCTGATCGCGATCGTCGAAGAGGACCTGCAGCACGGCCCGGAGCGCTACGTGCTGTCCGGCTGGCGGGCGCACTCCGGGTCCGACGGCCAGGCCGAGGCCTGGGTCAAGATGGTCATCGACGGCGTCGAGCGGGAGGCGTCGGCGGTCGGGAACGGGCAGATCGACGCGCTCTTCAAGGCGATCGACCGGCTGGTGAACAGTGGTTGTACGCTGGAGGCGTTCCATATCGACGCGGTCACCCCGGGCGAGGATGCGCAGGGAGAGGTGACGGTGCGCGTGCGCTGTGGCGCGAACATCTACAACGGCCGGGGCGTGGCGACCGATATTGTGGAGGCTGGAGTACGCGCCTACCTGATGGCGCTGAACCGGGCAGGGGTAGCAACGGAGGTGACGGTCTAAGCATGGGCCAGACGATGACCGAAAAGATCCTCTCGCGCGCGGCGGGCCGCCGGGTGGAGCCCGGCGAGATCGCCGAAGTCGCGGTGGATCTGGTGATGACCAACGACATCACCGCGCCGCTGGCGATCAAGGAGTTCAAGAAGACCGGGCTGGAGAAGGTTTTCGACCCGAACAAGGTCGTCTTCGTGCCGGATCATTTCGTCCCCGCCAAGGATATCAAGGCGGCCGAGCAGGCGAAGGTCATGCGCGAGTTCGCCGTCGAGCAGGGGGCGGTGTACTTCGAGGTTGGCCGCGCCGGCATCGAGCACGTTGTCTTGCCGGAGAACGGCCTCACGTTGCCGGGCCAGGTGATCATCGGCGGGGACTCCCACACCTGCACCTACGGCGCGTTCAATGCGTTCGCGACCGGTATGGGCTCGACCGACATCGCCGCGGCGATGGCGCTTGGCACCACCTGGGTGCGTGTGCCGCCGACGATCAAGTTCGTCTACAACGGCACGCTGCCCGAGGGGGTCGGCGGCAAGGACCTGATCCTCTACACCATCGGCCAGATCGGGGTGGACGGTGCGCTCTACGCGGTCATGGAGTTCACCGGCGAGGTGATCGACGCCCTCGACATGGACGGCCGCATCGCCATGGCCAACATGGCCATCGAGGCGGGTGCCAAGACCGGCATCTTCGCCTGCGACGACAAGACCCGCGAGTGGCTGGCCCGCGTCACCGATCGGCCGTACGAGCCGGTGGAGAGCGACCCGGATGCCGAGTACCTGAAGGTCATCGAGTTCGACGTGTCCAATCTCAAGCCGGTGGTGGCGCTGCCGCACCTGCCGTCGAACGTGTACCCGGCCGATGAGGTAGGCGACATGCCGATCCATCAGGTCGTCATCGGCTCCTGCACGAATGGCCGCATTAGCGATCTGCGTGAGGTGGCCAAGATCCTCAAGGGCCGCCAGGTGCACCCGAACGTGCGCTGCATCGTCATCCCGGGCAGCCAGGAGGTGGCCAAGCAGGCCACGCGCGAGGGGCTGGCCGACATCTTCCTGGAGGCGGGTGCGATCTTCTCCACCTCCACCTGCGGCCCGTGCCTGGGCGGCTACATGGGTGTCCTGGCCAAGGGCGAGCGCTGCGTCTCGACCACCAACCGCAACTTCCGCGGGCGCATGGGGCACCGGGAGGCCGAGATCATCCTGGCCGGTCCGCAGGTGGCGGCCGCCAGCGCCGTGCTCGGCCGTGTCGCCTCGCCCGCCGCGTTGAACTAATCGGGTAACGACGGGGCCGCCCGCTGAGAGCGGGCGGCCTGCGCAGGGAGCGCACGCGAATGCTGATTCGAGGCAAGGTCTGGAAGTTCGGGGATGACATCGACACCGATGTGATCATCCCCGCGCGCTATCTGGTCACGTTCGAGCCGGAAGAGCTCGCCAAGCACGTCATGGAGGACATCGACCCGACCTTCGCCAGCAAGGTCCAGCCGGGCGACATCATCGTCGCCGGCAAGAACTTCGGCTGCGGCTCCTCGCGCGAGCACGCGCCGATCGCGATCAAGGGCGCGGGGGTCGCGGCGGTGGTCGCCGAGTCGTACGCGCGCATCTTCTTCCGCAACGCGATCAACATCGGCCTGCCGGTGATCGACGCGGCAGAGGCGGCTCGCGAGGCGGAGGAGGGTGACATCCTGGAGATCGACACCGAAGAGGGCGAGATCCTCAACACCCGCACCGGCAAGACCTACCGGGCCGCGCGCTACGACGACTTCATCCAGGACATCATCAACGCCGGTGGTCTGATGGAGGCGGTCACGCGGCGAGTCCAGGAGCGGCGGGGGGAGCAGCAGCCCTCATGAGCGACCGCACCTTCCACATTCTCCTCCTGCCGGGCGACGGGGTCGGACCGGAGGTGACCGCCGAGGCTCGGGCACTGCTGGAAGCGGTCGGGCCTGCCGTCGGGGCGCGCTTCGTCTTCAACGAGGGACTGATCGGCGGCGCCGCGATCGACGCGTACGGCACTCCGCTGCGGGACGAGGAGATCGATGCGGCGCTGGCGAGCGATGCGGTCTTCCTCGGCGCGGTCGGCGGCCCGGCCTGGGACAACCTGCGCGGGGAAGCCCGCCCGGAGTCGGGTCTGCTGCGCCTGCGCAAGGCGCTGGGGCTCTTCGCCAACCTGCGGCCGGTGCGTGTCTTCGACGCGCTGGTGGACGCGTCCCCGCTCAAGCCGCAGATCGCCCGCGGGGCCGATCTGCTGGTCGTCCGCGAGCTGACCGGCGGGCTCTACTTCGGCCGCCCCTCCGAGCGGCGGACGGACGAGGCGGGTCGCCGCGCGATCGACACGCTTCCCTATACCGACCATGAGATCGAGCGGATCGTCGACCTGGCCTTCCGCCTGGCACGGCAACGCCGCCGCAAGGTGACCAGCATCGACAAAGCCAACGTCCTCGCGACCTCCCAGCTCTGGCGGGAGGTTGCGACCGAGGTGGGCGAGCGCTACCCCGACGTCACCCTGGAGCACATGCTGGTCGACGCCGGCTCGATGCGCCTGATCGCACGGCCGCGCGACTTCGACGTGCTGGTGACCGAGAACCTGTTCGGCGACATCCTCAGCGACGAGGCCGGGGTGCTGGCCGGGTCGCTCGGGATGTTGCCCTCAGCGAGCCTCCACGGTGAGCCGCCCACTCGTCCCGGGACGGTCGCGCCGATGTTCGGTCTGTACGAGCCCGTCCACGGCAGCGCGCCGGACATCGCCGGTCAGGGCTTGGCGAACCCGCTCGGCGCCATCCTCAGCGTGTCGATGATGCTGCGCTTCTCATTCGGACTGGCCGACGCAGCCGACGCGATCGAGGCAGCCGTGGAGGATGCCCTGGCGGCGGGCTATCGCACCCGCGACATCGGGGGCACCGCGACCACCGCCGAGTTGGGCGCGCAGGTCCGCGAGCGGGCGCTGGCGCGCCTCGGCGGGTGAGGTCACCGCGGGTGGTAGAATATGCGCAGGTGTCCGATTCGCGGTCGCGCCGCGCGGCGCCTTGACACATGGTGCTGAGCCGGTATGATTTTGGTAATGATTGGTTGCGAAACGCCGGCGACGCCCGCGCGACGGGTACGGGGCGAACGTGGAGGAAGTGACTCATGATCACCATCACGCCGGAGGCGGTGGAGCGCCTGAAGGAGTACCTGGTAGACGAGGGGTTTGAGGACGCGATGCTGCGCGTCTTCGTGGCTCCGGGTGGGTGCTCCGGGCTGCAGTACGGTATGTCGGTCGAAGAGGTCGCTGAAGAGGACGACCAGATCATCGAGCAGGACGGCATCAAGCTGCTGGTCGACCAGTTCAGCGCGATGTACCTTGAGGGTGCCGAGATCGACTACGTCAACAGCCTGATGGGCGGCGGCTTCACCGTGCGCAACCCGAACGCGGTTGCGACCTGCGCCTGCGGCCACTCCTTCGATACGGGCGACAACGCCGGGACTGTCCAGGGCTGCGGCTGCGGCGCCTAGGCGCCGACCGCGCTCTCCGTACCCGCGATCGCAACGACAGCAAGCAAGAGCACGCGCCGGGAAACCGGCGCGTGCTACGTTTCGTCCTGTTGTCAGGAACGGCTTGGTGCGATCAGACCACCGCGACCGGTGCCGGGGTGGCGGCCATGGCCGCCTTCCGGCGACGCATCCGCGTCTGGATGGGCTGATAGTGGCTCATTCGGCGCAGCCGCGCGAAATCTGCCGGGGGGACCGGCTGCGGTGTGCTGTCGGATTCGAGCTGCAGGAACCCTTCCCCTCGCCGGTTCATGAGTAACCTGCGCCCAGGGTGGATTGCACTTTCAGCGATGACGCGATAGTGTTCCATCTCGGCGCTGCTTTCTAGAGTCCTCCCTGTCACCATAACTTTAACTAATGCACGTTCCGTGCCACATGGTCCCCATACCGGCCGTTTACTGGTCTCTGATTGCTGATCTGTCAGGGGAAAACCTGCTCCGCTGGGGTGGGGCACGTCATCACCGACGAATCCTCGGCCCAAGCGGGGTTGTCCTGGTACAATCGTAGTGTCCGCGCCGATCCCGGCCGCGGACATCCCTGGGGGAATGTCGGAACTGGCAGACGAGCATGACTTAGGATCATGTGCCGCAAGGCGTGTGGGTTCGAGTCCCACTTCCCCCACCCTCGTGAGAGTTCACTTGGGATCAAGGGACGGCTCGCGTCTGCGGGGGTTGCTCTGTCCGCAGACAGGGGTGGCTGACAGCAGCGCAGCAGATGCGCTGCTGTCAGCATGACGCTTACCAGCCACGGGCCGTGACGAGATCTGCACCGAGGCGCCCGAGGAGCACCCGGTGCGGCTCCGGGTTGTCCGGGTGGAACTCGAAGCGCGCGCGCTCGAAGTACTGCACTGTCAGCCCGGTGTCGGGGTCGGTGAACTCCTCGGAGATGGGGTAGCCGAAGAGTGCGAGGCTCTCGCGGTAGGACACACCGGGATCTCCGAACTCCAATCCGTGGCTCTCCCAGTACTCCTTGAAGCCGAAGCAGAGTCGGTGGCCGGTTTGCGGGAAGAAGGTGCAGTTGGCGTCGTTGGGTGTGTCGCCCGGGAGGGGTGCGAAGGCCAGGTTGTCCAGCAGGCCGCGGCGAGCAGCATCCTCGGCCCCGAGCCGTCCCAGCTCCACCTCATACGGGGTGCCGGCGTGCTCAGGGTGGTACTCGAAGCGTTGCCGCTCCAGGTACTGGACCGTGCGGATCGTGAAGGGATTCACCTGTATCTGTGAGAACTCCTCGGTGAGGGGGAAACCGAAAACCGGAAGTCCCCCTGACTCCTCCCAATACTCCTTAAAGCCGTTGCTCAGATAGTGACCCGTCTCCGGGAAGTAGCGCCATGCGGTACTGGAGTCGCTTGGCGCCGGGCGGGGCGCCGAGGGGAGAACGCTGCTGATGGGTACAGCGTGGATCTCTGGGACCGCGGACGACTCGGAACCACCGGCACCCCAGACACCACCCCATTGACCCCAGACGAGCATGTCACCGCGGGCCATGAGCACGAGTTCGGTGAGGGTATTCCCCGTCGGCACGGTGAAACGGCTGTCGGTTTCGCGGTCGTATCCTACGAACTCCCGCACCGAACAGCGGTACCCGTGGCACCCTGAGGTATCCACGAAGATGTAACGGCCGTTCGTCCGGGGATTCCTCACCGACACTTGGTCACCAACAAAGAGAACTTGTGACTGTTCGGTCACCAGGTCGTGCACGACAACGCGCGCGTCCGACATGGTGTAAACCAGGAGATTCTCGACCAGATCGAGGCCGCCAAGTCCGAAGGCGATTCCCTCCTGCACCAGAATGGGCTCGTCCCCTATCGTAGCCACGTAAATGAGTCCGCGCTCATAGTTTTCTCGCTCGACCCAGGCGACTCTATCCTCCCAAATAGCCGCATCCAACAGCAACCTGTCCGCGGGAATGGTGCGGATGGTTACGGGCGGTGCCATCGTCGCTAGGTCGCGGGCCTTCAGCGAAGTGCTTGCCCCTTGGGCCTCTTGCCATAGCACGGTCGTCCCGAAGATCCCGCGGAGGTATTCAAATGACTCTGTGATCGCGACGTCGAACTCATGCCCCGTGGCGAGATTCTTCCCCCGAACAGCAGGGATTCCGTCGCCTCCATATTGCTGCCAAACCACCAGGTCACCCGAGATTCCGACCTTGTCGATGCCAATCTGGGGCGGCGGGGCGTAGACCAGGAATGGCTCGTGGTCGCCCTCTCTCATGGCATACACGCCTGCCGGATCCTCCGAAGAGAGCCACACGACCGTGGTGCCGTCTGTGGCTGGGGCATAGCCCGTGGCGACGAATTCACCGGGACTTGGCGCCGCGCGCACACCCTCAGCGCTGAGGCTCATCAACAGCAAGGCGAGCGTGATGATTCGGAGTCGCCAGTGGCGACGCATCCAACCCGAGTCCTCCTTCCGGGTTTGTCGATGTCCGATCCCCACAACATCCCCTCTCCGTTTTGACCGTTTCGTATCCCTTGCCCATGGTAGTGCCAGCCGGTTCCCTTGTGGTTCCCCGTCGGGCGTAACTATCCGTATGTTCGAGGGGTCTCCTTGATAAAGTGCTCATGCGCCTGGATGCCCGAGGGGCGTGACCGATGCGTGATTGGTGCGTCGTGATCGCGGGTGGTTCCTTACGACCGGGTGGTCGATCCGGGGATCGCGGTGCCACGGCGGTGGCCGGGGATCGGTCCGCGCAAAGAGCCGGGGCCTGGCGGGGAGACGCTGCGACGAGCGTTGCGTGGTCACCAACCGCCGCCGTCGACGTGTCATGCAATTCCCCCGGCGGTGTTCGTGAGTCCAGAGCGCCACCAACCGTAGAGCAGCACAGAGGAATGCGAAGCGCCGGCGAAGAGCCGGCGCTTCGGGTCTGGGTGGGTGCGTCGTGTCGTGGCTACACGTCGCGCTCGGATTGCTCGAGGGCGGCCTGGGCAGCGGCGAGCCGGGCGATGGGGACGCGGAACGGCGACGCGCTCACGTAGTCGAGGCCGGCCTGATGACAGAACTCGACGCTGCTCGGGTCGCCGCCGTGCTCGCCGCAGATGCCGAGCTTGATGTCCGGGCGCGTCTTGCGGCCGCGCTCGACGGCGATGCGGATCAGCTCGCCGACGCCCTCACGGTCCAGAACTTGGAAGGGGTCGTGCTTGAAGATGCCGTGCTCGACATAGTACGGCAGGAAGCGGCCGGAGTCGTCCCGGCTGAGGCCGAGCGTGGTCTGGGTGAGGTCGTTGGTGCCGAAGCTGAAGAACTCGGCCTGTTCGGCGATCTTGTCCGCCAGGAGCGCCGCGCGCGGGAGTTCGATCATCGTGCCGACCAGATAGGGGATGCTGCGCCCGGCCTCGGCGAACATCTCCCGCGCGACTCGGTCGACGACCTCCCGCTGGAGCCGGAGTTCCTCGACATCGCCCACGAGCGGGATCATGATCTCCGGGCGCACGTCGACCCCCTCGGCGGCGACATCCAGGGCGGCGCCGAAGATGGCACGGGCCTGCATCTCGGTGATCTCGGGCGCGGTGATGCCGAGACGGCAGCCGCGGTGGCCGAGCATCGGGTTGGCCTCCCGGAGCGCGACGACCTTGCTCTTGACGATTTCCGGGTCGATGCTCATCGTCCGCGCCAGCTCCTCGATCTCCGCGTCGGTGTGCGGGAGGAACTCGTGGAGCGGCGGGTCGAGCGTGCGGATGGTGACGGGGAACCCGTCCATCGCGCGGAAGATTCCGGCGAAGTCCTCCCGCTGCATGGGTTCGAGCTTGGCCAGGGCGGCGCGGCGCTCTTCCTCGGTGGTAGCAATGATCATCTCGCGGACGGCCCAGATACGGTCGCCCTGGAAGAACATGTGCTCGGTGCGGCAGAGGCCGATGCCCTGGGCGCCCAGCTCGCGGGCCTTGGCGGCGTCCTCCGGCGTGTCGGCGTTCGCGCGTACGCCGAGCTTGCGGATCTCGTCGGCCCAGCCGAGGAGCGTCGCGAGGTCGCCGTGGACCTGGGGCTCGATGGTCGGCACCTTCCCGAGCATCACGGCGCCGGTCGAGCCGTCGAGCGTGATGTAGTCCCCCTTCGGGATGACCGTGCCGTTGATAGTGATCTGCTGGCGGTCGTAGTCGACCTGCAGGGCAGTGCAGCCGACGACGGCGGGCTTGCCCATGCCGCGGGCGACGACCGCGGCGTGCGAGGTCATTCCGCCGCGGGCGGTGAGCACCGCGCGGGCAGCCAGCATGCCGTGGAAGTCCTCGGGCGAGGTCTCCAGCCGAACGAGGATGACGTCGTGGCCGTCCTCGGCCAGCGCCTTGGCCTCGTCGGCGTCGAACACGACCTGGCCGGTCGCGGCGCCGGGGCTGGCGGGCAGGCCGTTGGCCAGAACCTCACCCGTGTGGCCGGGGTCGATGGTCGGGTGGAGGAGTTGGTCGAGCTGGCTGGGCAAGACGCGCTGGACGGCCTCCTCCTTGCTGATCAGCCCCTCCTTGACCATGTCGACCGCGATCTTGACCGCCGCCGCGCCGGTGCGCTTGCCGGTGCGGGTCTGGAGCATGTAAAGCTTGCCGTTCTGGATCGTGAACTCGAGGTCTTGCATGTCGCGGTAGTGCTGCTCCAGCCGCTGGGCGATCTCCTGGAGTTGCTGGTACGCCGGGCCGACGTGCGGGTCATCGGCCATCTGCTCGATCGGCTGCGGCGTCCGGACCCCGGCGACGACATCCTCTCCCTGGGCGTTGGTCAGGTACTCGCCGAAGAGGCGCTTCTCGCCCGTGCTCGGGTTGCGGGTAAAGGCGACGCCGGTGGCGCAGTCGGGCCCCATGTTGCCGTAGACCATCGCCTGGACGTTGACGGCGGTGCCGAGGTTGTGGGGAATGTTGTTCGCGTTGCGGTAGTCGATGGCGCGGCGGTTGTTCCAGGACTCGAAGACGGCGATGATGGCCGCGCGGAGCTGGTCGTGGGGGTCGTCCGGGAAGTCCTGGCCCGTCTCGCGCCGGACGATCTCCTGAAACTCGGCGACCATGCGGCGCAGGTCATGGGCCGGGAGCTCGAAATCGTTGCGTACGCCGAGGGCGCGCTTGTGCTCGTCGATGACGTCCTCGAAGAGGTCGGCGTTCACGTCGAGGACGACCTTGGCGAACATCTGGATCAGGCGCCGATAGCAGTCATAGGCGAAGCGCTCGTCGGCCTCGGCGGCGAGACCCCGGACAGTGACGTCGTTGAGGCCGAGGTTGAGGATGGTGTCCATCATGCCCGGCATGGAGAACTTGGCGCCGGAGCGAACCGACACCAGCAGCGGGCGGTCGGGGCTACCGAAGGTGCGGCCCATCTGCCGCTCGATATCAGCGAGGCCGTCGAGCACCTGTTCCCAGAGTCCCTCTGGCAGGCTCGCGCCGTCCTCGAAATAGGCGTTGCAGGCTTCGGTGGTGACCGTGAAGCCGGGTGGCACGGGCAGACCGACGTTGGTCATCTCCGCGAGGTTGGCACCCTTGCCGCCCAGCAGGTCTCGTTGCTGTGCGTTCCCGTCCCGGAAGAGGTACACCCAGCGGTGCGCTGCCATCGGATACCTCCTGATGCTCGGGGAGGATTCCCCAACGGTTCCGCTGCGGCCTACGGGGAGTTGCGCCCGCTCGCGCACGCAACTCCGTGCTGACCGCGTTAATCTACGGTCAGATTGGCCAAGCTCGCCAGCAGGCGCTTCTGCCCGTGGCGCTTGAACTCGACGGTTACCTCTTGGTCACCTCGTGATGCACGCACCGCAGTAACAATGCCGTCGCCGAAGCGCGGGTGGAACACGCGCATCCCGGGTCGGAATTCGGGGACCGCCGCCGGCGGGGCGGCCGGCCCATTGCTGGCCACGACCGTGGGGCGCGTGCTGGGCCGCGGGGTAGCGGTGCGCAGCGCGGTCGTTTCGATCAACTCCGGCGGGATGGCGTCGACGAAGCGCGAGCGGATGCTGACGTCGTCGCGCCCCCAGACGGTGCGGCGGAAGGTGTGGGTGATGTACAGGCGCTCCTTGGCGCGGGTGATCCCGACATAGAAGAGGCGGCGTTCCTCCTCGACCTGCGCCTCACTCTCCATCGACCGGGCATGGGGCAGGATGCCCTCCTCAGCTCCGACCAGGAACACGACGGGGAACTCGAGCCCCTTCGCCGCGTGGAGGGTGATGAGGGTGACCTGATCGCCGCTCTCGTCAATCGTGTCGGCGTCGGCGATCAGGGCTGACTCCTCCAGGAAGATCTCGAGGGCCTCCGACTCGGGCAGTTCGTCGTACGTCATGAGCACGTTGCGGAGCTGGAGCACGTTCTCCCAGCGCTCCAGCGCCTCCGGATCGCCGCCCTCCTGGAACTGGGCGGCGAAGCCGGTCTGCTCAACGGCCGCGTCGAACAGAGCCGAGAGGGGCATTGAGCGGCTCTTGACCTCCAGGCCGGCGATGGTGCGGTAGACATCGGCGAGCAGCCTGGCAGGGCGGGTGCCGACGGGCGGCGCCGGGGCGCCGCTCTCGCCCGCGAGCGCGGCCAGGCCGGTGTAGACCGGGAGGCCGGTCTCGGAGGACCAGCGCTCCAGCTCCTGCAGCGTGCGCGCGCCGATCCCCTTGCCGAGCGGGGTGTTGGCGAGGACCCGCTGCAGGCTCACCGCGTCGCGCGGGTTGGCAATCAGGCGCAGGAGCGCCAGGGCGTCCTTAATCTCCCGGCGCTCGTAGAACCGGGTGCCGCCAACAAGCTGGTACGGGATATCGGCGCGGATGAGCGTATCCTCCAGCGGCCGGCTCTGCGCGTTGGTGCGGTAGAGCACCGCGATGTCACGGTAGCGGTAGCGACCCGACTGGACGAGGCGGCGGATCTCGCCGACGACGAACTGCGCCTCCTGGGTTTCGTCGTACGCTTCGCGCACGACCAGGCGATCGCCGCGCGGGTTCTCGGTCCGGAGCTGGCGGCGGATGCGCTGGGTGTTGGCGCGGATCACCTGGTCGGCGGCCTCGACGATCACGCCGGTGGAGCGGTAGTTCAGCTCCAGGTGCACCTCGGCGGCGTCAGGGAAGTCGCGCTTGAACTCCAGGATGTTGCGGATGTCGGCCTGCCGCCAGCCGTAGATCGACTGGTCGGGGTCGCCGACGACGCAGAGGTTCCGGTGCCCGGCCGCCAGGGCATGGACGAGCAGGTACTGGACGTGGTTGGTGTCCTGGTACTCATCGACCAGGATGTAGCGGTACCAGTCCTGATAGCGACGAAGCACATCGGGCTGCTCGTCGAATAGCCGGACCGTCTCCACCAGGAGGTCGTCGAAGTCGAGCGCGCGGTTGCGGCGCAGGATCTCCTGGTACCGCGGGTAGACGCGGCTGACAATCTCTTCCCAGTAGGTTTCGACCTGCTCGGCGAAGCGCGCCGGGTCGACCACCTGACTCTTAGCGGCGGAGATGCGGCTCAAGATCGGCCGCGGGGGAAACTGCTTCGGGTCGAGGTTGAGCGCCTTGAGCGCCTGCCGCACCGCGTCGATCTGGTCGGCGTCGTCGTAGATGGTGAAACGCGGGTCGAGGCCGATGAGGTGGCCGTCGCGCCGGAGGATGCGGACGCAGAGCGCGTGGAAGGTGCCGACGGTGAGCTGCCGGGCGCGCTCGGGACCGACCAGCACCTCGAGGCGATCGCGCATCTCGCGCGCGGCCTTGTTGGTGAAGGTGACGGCCAGGATGTTCCACGGCGAGACGCCCCGCTGGTCGATGAGGTAGGCGACACGGTGGGTCAGCACCCGTGTCTTGCCGCTACCCGGCCCGGCGACGACCAGGACCGGGCCCTCAGTGATCGTCACGGCGCGCTGCTGCGCCTCGTTCAACCCGCGGAGCAGATCCACGCCCCCGGAAGACGGCTCCCACACCAAACCGGCTCGTCCCTCCCTGCGATTCAGATTCCTGAGGCCGATTGTACCACCCGATGCGCGGACGTACGGTGTGTTCGGACACCGTCTCGATGCGCGCTGTCGGAACCGGGTTTGACGTCGAGGGGAGCGCCTGCTACACTTATTTGCGCTCTGAGCGCCGGTGTAGCTCAGCGGTAGAGCAGGGGACTCATAAGCCCTTGGTCGGTGGTTCGAATCCGCCCACCGGCACCGAGAATAGCAAGACGCGACGCAGGAAACCGAGCCAACCGGAGAACCGGGAGCGGCTCGGTTTTTCGTGTCCCGCTCGGTTGGGTCGACGCCGCACGCGCTAGGGACGAGCTCATCCGGGGTAGGGAACCGGGGGCTAACGTGCCAGGCGACGAGCTAGGGACCAGACGCCTGCAAGGACCGCCCCGAGGACGGCGAGGCGGGTGGCGGGGTAGTGCTCGAACACGCGAGTGTAGAGGCTGTTGGGCTTGGCCTTGGCGGTGAACTGGCCGGTGGTGGTGTAGGTGTCGGCGGGCATTGGGGCGGCGAAGTTGTCGAGGCCGTCGTCGGGTTGGTCGGTGCGCTGCATTCGGTACACGAGGTCGCCGACGAGCATGAGGCGGTCGAGGAGGCCGGGCATCGCGGCGTTGATGATCGCGAGCGGGCGGCCGGGGCCGATGTAGATCTCGGCCCGGGGGTGTTCGATGGCGAACAGGATGGCCTCAGCCACGGCGCCCGGCTCGTAGGTCGGGGGGATGGGGTGCGGCGCGAAACCGAGCCGCGAGCGGGCGTGGTGGGTGAACAGGGGCGTGTTGATTGAGAGCGGCATGATCAGGACGACCTTGATCCCAGGGTGATCTCGCGCCAGCTCCACGCGCAGGGCCTCGGTGAAGCCCTTCACCGCGAACTTCGAGGCCGAGTAGGCGGCGAGGAGCGGGATGCCGCGAGCGCCGACGGCGGATCCGACGTTGATGATGGTGCCCTGCCCATGGCGGATGAGATGCGGTAGGGCGGCCTTGGTCCCGTAGATCGTCCCCATCACGTTGACCTGCATCAGTCGCGCCGCGTCGTCCACGGTCATGTCTTCGACGCGGGAAGCCAGGTAGAGTCCGGCGTTGTTGATCCAGGTGTCGATACGGCCGAAGCGGTCGACGGCAGCCTCGGCGAGGCGCTCGACCTGCTGCCAGTCGGCGACGTCGGTCGGGACCACGTGGGCTTTGCCGCCGGCCTGCTGGATCTCCCGCGCCAGCGAGGCGAGCGCTTCCTCGTTGCGGGCGGCAAGGACCAGTGAGGCGCCACGCTCGCCGAGGCGGAGCGCGGTCTCACGGCCGATGCCGGATGATGCTCCGGTGATGACAACCACCTGCTCACGCAGCGGGCGGGGCATGGTTCCTCCTCCCTTCCAGGGCGTTTGCGCGTCGCGTACGCGGGGGCGACTGCCGGCACCAGTGCACGCGCGATGCCACTCGCGCCGGACATCTTGCGGTGAGGGCGACGTGGGTCGTCGGTAGGGCGTGGAGCGGCGTGCGTCGTTGAGCCGGGCCGAGTACCATGTTGGCAGCGCGACGGGCGCGGTCGGTGCCGGATGCCGGTTGGACTGGAGGTGTCGATCATGCCGGAGCGAGCCGCAATCTACACGTGGTTCCGCGGGGAGCAACATCCTGACCCGGAAGACGACCTCGACTCTCAGGAGGAGCGGTGCCGGGCCTACGCGCTCGCCCAGGGCTACCGGGTGGTCGACGTGTTCCGGGAGACGGCGTCGGAGCCGGGCGACGAGCGTCCGGAGCTGAAGCGACTCCGGACGCTCCTTTGGCGGCGTGGACTGGACGTCATCATCGCGACCCGCCCGGACCGAGTCTACGTCGACCTGAACCGCCTCACGCGCCTTAGCAACGAGGCCCGGCTGATGGGCGTACGGCTGGAGTTCCTGGAGCAGCCGTTCATCCTCCCCGAGGAGTGATCGCCGAGCGGAGTGCCCGCTGCGGCGTCTCGGGGAATTATCGGTTCAGGCGCCAGATGGCGGCGTTGAGCACGGTCGCGAAGGTGGTCCAGGCCAGGTAGGGGAGCATCAGCCCCGCCGCCCGACCGGAGATGCGCGAGAAGCGCAGGGTCGTCGCGACGACCGCGATCCAGAGGGCAACGATGTTGATCAGCGCCGCGAAGGGCGAGCGGGCCCCGAAGAAGGCGGCCGACCAGAGCACGTTCAGCCCGAGCTGGACGCCGAAGAGCCGGAGCGCGGGGCGTGCCTCCGGGTCGGTGTCGCGGTGTTGCCAGATCATCGCGGCGGCGATGCCCATGAGGGCGTAGAGCACGGTCCAGACGGGGCCGAAGACCCAACCCGGTGGGTTGAAACTTGGCTTGTTCAGTGTTTGGAACCAACCGTTGAGTCCGGCTCGGGTGAAGAAGGAGCCGATAAGGCCGGCGCCTTCGCAGATGAGAACCGCGACGATCGCCGGCTTGATCAGTCCGGTGCCTCTTCGAGTCTCTTCCATATTTTCCAACCTCCCCGAATTCTGAATGTCGGTGCAGCCGCGGTTCCCCGGTGTCCGTGACCGGCGCGCAGCCTTTCCTGTGCATCGCCTACGCACGCGGCGGGCCGCGCGTGGTCCGGTCCGTCCGGTGATACACTCGCGGCGACGGGATGCCGGGCCTGGCCCGGTGGACTGAGCGGTGGCGGCAGTCGTGGTGGCGTCCTTCGAGCGACACGTCCAAGCGGCTGTGGAGCGGGCCGGACTTGGCCCGGACGACTGCGTGCTGATCGGATTTTCCGGCGGGGCCGACTCGCTGGCCCTGACCGCCTCGCTTCAGGCGATCCACGCGGCGGGCCGGGGTCCCCGTCCGCTGGCACTGCACGTCAACCACCGGCTCCGGCCGGAGGCAGACGCAGACGCGGAGCGCGCGGTCGCGCTCGGGGAGGCCATGGGGGTGCCCGTCACCGTCGTCCCGGTCGATGTCGGCGCGTGGGACCGGGTGCTGCGGGAGGGGACCGAATCGGCGGCGCGGGCGGCCCGCTACGCGGCGCTGGCGTCGGCGGCTCGGGAGTGGGGGGTGCGCTGGGTTGCAGTGGCGCACACGGCCAACGACCAGGCGGAGACGGTACTGCTGCGGCTCGCCCGCGGAGCCGGGCTCGACGGGCTGGCGGGGATGCGGGAGCAGAGCCACCGGCCGGTGCCGCTCGACCCCGACGAGAGCGAGGTGGTGCCGCTGTGGCTGCTGCGCCCGCTGTTGGGACTGACCCGGGCGCAGGTGGAACGCTACGTCCGGGCGCGAGGTCTGGTGCCGATCGAGGACGCGTCAAATGTATCGCCGGTCTACCGGCGCAACCTCGTGCGGCACTCGGTCCTGCCGGAGTTGGAGCGGGTCGCGCCGGGGGTGATCGAGACCATCGCCCGTACGGCGACGTTGCTGGCGGACGACGCGGCGTATCTCCAGGCGGCGGCTGAGGCGGCGGGTGCGGACATCGTAGGGCGGGCCGGGCGGCTGGTGACAGTCGCGCGCGAGCCCCTGCGCAATCTGCACCCGGCGTTGCAGCGGCGCGTGCTGATCCTGGCGGCGCGGGAGGCTGGCGTCGACCCGGCTGGGCCGACGGCGGAACGGGTCGAGGCACTACGGCGGGCGGCGGTCGAGGGCGCGGTCGGCCGCGTGATCGAGGTCGGTGGGGGCGTCGGTGCGTGGGTGGACTACGCGTCGCTTGCCCTCGGGCCGCTGGAGAGTCTGGAGGAGGATCTGCGCCGGGCATCCGGCCGGCCGCTGATGCCGGCAGGCTCCGTGGAGCCGCTTCGGGCAGGGACGGAGATCGATCTCCCGCTGCTCAATGGTTGGCGGCTGCGGGGCCGCGTTGGACCCGGCGACTGGTGCCTGCGCACGCGCAGGGCGGGAGACCGGGTCGCCGTGTCACGCGGACGGCACCGATCGTTGCAGGACTTTCTGGTCGACGCCAAGGTGGCGGCATACCTGCGAGATTGGCTGCCGCTGCTGGAGCGGGATGGACTGATTGTGTGGGTGGCCGGTGTGCCGTCCCTGTCGTTCGACGACGCAGGGACGACGCTCCGGTGCGAGCGGTTGGAGGGCGACTGAGCCGTGGCGGAGGGTTTGAGGGACATTCCCCTGCACCGGGGTCTGGACCGGATTCTGATCGACGAGGAGACCCTGCAGGCGCGCGTCAGGGAACTGGGGCGGGAGATCAGCGAGTACTACGGCGACCGCAGTCCCCTCCTGGTTGGGGTGCTGACCGGGGCGTTCGTCTTCATGGCCGACCTGGCACGGGCGATGGCGATGCCGCTCCGCGTCGAATTCATGGCGGTGTCGAGCTATGGACAGGCGACCCAGACATCGGGTGTCGTGCGGATCCTGAAGGATCTCGATCGGCCTATTGAAGGTGAGCATGTGCTGCTGGTCGAGGACATTATCGACAGTGGGTTGACGCTGGAATATCTCATCGATGTCCTGCAGCGGCGCAACCCGGCCTCGCTGCGACTCGTGGCCTTGCTGCGCAAGAACAAGCCGCGCAGCGTGCCCGCGCGGGCCGACTGGGTGGGCTTCGAGATCCCCGACGAGTTCGTCGTCGGCTACGGGCTGGACGTTGCCGGCCGCTACCGGAACCTCCCGTTCGTCGCCGTGGTCAAGCCCGATGCCGTGCTGGGCAAATAGGGTGCCGATCACCCGGCTGCCGAGGCGTCGCGTCCTGTCTGTTATAATCAAGCTACCCTGTTTAGCCCGCGTGACCGTGGCGCAAGCACAGGGACCAATCGATGCGCATGGCGCGGTCGGAGGGCACTGAATGGCCGAAAACAAGTGGCTACGTAATGGGTTCGTCTGGATCGTCCTGATCATCGCGGTCGTCGCGCTGTGGGTCACGTTCATGAAGGACGGGGGCAGCGCGAGGGAAGAGAACTTCGCCGATGTCGCCGCGGACATCCGCCAGGGCCGCGTCGCGCGGATCGTGATGACCGAGGGCTCCAACGACATCCAGGTGCAGTACATCGGTGAGGAGGAGCCGCGTAGCAGCCGGCTTCCACCGGATGTCAACATCTACCAGGCACTCGAGCAGTATGGCCTGTCGGGGGCAGACGTCGAGATCCGGGTGAATCCCGCGAGCCAGTGGGGTAACTGGCTAAGCGCGCTCACATTCATCCTGCCGACGCTGTTCCTCATAGGTATCGTCATTTTCATGATGCGGCAGGCCCAGGGGACGAACAACCAGGCCATCTCCTTCGGGAAGAGCCGCGCGCGGATGTTCACTGGCAACAAGCCGACGGTGACGTTCGCGGACGTGGCCGGTGTTGAGGAGGCCAAGGAGGAGCTGGTCGAGGTCGTCGAGTTCCTCAAGTACCCGGACAAGTTCGCCTCGCTGGGTGCGCGCATCCCGCGCGGGGTCCTGCTGGTTGGCCCGCCGGGCACGGGCAAGACACTCTTGTCGCGGGCTGTGGCCGGTGAGGCGGGCGTCCCGTTCTTCAGCATCAGCGGCTCCGAATTCGTCGAGATGTTCGTAGGCGTCGGCGCCAGTCGCGTGCGCGACCTGTTCGACCAGGCGAAGCGCAATGCTCCCTGCATCGTCTTCATCGACGAGATCGACGCGGTCGGCCGCCAGCGCGGCGCCGGTCTGGGCGGCAGTCATGACGAGCGCGAGCAGACGCTGAACCAGATCCTGGTCGAGATGGATGGCTTCGACAGCACGACCAACGTGATCGTGATCGCGGCCACCAACCGACCGGACGTGCTCGACCCGGCACTGCTCCGCCCGGGCCGCTTCGACCGCCAGGTCGTGCTCGACCGGCCGGACATCGCCGGGCGCCGTGCGATCCTCGAAGTCCACTCGCGCGGCAAGCCGCTGGAGAGCGATGTCGACCTGGAGGAACTGGCGCGTCAGACGCCGGGCTTCTCGGGCGCCGATCTGGAGAACCTGGTCAACGAGGCGGCCATCCTGGCGGCGCGGCGCAACAAGAAGACGATTGGACGCCGAGAGCTGACCGAGGCCATCGATCGGGTCATCGCCGGGCCGGAGCGCAAGAGCCGGGTGCTCAGCGAGCGCGAGAAGCTGATGACGGCGTACCACGAGGCGGGGCACGCCCTGGTGGCGCGCATGTTGCCGCACGCCGACCCGGTGCACAAGGTGTCAATCGTCGCGCGCGGCATGATGGGTGGATACACCCGCGTCCTGCCTGAGGAGGATCGCTTCTTCTGGACGAAGAAGCAGTTCGAGGACCAGCTTGCTGTCTTCATGGGCGGACACGTGGCCGAGGAGCTGGTGTTCCAGGAAATCTCCACCGGGGCGGCCAACGACATCGAGCGGGCCACCAACCTGGCTCGCCGGATGGTCACCGAGTACGGCATGAGCAAGACGCTCGGGCCGCTGGCGTTCGGCCGCAAGGAGGAGCTGGTCTTCCTGGGCCGGGAGATCAACGAGCAGCGGAACTACAGCGACGAAGTCGCCTACATGATCGACCAGGAGATCCGCAGCCTGATCGACACCGCCTACAAGCGGGCCCACGAGATCCTGAGCCAGCACATGGACAAGCTGGAAGCGATCGCGATGCTCCTGATGGAGGCGGAGACGATCGACGGGCACGAGTTGGAGGCGCTGTTCGACGAGCCGCGCCCGCGGCCGCAGTTGGTTGGCCCGCCGGTGACGCGTCCCGCGGCTCTCGCCCACAAGACGGAGGAAGCGGATCGGGGAGGCGAGCGGTCGCCGCATCCGCAGCCGCATCCGTCGCCGACGATGCGGCCACAGCCGGCGTCCTGACCGGCAGCACAATAGAGACACCACAGCCACCCGGGCACGACAACGGCCCGGGTGGCTTCGTCTCCGGGACGTGCTTCCGGAGGCGACGGCGCACCTCAACGGTTGCGTGCCGCTGCGCGAGATGCTACGAGCCGGCGACCTCGGGCGCGGCGGTGTCCGGGAGCGGACAATCCATCACGATAGCGTCGATCTCGCTCCGCCAGGAGCGGTCGAGAACACTGTGGTAGTCGCGGCTGCGCATGAGCCGCATCGCGTCGCGTGCCGTGACACGGACCAGTCGTGTCCCGCAGCCCGCGCGCAGGAAATGGCGGCCGTCGGGGTCGCGAAAGATCAGGGTTTGGGGTTGGCTGAGCCGCCGGCCGATCACCTGGTAGCCCCGGGATTCCATGGCGCACCCTCCCTCTCCGGTGCGTCGAGCGGTGAAGCGGTGGAAGGTGGGGTTCAAGATACGCTGAGCCGGCGCACCTCCGCGGATTGTGCGATCCGGTTGTTCGACCCTGGTGCGGTCGCGTCTGAATATGGAACCGTCGCGAGGCGTGCGACGGATTGCATATGTGAAGGATCGTGGGTGGAGGCAGGGGGATTCGAACCCCCGACCTCTACAGTGCGATTGTAGCGCTCTCCCAGCTGAGCTATGCCCCCACGGTCGGCCCCGTTCCGGAGCCTGGAGAAGTATACGAGGGATGCAGGGTCATTGTCAAACCGTCACCAGGGCGAGCGAGAACCGCCGTTTTCCCCGTCGCTGTCACGAAATTGTGACGATGGTCCTGGAGATCAGGATGACGCTGTTGCCCTGGCTTGTCTACTATACACTCACCAAGGCCGCGTACGTACGGGCTTGAGACGAGGCCCGTGACAAGGCCCGAGCAAGCACCCCCAACTTCCCCATGTTTCCTCTGTTGACCCCCAAGATCGTCTCCCCGGCGCACCAGCGCCGGGTTCCCTCTTTTTGGCTTGTTGGCTTGGGCGAGGAGGGTCCGGGTGCTGTCCATTGGTGCAGGGTGAGTGGCTGGCCGGTGTGCCGCTCCCGGCCTGACCCAAGATCCGATATCGCGCACCACGCCGTGCGTCTACCCTGGTGCTCGTGAAGGACGATGTGGTCCACGACCGGCGATGGAGCCGGGAGCAGCCGAGAGGAGCACGACGGTGATCGGACCGATGATGGAGGTTCATGCCGAGGCGAGGCGCCAGGCCTTGCTGCTCGAGTCCGAGCGAGGGCGGCGGATCGTCGAGGTGGAACGCGGGCAGCGCCGGAGCGTGCGGTCGTCGATCGGGGGCCGCATCGTGCGCCTCGGAGCCTGGATCGCGGGCGAGCACTAGTCCAGGTACCAAACACGCTGAGGTCGGCACGGAGCCGGGTCCGTTCGTGGACCCGGCTCTGTCGTGTCGACCGATCCCCGAGTCACATCTGGCCCGGTTGCGCGGCCTCGTCCAGAATAGGGGCGGAGAGGGGAGGGCGTATGGCGTGGGTCTTTCTCTTGATCGCCGGCGCGCTCGAGGTCACCTGGGCGGTGGGGCTGAAGCTGTCTGATGGCTTTACCAAGCTGTGGCCGTCCGTCTGGACCATCGCTGCGATGATTCTGAGCTACGTCTTCCTGGCGCAGGCAGTGAAGTCGCTCCCGCTGGGGACCGCCTACGCCATCTGGACCGGGATCGGTGCCGTCGGCGCCGCAGTCGCTGGCATCTTCCTGTTCAAGGAGCCGGCCTCCGCATTGCGGCTGGTGTCGATCTCTCTCATTGTCGCCGGGATCATCGGGCTGCGGCTGGCAACGCCCGCGTAGCCCGCTTCCCGCGGCTCGAAGGTCATTCCCTGGCCCACACCCTCCAGCGCTGCCGTCACACTCGCGACGGACGACGGGGGTGCGTCCCTTGCAGCCGGAACCACAGCAACCAGGACCTCCGAACCAACCGAACCGGGAGCGCGAGACTTGGGCGCACCCGCCGTTGTATCGGCTCGACAGGCCAGCCAAAGTGAGCCGGACGGGTGCCGGCAGCCGGGGCCGCGACGAGACGAGGGGGGTGATGACGGACGAACAGAGCGCGCCTGGGACACCACGGGACCGGCAGCTTGAGGAGGCGAACAAGGCCATCATCGCCGGCGCCTTCGAGGAGTGGGCAGCGGGAACGGGCGGCCCCTTCGCGCTGTTGGCTCACGACGTCTCGTGGACGATCGTCGGGAACAGCCCGGTGTCGCGGCGGTACGAGAGTCGCCAGGAATTCATGGACGCGGTGATTCATCCGTTCAACGCTCGGATGGCGTCGCCACTCGTGCCGACGGTTCCCTCGCTCTACGCTGAGAACGACTGGGTTATCGCCCTGTTCGACGCCGCAGGGACCGCGCGCGACGGCAAGCCGTATCGCAACACGTACTCGTGGTACCTGCGGCTGCGGGACGGCCGCATCGTCGAAGCCGTCGCCTTCTTCGACACGATTGCATTCACGGACCTCTGGAACCGGATCACGCCGTAGTGCGCTGCGTTCAGAGACCCAGGGGCGAGCCCGGAGCGGTCGAGACGTGACACCCGCACGATCCCCACGGGTGCCCGCTGTACCCCGAGTGACCGGCGTGCCGAGCAGGAAGGACCCCGCCAGGCCAGTCCAGGCGGGGTCCGGTTGGGAGGCGGCTCAGGGGATCTAAGGAGCTCCCTCAACGTCCCGGTTTGACTGTCGCCCAGTACTCCTGCGCGACCCGGCTCAACGGGACCGGCGCCACTCGCGCACGCACTTCGAACTCGCGATGCCGTTCGATCCACGGACCGCTTCGGCTGCCGCCACCGTTGTCACCCCACACAACCACGACTTCCGACCCGGGTGTTGCGTACTCCTCGGGAACCAACGCGAGCGAGACCACGGCCTTCTCCGTGGCGAGGTAGCCGGTGTACTTCGACACGCCGATGATGTTCCCGTGCGGGTCCTGCACCCGGTCGTACTTCCACATGGCGTAGTCTGCCATCGGGAAGTCGAGACGCTTCGCCGGCATGTCGCTGTCGAAGAAGGCTGCCCGTTGGAGCTCGAGCACGTCGTCCGTGTTCCAGACCAGCGTCACCTTCCGCCGGTGCGGCTGTCCAGCCATCCGCTCGAGCGCTTCCCGGCCGATGAAGTCGTGATCGAACTTCACGATCCGTTCGTACCCCAGTTCATAGGGCGTCACGTAGTAGTCCTCGATCTTCGGGGAGTAGAAGCTGCCGCCAAGCGACAACGTGGCTTCCATGGCGGTCGCCGGCAACCACTCGCGATACGGCCGCAGCTCTTCTCCCGTATAGATCGCCGGCAACGGGACGGCGAACCAACCCGACGGCAGCCCGCCTGGGAAGTACGCCAGCGATCCCACTCGCTTGAGGTCGAACCGCTCTCCCGCGTCGAGGAGCGCTCCCAGCACACGCTCGCGATCGTCCCACGGTCCTGACAGTTCGAAGCCCGGCGTGCCCGTCATGCTGTGGCGCAGGACCCACACTGGGCAGTTGGCGATCTTCAGCTCCACGAAGTTGAAGAACTTGATCTCCGGCAGAGGGCCACCGGTTACGGCTTCGAGGAGCGCGGTTGCGTTCGGTCCTTCGATCTGGAACCGGTAGAGGGTGCGGCGGCCTGATGGATTCAGCACATAGATCGGGTCGCGCTCCACCGTCACGTCGTAGCCGCCCGTGACCGCGTGATACTCGACCCAGTTATCGACGCCGAGGCCGACCAGGAGCAGCGTCTCGGGCTCGAGGCAGTAGAGGATCTGGTCTCCAACCATGTGCCCGCTCGGGGCGCAGGCAACGAACTGCTTGGCCTTGCCCGGGCCGAAGTTCTTGAAGCTGTTCACCCCCAGTCGCTCGAGGAGGCGCACGGCGTCCCGGCCGCGGACATAGAAGTTGACCATGTGGAAACTCTGATCGGCGAGGGCCACGGACTCGACGCTGGCACGCTGTTCATCCTGCCAGTTGGTGAACTCAGGGAGGACGTGTGGTGCCGGCTGAAGGGTCGCGGTCCATATGGCGAGCGTGCCCTTGGGGTTCCGAAAGAGATGATCAACGATATTTGTCCCAGAGTCGAAAATGTCCTGAAGGGAACGAGGTGTCTGCATACACAGCCTCCGTCTCTTCACGGCTCCCGGACCTGTGCGGTACCGGCGCAATGACAGGAAGATCCATGCCAGAGGCTGGTTGAACGTGTGCACCTCACTTTCGGGCGGGCGGCAGGTCGCCGTGCCGGGGACGTAGGTGCGGATGCGCTGCTGGGCCGGGTTCGGCAGATCGAAGTTGTCACGTCACAGCCCATCACAGCGCGAGCGGTTACGCGTCGTGGCGGTGGGCTGGCTGCGGTGGACACAAAAAACCCGTCTGGCTCAGCCAGACGGGGTCCGCTTCTCAAGCAATCAGGCTGGCTCTGTGCGCTGTGGGAATCACGCATGAAGCCAAGCGCCGTCGCCGAGCACAAAAAAAGCCCGGATTCATACGGAATCCGGACCAAGGGAGCGGGTGATGGGATTCGAACCCACGACATCCTGCTTGGGAAGCAGGCACTCTGCCAACTGAGTTACACCCGCATCAGTACCTGCCGACTCACAGTATAGCAGATGGTTCGGCACGTCGTCTAGAGGTGCTCCCGGGGGGGCCGGCGTGCCGTCGGTCGGTACCGTGGTCCCGCGCCGAGGAGGGTTTCAATGGGACGATTCTCCCGCGCGGGATCCTTGATGACAGGCTACCTTGTTGGGGTGGGTTGTTGGTGCCAGCGCCGCCGGAGGCGGTGCAGAGCCCGGAAGGGGAGGAGTATTGTGAGAGTTGCGCTGATGAGGATGACCGGACGCTGGGTGGCGCTCGTCGGGGCGGTCGCCGCAGTGCTGGCGATCACCTCGCTTCTGGTCGTGCCGCGCGTGGCCGGGCAGCAGGGCCAGACGATCGTCATCGATGTCGCGTTCGACCAGCCGAACATCCACCGCCTGGCGGAAGCGCCGGCCGGGGCGTGGCCCGCGCGTGGGGAGGTGTCCTCCGGCGGCGGCAAGATCTTCGACGGCGATCTGGAGGCCACGGAGCAGATCGGCGAGTTCTACTTCATCGGCGTCGGCACGTCCGCTCCCGAGTACTTCGAGACCGCGGCCAACCATCTCTTCGAGGTGGCGCGCTTTGAGCTCTGGGGTCAGGGGAGCATCGACGTGATGGGGACCGTCACGTTCCGGGGCACGAGCCACCTCTCCATCACGGGCGGTACTGGTGCCTTCGCGATGGCGCGCGGGGAGTGCACTGAGGAGATGGTCGCCTCTCGTCGCGGGCGCTTCACCTGCTACATCGAGCGCTAGGTATCAATCCACCTCTTCCAACGCGGCCTGACGCCGCCTCGCCTAGCTGGTATGCCGTGTGAGGCGGCGTCCGTGTTGGAGGCGCGCATCGGGGCATTCCTCGTTACAATCCCGTGAGGGGCAAGGGCCCGAGGGGTGCCGAACTGAGAGCGAGGAGTGTTGATGCGTAGCCACCTCACCCATCTGGAGTGCACGGCCTGTGGGGAGACCTATCCCGCCGACCGGTTGATGACGACCTGCCCGGCATGCGGCAAGGTGCTCTTTGCGCGCTACGACCTCGAAGCGGCGGCCAAGACGCTGACGCGAGAATCGTTAGCCAGCCGGCCGTGGAACCTGTGGCGCTACGCGGAGATCATGCCGGTGCAGGATGCTCGTTATGCACTCACGTTGGGTGAGGGGGGCACGCCGCTGCTGCCGGCTTCCCGGCTCGGGAAGGCGCTCGGCTACAATCGGCTGCTGGTAAAAGATGACGGGCAGAACCCGACCGGTAGCTTCAAGGCGCGGGGGTTGTGCGCCGCGGTGTCGCGCGCAAAGGAACTGGGAGCGAGCGCGGTGGCGATTCCCTCGGCCGGGAACGCGGCGGCGGCAATGTCGGCCTACGCGGCGCGCGCCGGGTTGGACGCCTATGTGTTCATGCCGGCCGACACGCCGGAGCCAATGAAGGCCGAGTGCCGCGCGTACGGTGCCCGGGTCTTCCTGGTCATCGGCCTGATCAATGACTGCGGACGGGTCGTGCGTGCGGGCGCCGAGGCACGGGGCTGGTTCGACGTCTCGACGCTCAAGGAGCCGTACCGGGCCGAGGGGAAGAAGACGATGGGGCTGGAGCTGGCCGAGCAGCTCGGCTGGCGCCTGCCCGATGCCATCGTCTATCCCACCGGCGGCGGCACCGGCATCGTCGGGATGTGGAAGGCGTTCGACGAGCTGGAGCAGTTGGGCTTGATCGGGTCGGAGCGCCCGCGGATGATCGTGGTCCAGTCCGAGGGCTGTGCGCCAATCGTGCGGGCATTCGAGCAGGGAGAGCGTCATGCGCAGCTCTGGGAGGGAGCAGCGACGGTGGCGCCCGGCATCCGGGTTCCGGTGGCGATCGGTGACTACCTGATCCTGGACGCGGTGCGCCAGAGCGGCGGCACGGCGATCACGGTGTCGGACGAGGAACTGCTGGAGGGCATGCGCCTCGCAGCCACGCACGAGGGGCTGTTCGTGTCGCCGGAGGCGGGCGCGGTCGTCGCGGCTGCCCGGCTGCTGCGTGAGCGCGGCGTGCTGGGCCAGGACGATGAGGTGGTGCTGTTCGCCACAGGAGCAGGGCTCAAGCATACGGATCTGGTCACCGGGGAATACCCGGTGCTGAACCCGGACGATCCGGACCTGCTGGCCGCGATCGACCGCGCGTACGGAGAACCTACGGCATAGGCAGGGGCTGGCAGCGGGGACAGAAGCGGGTGCCGCGCTGGACCACGACAAGGCGGGCGATCGGCTCACCGCACCGTGGGCACGGGTCGCCCTCGGCCCGGTGGTAGATGTTGAGATAGTGCTGGTTGTTTCCGGGGCGGCCCAGGCCGTCCCGGTAGTCGCGCAGCGTCGTGCCTCCGCGCTCGATAGCGGCGGCGAGGGTCACGCGTATGGAATCCAGCAGGCGGGCGGCCTCGTCGAGTGTGAGGGAATTGGCCGGGCGCAGTGGGTGGATGCGGGCGGCAAAGAGCGCCTCGTCTGCGTAGATGTTGCCGACGCCCGCCAGAAACGTCTGGTCGAGCAGGAGCGGCTTGACGGCGCGCGAACGGGCGGCGAGCATGGCGGCGAACCGCTCGGCGGTGAACCGGTCGTCAAGCGGCTCGGGGCCGAGGCTGCGATCGAGTGCGGCCGCCTCGTCGGGAGTCAGGAGCGTGAGCCGTCCGAACTTGCGGGTATCGGAGAAGCGCAACTCACGTCCGTCGTCGAGGACGAAGGTCAGGTGGTGGTGCTTACCGGTGGGAGTGTCGGGGGACGTGACTGTCAATTCCCCGGTCATGCGCAGGTGCACGGCGATGGTGTCGCCGCTGTCGAGCGCGATGAGCAGGTACTTGCCGCGCCGCCCAAAGTCGGTGATCCGGCGGCCGGTCACGCGCGCGACGAACGCGTCGGGTTCGGGTGCGGCGATGCAGCCGGTGAACGCACCCAGCCGGACGGCGGCGATGGTGGTACCGTCAACGGCGGCCGTGAGGCTGCGGCGGACGTTTTCAACTTCCGGTAGCTCTGGCACAGTCCACTCCGAACTCGTGTTCGCATAAGTATAGCGCCCACAGGGCGCGCGGAGAGGGAGGTGGAATGGCGAACGATTGCATCTTCTGCCGGATCGTGGCGGGTGAACTCCCGGCCACAATCGTCTACCAGGACGACGAGGTGACGGCGTTCAACGATATCAACCCCCAGGCGTCGACCCACGTCCTGGTGATCCCCAATCAGCACATCACATCACTCAACGACGCGGAGGAGACGGACCCAGCGCTCCTCGGCCGACTGCTCCAGGTGGCCGCCAAGGTCGCGCGCGATGCCGGGCTGGCCGAGTCAGGCTACCGGGTGGTCACCAACACCGGACCTGACTCCGGGCAGACGGTCTTCCACCTGCACTTCCACGTGCTCGGTGGCAACCCGCTGCGCCTGCCGCTCGGGTGATCGGAGCGGCCGGTAGCACAGGAGCGCCGGCGTCTTACCGGCTCCCGTCGTTCCCACGTGACGACAGCACGGGACGGAAGGATGCCGGCGCTCCTTTGAGACGTGCGGCATCGTCGGTGAGGGCGTCTGGAGAGTACACTTAGGCGTACGACTGGAGTTCGATTTCCCGGGCGTCCGGGGTGGCTGGTGGGAAGATGCTATACCGCTTCGTCTCGGGCGATGTCCCCATCATGATCATGCTGTACCTCGTGTTCTGGCTCTGGGCACGAGGGCGGGTGTCGCTGCTGCGGCAGGTAGCGGTGCATGACACGCCGGTCTGGAACTGGATCGGGCGGGTCACGCTCGGGATCGTCCTGGCCTTTCCGGTGTGGGTTACGCTGTTCGACAACTGGCGACAGCTTCTGGGGTACGCGCTGTCACCGGCGAAGCGCTGGCAGAGCGACCCGTTCGACACCGTGCTGACGGCCGCGCCGATTCGGGATATCACGCTGGTGTTGCTGGCGGCGGGACTGCTCGGCTGCGCGCTGCTCTACTCCCGGCACCGGGGGAGTATCCCGCTGGCGGTGATGTGGGCCGCGATTGGTCTTGCTTGCATCTACTTCCTGAACCCGATCCGCATCCGGCTCGATGTCTATCTCTACGGCACCCAGGCGTCGCTGGCCGACCCGCAGCCGATTGACGTCGGGTTTATCCTGTTCTGGGCGACGGGGTTGTACGCGCTGATCACCGGGTTGCTCGCGGCCGGGGCGGCGCTGCTCTTTGCCGGGGTTGCCCTACCGGTGCGCCTGGTCTACTGGCTGGCGACGCGCGGGCGGGTCGAGCAGGAGGCGCCGGTCTACCAGGTCTTCCACCGTAAGGCGCGGGCGCTGCACGATCCTGCCGCTGCGGGTGGCGAGACCGGCCCCCCGACCAACCCGGAGTCGGTGGGGTAGGAGCCGCTACTCGTCCTCGAACTCGTCGTCGAATTCATCGTCGAAGTCATCCCCGAAGAGGCTGAGGGGCCGCTCGCCGGGGCCACGGTCCGCGTCGTGGCTGGGGGTCAGACCGCTCGAGAGCTCGCTGACGCGGAGTTCGGCCTGGTCGAGCAGATCGTTGCAGCGACGGACGAGCGCCACCCCACGCTCGTACTCCTGCAAGGCCTGATCGAGCGACAGGTCACCCTGCTCCAACCGCTCGACCACTTCGTTCAGGACGGCTACCAGATCCTCGTACCCGGCGTCGGGCGGGACGACATCGGCGAGCCATTCATCGTTGGGTCTCTGCGGGGGTGTGGACATGCTCCGCTCCTCTCGACGTTTCGACACTGCGCACGACGGCGCCGGCCTCTCCGTCGTGGAACTCCAGCGTCACCTCCTGGTCGACCGTTAGTCCTTTGACGCTGCGTAGTCGCTCGCCCGTTGCGCGGTCGAGCACAATCGCGTAGCCGCGCCGCATGACGCCCAAGGGATGCAACAGGTCGAGTTGTCGCTGGATGGCCTCGATCGCTGCGCGCTGGCTGGCGATGCGGCGGCGAAGGTGCTGGTGCATGATCTCGGCGCGGTTGTCGAGCCGCAGGCGCTCCTGGCGGATCAGATTCTCAGGTCCGTGCCGCTGGAGCCGCAGCGCCAGCCCGTCGACCGTTTCGCGGCAGTCGCGGAGGATCTCCCAGAGCGCATTGTTGGCTCGGGCCAGCAGGCCGGTCACCTCGGCCGCCAGCTCGTTGATGTGCGGTGCCACGATCTCGGCCGCGGCAGAGGGGGTCGGGGCGCGCACGTCGGCGACGAAGTCACAGATCGTGTAGTCGGTTTCGTGGCCGACGGCGGAGATGACCGGGATGCGGCTGGCAAAGACGGCGCGGGCGAGCGCCTCGTCATTGAAGCACCAGAGGTCTTCCATCGAGCCACCGCCGCGCGCGATGATGATGACGTCGACGTTCCCGTCGAGCTGCAGCGCCTCCAGTGCGCGGATGATGGTGGGTGGCGCGTCTTCGCCCTGCACCTGGGCCGGAGCAAGGACCAACTCCGCGAGCGGGTAGCGGCGTCGCAGCACCGTTTGGATGTCGTGCCAGACGGCGCCGGTCGGCGACGTGACGACGCCGATGCGGCGCGGCAGGCGGGGAAGGGGTCGCTTGCGCGACGGGTCGAACAGGCCCTCCATCTCCAGCCGGCGCCGCAGTTCCTCGAACTGGAGATGCAGGAGCCCGGTCCCCTCTGGCTGGATCAGGTCGACGTAGAGCTGGTACTGCCCGCCGGCCTCGTAGACCGAGACCCGACCATGGGCCAGGATGGCGTCGCCGTTCTCGGGTTGGAAGGTGAGCCAGCGGGCATTCCCGCGGAAGAGCACGCAGCGGAGCTGGGCGCGCTCCGACTTGAGCGTGAAGTAAATGTGCCCGGCCGCCGAGCGCACGAAGTTGGAGACTTCCCCGCGGATCCAGACGTCGCTGAGGATCGGGTCCGCGTCGAGCAGATCCTTGATGTAAGCGGTGACGTCAGCGACGTCGAGAATGCGCACGGCTCGCCCCTCTACGGCTAGGCGTGCGGCTTGATGCGCATCAGCGGATGGCCGTACTCGACCGGCTCGGCGTCGCGCACCATGATCTCCACGACGGTCCCGGCCACGTCGGCCACGATCTCGTTCATGATCTTCATGGCCTCGATGATGGCCACGGTCTGCCCGACCTCAACCGTATCGCCCACCTGGACGAAGGGGCGCTCGCCCGGGGCCGGCGCCGCGTAGAAGGTGCCGATCATCGGCGAGGTGATGATGTGGCCTTCCTCGTCCTGGGCCGGATCTGCCGTCGGCTGAGTGGACGTCGCCTGGACGGGCGCCTCGGTCGGGGCCGAAAAGGTAACCGCTGGCTCCTCGCGGGCGGCCAACTCGATCCTCAAGTCGCCACGCCTGACTTCGAGCCAGCCGATGCCGCCCTCGCGCATCACCTTGACCAGTTCGCGGACGGTGGCGGTGAGCGCCGCGTAGTCCTCCGGCAATTCGGGCCGGGCCCCGTCCGGCGTGTCGGGATTTCTCGTCATCGTTCAGGCCGCTCCACTCGTGCGCAGTGTGCCTAGTTCACGCGCCCCAAGTACTCGCCGGTCCGGGTATCGACCGTCACCACGTCGCCCTCGTTGATGAAGAGGGGGACGTTGATCGTCAGGCCGGTCTCCAGTCGCGCGGGCTTGGAGCCACCGGCGGCGGTGTCGCCCCGCACACCCGGCTCGGTCTGCTCCACGCGCAGGTTCACCGTCACAGGCAGTTCAACATCAATCGGTTGGCCGTTGTGGGTAAGCAGGTCGATCGTCTCGTTCTCGATCAGGTAGTTCACCGCGTCCCCGAGCGTCTCCTTGTCGAGGGCGAACTGCTCGAACGTGTCCACGTCCATGAAGTGGTACTGGCCCTCGTCGTTGTACAGGTACTGGACGCGCTGGCGCTCCAGCCGCACCGGTGTGAACTTCGAACCCGCCTGGAACGTCTGCTGGGTGATGGTGCCGGTGCGCAGGTTGCGCAGGCTGAGGCGGACGAAGGCGCTGCCGCGGCCCTGCTTGACGTGCTGGAAGTCGACGACGCGCACCAGCTCGCCGTTCATCTCCAGCGTCAGGCCCTTCCGAAGATCTCCCGTATCGATCATGCTGCCTCCAATGGATGCCGTTTGGATGCCGTTGACGAACTTCAGTCGATGCTCCGCTTGGCCGCGCGGGTCAGGATGCGGACGCCGTCTTCTTCCAGAACCCCGACGTCTTCGATGCGGACACCACCCCACCCGGGAATGTAGATGCCGGGCTCGATGGTGACCACGCTGCCGGCCGGGAGCGGTTCCTCGTTGCGCTTGGAGAGCGCCGGGCCCTCGTGGACCCGCACGCCGACCCCATGGCCCAGAGAGTGCCCGAACGCCTCGCCGTAGCCGGCCTGCTCGATCACGCCGCGCGCCAGCGCGTCCGCTTCGCGGCCGGTCAGCCCCGCCTTGAGACCAGCCTCGGCCGTTTCGAGCGCGCGGAGCACGATCGGGTAGATCTCCCGAAGGCGGGGGTCCGGTTCGCCCACCCAGACGGTGCGGGTGAGATCGGCGCAGTAGCCGTCGACGCGGGCGCCCATGTCGATCACGATGGGCTCACCCGGCTGGATCTGGCGGTCGCCGGGGTCGTGGTGGGGCAGCGCCGCGTTGGGGCCCGACGCGACGATGGTCGGGAAGGATGGGCCGCTGGCACCGAGTTCGCGCATCGCGACCTCAAGGCGCAAGGCGATGTCGCGCTCGCGGTCTCCCGCCTTGATCGTCGGTGCGACCTGCTCGAAAGCGCGGTCGGTCACCTCGATCGCGCGGGCGATCTTCGCGATCTCCTCCTGGGTCTTGATCAGCCGCAGGTCGTCGACGAGCGTCCCGACGGGAACCAACTCGACCTCGTCGCCCAGCCGCTCGGTGAGCGTTCGGTAGTCCTGGTAGAGGATTGCCTTGTCTTCGAAGCCGACCCGCCGCACGCCGATCTCCTGGAGCACCGCCGCGTCCGCCTCGGCCAGGCCATACACGCGGTCGAAGACCTCGAAGCCGGACGCCTGCTGGCGCGCCTGCTCGGAGTTGACGGAACTGGTGACGAGAACGGCGCGGTCGGGAGTAATGATGACGTGCCCGCCTGACTCGTTTGGAGGGATGTCATCTCCGGTGTAACCCGTCAGGTAGTAACGATTTGACGGGTGGGTGATGACAATCGCGTCGAGGCCGAGCTCCGCAATCCGCTCACGGAGCACGGCAAGGCGGTCAGGCATCAGGCGAGGTCCCTTCTGCTTCGTACCGGTCCATGAGGTACCGCAGGGCGAGCAGGTAGCCCTCGGCGCCCAGTCCCGCGATCTGCCCGGTGACGACGGGGGCGATGACCGATCGGTGGCGGAACTCCTCACGGCGGTACACATTGCTGAGGTGCACCTCGACGGCGGGAACGGCCACCGCCGCCAGGGCATCGCGCAGGGCGATGCTGTAGTGGGTCAGAGCCCCTGGATTGACGATGATACCACAGGCCACCGAGGCGTTGCGTTGGATCTGATCGATCAGTGCACCTTCGTAGTTGGACTGCACAATGATCGTCTCGAAGCCGCGCTCGGCGGCAGCTTCGCGGATCCGCTGGTCGATCTCGGCCAGCGTGACCCGGCCGTAGATCTCCGGCTCACGCTGGCCGAGCATGTTGAGGTTGGGTCCGTGCAGGACCAGGATGACCTTGCGCGCGGTCGGCGCGGGCGTGTCTGTCACCGGATCCACCCCTTGTTGCGCACCTCATCGGTGCCGAGCAGGCCGAGCAGCACGACGTAGGGAGTGCCCGCGTTCTCCGGATGGTACTCAAAGCGGGCGCGCTCGAAATACTGCACCGTTCGCCCGGTGACCGGGTCGGTGAACTCCTCCGAGATCGGGTAGCCGAAGAGCGCCAGCGACTCACGGAAGGAGATGCCGGGATCCCCGAACTCCAGCCCGTGGCTGCTCCAGTACTCCCGGAAGCCGAAGCAGAGGCGATGGCCGGTCACCGGGAAGTAGTCGCAGTTCGCGTCGGGCTGGGTCGACGCCGGGAGCGGGAGGAACGGCTCGGTGCCGAGCAGGCCACGGCGCTCGGCCTCGGCTGCACCCAGGCGGCCAAGCAGCACCTCGTAGACGGTACCGGCGTTCTCAGGGTGGTACTCGAAGCGCTGCCGCTCGAAGTACTGCACGGTGTAGACCTCACCCGTGTCCGGATTCGGCTCGCTGAACTCCTCGGTCCACGGAAAACCGAAGACCGGCAGACCGCCGTTGCGCTCCCAGTAGTGCTTGAAGCCGTAGGCGAGGGAGTGGCCGGTTTCCGGGAAGTAGACGCGGTCGGGCGTCGCCGGGAAGGGCGGCACGCGCGTGGCGGGCGTCGCCAGGCGTGCGACCTCATCCCAGACAGCCGGATCCTCGTGACCGAGCCGCCAGAATGCGAACCCGCCGACGCCCTCGTCCAGCATCAGGTCGAGCTTGGCGCGGATGCTGGTGGCGTTCTCGTACCAGACCTCGTGCTCGTGCCCGGCGTCGTCCGTGTAGCGCAGCCACGGGGTCTGCTGGGTCGTGTCGTAGCCGCCCTGAGCACCGGGCCGGGCCAGGAGCGCCTGCGCCTGGTCGTAGCGGACCGAGGTCGCCGTCTGCTTCTCCGTCACATTCCAGTTGTAGCCGTAGAGGGGCATCCCCAGCAGGATGGTCGCGGCAGGCATCCGGCTCTTGGTGTAGGTCACGACGTTGCGCACCCAGGGGAGCGGCGCGACAGGGCCGGGGTTGCCGCCGGCATAGTGGTAGTCATACGCCATCACGACGACATAGTCGTTGATCGCGCCGAGCGCCGCGTAGTCGTAGGCGCCGCCCCAGGCCGTCGGCGCGTCCGAGGTGCGGGCGGCGATGGCCTGGGTGACCAGCTTGCCTAGCGGACGGAAGCGCTTGGCCAGCCGCTGCTGGAAGTCGGTCAGCAGCGCGGCGTCGCTGGCGTTGACCGCCTCGAAGTCGATGTGGATGCCGTCGTAGTTGTTCTCCATCACGAGGTCGACCAGCCGCTCGACGATGGCATCGCGCTTCTCCGGCGTGGCGATCGTGTCGCGGAAGTCGTCCCAGCGGGGCACGTTCTTGATCATCGGGACGATGGTGACCCCGGCCTTGCGCATCACGCTCAGCGCCTCTGGCTGGGAGAAGTCCTCGATCGTGCCGTCGGCGTTCAGGTGGTAGAAGTAGGGCGAGACAATGTCGAGTTTGTCGACGTGGGCCTTGAGTGTGGCCAGCGAGGTCGGGTCATACGTGATGTAGTAACCCCAGCGTACGGTCGCGGTGCGTGCCTCCGCCTCTCGCGGCGCAGGAGCAATCGCGGCTGCGAGTGTCGCTACCAGGAGGAGCAGTACTGCGCCCGTCCGTGCCGCTCGGAATGAGCCGTGCTTGGCCATGTCGCCACGTTCCCCTTCCCGTGTGGGCACCCGACACCCTCTGGCTCACGGCCGGCGCCGAGCCCGCCTTATCCGCGTGGGGCAACCTGTGCGCTGACCGCGGGGACGTAGACCTTGATCGGGATGGGCCCGTCCGCCCCCTCGATCTCTGCTTGCCCTGCAAAGACGACGAGTGGGACGAGGAATTGTTGCGTCGCCGGCGACCCGGCCAGCGAATAGGCGAGCGACACCGAGGTCAGATTGGCCGACCCGGTGAGCGCCCCGTCGGACGCGGGCAGCGCAGCGGGGTCGATCTCGAGGTAGCCGCGCCCGGCGCGGATGTCGTTCCACAGGTCTTCTGCGGAACGCAGGCCGTAATCCGACCGGTTCAGGGCAGCCGGCCACTGTACATCCGCCTGGAGCACGGTGCCGTCAGCGGTGAGGGTCACCGCAGCTTCCGGCGCGGCAGAGAGGATCGACTCCGGTTCCACGGGCTTGATAGCGACGATGGCTCGCCCGGCGTCCTCATCGCGCAGCCGCACGCTGCCCGGCCCGGCGTCGGCCCCGACTAGGCGATGCTCGATCAGCCAGTTTCGGGCCATCTGAATGAGGGCATCATCGCCGGGCAGCTCGGCTTCCCCGGACGCGTCCGGCGCGCTGTTGATGTAGCGGACCAGGTCGCCGGAGATGTAGAGGCTACCGTCGGCAGTGCGGAAGCTCCCGCCGCCCTGATCGACCACCTCGCTCTCGATGCCGAGCGCGGCGGCGACGGCCTCGACTTCCTCGAGCGTCCAGGCGCGGTGCTGGAGTGCGTAGACAGGCGCCTCAGTCGGGACGAGTTGCAGGCTCAGATCGAGGCGATAGTCCAGGGTAATCGGCCGCCGCGCCGAGTTGCCGCTGGGCATGTCCGGCGCCGGGAGGTCGCCGAAATCCCCGACCAGCGGAGTCGGCGTCGGCTCGATAGTCGGCGTGGGCGGCTCCGGCGTCGGGGTTTCCGGAACCTCGGTCCCCTCCTCGGCTGTCGGCTCCTCGCTCGGCGCCGCGGTCGGCGTCGCGATGCCGAGGGCGGTGGTTGGCGACGCGTCGACAGCCGCTGCGGTCGGTGACGCGGCCGGCGGTTCGGCCTCCGCGCGGCTGTTCAGGATAAGGACGCCGACGATGGCGACGACGATCACGATGAGGATGACGGACAGAATCAGATTGAGCCGGGATGCTGCGCCGCGGCGCGACCCTCGCCGATTCGGTCCCTGTGCCATTTCCCCCACTTCCCAGACGCGGACGGCAGCGGCGCCCGCGCCGCTGCCGATGCTTTACCTGTGTCGCCGGGGTCTGACGGCTGGGGTGTGAAGAGCGACGGCCCCCGGGTGCGTGATGTGCCGGCCTCAGACGACTTCCTGGATGCGTCGCAACTCGATGATCTGGTCCCGGAGCAGTGCGGCCTTCTCGAACTCGAGCATCTTGGCCGCTTCCTTCATCTGCCGCTCCAGGTCCTTGATCATCCGCACCAGCTCGTCGGGCGGCAACTCGGCGATAGCCCCGGCCTTCGACTCGGCCCGATAGGGGCTCGCCTCTTCGGCCACCGCGCGCACGCGGTCAGTCAGGTCGCGGACCTCCTTGACGATGCCGCGCGGCTCGATGCCGTGCTCCTCATTGTAAGCGATCTGGATGGCGCGGCGCCGGTAGGTCTCGTTGATCGCGGCCTCCATCGACCGGGTGATGGTGTCGGCGTACATGATGACCTTGCCGTCGACATGGCGGGCCGCCCGGCCGATCGTCTGGATGAGCGAACTCTCGGAGCGCAGGTAGCCCTCCTTGTCGGCGTCGAGGATGGCGACCAGCGACACCTCGGGCAGGTCCAGACCCTCCCGCAACAGGTTGATCCCCACCACCACGTCGTAGACGCCGAGCCGCAAGTCGCGAAGGATCTCAATCCGCTCCAGCGTGTCGATTTCGCTGTGCAGGTAGTGTGTGCGGATGCCGATCTCCTTGAGGTAGTCGGCCAGATCCTCCGCCATCTTCTTGGTCAGGGTCGTGACCAGCGCTCGCTCACCGCGCGCCACGCGACGGTGGATCTCGTCGATGAGGTCATCGATCTGGCCCTTGGTCGGCCGGACGCTGATCTCCGGGTCCAACAGGCCCGTCGGCCGGATGACCTGCTCGACAACCTGCTTGCTGTTCTGCAGCTCGAATTCGCCGGGCGTCGCCGAGACGTAGATCACCTGGTTGATGTGCTGCATGAACTCGTCGAAGGTCAGCGGCCGGTTGTCCCGCGCCGACGGCAGGCGGAAGCCGAACTCGACGAGGATGTCCTTGCGCGAGCGGTCACCGCCGTACATCCCCCGGACCTGCGGGATCGACATGTGGGACTCGTCGATGAACATCAGATAGTCGTCCGGGAAGTAATCGAGCAGCGTCCAGGGCGGCTCGCCTTCCTTGCGACCGGAGAGGTGCCGGGAGTAGTTCTCGATGCCCGAGCAGTAGCCGGCTTCCTGCAGCATCTCCAGGTCGTACAGGGTGCGCTGCTTGAGGCGCGCCGCCTCCAGGATCTTCCCCTCCGCCTCCAGGTGCTTGAGCCACTCCTCCAGCTCTTCCTGGATGCTCTTGATAGCGCGCTGGAGCTTCTCCTGGCTGGTGACGAAGTGCTTGGCGGGGTAGATGTCGATCTCGTTGCGCTCGGCCAGGATCTCACCGGTGAGCGGGTCGATGTCGACGATGCGCTCGATCTCGTCGCCCCAGAACTCGATCCGGACCGCGATCTCCTCGTACGCCGGGAAGATGTCGAGCGTGTCGCCGCGCACGCGGAAGGTGCCGCGCATCAGGGTCAGGTCGTTGCGCTCGTACTGGAGTTCGACCAGATGGCGCAGCACCTTGTCGCGCCGGACGGTGGCGCCGCGGCGCAGGGAGACGATCGTCTTCCCGTACTCCTCGGGTGAGCCGATGCCGTAGATGCAGGAGACGCTGGCGACGATGATGACGTCTCGCCGGGTCAGCAGTGCCCGCGTCGCAGCGTGGCGCAGCTTGTCAATCTCGTCGTTGATGTCCGCGTCCTTCTCGATGTAGGTGTCGGTCCGCGGGACGTAGGCCTCCGGCTGGTAGTAGTCGTAGTAGCTGACGAAGTACTCGACTGCGTTGTGCGGAAAGAACTCCTTGAACTCGCTGTAGAGCTGCGCGGCCAGGGTCTTGTTGGGCGCGAGGACCAGAGTCGGGCGTTGGACTGCCTGGATCACGTTGGCCATGGTGAACGTCTTGCCCGAGCCGGTCACACCGAGCAAGGTCTGCTGGTCGTAGCCGCGCTGGAGCCCCTCGACCAGTTGGGCGATGGCCTTCGGCTGGTCGCCGGTCGGTCGGAGATCGGTGACTAGTTGGAATTCGGGCATGGCATCTCCTCGCCCCGCTGTCGAACTGCCGGCGAACACGGCATCTCGAAGTATACCCAAGGGGGAGAGACGACCGGGAGGCGGCGCGGGTGCCTAGCCGCGGCGCCACCAGTAGTCGCGCTCGGTGACGACCTCGACCAAAGAGGGCCGGCCTGCCGTGAAGGCGGCAGCGATGGTGCCGGTGAGGTTGTCGGGGGACTCGACGCGGGAATAGGCCAGACCGTGGAGGGCCGCGAGCGCCTCCAGGTTCAGTGGCGCGTACTCGCTGCCCACTCCCGGGTACCCGGCGTGCTCCTGCACCCGCAGCAGGTCGAGGTGCACACCCTGGTTGATGACCACAAGGGGCAAGGGAACCCGCACGTCGCGAACGTGGGCCAGCAGTGAGGAGCGGATCGCAAGCGGGGTATCCGTCCCCAGCCAGATGACCGGCGCGCCGTCCCGGTGGAGCGCGGCCGCGAGGGCGAGTGCCAGCCCGGCACCGGGCAACCCGAGGCCGTTGCTCATGAGGAACGTACGCGGCTGGGTGGTGGTCCAGAGCTGGGCTGCGACCAGCCCCACCAGGTCGGTCTCCACCGCGAGCGGGACGTCGGCGGACGCCAACCGCCGTAGCTCGGCGATGACGTGCTGGGGAGTGATCGGCTGTGCGTCGGGAGCCGGGTGCCCGAGGGCGTCCTGAATGCCGCGGCGAGCGGCGCTCGCCCGCTGCTCCCCGTCTCCATATGCGCCTGCCTGGCGTGGGAGGTTGTTGGCGAGCGCGTTGAGGGGACCGACCAGGGTGACCTCGGCCGTGAGGCCGGGGTCCGGCCCGTTGGGGGTGAGCAGGATCGTCGGGACCGAGGTGCGCCAGGGCCGGACAAAGTCGGCGCTGGTGGCACCGAACGCGACGACGAGGTCGCTGTGCTCAATCAACTCGACGATTGGGTAGTCGCCCAGTGCGCCGTATACCCCGGCGAAGGCGGGGTCGGTCTCAGGCACCGCGCCCTTGGCCATCGGCGTCACGATCAGCGCCGCGCCCCACTGCTCGGCAAGGAGCCGCGCGGCCGTTTCGGCGCGGCCCTCGACCGCGTCCGGTCCGACCAGGACGACGATGCGCTGCGCGGCGCTGATCAGGTCGGCCGCGCGGCGGCGAAGTGTCTCGTACTCCTCGCTGGGAGGCGGCGCGGGGGGATGTGCCTGACCGCGCACCGGGGCAGCCGGCCTGGTCAACTCGTCGCTGTAGACCCGCAGGTGAACGACCCCGCGCGGCGGCGTGGTGGCGAGGTGCCACGCCAGGGGGACCAACTCCCGCGCGTTGTCGGCGCGCAGGCGGTAGGACCCCTTGCTCACGCTGGCGAAGAGCGCCCGCAGGTCGAGGGTGCGCCGGGCGGCGACGCGGGTTTCGTCTCCATCCGGCTCGACGGTGATGGCGATGAGGGAGCGCCGCTCGATCTGAGCCTGCGCCGCGGCAGTGGCCACCGCGGCGGCGCTCGGGCCGCTGCCGGTGACGATCACGCCGGTCCCGCCGTGAACGGCGCTCTCAGCGGCGGCGAGCATCGCGCCACCCGTAGCGTCGGGGGTGATGATGGTCGATATCCCCCGCAGCCGGCAGGCATTGAGGATCGTGGCTACCTCGGGGTCCGGAGCCACCGAGACGCGCTGGGTGCCGTTGCGCAGGAGATAGTCAGACAGGTAGAGCGCCGTGTCGATGGGAATCACCCCCGTCCGCAGAGCGTCAGGGTCGGAAGTTCGGGTTGCTCATGCGGGCGCTGCGGCTCGCGTCGCAGGAACCATTCCCGAAGACTAGGAGGGGTCTTCGCCGTGCGTCCGGCACCGGCTCTGCGGCAATGCTACCACGGCACGGAACTGTTAGGGGAGGGCGTAGAATTCGGCCTCCTCGCCGCCCATGGCGATGACATCGTAGATGTGCCGGGCGGCCCAGCGCTGGCTGGCGAGCGGCAAGCGGGCGACCGTTTCCTCCAGGTCGCACCACGCGTAGTCGCAGTACTCCTGGGAGAGACGTGGCTGTGCTCGCGGCTCGACCTGAACGGCGAAGGCTGGTGCGAGCACCACGCTGTCGGTCTTGTGGTCGTAGAACTGGTTGATGTAGTCGGCGGAGTAGAGCTTGGTCGGGGTCAGGCCGGTGTGCTCCTGCACCTCGCGGCGGGCCGCCTCGACGGCGCTCTCGCCCGGCTCGATCTTGCCGTGGACGGACTGCCAGGTATCGCCCAGCACGAGGTCAGGACGGCGGCGAACGACGAGGAACTGGGCGCCATGCTTGGTCCGGCGAAAGACGTAGACGTCTACGATATCGCTGACGATCCGCGGCATAAGCTTCCTCTAGTCGGGGGCACGCCGGTAGGCGCCCACGTGCCGACCGGCCAGCATGACAGTGCGTCGACCGGCAGAATAGCACATCAACGGGTAGGACGCCACCGGTCCAATGCGCCAATCCTGCACTGACTCGCGAGGTCGAAGAGCAGGAGCGTAGGCGTCGAATGGAGCGTCGCCCAACGTGTGGGAGTGGCCCTCACCCTGCCCCTTCTCCCAACGTTGGGAGAGGGAGGCGACGCACCGGGCCTGTCCCTAGTCGCGATTTCGCAGGCGCCAGAGCTGGTAGCGGATCTCGCCCATGATGCCGGCCCGACGGGGTGGCAGATCGATGTCCTTGCCGCGCCAACGCTGGATCGGCGGCGGCGAGGGAGCGCGCCAGCGGAGGACGATCGGGGCGAAGAATGCCAGGATGCTGGCGATGGCCAGAATCAGGGCGAGGGTAGCTGACAGATCCCGCGCGACGATGGCGATGAGCGCCAGTCCGAAGGCGACGCCGATCCAGATCCAGTCTGGTGCAGTCACCCGTGGGCGGCGCGGACCGGGTGGGCGGCGACTGGGTCCCCGCCGCGGCCGCAGGCGCTTCCAGGCTGGCTCCCGGTCGACCTTGTCCAGAATCTGAATGATTTCCTCTTCGACCCGGGTGTAGCGCTTCTTTGCCATGATGACCCGTCACACCATCTGGAGCGAGGCTTTGGCCAACTCGCGCACCGCCTCGATGGTCCGGTCGATCTCGTCGGCGGTGGTGAAGAATCCGGGACTGAACCGCACCGTGCCCCCCGGGAAGGCGCCGAGCGCCTGGCACGCCTCGGGCGCGCAGTGCAACCCGGTGCGGCAGGCGATCTGGAATGCGTCGTCAAGGGCCGCGCCGAAGTCGGTCGGCTCCCAGCCGTCGACGGTGATCGAGACCACGGCCACGCGCCGCTCGGGGTCGCTCGGCGAGAGGACGCGGACGCCCGGGATCTCGCGCAGTCCCTCGATGAGCCGGGTGGTCATTTCGCGCTCATGGGCGCCGATCGCGGCGACGCCCGTCTCCGCGATGACCTCCAGCGCCGCGCCGAGGGCGGCGATGCCGACCGTGTTGACGGTGCCTGCCTCGTAGCGCGCGGGGAGCGAGCGCGGCTGGAAATCCTCCTCGGAATTGCCGCCGGTGCCGCCCTCGCGCACCGGGGTCAGGTCGTCGATCTCCACCCGCGGGCCGAGGATCAGGCCCCCGGTCCCCGGCGGACCCATCAGCCCCTTGTGGCCCGGAAAGGCGAGCAGATCGGCGCCGATCTCGTCCAGCGTGAAGGGCAGTGTCCCCGCCGTCTGCGCGGCATCGACGAGCAGGAAGGCGCCGTGGTCTGCCAGCACCTCGGCGATCTCGGCGATCGGCTGGATGGCGCCGTTCACGTTCGAGGCGTGGGTAATCGCCACCAGACGGGTGTTGGGCTGGAGCGCAGCCCGCACTGCGTCGGGCGTGACGAAGCCCTCGGCATCGGCAGGGACCTTGGTGGTTGAGACGCCGATCACCTCGAGCGCGCGGAGCGGCCGGCGCACTGAGTTGTGCTCCATCACCGTCGTCACGACGTGGTCGCCGGCCGAGAGGATGCCCTTGATCGCCAGGTTCAGCGCGTCGGTGGCGTTGGCGGCGAAGATGACCCGGCGCGGGTCGTCCACCCCGAAGAGGCGCGCGAGTGCCGCGCGGGTTCCTTCGACTGCAGCCGCAGCGCGCACCGCCATCCGGTGGCCGGAACGGCCCGGGTTGGCTCCGGCCTCACGCAGGAACGACCCAAGCGTCTCGTAGACCGGCTCCGGTTTTGGCCAACTGGTGGCAGCGTTGTCGAGGTAGATCATCGCGTGCCTCACATACCGATGTAGCGGGCGTAGACGGAGCGCGCCTCCACGGGGTCGGTGGTGCCCTTGATGATCGCGCGTCCGTCGGGGAAGACGGTCAGGTCATACCCGTCGGTGCGGAAGCGCAGCAGGTACGCATTGTACCCCACCTCGCCCACGGGCTTGAGCCGCTCGGCGAGGCTCGCCAGCGTGATGCGGGCAGGCGGATGGACCAGCACCTGAACCGCGTCGCGGCCGCAGAGCTGGGTCGTGTGGCTCGGCGCCTCGCGGTTCAGGAACTCGAACTGGCGCCGACCGCAGCACGGACACTCGGGGTTTGGTGCACCGAGCGGGATGCGGTCGAAGCTGAGATCCCAAATGTCGAGCGAGAGCAGGGTGCGGTTCAGGTTCTCGCGTGCGCCGGTGGCCAGTTTCAGCGCCTCGGCGGACTCAATCGCGGCGACGGCGGCCACCGCCGGGCCGATGACACCCGCGGTGTCACACGTCGGAGCCTCCCCGGGTGGCGGCGGGTCGGGGAAGACGCAGCGCAGGCAGGGCGTCTCGCCCGGCAGGATCGTCATGGACATACCGTAGCTGCCGATGACCCCGCCGTAGATCCACGGCTTACCGAGCTTGACGCAGGCATCGTTGAGCAGGTAGCGGATCTCGAAGTTGTCGGTACCGTCGATGACGAAGTCGACGTCGGTGATCAGGCTCTCGATGTTGGTCTGGTTGACATCGATGGCGCGGGCGTCGATCTCAATCTCAGAGTTGATCGCGCTTAGGCGCCGGGCGGCGGCGATCGCCTTGGGCAGGCCGGCGTCGAGATCCGACTCGTCGAAGAGGATCTGCCGCTGCAGATTGGTGAGCTCCGGAACGTCGCGGTCGACGATGCGGAGGAAGCCAACGCCGGCGCGGGCCAGCGTATCGGCCACGTGGGTGCCCAGCGCGCCGACGCCGATGACGCAGACGCGCGCCCGCTGGATGCGCTGCTGGCCCTCGGGTCCGATCGGCGCGAAGATGGCTTGGCGCTGGTAGCGCGCGGGCGTGGTGCGTGTCTCGATCACGTGACCCATCCGTTCTGGTCAAGGGACGCGGGCGGGTGTGGTAAGGTTGCATTGCTGATTCCGGGCGGCCGCCCGGCGCCAGCGTCGCGCGGCACGCGTCGGCTCAGTATCCCGCTCCCGCATGCCCCGTGCCGTATCTCACCGCGGTTCTGTACCCAGCCCCAGGCTGGGTTCGCTCTGCCTTGAAGGGTTCACCAACGGTGTATGTTATCCGGTTTACGATCAACGACGACTCCGGTGCAGTGAGCTTCGTCGGTCCGTGCCACGCGATCAAGATGATTGCTGCAGCGTGCAGCCGCCAGCCACGCAATTTGAATGAACTGCTCCACTACACCCGGCCGTACGACGCCGACTTCGTCGATAGCGTTCGCTCCGGGCTGGCGATCTTCGACGAGCACAATACGCCGGAGCATCCCGAAGCGTTCCACCGGCTCATGGACGAGGTGCCGACGTCGGAACTCCCACCGTTCCGTGTACTCGACGCCGCGACCCGCAAGGCGAGCCTGGAACCGGCCGCAACGGGGCTCATCATTATCAACCTATCTCAGCGCCGGATTATTCAGGTGCAGAACAGCTACGCCGATGTGGAGCGCACAGGCCGTGGTCGGGTTCGCCACGGAGGACGACCGACGTCGATGCTCTACCACTACAGCCTCCCGGCAGACTGGCGCATCGTGCCCTGACCCGGGCCGGGCGCCTACTCCCGCTCGGGTCGCACGCCGCGCTTATCTCCGCCGCGCGGGTCCCGGCCGGTGCGCGGCTTGCGGCGGAACAGGCTACCGAACAGCATCTGCTGCATCTGCTCGCCCATCGAGAAGGGCGTCAGTTCCTTATCGGCGTCCTGCACCAGTCCCCCGCTGCGTCGCTCGGTGGTGACCCAGTCGGCCCGGGCATCGCGCGCCTCTTCGAAGACCGCTCGCAGCGTCTCCAACGTCTCCTCGCTGCCGGTGGCGATCAGGTCGCGCAGGTACTGCAAGTCTTCAATGGCGGTGTCGACCCAGCGCACGATGTTCTCACGGTTGGTGGCGCAGATGTCCCGGTACATCTCCGGGCTTCCACCCGCCAGGCGCGACACGTCGCGGAAGCCGCTGGACGAGAGCTGGCGGATGTCCCGCCACTGGGAGTCCTTCCGCACGGTGCGCATGAGCGAGACGGACAGGAGCATCGGGAGGTGGCTGATGGCGGCCACGAACCCGTCGTGCTCGTGCGCGTCGACGAAGAGCGGCTCCGCATCCAGCGCCGAGATCATGCCCAGGACGGTCTGGACCGCCTCCTCGCTCGCGTTGACGGTGGGGCAAACCGCCCAGGTCGCCTGCTTGAACAGGTCGGCCTCGGCGCCCTCCACGCTCTGGGTCTTCCCGGCCATCGGATGCCCGCCGACGAAGTGGATCGTAGGCGGGAGGATCTCGGCTGCCCAGGAGAGGACCTCAGCCTTGGTGCTTCCCGTGTCAGTGACGACCACGCCGTCCCGGCCGTGCTCGGCAATCGACTGCAGTACCTCACGCACTGCCCCGACGGGAGTGGCGATGACGATGAAATCGGCACGCTCGATCGCGCTGGGGAGGTTCCACTCCGTGCGGTCCACCGCGCCCAGCTTCTTGGCGTAGTTCTGCACGTCGAGGCTGACATCGAAGCCGGAGATCTCCAGAACCGGCTCGCGTCGGCCGTTGTCAGTTGCCCAGCGCTTGAGCCCCAATCCAATGGATGCGCCGATTAAGCCGAGCCCGATGATCGAGACCCTCTGCATTGCTCACCCTTCGCGTGACTGCCGCGCGTGGTCGTGGGGAAAACCCCGCTGTGAGTATATCAAACAGCGTGGGTAGGGCGATGCGGAACGGCACCCTACCGCACGCCGCGTTTGGCTTATCTACGTGCAGTTGGTGGCGGACGGTTCATTCCCGGGGGGTACGCACGACCTCTGCGGGTGCCACCACGCTAGCGGCATCGCACGGTGGCCCCGACACCACCCGCGTGCCCGCGCCGCTCCCGTTTACGGCTCGTAGGGTGCCACCAGTGTGGCGGCGATCCAGCCCTCGGTGCCGTCTTCCAGGCGACAGCGCATCCAGGTGGTGTTGCCCGTCTGCTGCTCCTCGCCCAGGAACTGCAGGAGGGTGCCCGGTGCGAGGGTGCGTATCGGCGGCGAGATCGTGTTGGGTCCCGAGCGGAAGTTCACGTCGGTGTTGGCGCTCACCCGGTGCGTTGCCTGCCAGGTCGGCGTCGGCGGCGGTGGCGCCGGGGTCGGCTCGGCCGGTGCCGGCGTCGCCGCCGGCGTGGCAACGGCGGCCACCTCCGTCGGGGACGGCGTCGCGTCGGCGGCGCCGCTCGGGATGAAGTCGCTCAGGTAGGGACCGAGCCGGACGTAGATCCAAATAAAGCCCGCGATGATGATGAGGATGCTGATTGCCATGCTCAGACCGATCAGCATCCCCGACCGGCGCGAGCGTTGACGCAACCGTGAAGTCAGACTCGGCTCGACCATTGTCCCCCGCATCGCCTGACACACGCCCGGCCACCGCGGCGTGTGCATCCTGCCGGTATCCCGTTTCCGGGCGATTATACTACGCTCGGAACCGGCCGCCGCCGTGCTGCGGTGCGTCGGCGCGCAGTCGGGAAGCCCAAGACGGGGCGTGACGAGCAGCACGACCCGGTGGGATCGGTCATCGCAGGGACGGAGGGACCTGATGGCGCAGTTCAAGAACTTCATCGGTGGCAAGTGGGTGGACTCACGCAGCGGCGAGGAGTTCGAACGCACCAACCCGGCCACCGGTGAGCTGATCGGGACGTTTCCCAAGAGCACGGAGGAGGACGTTCAGGCTGCAGTCGAGGCGGCGCGCGAAGCCTTCAATCGCTGGCGGCTCTACCCGGCGCCGAAGCGGGGTGAGATCCTCTACCGGGTCGGCCAGCTCCTGATCGAGCGTAAGGAGCAACTTGCCCGGGAAATGACGGAGGAGATGGGCAAGGTCCTCACCGAGGCACGTGGGGACGTGCAGGAAGGCATCGACATGACCTTCTACATGGCGGGCGAAGGTCGCCGCCTGTGGGGTCAGACGACGCCGTCCGAGCTTCCCAACAAGTGGAACATGTCGGTGCGCAAGCCGCTCGGCGTGGTCGGCGTGATTACCCCGTGGAACTTCCCGCTGGCGATCCCGACCTGGAAGATCATGCCCGCCCTCATCGCCGGGAACACCGTCGTCTTCAAGCCCGCGAGCTACACCTCGCGCATGGCCGTGCGGCTGGTGGAGATCTTCCAGGAGGCCGGCCTGCCCGACGGTGTGATCAACCTGGTCATGGGCAGCGGCGAGACAGTCGGTAATGCCATCCTGCGCCATCCGGACGTCGCGCTCATCTCCTTCACCGGCTCGACCGACACCGGCACCCACGTCTCGGTCGAAGGCGCACGCCTGGGCAAGCGGGTCTCGCTGGAGCTGGGCGGCAAGAACGCGATTATCGTCATGGACGACGCTGACATCGACCTGGCGGTCGACGGGATCCTCTGGAGCGCCTTCGGCACCTCCGGCCAGCGCTGCACGGCCGCCAGCCGGGTCATCGCCCATCGCGCGATCCAGCAGGAGCTGGTCGAGAAGTTGGCCGCGCGTGCCGGCGGGATGCGCCTCGGCTACGGCCTGGAGGAGACGACCGACATCGGGCCGGTGGTCAGCGCCTCGCAGCTGGAGCGGGTCCACTCCTACGTCGCCATCGGCCAGGACGAGGGGGCCGAACTGGTGGTGGGCGGCAAGATCGCCCGCGACGGTGAGCTGGCCCGCGGCCACTTCCACGAGTCGACGATCTTCAACAACGTCAAGCCGACGATGCGCATCGCGCAGGAGGAGATCTTCGGCCCGGTCACGGCGGTCATCCCGGTGGACGGCCTGGATGAAGCGATCGAGGTGGCCAACGGCGTGAAGTACGGGCTGTCCGCCGCGATCTACACCCGGGACGTGAACAAGGCGTTCCGGGCGATGCAGGACATCTTCACCGGCATCCTGTACGTCAACGCCGGGACGATCGGCGCGGAGATCCACCTGCCGTTCGGCGGCACCAAGGCGACCGGCAACGGCCACCGCGAGGCCGGCCAGGCCGCGCTGGATGTGTTCACTGAATGGCAGAGCATCTACGTCGACTACAGCGGCCGCCTGCAGCGCGCGCAGATAGACACGTAGGGGGCGAGGACCCCTCACCCCCACCCCCCTCTCCCACCAGGGGAGAGGGGGCATTGTTTTGGATCCGGCTAGGTCGCCGGGGGGATGCTGGCAGCCGGGCTGTCGTAGCGGACTGGGTCACGCGTTGACTCAGTTGCTGCTTGCTCCCGTCCGAGGTGCCAGACGAGGAAGGCGAGGGACAGGATGACGCACCAAGCGAACGTGGATGGCCCTGGCGCGGTGGATATCGGCGGAGGGAAGAAGGTGGTTATCGGCGGGAGGAAGAGCATCAGCCCCGCCCCGACCGTGACCCACCAGGTGCGGGGTTGTTGCGCATAGACGGCGATGCCGGGGACGAGCAGGAAGGCGGCGCCGTGGGGGTGAACGTCGTAGCCCACCAGCAGCGTGACGAACATGGTGGCTAGCACTTGTGCGGCAAACCGTGGCGACTCGGGTGCCCAGTGGCCGCGCCAGATGCGGGGGAGCAGTGCGAGCGTCGCGAGCGAGAGGAGTGCGAGGAGGGCCTGTCCCTCCCGTTCACCGAGCCCGGGCACTGTCGCCGCGAGCAGCCCCCGCCAACTGATCATGGTCTCGGGGGTCATCTTGTACCGGGTGAGGACGAAGCCGTCCGCGTAGCCGAGCACTGTCGAGACGTAGGCAACGACCCCGTCTAGGCCCATGATGAGGAACGAAGAGGCGAGGATCACGCACCCGGCCGCGGTGAGTCCCCCGAGTGTCGCCCAACGACGCTTGAACAGGAGCACCAGTACCAGAGGCGCCAGGTACTGTGGCTTCAGGAGGAGGACGCCCAGCCAGCACCCGGCGCGCAGGTCATCCCGTCGTTCCAGGGCGAGGTAGCCCCGGTAGAAGGCGAAGACGAGCAGCCCGATCGGTTGTCCAACCAGGAGCCCACTGGGAACCGGCCACCACAGGAGGAGTGCTGCTACCGTGATCGCTCGGGAACTCCCCTGCACGCGCCGGGCGAGTCCTGCGATCGCAACCCCGAGCAGCGCGACATTGGCCAGGGTCCAGAGCACGAAGCCCCCGACTGGCCCCGCGAGGCTGAACGGCAGCACGAGCAGTTGGAACAGCGGTGGGTAGGGCACCGGGTTCACTTGCTCAAGCGTTACCCCCTCGCCGTAGTAGGCGTAGGTGGGCATGAGGTGCCGATGCAGCACCTCGAGGTTGTAGACCGAGGCCGGTCCGTCGCTGACGAACGCCCGCGCCGCGGCCCAGAACATGGCCCAGTCGATCCCGAGATAGAAGAAGAGCCCGGTGTAGTACAGGTGGGCTATCACGATGATGACGGGCTGGCTGGTGAGCAGCAGGAGTGCGAGCCAGCGCGCAGCCGTGCGTATAGCACGAATGAGTGACTGGCGCGATAGAGTGGTGATTGGAGCAGCATCGTCCTTACTCAGCATGGGTAAACTGTGCGGGGAAAACGGTCCGTAGCAAAGGCCCATCAGTACCAGATGCAGTGATGCCCCGGCGCCGGCTCACCGGCAGTGGCGGACATCCTCTCGCGAGGCGGCCCACGACCACCATCATGTGGGCCGGGCTGCGCCACCGCGTCGTGACGGTCATGGTTCGGCTCGACCAGTTCAGGACTTTGGTCACTCTCCTCTGCGGAGGTCCGCGACCTATCCTCTTCTCATATCGGTGCTTCGGTCACTCGCACGTGGTCATAGCCAGGTCGGTGGATCTCGGGGGAGACGATCTTGAAGGTAACCATCACCCACCCCGAAGGTGATGCCGAGGGTACGGCGCGATTCCGTACTCCCACGAGGCGGCTGGCCGAGACCGCTGGTGCGCTCCTCCCCGCGATGCTGACGGTGCTGGTGTCGATCATGGCGGTGACCATGATGCTCCAGTCCCTGGTGCATGGATGGATCGGCTGGCCGGCGTTCGACTACCGGGCGTTTGCCGCGGCGGGCCGGGCGTTCATCGAGCATGGCGCGGTTGGGGCCTACGATCTGCCGACTCTGACCCGCGTCGGGCGGGAGCTAGTGGGGAGCGATGACGCCACGATCCCGGTGGCGCCGTACCCGCCAGCGTTTCTGCTCCTCCTTGCCCCGTTTGGGTTGCTTCCCTTCATTCAGGGCTTCTTCGTCTGGTTCCTCATAAATCTGGCCGGCGCGCTCTACAGCCTCCACTCGCTGGCGGCGCGATTCACCTCCCATCGACGCAAGATGGTGCTGCTCAGCGTGCTCTCGCTCCCGGTCCTCGACGGCCTGTTGGTGGGGCAACCGATCGCACTCCTCCTCCTTGGAATGTCTGGCCTCTACCGTAGTCTGGAGTCCGGCCGGGACGGGCGGGCGGGGCTGTGGGGTGGGCTCTTGCTGTTCAAGCCGCAGTACGTCGTGCTCCTCACGCTCGTGCTCGCGCTGAAGCGGCGCTGGCGTGTGCTGGGCGGGTTCGCCATAAGCGGAGCGGGGCTGGCGCTCATGTCAGTGCTCGCCGCGGGGCTCGACGGTGTGCGGGCATACCTGCACCTGCTCGGCGGGACCGGGGCGATAGACAGTGACGTGTTGGGGATCAACCCGGAGGCGATGATGACCTGGCGCGGCCTGGTGGTTCACCTCGCGCCAGACGCTCCGGACATCGTCGCTGGTGGTGTGGTCGTGCTCCTGACTGCGCTCACCGCTGTTGCCATGGTCCCGGTATGGCGCGGTGCCTGGCTCCCCGGCAGCCCACGCTTCGCTTTACAGATGCTCGCCACAACGGCTGCAGGGTTGCTGGTGAGCTACCACAGTCACACGCACGGGGCAGCACTCCTGGTGGTCCCACTGCTCGCCGCGGCAGCCTCGGGCGTCCTTCCCAGGAGCGCCCAGGTCCTTGTAATCCTCGGCCTCCTTGTTTCGTCGGCACTCGTCATCCTGCTGGCCTGGCAGGAGATCGTATGGAGACCTGCCGTGGCTGTGCTCTTCGTCGCTGTCTGTGGCGGTCTGCTTATGGTCGGCCTCAGTGCGTTCCGGCGGAGCAGCCCCGAGCGGCGCACGGCGCTGGCAGTCCCGAGGCGGGAGGCGCGCGTGAGCTCGGAAGCAGGGCCGTCGTGAGCTCGGATGCGTCTGGATCCGGGCGCATCCTGGCGCGCCGGTCAGCCGACGGAGCCCAACGACTCCTGCTGGACCGCTTGGGAGGGCATTAGTGCGACCGCGCTTCTCGAGCGGTGCTCTGGTCGATCGGGAGCGGGGTGCTGCAGCGCTGCCGCGGAAGCCGGCCGATCGCGCGTGGCGGCTCGCGCTGCTCGCGCTGCTGCTGGGCACCTTCCTCTCTCGCCTCCCCTTCCTCTCTACGGTCCCCTTCAACGGCGACAGCGTGCACTACCTGTTGGCCATGGAGGCATTCGACCCGGCGCAGGCGCGGCCCCACCCGCCGGGGTATCCACTCTACGTGCTGTCGGGGAAGGCGGCGCGTTTGGTTGTGGGTGACCCGCACCAGGCGCTGGTGCTGCTGAGCGTGCTGGCGAGCGTGGTGGCGGTGTGGGGTGTTGTCCGGCTGGGCGCGGTCATGGGGAGCCCGGCGGTCGGGCTCTGGGCCGGAGTGCTCCTGGCCGTGAACCCGATGTTCTGGCTCCACGGTGAGTTGGCGCTGCCGTATGCGATCGAAGCCGCGGGGGCGGTGCTTGTCGCGCTGGCCGCCTGGGAGAGCTACACCCGGCTCCGCGCTCGCGCCGCGGTCTGGCTGGCGCTTGCCGTCGCGGTGGCGGGCGGATTCCGGCCGACGGTCCTCACGCTGCTGGCGCCCGTCTTCCTCTTCGGCCTCCTCCGGCTCGGCTGGCGGGATCGCGCGCTGGCGCTCGGTGTTACCGGGCTCGCAGTGCTAACCTGGCTCGTCCCGCTGGTGGTGCTGAGCGGCGGGGTCGGAACCTACCTCGAGCTCGTCCGGCGGCAAGGGGAGATCGCGGGCGGGAAGACGGCGCTCCTCGGTGGGGCGGTGGACGGGTGGGTGGAGAACTTCGGGCTCTTCCTCACCACGTTGCTGGCAGCAATACACTTGGTGCTCCTGGTCGCCCTGGTCGCGCTGGTTCGGCGGCGGCCGCGGCGCATCTCGGCCCGGGCCGTGATGCTGTGGCTGTGGGTCGCCCCGGCGGCGCTCACCTTCGCGCTGGTCCACTTCGGCCAAATCGGCTACATCCTGTTGGTTGTACCGCCGTTGCTGCTGCTGTCGCTGTTCGCGGTCGCCGGTGCGTGGCCGGATGTGGTGGCGAGCCGTCGGCCAGCGCCGGTGCTGGTGACGTGCGTCATTGTGAGCCTGGTGCTCTCCTGGGCCGGCCTGGCGAGACTGCACGACAACGAGGCGGCGTGGCGAATGGTCCGGGCTGAGCTAGCGACGCGACCGCCCGCGGAGACGGTTGTGCTGGCGCGGGTGTCGGAGGGCGGATCGTTCCAGACGGCCGTCTGGGTTCTGCGCGAGTACCGGGTGGTGGGGTTGACCGGAAGCGAGTCCGCGGCGCGCGGGGCGCTCTACGAAGCCCGGGGCGGGGACTGGTCGTACCGGGTCGACAAGGAGGCGATCGCCTGCCGGCTTGTGCCGCTGGACGGTGCGCGGCGGGTGGCGGTGTTGGACGATCTGCTGGTCGGATGGGTGCCGGATCTCACCGGATGGGAATCGATCGCGCTGCCTGGGGGGGAGCCGCTGCTGCTGCGCGACGTGCCGCCGGGGGCGACCGTCGTCGATCTCTCACGTGGAACGATTGCGGTGGTCGCGGGCGACGCGTCTGGGTGTTGATCCGGGATGCGGAGGCCGAGATGGCGACGCGACGGCCGCAGCCGCCGCGCCACGGTAAGAACGAAGTGTGAGCGAGAGCCGACGCCCTACTGCGTGTAGTTGAGGGCGTCGATCCCCGTCTGGTACGCGGCCTGGAGCATCGGACCGAGCGCGATCATGGCACCGATGACCACCAGCGCGACCGTGATGAGAATCAACGAGTACTCGACGAGCCCCTGGCCGTCGTGCGCACCGGGTTGCCGCTCTGGGTTGTGATCCATCGGCGTCCGTCCTTCCGGTGCCTGCTCGGTACGAAAGCGGCCCCGTCCAGCAGGTACGGGGCCGCTCACTCCGGTCAGTCAGGGAGTCTACTGCCCGCGCTAGGGTCGATCGCTGAGGGTGCCCGTGACATCGGTGAAGACCTCGCTGATTTTAACACCCAGCGCCTGCATGGCGACGATCGCGACGACGGAGATGAGCACCAGGATCAGGGCATACTCGACGAGGCCCTGGCCCTCGAACTGATCCTCGTCGACGTAGAGGCCGTACAGGGACTTGATGTACTCGACCATTTCATCCCTCCTATTGATGAATGACTACCGGATGAAACGACCCGAACTGATGCACTCAGGGACACGAGATCTAGATCCGGAAACCTGACCGGAAGTCTATTGTCTCCCTCCCTTCGTGTGCGGAAATTCCCTATCGGGAATTCCTGCCTTCATGCTCGGTACCACGAGAATGGATCCGAACTATCTAGGTGCAACATTAGGGGATGGGAAGCTGTAGCACAATGAACCGTTGGTCCTCATCGGCGCGGTCGTTTGTACCATTCCCGCAACTACGCAAGGGGGATGACCAGCGCCAGGCGAGTTGCGGTGTCGTCGACCGGCTCGAAATGTAGTTCGGCGCCGAGGTGGTCGAGGCGGCGCTGGACCGTCTCGTCGGTGCGCAACCGCGGCAGGGTTTGGTTGCGCTCCAGCCCCTGACCGCGGACCTCGATGCGGGCGGTCACCTGGGCGTCTTCGTAGCGGACGTCGATGTCGATCGCCTGGACGCCGTCGTCCGCCACGGCCGCGGCGATCGCCTCCTGCAGGAGGCGGTAGAGGGCGAGGCGTACCGGCTCCGCCAGGTCCCCGTCGTGGTCGGGACCGTCGATGTGGCCCTCGATCGGCCGGTTGCGACTGACCTGGGTCAGGTAGCGGCGCAGGGTCGGCACGACGCCCAGTTCGCGCAGCACCACCGGGCGCAGTTCCAGCAGCATGCGGCGGGACTCGGACAGGGCGTCCGCGGCTACGCGGCGCAGTTCTCCCAGCTCGGTGCGGGCCTGCTCCGGGTCCCGTTCCATCAGGCGTTCGCAGACTTCGGCCTCCAACAGGATGTTGGCAAGCGCCTGGGCTGGACCGTCGACCACGCGCTGGGCCAGGCGCAGACGCTCGTCCTCCTGGGCCTGGATGATGTCGGCGAAGGGGACACTCGGGAGCGCGACGGTGGCGCCGTGGCGGAGGCCACGGGTGCGCATGTCGCCCGCCCCCGACCTAGCGCCCTGGATCGTCAGGTAGGTTTCGGCCAGATCCACCAGGGTGCGCAGTCGCTCCTGATGGTCGCGGATGGTGCGCTCCCGCTCCTGGAGTTGTTCGAGCTGGCTGCGCATCATGAGCAGGCGCAACTCCACTTCATGGGCGGCGCGGAGCATGTCGCGGATGTCGGAGCGGGCGTAGGATTCCAGGTTGGCGTCCATCTCGCGAACGCGATTCGCGAGTTGCAACTCGCGCTGGCTGAGGCGATCCACCTCGCTTGCCGTCTGGCTGACGAGGAGGGCGATCTCCTGCAACGCCTTGGAGCCCTCCTCCAGTTCCGCGCGGCACTCGGCGGCCAGGGTCTCGAGGCGGAGGGCGAACTCTTTGGTCTGAGGTGGCGGCAACGACATGGCACAACTCCCGAGATCGACGACGCGAGCGCTCGACGGACGCGCCTGCCAGGCGCGTCGTGTGTGGAGCGTACGGCCAGTCGTCGGTGGGGAGAATGGTACACAGGTCCTGAAGTGTGGGTGGGGGAGGGCAAAGGGGACGCGCGTGGCAGCGGCTCGCCTGTGCTGCACGGCCAGGGCACCGTTCCGCACCTGGACGCTTTGTTCACGTCAAGACCGAACCACCCGGGACGTCGGCTGCCCCGGGTGGTTTGTCTTCGAGGTTGTGTCACGAGAGTGGCGAGCGAGGGCTGCCGCCGCTGTACGTCGCCTAGAAACTCCCGCCCGCGCCGCCGCCACCGGCGGATGCGCCGCCGACGCTGCCGCCGGAGGATGAGGACGGCGGTGAGACGGCAGTGTGGAACCCTACCCAGTATGGGTAGAAGCCCATGGACGAGCCAGGCTGCATGGTGGCGTTGAACCAGGCAGGCTGGTAGCCGGCTTCACTGGCCTCCTTCAGGCGGTCGTCGAGCGAGTCGACCACGCCGAAGGCGACTGCGTAGGGGAGTACCTCGTCAAGGTCGAGGACGGCGGCGAGGTCGTTCCGAGCGGAGGTGATGCCTTCCTTGTAGCCGCGCCAGGCGACGGCCTCGGCCTCACCAAACTGGGTGGTGTCACGGATACTCGCGGCGAGGATGAGGGTGACGAGCGACGCGATGCCGAGGAGCAAGGGACCGATCCCTGCCAGCGGCTGTTCGGCTCCACCCGCGAGCACAGCGGCGATGACGGTGACGAGGAACCCGACTGCAGCGGCCAGGTAGGCGGGGCGCCGTCGCGAACCCGGGTTCGGCGCGTAGAGGCCCTCGTGTTCCAGGTGCTTGCGGAGCTCCTCCCGTGTCCGGCTCCACTTCGAGCGCGAGGCGCGGAGTTCCTTGGAGGTGACGAGGCCTGCCCCGGCGCTGCTCCCCTCGAGGGCTTCCCACAGCGCGACTTCGAACGGCGTGCGGAGAAGGGTCCGATCGAGCAGACGGACCTGTACCTTCTTCTCGCCGGCCGGCTCGATGGCGAGTGCCCCGCGATTCGCCAGGTCGATGAGGGTGGCCTCAAGGTGCCGGTCCATGATGTGCCCGTCGACGAGGGCTCCGGCCACCGCGGGCGGCCGCGTGGATGGTGGCATCGTGGTAGGAGTGGCCGTGCCATGCGCGACCGGCCGCTCCCGGAAGCGGCGCAGGCCGATGGCGAAGACCAAGGCCGCGATCGCTGACGAGACGAGATTGACAATGCTGAAGACTCCCGCCGTCAGATCCTCCGCGATTTGCTCGAACCGGGATGGCGGCGGAGGCGGCGGCGGGCCGTAGGTGAGCGCGTGGGCGATGGCGTCGAGCCCGGCGCCGATCCCGGCCGCCGTCTGGTCTGCCCGGAGCAGCGGAATCATCTCCTCATCGATGATGCGCTGCAGCTCCGATTGGGGCAGGTTCCCGCCATCGAAGTGCTTTTCCCCGGCGTAGATGAACACCTCGCCGCGGCGGAGATTGTCGGGCTGGAGGTTGAAGAACATGACGACGCCGTCGCGGGCACCGGGAGCGGACTGCACATCCCAGGCGTCCATCAAGGCACGGGCGTCGGCTTCCGTCTCCCGCTGGGAGGCGTCGCGGGCCTGGAGGTAGACGATGACCGGGGCACCGGCGGCTTCGACGGCGGCGGCGCGGGCCTCCAGGTCGGCGAGCTCGTCGGCGGTGAGCAGACCGGTGGTGTCGTAGACGCGTTGCCCGGGCACCGGCTCACCGTACTCGGTCGCCCCTATGGCCGGGCTGGCGAGGAGCAGCATCAGAACCACGATCATGGTTGCCCAGGTGAGGCGCCGGATAGCTCGGGCGATGGTGCGCATAAGGACCCCCTTGTCCCTAAGAGCCGGTCCACGGGACCGTGAAAGGTCTACGTAAAGCATAGGCGGACACGATGGGAAGGGTCTAGATCAATGGGACAGGATGGGTGCGCCCGAAGGGACAGTGCAAGGGGTCGGCGGCTCGTCGCGGTTGACGAGATTCGTGGCGCGCGGCCCTGGCGCGTCGACGCATCCTCCAGGCTGGTGCAACAGCCACGGCTGTATTCGCCGCGTGGCCCGTCGGCACGCGGACTTCCTTGACACGGCGCGTTGCAAGCCGGTACCATTAGACGTGCGCTAGCGGCTGTTGGCGGGTGGTGAAATGGTATCACAAGGGCCTTTGGAGCCTTTGTTCCAGGTTCGAATCCTGGCCCGCCAACCGGATTTAGGCGCCGGGGCGGAACCGTACCGCCCTGCATCGTCAGGCGTCGGGCGGCAGTGAACTCGGACGAAACTGGTAGAGCGCAGTCACAAGTTGCCGCGGTCATCCTCGCCGCGGGCTTGGGTACGCGCATGAAGTCGCGTATCCCGAAGGAGCTGCAGCCCCTCGCCGGGCGCCCCGTGATCGACTACGTCCTCCGTGCGATCCAACCCCTCGCTCCCTTGCAGACGATCGTGGTGTTGAGTCCCGCCAAGGCGGGGCTGGCCGAACGCCTGCCGCCTGAGTGCGAGGTGGCCTGGCAACACGAGCCGCTGGGTACCGGCCACGCCGCGGCGCAGGCGCTGCCGCTGCTGCGTCCGGAGGTCCGCCAGGTGGTGATCCTCTTCGGCGATCATCCCCTTCTCTCGCCAGACACGGTGAAGGAACTCGTCGATACCGCCGTCCAAACGCGTGCGCTCGTGACGCTGCTCACCGCGCTGGTGGATGACCCGGCGGGCTACGGCCGACTGCGGCGCGAGGGAGGCCGCATCGTGGGGGTGATCGAGGCCAAGGAGGACGACAGCCGTTACGACGGCCCGGTCGAGATCAACAGCGGCATCTCCTGCTACCGGCGCGACTGGCTCGAGGAAGCGCTGCCCCAGGTGCCGCGGAGTGCGGTGGGGGAATACTACCTGACGTCGCTCGTGGCGATGGCCGCGAGTGCATCCGAGCCGGACCCACCGGTTGTCTCAGTCGTCGCATCCCCAGACGTCGCACACGGCGTGAATGACCGTGTAGAGCTGGCGGCGGCCGAGGCGATCATCCGGCGGCGGATCAATGAGCGGTTGATGCGTGCCGGAGTGGCGATCGTCGATCCGGCGACCACCTTCATCGACGACACCGTGGAGATTGCACCAGACGCGCGGATCGAGCCGTTCACGACGATCAGCGGTGCTTCCGTGATCGGTGAGGGAGCGCGCATCGGCCCGCAGGCCATCCTCCGCGACGCTCGGGTGGGGCCGGAGAGCGAGGTGCTGGCCTCGGTGATCGAGGAGTCGGAGATCGGGGCGCGGGTCCATGTCGGGCCCTTCACCCACCTGCGGCCTGGCACGCGGGTGGCGGATGATGTCCACATCGGTAACTACGTGGAGATGAAGAACACTGTGGTCGGCTCCGGGACGCACGTCGGACATGTCTCCTACCTGGGCGACGCCGAACTCGGGCGAGATGTGAACATCGGTGCGGGGACGATCACGGCGAACTACGACGGACGAGACAAGCACCGAACGGTGATCGGGGACAGCGCCTTCATCGGGGTGGATACGATGCTGCGGGCGCCGGTTACGGTGGGTCCCGGGGCGCGGACCGGAGCGGGGGCTGTGGTGCTCCGGGATGTCGCGCCTGGGGAGACGGTGGCAGGTGTTCCGGCGCGGCCGCTACCGCGCCGGACACAGGACGCGGGGGAGAGGTAGACAGGGATGGACGGCCGGCTGCAGGTTTTCGCCGGGAATTCCAGCCCAGCGCTTGCAAACCGGATCGTGAGCGAGCTTGAGGCGCCGCTGGGGCGGGCGATCGTTGGGGCGTGGAAAGACGGCGAGACGCGGGTCAAGCTGGAGGAGAACGTCCGCGGCTCGGATGTCTTCGTCATCCAGACGATGAGCCGGCCGGTAAACCAGAACTTGATGGAGTTGCTGGTCATCCTGGACGCGCTGCGGCGTGCCTCGGCCGCGCGGATCACGGCCGTGATCCCGTACTACGCCTATGCGCGGCAGGAAAAGAAGACGTCCGGGCGTGAGCCGATCAGTGCCAAGCTGGTCGCCAACCTGCTGGTGACAGCCGGCGCGGACCGGATCCTGACCATGGACCTGCACTCCCCGGCGATCGAAGGCTTTTTCGACATCCAGGTCGATCACCTTCGCGCAACGCCGATCCTGGCGGCGCACTTCCGGCGGCTCGGGCTGGACGATCTGGTCGTAGTGAGCCCGGATTCGGGCAGCGTGGCCCGCGCCGAAGAGTTCCGGCGGCGCACAGGTGGGTCGCTGGCCATCATCTCGAAGCAGCGGCCAGGGCCGGAGCGGGCCGAGGTGCTGGAGATGGTCGGCGACGTCGAGGGCCGCCACGCGGTTATCGTCGACGATATGATCTCCTCCGGTTGGACGCTGGTGAAGGCTGCCGAGGCGCTCCTGGCGCGCGGCGCGCGGAGCGTGCGTGCGGCGGCCGTGCACGGGGTCTTCGCCGGTGAGGCGATGCGGCTGATCCAGGAGTCACCGATCGAGAAGGTCTTTGTCACTGACACACTACCGTTACCGGAAGGGGTGTCGTCCGACAAGGTTGAGGTTCTGACCGTAGCGCCGTTGATCGCCGAGGCGATCATGCGGATCCATAAGGACCTCAGCATCAGCGCGCTGTTCACCTAGAGCGCGCCGGGCGACACCCTGCGGGGCAACCCCGCCACCGATCGGGCAGACCGATCGGAGCCCGGAGCCCGGAGAGCTATGGGGGCTCCGGCTGGAGGGGATCCCAGGAGTTGAGGGGGTTTGAGTACCGATAGTAGTTGGATAGAGTTAGCCGTCGCGGCTGTGGCGCTCCTGGTGCTAACCCTGGCTGCCTTCGTTGAAGCAAGCCTCGCGGCGGTGAATCGCGTCACGCTCCGCGAGATGATCGAGGAGCGAACCAGTCCCCACCGCGTCCAGTCCTTCATCGAGCATCCCCAGTTGATCCGCTCGACGATGATCCTTGTCCAGTTGCTCGCGGCGCTCGTCGCCGGGGCGATGCTCACGCGTGTCTTCACCCGCGAGTTCCCCAGCTACGGCCTGTTGCTGGCGCTCGTCGTCGGGACGATCGCCCTGGTGGTCGCCGGTCGGGTGCTGCCGGGCGCGCTGACCGCCAGTGAGCAGCGGGAAGAGTCGCGCCGCCTGAACCGGCTCAGCGCGGTGCTCGCGGGTGCGGTTTGGCCGCTGACGACGGTAGCCGACCTCATTATCCGCCTGGTCCGGCGTGGTGCGCCGGGCGAGGCCGGCAACGGCGAGGACGCCGGCGAGGCGCACGAGGGTGGGAACGGCGACCTGGACATCGAAGAGGACGAGCAGGAGATGATCAGCGGGGTGCTCGGCCTCGAGGAGGCGACGGTCCGCGAGATCATGGTTCCCCGGCTCGACATCGTGGCGGCGCCGCAGGACATGTCGATCTCGGAGGTGGTGGATCTGGCTCGCTCGGCCGGCCACTCACGTATCCCGGTCTACCGCGACTCAATCGACTCGATCGTCGGCGTGATCTACGCCAAGGACCTGCTCCGGTTCGTGAACGAGCAGGCGACCGGGGTCAAGCTGCTCGACCTGCTGCGCCCGGCGTACTTCGTGCCGGAGTCGAAGCATGTGGATGAGCTGCTGCGCGACATGCGGCAGGCGAAGGTGCACATCGCCATCGTCGTCGACGAGTACGGTGGGACGGCCGGCCTGGTGACGATCGAGGACATCCTTGAGGAGATCGTCGGCGAGATTCAGGACGAGTACGACCGCGAGACACCGCTGATCGAGCGGCTGGGGGCCGAAGAGGTGATCGTCGACGGCAGGATCGCGGTGGACGAGATCGCCGACATCTTTGAGACCGAGTTCGCCGAAGGGGAGACCGGCACGATCGGCGGGTTCGTGCAGAAGCGGCTTGGCCGGATCCCGAAGGCCGGGGAATCATTGCGAGCCGATGGCCTGCTCATCGAGGTGCAGGCCGTGGAGCACCACCGGATTCGCAAGCTCCGGGTGGTGCGCGTGCGTGAGGACGGGACCGCGGTGAGCGAAGAAGCCGGGGCAGCCTGACGTGAAGTGGCGCATCGAGCGACGGAACTCGGTCACCTCAACGATGGACGTGGCTGCGGATCTTGCAGGACGAGGCGCCCCGGCTGGAACGGTCGTCGTCGCTGACGAGCAGACGGCCGGTCGCGGCCGCCTCGGCCGGGTCTGGCTGGCGCCAGCCGGCACCTGCCTGCTCTTCACCGCGCTCTTCCGCCCGCCCCTCGCCGTGGCCCAGTCACCTACGCTGCTTCGGGACATCGGCGAGCGCGTGGCGGCGGCCGTCGCGGAGACGACCGGTGTCCAGCCCACCATCAAGGAGCCGAACGACCTCCTCATCGACGGCAGGAAGGTCGCCGGGATCCTGGTCCAGACCAGCATCCGTGGTGACCACCTCGACTACCTTCTGGTCGGCATCGGACTGAACGTCAACCTCCCTGAGGACCTCCTCCCGGTCCCGACTGCCACCAGTCTTCTCATTGCCACCGGACGTGAACATGACCGCGACGCGCTGCTACACGCGATCCTGCGACGCCTGGAAGAGGTGCCGGGGCTGGCAGGGTAAGGCGCGTGTCGTATTGCGTGTTCCGTGTTGCGTCCCCCTCACCCCCGGCCCCTCTCGGACGGAGCCCACAAGGGGAGAGGGGAAACGGACGCAACGCGGAACACGCACCACGCAACACTCCCCGGATGACGTGTCGGTGCGCTTGCGTATAATGCCTGCATGGCACAGGGTACGGCGAGGCAAGGGAAGACGGTTCGCAGCCGTGCGGGGAGGGGACGGTCCGGCGCGTCCGACCTCGTGCCGTCGCGGCGGCAATACCTCGACCTGAAGGCACAGCATCCCCACGCTATCCTCCTCTACCGCATGGGGGACTTCTACGAGGCGTTCGACGACGACGCGCGCGTGGTGGCCCGCGACGCGCGCATCACGCTGACTTCGCGTAGCTTCGGCCGGAACGGTCGGGTGCCGATGGCCGGCATCCCGTACCATGCGCTGAACCACTATCTGGCACGACTCCTGGCGCACGGGCACACCATCGCGATTGCCGAGCAGGTGAGTGAGCCAGGCCGGGGGCTGGTCGAGCGGGCTATCACGCGCGTGCTGAGCCCGGGAACGGTCGGCGAGGCGGCGCTCCTCCCGGAGGGCGAGAACCGGTACCTGGCGTCGATCTGCCCGTTCGGCGATCGGATTGGACTGGCGTGGGCAGACGTGAGTACCGGCGAGTTTGCGGTGACGGAGCTATCCGGGCCGCGAGCGCGCGACCAGCTTGCCGAGGAGCTGGCACGGCTGAACCCGGCCGAGTGCCTCGTTCCGGATGACGGGCGTGCCGACGACGTCGAGGTGGCGCATCGCACGCGGATGGAGCACTGGCGCTTCGAGCCGGAACGTGCGCGGGCGGAACTCACCCGACACCTTGGCGTACGCTCGCTGGTGCCGTTCGGCTGCGAGGATCTGCCTGCGGCGACAGCCGCTGCTGGGGCGATCCTAGCGTACCTGGAGCGGACCAACCCGGCGCTCTTGCCGCTGTTGACCGGGTTGCGGACGGAGTCCATCGACGGATGGGTAGGGCTCGACGCGGCGACGCGCAGGAACCTCGAGTTGACCCGGAGCCTGCGAACCGGTGGCACGCGCGGGAGCCTGCTCGGGATGCTCGATGAGACCCGGACCGCGATGGGCGCCCGCACCTTGCGCCGCCTGGTCGGCCAGCCGCTGCGGGATCTGTCCGAGCTGCAGCGGCGGCAGGCGGTGGTCGCCGGGCTGGTCGCGCGCCCCACCCTGCGGGCCGCGATCACGTCGTCCCTTGGTGGTGTGGGCGACCTGGAGCGGCTCGTCGGGCGGGTAACGCAGGGGCTGGGCACCGCGCGGGACTTCGTGACCCTTGGCGGGGCGTTGCGCGCCATCTCGCCGATCCTGGCTTCGCTCCGCGTCAGCGGCGACCCCGCGCTGGCTGCCTTCGCGGACGAGATCGACCCGTGCACCGACGTGCTGACGCTGGTCGAAGCAGCGGTCGAAGATGATCCGGAGGACGGGGCCCGCATCCGCGCCGGTTTCTCGCCCGAGCTGGACGCCGCTCGTGAAGGCGCCATGTCGACGCGCCGCTGGCTGGCCGGACTGGAGCGGCGCGAGCGGGAGCGGACCGGGATCAAGTCGCTGAAGGTCGGCTACAACAAGGTCTTCGGCTACTACATCGAGGTGACGCGGCCCAACCTCGCGCGGGTGCCCGGCGACTACGTCCGCAAGCAAACGGTGGCGACGGGCGAGCGATACGTGACGGCAGCCTTGAAGGAGGCGGAGGCACGCATCCTCGCCGCGGATGAGGAGATTGCCGCCCTCGAGCGCGCGGCGCTGGCGCGGCTGACGCGCGACGTGACCGCGGCGACCGGCCGGCTGCTGACAGCGGCGAACCGGCTGGCGCTGCTCGACGCGCTTCTGTCCCTGGCAGTGGTCGCCGACCGGGGCGGGTGGACGCGGCCGGTGCTGGAGGACAGTGCGACGCTGGAGATCATCGGCGGGCGCCACCCGGTGGTGGAAGCGAGCCTGGAGGGCGAGGCGTTCATCGCGAACGACTGCCGTCTGGGTGGCGAGGCGCCGCGGGTGCTGGTCGTCACCGGGCCGAACATGGGCGGGAAGAGCACCTACCTGCGACAGGTCGCCCTCATCGTGCTCCTGGCGCAGATCGGCTCGTTCGTCCCTGCGGAGCGGGCGCGGATCGGTCTGGTCGACCGGATCTTCACCCGCGTTGGCGCGCAGGACGACCTGGCGGGCGGCTCGAGTACCTTCATGGTCGAGATGCTGGAGACGGCCACCATCCTGCGCCAGGCGACCGAGCGCAGTCTGGTCATCCTCGACGAAGTCGGGCGCGGCACCGGTACGCAGGACGGGCTGGCGATCGCCCAGGCGGTGCTGGAGGATCTCCACGACCGGGTGCGGGCGCGCACGCTCTTCGCCACCCACTACCTGGAGTTGACCGCGCTTGCTGAGCGGCTGGCGGACGTGGCCAATGTCCACCTGGCGGCGCTGGAGACGGACGAGCGCGTGATATTCCTCTACGCGGTGCGGCCAGGGCCGGCCGACCGGGCGTACGGCATCCAGGTGGCGCGGCTGGCAGGGCTACCGCCCTGGGTGGCCGACCGGGCTGCGTCGGTGTTGCGGGGATTGACGGAGATGCGATCGGCACCGCCTCCTGCTCCCGCTGAGCGGGAGCTTTCGGCTCCCCGGGTGGCAGAGGATGGTGCGCCGTACCAGCTTACGCTCGACGGCTTCACGCCTGCGCCGTCGGAGGCCGAGCGTCTGGCTCGCGCGCTCGACTCGCTGGACCTGACGGCGCTGACGCCGCGGGAAGCGCTCGACTGGCTGTTCGAGCAGCAGGCGCGGCTCCGTGGCGGAAACCCGCGTCACTGAAACCGCAGGGCGGGAGGGGAGCATGCCGGACCACCCGGCGACCGTTCTCCGGCCGATCAGAGTGCTGCCGGCCCCGGTCGTGGCCCGCATCGCCGCCGGGGAAGTCATCGAGCGGCCGGCGTCGGTGGTGAAGGAGCTGGTCGAGAACGCGCTCGACGCCGGGGCGCGGCAGATCCGGATCGATGTCCAGGGTGGCGGACTCGCGCTCATCCGAGTCAGCGACGACGGTTGCGGCATCCCGGCGGACCAGATGCCGCTGGCCTGCGCGCGCCACGCGACGAGCAAACTTCCAGACGACGACCTGGAGCAGGTGCGCACCCTCGGCTTCCGCGGTGAAGCGCTGCCTAGCATCGCGACCGTGGCGGAGTTGACGCTGGTCAGCGCCACCGACAACAGTGGCGTGGGTCATCGGCTCGTCCTGCGCGGGGGTTCGGTAGCCGTTTCCGAGCCCGCGCCCCGTTCCCGCGGCACGACCGTGACCGTGCGCCACCTGTTCCAGAACGTACCCGCCCGCCTGGCTTCCTGCGGTCGACCTCAAACTGAAATCAGAGAGATCTCCCAGACCGTCCGAAGGCTTGCGCTGGCGGCGCCGCACGTCCGAATGAGCCTCTACATTGACGGTCGGCTGACGCTCCACACCGACGGAGGTGGCGACCTGGGCGAGGCGTTGGTCGCGGTCTACGGCGCCGCGCTGTCCGGACGCCTAATCCCACTCGGGCCGATCGAGGTGGCAAGCGCGCGCATCGCCGGGGTTGTGGCTGGGCCGGAGGTCACGCGACCGGGGCGCGGCCAGATCACGTTCATCGTCAACGGCCGCGCGGTCCAGCCGCGGGGCCTGCTGGCGCAGGTCGAGACCGCTTACCGCCCGGTGCTCCCGCGCGGGCGGCACCCGGTGCTGGCGGTGACGATCGACGTGCCCCCGGGATTGGTAGACATCAATATCCACCCGGCCAAGCTGGAGGTCCGGCTGCGCGCCGAGCGCGAGATCGGCGCGGCGATCGGCGAAATGATCCGTGATGCGCTGGGGCGGCAACCGCTGCCGCTTCGTGCGGAGCCCGCGGTCGGCGTGGCCGCGCTGGCCCCGACGCTGGCGCATCTGGCCGAGGCACGGCCTGTCTGGGACGACGACGCTCCGATCATCACGCCGGGCCTGCCGCCGCTCCGGCTGATCGACCAGGTGCAGGGGCGGCTTCTCCTCCTCGAGGGTGACGATGGGTTGTACCTCGTCGATCAGCACCGCGCCCATGAGCGGGTGATCTTCGAGCATCTAGTCGCCCGTCACGGCGACGGTGGACCGGAGCCGGTGGCGCTGCCGGAGCCGTTGCTGCTGGAACTGCGTCCGGCCCAGGTGGCCCGTTTCGCCCGGCGGCTGGATGATCTGGCGGCGTTGGGCTTCCAGTGCGAGTCCTTTGGCGGGCGGATGTTCCTCCTGCGGGCGGCTCCAGCGCTGCCCGGCGTGTTCACCACGCCCGGCGATACGGCGCTCGCCGGCGTCGGCGAGACTGACGGGCTGGTGGCGGAGTTGGTGGCGCTGGCCGACAGCGAGCCAGGGGAGGGCGAGGGCTGGCGCCAGGAGTTGCTCGTGCGGCTGGCCTGCCGCAGTGCCGTGCGCCGTGGGCGGCATCTTGAGCGCCCCGCCATGCGCGCGCTCGTCGAGGCACTGGGTCACACCCGTGCTCCCGCCGTCTGTCCCCATGGATCGCCGCTCCTGATTCACGTCAGCGACACGCTGCTGGAGCGTCAGTTCGGCTGGCGCTGACGCGACGAGGCCTCCGACACGTCCGGCCCTGGCCGCGTCGGCTGCCGTCGCGTGTGTTCCACCGCGCGGGTCGCCGCGCTAAACTAAACATAACTGACGACTCGCGCACCTCACCGATCACCCGCATCCCAGGCTTGCAACGTCAGAAGGGTGGTCCCATGCCGACCTACGTGCTGCTGATTAGCTGGACCGAGCAGGGCGTGAAGAGCGCCAAGGCCACGGTCGAACGTGCACAGTACTCGCAGCAACTCGCCCAGCGCATGGGCGGCAATCTGAGCACGCTCTACTGGACTCTCGGCAGTTACGACATCGTGGGTGTCGCGGAGATGCCTGACGACGAGAGCGTGACGGCGCTCGCGGTGGCGATTGCGTCGCAGGGGAATGTGCGCACGGAGACGCTGCGCGCCTTCTCTGCCGACGAAATGGAGCGGATCCTGCAGCAGGTCCCGTAACCGTCGCCGCCCGTGCGGCGAGGTGGGCGAGTGGCTCGATCCCGCCAAGGATTGTGGGAGAGGCATGCGAGAGTCGCCGGTTCCATACGTACGCGGCGTCGTGGCCGCGTAACAGGAGCCTCGACGCCGACCGCTCGCCGTTTCCGGAATCCCCGGGGCAAGCGGGTAGGCCGAAGCGTACGGAGTGCGGAGCCGGGCCGTGCATCAGGCCCGGCTCCTCGGTGTCGCGCCTGAGTTGGATCGGTAAGGCCGGTGGGGTGTTCGACGAGTCTAGCGTGCCCCCTCGTTGGGGCCGACGGTCAGGCGTCCGGTGGCGATCAGCCAGGAGAGGAACTGCCACCATTGCCGCTCGCGGTCGCTCGGCTCGTAGGGTTCATCGACGAACTGTGTCGCGCTCGCGCGGTACTGATCCAACCCACGCCCGGCTGCCCAGATCTCGCAGCGGGCGCAGAGAACAAGCCGGTCGTCCACGAAGCCTTCCACCTGGACGAGTTCGCCGCAGGACTTGCAGTAGCGTGTGAGCGTGTTGCGTGATTCCGGTTGACCCATGATCCCCTATCACTCGTGCTATCGGGTGCGACGCACGGCTAACCCGTCGTGTGCAGGTACCCGCGCCTCCAAACATGCGAAAACCCTCACAACGTCCGTCGGAGGGCGGCGGCAATGATACCGATGCCGGGCCTGTTTGCACAGGTGCGGTGCTCGCGGCCTCGGAGGTCCTGTGCTTGACCCATTTGTATGGCGTTCCCTATACTGCGGCCGGTTGTGGGGGAAGGGACGCGCGCGGGGGCGCGCGTGTGCGATGCGCGTAGGCAGTGCCGGGAGGCGTTGATGGACTTCGAATACACCAGCGAGCAGATCCAGGTGCGCGACATGGTGCGCGAGTTCGCACAGCGGGAGGTCGCGCCCTACATTCAGGAGTGGGACGCCAAGGGCGAGTACCACCCGGAAGTGCTCTATAAGATGGGAAGCCTCGGCATCCTCGGACTGCCGATCCCCGAGCGGTACGGCGGCGGCGGGTTTGACTACGTGAGCTTCGCGCTGGCCTGCGAGGAGCTCGAGGCGGTCGACACGTTCCTCCGGGTGGTGATGAGCGTCCACGTCGGGCTCAACAGCCTGACGCTGCACCAGTGGGCCACCGAGGAGCAGAAGCAGCGCTGGCTGGTGCCGCAGGCGAAGGGTGAGAAGCTCGCGACCTTCGGCCTGACCGAGCCTGGCGCGGGCTCCGACGCCGGGAATATCCAGACCCGTGCGGTGCGCGACGGCGACTACTACATCCTCAACGGCGAGAAGATGTGGATCTCGCTCGCCAATACCGCCGACCACTTCCTCGTCTTCGCCACGCTCGATCCGAGCAAGAAGCACCACGGTCTGATCGCGCTGGTCGTCGAGCGCGGTATGGAGGGCCTGACCACCGGGTCCATCAAGGGCAAGCTCGGCGTGCGCGCCGGGGATACCGGGTGGATCAACTTCCAGAACGTGCGTGTTCCGGTCGAGAACCGGATCGGCGAGGAAGGTGAAGGCTTCAAGATCGCCATGAGCGCCATCGACCAGGGTCGCTTCACCGTCGCCGCCGGTGCGGTCGGTTTGATTCGCGCCGCCAAGGAGGCCAGCATCAAGTACTGCCACGAGCGGGAGGCGTTCGGCGAGCCGATCGGGAAGTTCCAGCTCGTGCAGCAGATGATCGCCAACATGGTGGCGGGCGAGGAAGCTTCGCGCCTGCTGGTGATGCGGGCGGCAGAGTTGAAGAACCGCGGCATCCGCAACACCCGCGAGACGTCGCTCGCCAAGTGGTTCGCCTGTGACCGGGCCTTCGAGGCCGCCAACGACGCCATCCAGATCCACGGCGCCTACGGGTACTCGAACGAGTACCCGGTCGAGCGCTACATGCGCAACGCTCGCGGCGCCGTCATCTACGAGGGCACGCGGGAGATCCACCAGCTCATTCAGGCGGGCTACGCGCTCGGCTACCGGACCGACCGGCCGCTGCGCTGCCCACAGCCTCCGGCCCAGGCCTGGGAGAGCGAAGTCGCGGCGCGGTAGTAGGTCGGACGGGGAGGGGCGCTGGCGCGATGCCGCGCCCCTCTCGCCTGTGGGCGCGGGACGTGCTCGAGCGCGCGGCAGCCTGCGCTGCGCGTGGCGCGATCGACTGCGACCTTGTGGCGGCGGCGCAAGCCGCCGCAGGACGGGAGGCGAGCGACGATGGCGGTTGATGTGGCGCGCGACGGGCATGTGGCGACGCTGACGCTGAATCGCCCGGACGTCCTCAATGCGTTCAACACAGAGCAGTTGGAAGCCCTGCGGGATGCGCTGGCCGGGGTGACCCGCGACCCCGAGGTGCGGGCGATCATCATTACCGGCGCCGGAGATCGAGCATTCGCTGCCGGCGCGGACATCGCCGAGATGCGGGACAAAGGCCCGAGCCAGGCGCTCATCTTTGCCCGGCTGGGCCAGTCGGTCTGTTCGATGCTGGAGAACGCGCCGCAGCCGACCATCGCCGCGATCAATGGGTTCGCACTGGGCGGCGGCTGCGAGCTGGCGCTGGCGTGCGACATCCGCATCTGCTCAGAGAATGCCCAGCTCGGCCAGCCCGAGGTCACGCTCGGCATCCCGCCCGGCTGGGGCGGGACTCAGCGGCTGGCGCGGGTGATCGGGCGCGCGGCAGCCAAGGAATTGATCTTGACCGGCCGGCGGATCGGCGCCGAGGAGGCGCTGCGGCTGGGCCTGGTGAGCGCGGTCTACCCGGCCGAAGAGTTGATGCCCCGGGCGCGGGAGCTGGCTGAGCGGATCGCCGCCAACGCGCCGGTCGCGGTGTACTACGCCAAAGAGGCGATCAATCGGGGGACGGAGACGGACCTCGAGACCGCGCTGGCCTACGAGGCGCACCTGTTCGCCCTCGCCTTTGACACGCGCGACCAGAAGGAGGGCATGGGCGCCTTCCTGGAGCGGCGCAAGCCCGACTTCACGGGACAGTAGGGGTACGGGGCGGGAGCCGTTGCCCCGTCTGACGAACGACGGTGGCCTAATGACTAGGTGGAGGTAGGCGCTTGAAGATCGTGGTCCTGGTGAAGCAGGTGCCGGACCCGAATGCGGTCCGCTTCGACCCGCGCGCGGGCGATATCCAGTCCGGCACGCCGCAGGTCGCTAACGAGTACGACCTGCACGCGATGGAGGCGGCCATCCGGATCAAGGAGCAGCAGGGCGACGTCGAGATCGTCGCGGTGAGCCTCGGGCAGGCGCGGGAGACGCTGAACCGCTGTCTGGCGATGGGGGCGGACCGGGCCATCGTCGTCGAAGACGCGGCTCTGGCGTCCGGGGATAGCGCCGTTACCGCGAAGGCGCTGGCGGCGGTTCTGCGCGCCGAAGGGTTTGACCTGATCCTGGTCGGCCAGGAGACGAGCGACGGCGGCACGGGGTCGGTCGGCCCGGCGCTGGCGGCGCTGCTCGACGTGCCGGTGGTGAGCAATGTGGTGGCGCTCGAGCAGCAGGACGGGCGGCTCACGGTGCAGCGGGAGATCGAGGACGGGCGGCAGGTGATCGACCTTGCGCCGCCGGCAATCCTCTGCGCCCTCAGCGGGTTGAACGAGCCGCGCTACCCCTCGCTCAAGGGCATCATGGCAGCACGGCGCAAGCCGACGGAGGCGAAGAGCGCGGCCGACCTGGGGCTCGAGGCTGACGCGGTGCAGTCGCGGGTGAGCTGGGGGGCGCTCTTCGTCGAGGAGGAGACGGCCGAGGGCATCATCCTCAAGGATGTGGACGCCGACAGTGCCGTAGATCAGTTGGTGGCCTTCCTGCAGGAGCGCAAGCTGGTCTGACGTCCGGCTCGAGGAGCGGAGAGAGGAACAGCGGTGACGAACGGAGCGAGCGGCGTCCTCCTGGTGGTCGAGACGCGGGATGGCGCCATCCGGGAGACGTCTCGGGAATTGTTCGGGATCGGTCGGACGCTGGCGAGCGAGACCGGCGGGTCGCTCGCGGCGGTGGTGTTGGGGAGCGGGCTCGACGCAGCCGCGAGCGAGGCGGCGGCGCTGGGCGCGGATCGGGTGCTGGTCGCCGACGCGCCGGAGTTGGCGGCCTTCACGGTCGATGCCTACGCCAAGGCCGTTGATGCCGCGATCGACGCCACGAGCCCGGCAATCGTGCTCCTGGCCGGGACGACCGGCGGGCGGGATCTGGCGCCGTTCCTGGCGACGCGGCGCGACGTGGCCTACCTGGTCGACTGCGTCCGGCTTGCGCGGCAGGACGGCTCCTGGGTCGGAACTCGGCCGGTCTATCAGGGCAAGGTGCTCACCGAGGTGCGGGCAGCCGGGGACGGGCTGACCTTCGCCACGATCCATGCCGGGGCCTTCGTTGCGCCCGAGCCGGACGCCGGCCGGACGGCGGAGACGACGGCGCTTGAGCTGAACTTCGCGCCGGGTGAGATCCGGGTGACGGTCAAGGATCTGGTGCAGGCGGAGGCCGGACCGAGCAACCTGGAGCAGGCCGAGGTGGTTGTTGTCGGTGGCCGTGGTCTGGGCGAGGCCGCCAACTTCAAGCTGGCCGAGGATCTGGCTTCGGTGCTCGGCGGTGCGGTTGGCGCGACGCGCGCGGTGACCGACCTCGGGTGGCGCCCGCACTACGAACAGGTCGGCCAGACCGGCAAGACCATCGCGCCGAAGCTGTACATCGGCCTGGGTGTCTCTGGCGCGGTCCAGCACACGGTCGGGATCCGCGGGTCGGAGACGATCGTGGCGATCAACCGCGACCCCGACGCGCCCATCTTCAAGATGGCGGACTTCGGCATCGTGGGCGACGTGCAGGAGATCGTACCGAAGCTGACGGAGAAGCTGCGAGCGGTCCGCGGCGGCTAAGGGCGACCGGCAAGGGCGGGTTCCCAACCCGCCCCGACCAGAAGGGAACGTAGGGCGGAGGAGCGATGCAGGACGAGCGGGTCGACGTCATCGTCGTCGGGGCGGGGCCGGCCGGCACGGCGGCCGCGCTGACGCTGGCGCGCGCCGGTTTGGAGGTCGTGGTCATCGAGCGCGGCGCGTACCCTGGCGCGAAGAACGTCATGGGCGGCATCCTCTACCGCCAGCCCACCGAGGAGCTGGTGCCCGAGTTCTGGCGCGAGGCGCCCCTGGAGCGGGCGATCATCGAGCAGCGCTACATGCTCCTGACTGAGGACAGCCTCCTCGGCGTCACCTACCGCACGCAGGAATTCGCGAAAGAGCCGTACAACTCCTTCAGCGTGATGCGCGGCGAGTTCGACCAGTGGTTCGCCTCCAAAGCTGAAGAGGCGGGCGCTTTCATCATCACCCAGATGGTGGTTGAGGACCTCATCTGGGAGGACGGCAAGATCGACGGCGTGCGCACCGGGGAGGAGGAGGGTGATCTCCGGGCCGACGTCGTCGTGCTGGCCGACGGTGCCAACTCACTCCTAGCACAGAAGGCAGGGTTGCACCGCGAGTGGAAGCCGAATGAGCAGGCGCTGGTCGCCAAGGAGTTGATCCGGCTGTCCGAAGAGGAGATCGAGCGCCGCTTCAATGTCCCGAGCGGCCAGGGCGTCGCGATGGAGATCTTCGGCCAGTCGACGAAGGGTCTCCTCGGCTACGGGTTTATCTACACCAACAAGGACACGATCTCGATCGGCACCGGTGCGCTCCTCTCCGACCTGATCGAGACCGGGCGGAATGTCAGCGACATGCTGAACGACTTCAAGGCCCACCCCTGCATCGCGCCGATGCTCGAAGGCGGGGAGCTGGTCGAGTATTCGGCGCACCTGATCCCGGAGGGCGGCTGGCACGCGATGCCGCGCCTCTTCACCGACGGCGCGCTGGTGGTCGGGGATGCTGCCGGGCTGCTCAACCCGATCAACCGCGAGGGGTCGAACTTCGCCATGATCTCCGGCAAGCTGGCGGCTGAGGCGATCATCGAGGCGAAGGCCGCCGGGGACTTCTCCGCGGTGGGGTTGAGCCGCTACCAGGAGCTGCTCGAAGAGAGTTTCGTCCTGCAGGACCTCTACACCATCCGCAACGTGACGCCGTTCGCGCACGCGCGTCCCTGGCTGCTGAACGAGGTGCCGGAGGTGCTGTCGCGGGCGATGCGCGAGTACCTCACCGTCGATGACGACCCGAAGCGGGTGAAGCAGGGGAAGATCCTGCGCATCCTCCGCGACGGGTTCCCCGTGGGGCGGACGCTCGGCGACGCGGTCGGCGCGCTGCGCCTCCTGCGGTAGGGGACAAAGAGCTCCCGGTGTTCCCAAAGGAAACAACGAGGCCGGCCCATCAGGGCCGGCCTCGCTGTCGATTCCACGTGGTCGCCCCGTCGCCGGGGCGTGCGGGTCAGGCCGTCGCGGCCTCCACCGGTTTCCCGGTGGCGGTTTGAATCGCCACGCGCCAGTCGTCGTCGATACCCTCCTCGGTCACGCCGTAGAAGATGCGCACGTTGCCGTTCTGCCGGTAGGCCAGGTCGTAGCGCACGCTGCCGTCACGCTGCTTGTGCGCCTTGATGAAGCCGAGCGGCCCGTGCCAGCGGATCTTCTCGGGATCGATCGGGTTCGACTCCTTCTGTGTAATGGCATAGCGCCAGAGCCGCCGCGCCGAGTCCCTCGTCACGTTCTGCACGACCTTGCGGTTGCGCAGGTCGCGCATCGAGTGGTAGACAACGCCGTCGCGGGTCTCGGACGCGACAATCTCGACCCCCGTCCGTGGGAGTCGCGCCTCCGCCTCGTCATCGCTCAACTCAGACGGCAATGCGGGCTCACCGGCAGACGACACCGAGTCGCCCGCACCGGCGGCCTCGGCCGCCGCTTCCCGTCGTGCCTCCAGCGCGGCGCGCACCATCTGAATGATCTCGTCGCGCATAGCCACGCTCGTCTCCGACTCTTGCCGGAGCAGGATCTCGCCGGTGAGGAGTGCGTAGGGCTTGTCCTGACCCTGCGGCACGGTGACCACGAGGACATCCTTGTCCTCGATCGTGTGGATGTCGACCGTGGCAGCCGGGGGCGGTGTGATGAACCGGGCGATGTCGTTGCGGAGCTGCTCGGCGGCTTGCTTGGCATTGGCGACGCCGATGATCTCGCTGTCCGGCTTGGCGTCCAGCCCGATGAAGATCGTGCCGCCGTTGGTGTTGGCGAAGGCCACCACATCCTTCAGCACAGCGTTCGACTTAGAGCGCCGGCTGGCCAGGCGCGGGTGGAACGCCTGGACGATGTTGTTCCCCTCCTCCCGGGCGGCCAGCACGAAGTCGTACGGGGCCTCCGACGGGCGGTGGGGACGGAGCAGGGAGAAGTCGTCGCCTTCGAAGACGGCCTTGAGAGCCTCGAAGCTCAGTTCTCCCAAGAGGACCTCGGTCATGCGATCGCCGATGCCCAGGTTGGTCTCGCGCTCCGGGTCGCGGGTGAGGCGATGCGCGTCAGACCCTTGAATGACGTGCATCCGGCGCGGGTACTCCGGCTTGGTACCGTTGAAGAATCGCGCCGTGCTCCGCCGCGAAGTGCTGTCCAGGTCGGTTGCCTCAAGCGCGTGCAGGTACGGGCTCTGGGTATAGGCGATCTTGGTCTGGCCTCCGAAGGGGAAGCCCTGCATCGCGATGCCGTGGGTCGAATTGACGTGCGCGCCGATTACCAGCGCGCCGGCCTCGTGCAGGATCTCGTAGGCCTGGAGGACCTCGGTGGTTGCGCCGACCTCGCTGCTCCCCAGGTCGAGCTTCTCTTCCGGGATGCCGAGGGTCAGCAGGATGTGCTCCATCTTCCGAATCGAGGTGTCGGGCGGGAAGATGGCCAGGATGTGAAACCCGAAGGTTGCGGTGAACTCGAAGCCCGGGAGAACGAGCATCTTGTTCAGGAGCCGGCGGTACTCGGCGAGGAGCGCTTCTTCCTCCGGCTCAAGTCGCCCGAGGGCTTCGAGGAGTTCCAGGTCCTCGATTTCTCGCCACATGCGCGCCCAGCCGCGGACTGTGTTGTGATCGGTGAACGCGAGGATATCGATGCCGCGAGCCTCGGCCCGCTGCAAGAGGTGGACGAAACTGACACCCTGCTCCTGATAGTCAGCAGAGGCGGGGGTATGGATGTGGAGATCCATCGTCCGCCAGGCGAGATCCTGGCGTTCTTGAGGTTCCGCGGGACGCTGGCGAGGACGTCTACTTCTAGCCAAGGGTGATACTGGCACCCCCTTCCTGACAATGTGTTGATATACGACAGGCCGTGGTGGAATCGTCCGCGCCACGGCCTGACCCCGCAAGGAAAGCATATCATAGGGGCATGCACCCCGCACCGCCCGAAAGTCCGCGTGCTAAAATCTAGCGGCGGTATCCGGTACCGGACGGGCGGCGCAGGGCCGCCGCGACCGCAGAGCGACAGCGCTCGCGGTCTGGGGAAAAATCCGGCCCGCTCTCATTCCCCAAGCCCTGCTCATCGACAGAACTCTCCGCCGCGAACCAGGGAGCCAAGACGGTGAACGTATACCTGTTGCTCGACATTCTCTTGCTCATCCTGATCGCGCTGTTCGTGCCGATCGGGTTCTGGCGCGGGGTGCAGCGCGAGGTGCTGGTCACCCTTGGCATTCTCTTCGGCGCCGCGCTGGCCGAGTCGTGGGCTGGCCCGTGGGGCGCCGACCTGGCGAACCTGACCGGCCTGCGCGAGTCCGGTGGTGCCTTCATGGTGGCCGTCTTGTTCCTGATCGGCAGCACCTTCTTGCTGGGTTACGGCGCGGGCGCGGCGCTGCCCATGCCGCGTCCGGGATGGGTCGCCCGCGTCTTCGGGGCCCTGGTGGCAGGGGCGAACGGCACGCTGTTGCTGAGCTACGCGCTGCGCGATATCCGCTTCTACCTGCTCTCGGCTGAGAATCCGGCGTTCCTGGAGCGTGCGGTGGTGGCGCAGTTCCTCGCGACCGGCATCGGCTGGGTGTTGCTCGTGGCAGCCGCGGTCTTCCTCCCGATCGTGATCGTCCTGGCGTTGTTCGGCCGGGGCGGCTACGTCGAGGTTGAGGAAGAGGAGGCGCCAGAGCCGTATCCGGAGATCGAGCCGCCGACGACACGGGCCTTCCCTCCGCGCGTGCCCTCGTCGCTCAATGACGATGCGACGGCCGTGTACAAGACCGAGCCGCCCACGGTCCCGGTGCGTGCCGCGGAAGAGACCCGGCCGGTGCGGATCTCGGAGTCGGAGGACGACGCGTCACGCTCAGGCGGCGCCCGGCTCGATGCGGAAGCGACCGCGCTGCTGCGGGACGCGCATGAAACGATCCAGATCCAAACCACGCCGCGCGAGGAGGCACACGTGCCGGTGTCGGACGGCACGTGCCCCTACTGCCACGCCGACGTCAGCGAGGCGGAGGTCTACTGTCCGCGCTGTGGGCGGATCCTGTAGCAGGATCCCCGCGCTAACCCTGTTCCCACTCGGTCCGCTGCGCCGCATAGAGCGACGCGTGGGGCTTGCCGTCGAGCGATTTCCGCATCAGCACCTCGACGCGGTCCTCGACGAATCCCTCGCGGGCGTAGAAGGCGTGCGCGATCGGGTTCGTGACGTCGACGCTCAACTCGATGAAGGAGCAGCCCTGGGCGCGCGCGTGTTCGGTGGCGGCATTGAGCAGGGTCCGCCCGATCCCCTGGCCGCGGAAGTCGGGGTGTACCACGAAGCGCCGGATCACGCCGAAGCGCCCGTGCTTGGCCTTCGCTCCAATGAACAGCTCCAGCTTTCCCACCACGCGGCCGTCGACCTCAGCGACCAGGACTGAGCTGGGTTCGTAGGCGTCGTCGTGGTACTCGACGATCAGGTTCTCCTCGTCCCAGCACCATCCGGCCTCCCGGTTGAGCGCCGCCTCGGTCGCGGCGTCTTCGATCCGGCCCGGCCGCACCGTCACGGTTGGTGTCGTCATCGGTCCCGACCCCCTCTCGCTCACAACCCTGGCGCCCTGCGCGCCCGGCGGTGCGGCTCATTCTACCGGCATGGTCCGAAACCAGACACCGTGCGGCGTGTCGGTATATCGGGAAGGGCTGCACTGCCGTATCCGTCGCTCCAACCGGTGGGACCGGACTGGATAGTGCACAGACGCGCCATCCCGCGTATAGTTCCGGGAGGATCAGCGGTTGGAATGTCCGATGGACGGGAGGGGAGTGCGTGAGCACGACCGGTAACTTGGAGGCCGCACGCGAAGCGGTCCTCGCGGCGATCGACGCGGAGCGGGACAACCTGATCGCGCTGTCGAAGTTTATCCACGCCAACCCGGAGGTGGCGCTGCAAGAGGTCAAGTCGAGCGCGGCCTGTGCCGATTTCCTGGCCGAGCGCGGGTTCTCGGTCGAACGTGGCGTGGCCGACCTGCCGACCGCCTTCCACGCCAGCAAGGGTGACGGGCGCCCCCACGTGGGTTATCTGTCGGAATACGACGCCCTGCCGGGTGTCGGGCACGGCTGCGGGCATAACCTGATTGCGATTGCCGGGATTGGAGCCGGGATTGGGCTGGCTGCCGCGTTGCCGCATGTCGGCGGGCGGGTGTCGGTCTTCGGCACCCCGGCCGAAGAAGCGATCGGCGGCAAGGTCATCATGGCCCGCGCGGGTGTCTTCTCCGGGCTGGACGCGGCCATGGGGGCGCACCCGGGCACCAGTGAAGCAGCGGTGCCGTACCTGGAGGGAAGTGGGCAGGCACTGGCCTGCCAGGGCGTGCGGATCGCCTTCCACGGGAAGGCGGCGCACGCGGCGGCCGATCCGCACAACGGCATCAACGCCCTCAACGCCCTGATCGAGACCTTCAACGGGATCAACGCGCTGCGCCAGCACATCAAGGACGAGGCCCGCATCCACGGGATCATCACCCAGGGCGGGCAGGCACCGAACGTCGTGCCTGACTACGCCGAGGGGTCGTTCCTGGTGCGGGCCTCGACCCGCGCCTACATGCAGGAGCTGGTTGACAAGGTCCGCGCCATCGCCGAGGGCGCGGCCTCGATGACCGGTGCGCGGCTCACCTTCGAGCGCTCGGAGGAGCCGTACTACGACATGATCACCAACTACCCCCTGGCGCGGCGGATCAAGAAGCACCTGGACGACCTGGGTCTTCAGCTCCCCGACCCGAAGGTGGAGCCGGGTAAGGGCTCGACCGACTGGGGGAATGTGAGCTATGAGGTGCCCTCGGTGGAGACGAGCTACCCGATCGTCGACCGGGTCATCACCTGGCACTCGAAGGAGGTTGTCGAGGCAGCCGACAGCGAGCTGGGCTACGCCAACACGCTGACGGTGGCCAAGGCACTGGCGCTGGCCGGACTGGATGTGCTGACCGACGCGGCACTGCGCGCCGAGATCGGGCTCGCCTTTGAGCGCGAGCGCGCCGCCCGCGCCTGATCCGACCGCTCGCCAGACCTCAGGCCCCGGTGGTTCGCCGCCGGGGCCTTCATTGTTGCGGGTACATCCATTGCATGCCCCATCCCGGGTGCAGTGAACGGCTATGGGGATGGAGCAATCGTGAGCGACGAGCCGCTGCACGACCAGGAACACCAGGACGAGCGTCGTGCGGGGGAGCCGAGCGGTGAGGTGAGTCCCTCTGATCCCGTGGCTGGGAGCCGCGAGGTCATGGTGCCGTTCAGGGCCGTGGCGCTGGCCGGGACTATCACGCTCCCTGATCGGGCGCGGGGCGTAGTGCTGTTCGCCCACGGGAGTGGCAGTAGCCGGTTCAGCCCGCGTAACCGCTTCGTTGCCGGGGAGCTGCACGCGGCACGGCTGGGCACGCTGCTGATCGACCTGCTGACCCCGGAGGAGGAGGCGATCGACCAGCGCACGCGCGCGCTGCGCTTCGACATCGGCTTGTTGGCTGAGCGGGTCGCCGCCGCGACCGCGTGGCTCGGGGAGCAGCGGGAGACGCGCGGTCTCCCGATTGGCTACTTCGGCGCCAGCACCGGCGCCGCGGCCGCGCTGGTCGCCGCGGCGCAGTTGCCGAGCGCAGTCGGGGCGGTCGTCTCGCGCGGCGGCAGGCCGGACCTCGCCCGGGATGCCCTGCGGAGGGTCATCGCGCCGACGCTGCTGATCGTGGGCGGGCAGGATACGGCCGTCATCCCACTCAACGAGGCGGCGCTAGCGTCCTTGCCGGGGGTGAAGCGGCTTGAGACCGTGCCCGGCGCCACCCATCTCTTCGAGGAGCCGGGCGCGCTGGAGACGGTCGCATGCCTTGCTCGTGATTGGTTCGTGCGCTACCTGCCTGTGGGCGATGTCGCCTGAGCCACCGGGGTGAGCAGGTCGAGCGGCAGGCGCAGGCTGTTGGGCCCGAGGTCGACCGTGAGGCGTGCTCCGCGATCGATTTCCGCGACATAGCGCACCTGCGGTGGATCCTCGGCCACGTCTCCGGTGTGCTGAGGGCGGGGACGCAGCAGGACCGCAGCCCGCTGGCTCGGACTCGCTGCGTCGTCTCCGACCTGCACGACGGCGGCGATCTCTCCCCCCCACCGGGAGCCAGGCCCGGGCGGTGTCTGCGCCCGCCCTGCCGCCGTGGGCGATGAGCACGCGGACATCTCCGTAGCGCAAGAACACCGCATAGCTGTCCAGGTCTTTGTTAGGCCCGGACCCGACCGCGAGCAGGATCTCCCCGTTGTTCCCCAGGCTGATGCGCTGGGTGCCGGTGAGGTAGCGGTGCTCGATCCCATGGTCGCGAGCGGCGCGCTCCAGCCGGGTCCAGACCGGGGCCTCACCGGGCGTGCCTAATACGGCGACCGACCCGACATCGCCGCGCTCCACGAGCGTGAGTGCACCGAGTGCCAGGCGGTCCTCTGCGGCTGGCACGACGAGCAGGTGCACGTACCGCTGCCACGGCAGCGTTGAACGGTCGACAAACTCGGTCAGCTCGTCCTGCCACTCGCTGCCGCCGACCACCACGGTCCGGCCGTCCACGCGTATGAGGGTGCTGAGGCCGTCCCCGGTATTGCCGACGGTCAGGCGGTTGCCGCCGTCCCACCCGGCTCCGGCCCAGCCGATGCCGACACCAGCCATGATCGCCAGCACGAGGACGAGTGCCGCTGTGCGCCAGGACACGGGAGCGCTCAGCCATCCGGCATGTGGCACTCGCGCTGCTGGCGGTGTGGCGGGCGGCGACGCGGCCATGGCTAGTCGTCGCCGGCGTCGTAGTAGGCGATGGCGATGCTGGATCCGCGCGGCACCCAAGAGCCCCAGGCCAGCGTCGCGCTGACCACACCGCCGTCGGCGAAGTTCTCGCAGTCGAAATCGGGGGCCGACTGCTGGATCTGCTCGCACGTCTGCGGGACCACCGACTCGACGACGAATCCCGCGTTCTCCAGGGCGGCGACGACCTGCGGGTAGGGCTGCCCGAAGGCGTTGGGCACCTGGATCTGGTCGCCGACGCTGATATAGAGCGTGACCGTGCCGCCGTTCGCGACCTGCGACGTCGGTTCGGTGCGGATGACGTTTCCGCGCGGTACGGTCGCGCTGCCCTCCTCGACCTCGTTCACTGTCAACCCGAGCTGCTCCAGTTGCTGGCGGGCCTGGGCCCGTGGCAGACCGGGGATGCCCTGGAGCGAGATGAACTCCGGGCCGATGCTAATCTTGACCAGGATCTCGGACCCCTTCGGGACCGATTCCCCAGCCCGTGGCTCCTGATCGACGATCGTGCCGGGCGGCTCGACGTTGTGGTAGACCCGCTCCTCGACCAGCGTGAACCCGAGGCCGCTGACCGTCTCCTCCACCTGGTCGAGGGTGGAGCCGATCAGCCAGGGCACGGTCGCCATCTCCGGCGTCGGCGAGGGCGTCGGAGTGGCCGTACCGGGCGTCCCCGCCGGGCTTGGCGTGGCAGGGGTTGTCGCCGTGGCGGTGCTCGTTGGCGATGGCTCAGCCGTCGGGCTGGCGGCTGCCGCGGGCACGGTAGCGGTGGCGGTGGGTGTCGGCCGGTTGGACGGGTCAAAGAACCCGAAATCGCCGACATTGAAGACCAGGACTACGAGCCCGACGAGACCGATCAAGATGGCTGAGCCGATGAGCCAGGTGACGCATCCCACATCGTCGCGAAATACCTGGGTCCGTGCAGACGGCGGGGGCGGCGCTCCACGACCGGCCCGGCCGGGAGGGGCGGCAGCGGTGCTCCGGCGGGGCGGCCGGTCGACCGCGGCAGGTGCCGCACTGATCACGCGTGTCGCCTGACTGTCGGCCGTGGCTGCCCGTTCCCAGTTGTCGAGTGCGTCGGCCAGTGCACCGGCGCTCGGATAGCGGTCGGCCGGGTTCTTGGCCAGCGCTCGCAGCACGATCGCTTCGACTTCTGGCGGGATCGCCGGGTTGAACTGGCTCGGCGGCGGCGGGTTGGCGCTCACGTGCTGCATCGCGACGCCGACCGGCGTGTCGGCTTCGAACGGGAGACGCTTGGTGAGCATTTCGTAGAGGACGACGCCGGTGGCGTAAACGTCGGAGGCCGGGGTCGCCTGAGCGCCGCGCGCCTGCTCGGGAGACACGTAGTGGACGGTGCCCATGCCGGTCCCGTCCTCGGTCAAGTTGGCGTCGCTCAAGCCCTTGGCGATACCGAAGTCGACCACCTTCACGTGGCCGTTCTGGTCGACGAGGATGTTCTGGGGCTTGATGTCGCGGTGGACGAGGCCGTGGGCATGGGCGTAGTCGAGCGCTTCGGCTACCTGGCGAATGATGAAAGCGGCGCCGTCGACGGAGAAGGGCCCCTGGCGGCGGATAAGCTCCTTGAGGTTGGGGCCGTCGACGTACTCCATGACGATGTAGCGCGTGTGACCGTCCTGCCCGACGTCGTAGACGTTGGCGATGTGGGGATGAGAGAGACGCGCCGCCGACTGCGCTTCGCGCTCGAACCGCCGGAGGAAGTTGCTGTCAGAGATGTACTGGTCGCGCAGCACCTTGACGGCCACCACCCGGTTGAGGACCAGGTCGTAGCCGCGGTAGACGACCGCCATCCCGCCCTCGCCGATGCGTTCGTCGAGGCGGTAGCGCCCATTCAAGGCCCGTGCTTGCACCAGATGGAACCTCCCCGGCGGCCAATTCTAAGAAGCATGTCGCACACCTGTCAATTCGTCGGATCAGCATGAGCGGCACGGGGGTGCGTGCCGCTGGCGCGGCAATCGTACTACCCCTGGCCCGTGGATTACAGGGCCGTCACGGGTTCCTTCTGGCTCGTACCGCGATCGGGACGCAGATTCGTGGAGCGTCAGTAGAATCCCCGCAGCGCGGGCGGTGTCGACCGCCCGCTCGGGTCCGTCCCGGTTCCCCACGAGGCCAGCGGCCGGGGAATGCGGGTTCGCGCGGATGGTGTAGGGGCAGTAGAGGAGGACTGGTGCAGTCCGAGCGGGTCAATTCAGTCGTCGACCATGGATGCTTCGGTTGTGGGGAGAAGAACCCCATTGGTCTGCGGCTCGCCTTCTACCGGCACGGAGAGGCAGGCGTACGGGGTACCTTCACCCCGGCGCGCGAGCACGAGGGCTACCTCGGCATGACTCACGGAGGCATTCTCTCGACCGTCCTGGACGAGGCGATGAGCTGGGCCGTGCTGGCCGATGGCCGGTTGGCGGTGACGATGCGGATGGAGGTGCGTTTCCGTCGTCCGGTGCCGGTCGAGCAGCCGGTAGAGGTGGTCGCCGAAGTGGTGCGCGACCGGGGCCGCGTGGTCGAGACACGCGGTGAAATCAGGGACGGTGAGGGTACGGTGCTCGTCAGTGCCACGGGAGCTTTCATCCGCGTCTCCGACGAGCAGCAGGCCGAGTGGGAAGCCGTGTACTTCAGAACGGAACGTCCTCAGAATCGTCCAGATAGCTGAGCGCCGTGTCCGGCTCGTCTTGTCCGTCTGGGTCGGACGCTCCGTTGGTGGGAGGAACCCGAAGCCGGGACTCTCGCATCGGGAACCACACCCACGCTTCGTTCGGGCTGGCCGCGCGCAGCACATCGCGGGCGCCTGTAACGCTTGCGTCCAACTGGTCGGCATAGTGCAGGATCCAGGCTTCGATCGTGGCCGGGCGCACGGCGGCACCCCACTCGGGCTGGCCGTGGTGGCTCGCGATGAGGTGCAGGAGCCCTGCTCGCCGTTCCTCGTCGATGTCATCCGCCGTCGAGAGGAGTTGTTCGACCATGCGGATGCCACGGACAACGTGACCGAGGAGTCTTGCGTCCGGGTGCACCTGATCCGGCGCGTCGACCGGGTGCAGGCCGACCTTGCCGATGTCGTGGAGCAACGCCCCGGCGATGAGCAGGTCGCGATCGACTGCGCCGTTGTACAACGATGCGGCCGTATCGCTGATACGCGCGACGTTGACGCTGTGCTCGAGCAGGCCCTCGCGGTAGGCGCCGTGATTCCTGGCGCTGGCTGGTGACATCAGGAAACCGGGGAACGTGTTGACCGCACGCTTCACCAAGGCGGCTAAGCCGGGGTCGCGGATGCTGTCCGCAAGAGCATAGAACACCGCGCGGTTGTCGTCCCGATAGGGGCCGGGCAGGTAAGGGGTGATGTCGCCATCGTGCTCAGCGCACTCGGTGACGTGCAGTTCGCGTTTCCCCTGATATTCCCTGACGGTGGCCGTTAGATACAGCAACCGTGGGCAGGAGTACTCCTCGCCGTCCACGACGTCCCACTTGACGGCGCGTACCTCACGGCGCTCTAGGTCGCGCAGCCCGAACTCCAGGAACGGTTCGCCGGATTTCTTGTGTCGCCGTTCCACACGGAAGGCGAGCGCGATGCCCTCGACGACCTGCCCCACCACAAGGGTGGCGAAGTCCAGCGCGTAATGTTGCACTGACGTCTACCGCTCCACTTGTCCCACAGTCGGTGTAGGTAGGATATGCGTTGACGTGGCAATCGTCAATCTCGCACTCAAGGCGAGGGATGCCGCGCGCTGGCGCGTCGGTGGCGAGTCACCCCACGGCGGCTTGCAGGGCGGAAGCGTTGGAGTCCCGGGCTACCGTCGTGCAGACGTAGACACGACCGATCCCAGCCGGGAGGCGGTCGGCGATGGCGTTCGCGACCGCCTGGGACGGGACGACGGTGAACACCGACGGCCCGGCGCCGCTCGGCAGGACGACCTGCGCGCCCGCCGCGTGAAGCGCGTCGATGGCCCGGCTCACCGCATCCCATTCACGGAGCACGGGCGTGAAGGTGTTGTGCATGAGGTCGGGATCGAGGGTGTCGCCGCGCTCCAGCGCTGCGGCCAGGCGTCGCGTCGCCACGCCGTCGGTGAAATGGTCCGGCGTCAGCGCGCCGTAGAGGGCTGCCGTCTTCGCCGGGATGACGAGATCCGGGGCGACAACGACGAACCAGACGTTCGGCGGCGTGCTCAGGGGGGCCAGGTCGGTGCCGGTCCCGGTGGCCAGTGCCGTCCCGCCGCGGACGAAGAAGGGGACGTCGCTGCCAAGTGCCGCGGCGGCGCGTTCGACCTCATCGAGCGGAATGCCGGCCAGGGCGGCGAGGGCGCCGAGCAAGGTGCCGGCGTCGCTGCTGCCGCCACCCAGGCCCGCTGCCAGCGGGATGTGCTTCTCCAGCCGAATCTGCGCCCGCAGGCGCACGCCGAACCTCTCCTCAGCCAGCCGGACCGCCCGCCAGAGCAGGTCCGACTCGCGCTCCAGGCCTGCGGGCGGCGTGTAGCGGAGCGCCGGGGCGGGCAGCAGGTCGATGGTGTCGAAGAGGCTCACACTTTGCAGGATCGTGACAACTTCGTGATAGCCGTCGGGCCGCCGGGCCACGACCTCCAGCCCGAGGTTCACCTTGGCCGGTGCGCGCAGGCGGAGCGGGGCGGCCAGCTCAATCGACTTCACTCGGATGCGCTCCAAAGCTCCGCTGCATGGCGAGCCACTCCTCCACCGAGAGCGTTTCAGCGCGGCGATCCGGATCGATCCCCGCGGCCGTCAGTCGCTCCCCAACCACGCTCTTCGGGAGGTCCAGCGCATCGGCCAGGGCATTCGCGAGCCGCTTGCGGCGCTGGGAGAACCCGGCCCGGACGAGGGTGAAGAAGGCAGCACGTTCGGCGCCGGACAGGGGCGGATTCGGATTAATATCGAGGCGAAGCACGGCGGAGTCGACGCGCGGGCGCGGCACGAATGCGCCCGGGCCGACGCGGAAGGCGATGCGGGGCACCGCATAGAACTGCACGGCGACCGCGAGGACACTCATCTCTGGAGGGCGGGCGACGATCCGCTCCGCCACCTCACGCTGCACCATGACGACCATGCGTCCGGGGCGGTGGTCGCTTTCGAGGACGTGCTCGATGACCGCCGCCGCGACCGAGTACGGGAGGTTGGCGACCACGTGGTAGGGTCGCTTCCCGGCGAGTTCGGCGAGATTCAGGTCGAGGATGTCGCCCTCGACGATGCGCACGTTCTCTAGTTCGAGCGACTCGCGCAGGTGGTCCGCGAGGCGCGTGTCGAGTTCAACGGCGATCACCGTGCCCGCGCGGCGCGCCAGCTCACGGGTGAGGATGCCAAGGCCGGGGCCGACCTCGACCACGAGGTCGTCGGGACCAAGGTCGGCAACCTCCGCGATGCGCTGGACGATCCGGGTGTCGTGCAGGAAGTTCTGGCCGAGCGCCTTGCTTGGCCGGACGCCGATCTCCTCCAGCAGGTCGCGGAACGTGGGCTCCGTGCGCTCACGCTCTCTCCGCTGCCGGGAGCGCTCCCGTCGCCGCACACGCCCCTCCATCCCACTCAGGGTTGCAGGACGAGCCCTTGCCCCTCCTCGACCGAGCCCACCCGCCAGAGCGGCTCACCGGCCGCGGCGAACGCCTGCTCCAGTGCCTGCGCCCGGTCGCTCGGAACCGCGATCAGCAGACCGCCCGATGTCTCAGGGTCGAACAGGAGGTCGAGCGTCGTCTGCGGGATGCCTGGCGTGACCTCGAGAATGCTCTCCGGCCCGTCGCCGTAGAAGGCCTGGTTGCGCCGGGCCCCGCCAGGGAGGCGGCCCTCCGCGGCGTAGCGCTCGGCGCCGGGGAGCCACGGCATCTGCCCCGCCGACAGGACAAGGCGCACGCCGCTCTTCTGCGCGACCTCGGTTGCGTGGCCGATCATCCCGAAGCCGGTGATGTCGGTGCAGGCGTTGACCCCAACCTCCTGCATCAAGGCAGCGGCGGTTCGATTGAGCTTCAGCATCGACGCCACGGCCGCCTCCACGTCGGCAGGGTCGGCCGCACCGGCCTTGAGCGCAGTGGTGATGACGCCGGTACCGAGCGGCTTGGTGAGGTAGAGCACATCGCCCGGTCGGGCGCCGGCCTTAGTTACGACCCGATCGGGATGGATGGTGCCGGTAACGACGAGGCCGTACTTCGGCTCATTGTCGGTAACGGTGTGCCCTCCGGCGATGACCACCCCGGCCTCGGCAGCTTTGTCGGCGCCCCCCTGGAAGATGCGCTGCAGGACGTCCAGCGGCAGGTTGTCGGGGAAACCTGCGATGTTCAGCGCGAACAGCGGCGTACCCCCCATGGCGTAGACGTCGCTCATGGAGTTGGCTGCAGCGATAGCGCCGTACACGTACGGGTCGTCGACCACCGGCGTGAAGAAGTCGACCGTCTGGATCAAGGCAAGGTCGTCGCTCAGGCGATAGACGGCCGCGTCATCGCTGGTCTGGAGCCCGACGATCAGATTGGGGTCACTGAGCTGAGTGAGCGGACGCAGCACCTGCGCCAGGGCCTCTGGGCCCATTTTGGACGCTCAACCAGCGCAGCTCGCCAGTGTCGTGAGGCGAATCTCATCGCGAGACTGCACTGTCGCTTTCCTTCCAGGACCCTGACAACGCGGGTCATCGCCCGGTGTTCGGCACGGTGCCGAACCGCATGGCCCGATCATAGCCAACGCGCGTGACCGGCTCAACCTTCCCGGCCGTCGTCGTGGAGTGGTACCGATCGTGCTGGCCTGGCAGCGACACCCGGCAGTGGCCGGGACCGGTCCGAACGTTCTGGCAACGGAGGTGGGTGGACCATGATGACCGTGATCACCGAGACAACCCTCAAGCCGGGCCAGGAGCAGGAATGGGACCGAGCTTTCGAGGAACGGATAGGCGCCGCGAAGAGCCAGCCGGGCTGGATCGACGCGCAGTTGCTCATCCCCGAGGATGAGCCGAACAAGCGCATCGTGGTCGGCACCTGGCGTTCCCGCGACGACTGGGAGCGCTGGCACCAGACATCGACCTTCCAGCAGACGCGCGAGCCCATGAACCGATCGACCGCCGATGACGGCCGACCGGAGTGGCACCAGGTCCGGGCGCGCGAGGCGATGGAGGCCTGAGCCAGCCGCTTCCCCCAGCCGCTATCCAGTGTGAGCCGGGCGCCGTCGATTGCCCCCGTCGCTGCACCTGCGTAGAATGGCGCGCGCCGCGCCGGAGCCGGCGCGGCCTGTGCATCGGGGTGAACAGAGCGGAGGCGTGGATGGCCGGGTTGAGCACCGCGGAGCTGGTCGATATCGCGCTGGAAATGGCGGAGATGCGGACCTTGCCCGCCGACAGCGCGGTCTACGTCGAGAGCACTGACCTCAAGCGCGTGATGATGGGCATCGACATCGGCCCGGCCGAGCTGCTCCTGGCGCGGCAGTTGGGCTGCGATGGGGTGATCGCCCATCACCCGGCCGGCGGCAGCGCAACGCTCAACTTCCCTGAGGTCCTCACGCGTCATGTCGAACTGATGGTGGAGCACGGCGTGCCGGCCACCGCGGCGCGGGACGCCATCCAAGGGCTGCTCACCCGCTCGCTGCTCCGCGCGCAGAGCGCCAACCACGATCACACGCCGTCGGTCGCCCGTCTCCTGGAGATGCCGTTCCTCAACATCCACCTGCCGCTGGACGAGGTCGGACGGCGGATCATGGTCAAGACCATCCAGGAGGCGGTGGAGCCGCTGGGGGACGAGGCGCGGGTGCAGGACGCGATCGACGCGCTGATGACGCTGCCGGAATTCGCCGGTGCGGCGACGCGGATCATGGTCCCGGTCGGCGCGGTGGATCAGCCGCTGGGGAAGATCGCGGTTGTGCACGGGGCGGGGACCAACGGCGGGTACGCCGTGGCCCGCGCCTACTTTGACCACGGCGTGCGGACTGTCCTCTACATCCATATCGCCCCCGAAGAGGCGGAGCGCCTGCGCCGCGAAGGGGGCGGGAACCTCATCGTCACCGGTCACATCGCCAGCGACCTCGTCGGCATCAACCGCTACGTCCAGGCGCTGGAGGAGCGGGGCGTCGAAGTCGTGCGCATGAGCGGGCTGTGAGACGTGGTGCGTGTTCCGTGTTGCGTGGTCCGTGCTCCGTGGCCCGTCGCAGCGGTGATTCACCCGCTACCGACTGCGCGACACGGACCACGCAACACGGAACACGCACTACGCTTCACTCATCCCGCTCGCGCTGGAGTCCGCGGATGAACGCCGTGAGGAGCCGGTGGTAGGACTCGTCGACGTTCACCGGGAGGCCGAAGCCACCGGCCAGTTCCAGCGAGACGAAGCCGTGCATAAGGCTCCGCAGCCCGCGTATGGCGTGGATCTGGTCCTCGGGTGAGAGCTGGTATGGCTCGAGCACCAGTCTCAGGACATCCAGGATCTCCTCGCTGGCATCGATCAGCGCCTGATGATCCGGGTCCGGTGCGCGCAGCGAGGCCTGGTAGAGCCGGGGATGCTCGTGCGCGAACAGCCGGTAGGCGTGCCCGATGGCAAGGATGGCATCCTCCCCGGTGCGGCCGATCGCCGCGCGCGCAATGCGGGCGCCGAGCTCTCGTACTGCGAAGACGGCCAGTCCGCGGCGCAGGTCGTCCTGACCGTCGATGTGGTTGTAGAGGGACGGCGTGCGTACCCCTAGCGCCGCGGCGATCTGGCTGAGCGTCACCTCCCGCCCGTCCGCTTCGTCCAGCAGGTCGGCGGCGGTTCGGACGATGAGGCCGCGGCTCAGTCCGGGTCTAGGCGCCATGCGGAACCCCGCCCGCCAGTTTGCGCTGGGCTACCGCGATTGCGCGGTCCATGGCCGCCAGGGGGTCTTCCAGCACGGGACCGTGTCCGGTCGCCAGCCGCGACGGCTCCAGCGAGCGCAGGAGCCGCGCCGAGTCAAGGGCCGCCTCCTTGTCCCAGGTAAAGAGCGAAGGGAACGGAAACGTCGGGACGATCGTGCCCGCGACCGCGACATCGCCCCTCGTCTGGAAGGCGTCACCGGCGATGAGGGTATGGTCCCGCGTGTCAAGGAACGCGACCTGATCCGGCGCGTGCCCTGGGGCGGCGACCACCTGCAGCGAGCCCACCCGGTCTCCCGGCTCGATGGTGTGCGTCGGCCGGGTCACGCGGCGCGGCCACCTGCCGGGGATGGTGACGTGTTCACCGTCGATTTCGAGTGTCCTTTCGCCGCGGAGCAGCCGGGCGCTGCGGTCGGTCATCAGCACCTCGGCAGCGGGCAGCGCGCCGCGGAGCTGGTCGAGCGCGCCCACGTGGTCGGAGTGCGCGTGCGTGAGCACGATGCGGCGGATGGTCGCGCCAAGCGCGGTCGCGGCGGCCAGGATGCCCGGTCCACTGCCGTTTGCTCCGGTATCGATCAGTGTGAAGCCGTCGTCCTCGCGGACCAGATAAACGTTGACCGGGAACAGGAGAGGCCAGCGGGTCACCTGGATGAGGTAGTCGCCATGGGTTGTGACCTTCATGCTCGTTCCCTTCCGGGGGATAGGCGGGACGCCTCGCTCCCGCTACGGGGCTAATATGCATCCATCATAAACTAATGAGATTAGTTTTGCAACCCCCGGGGACGACAGAAGCGGGCGTCGCAGTGACGCCCGCCTCTGTCGTGGTCTCCTAGCTCGTACCTGTGGCCAGGTGGCTGGCTCGGCTAACCTCCCAGGACGCGCGTGATGCGCTCCAGGGAGCGCTCGATGATGTCGTCGGAGTTGGCGAAGCTCAGGCGGATGTGGTTTGCGCTGACCTCGCCGAACGCATCGCCTGGGGTCACGCCGACCCGCGCCTCGTCGATCAGCAGGCGCGCCACTTCCTGGCCGGTCATCCCGGTGCCGCTCACGTCGGCGAAGGCGTAGAAGGCGCCCTCCGGCAGCGGGCAGTGCACGCCCTTGATCGCGCTCAGGCCGGAGGAGATCAGGCGGCGACGGCGGTCCCAGGCCTCGACCATCGTGTCGATGAAACCCTGCGGGCCCTCCAGTGCCGCGACGGCGCCGTACTGGGCGAACGACGTGGCGCAGGTGACCGAATGGCTGTGGATCTTCGCCACCTGCTTGATGATGGGTGCGGGCGCGGCCAGATAGCCGAGTCGCCAGCCGGTCATCGCGTAGGCCTTAGAGAAGCCGTTGACGGTGATGGTACGCTCGGCCATCCCCGGCAGTGTCGCGATGCTGATGTGCTGGTGGTGGTCGTAGACGATCTTCTCGTAGATCTCATCCGAGATGACGATCAGGTCGCGCTCCTGCGCGATGGCGGCCACCACTTCCAGCTCCTCGCGGGTCAGGACGCGCCCGGTCGGGTTGTTGGGGCTGTTCACGATGAGCACCCGGGCGTTCGGCGTGAGGTGCGGCTCGATGACCTCGCGGGTGATGCGGTAGTTGTCGGCGGGATCGAGCGGGATGCGGGCGATCCCGGCGCCGGCGATCGTGGTCATCGGTTCATAGGAAACCCAGCCGGGGTCGAACATGACCACATCGTCGCCGGGTCCGACCAGGGCGAGGATGGCGGAGAAGAGGGCGGACTTCCCACCCGGCGTGACAATGATCTGGCTGGGGTCGACGTCGATGCCGTTCTCGTCGCGGAGCTTACGGGCGATGGCCTGGCGCAGCGGGAGGATGCCGGCGCTGGCGACGTAGTGCGTCTCGCCGCGAGCCATGGCTTCGGCCGCGGCGCGGCAGATGTGTTCGGGGGTGGCGAAGTCCGGGTCACCGCCGCCCAGGTCGAGGACATCGTGGCCCTCCTGCCGGAGCGCTCGGACGCGATCGGAGACGGCGATCGTCGGTGAGGGCTGCATACTGGTGACACGGGCTGCGAAGTGGTACGTCACGCTCGATCCTCCTCCAGGTTCAAAGCACGGCCGGCGTCCACTGCGTCCGGCACCGGCACAGGCACTGGAACGCGTCGATTATGCCGCATTGGGGGCCGGTGCGTACCCTCCTTCCGGGCTAAGATCAAGGAGTGCTGACGGCCGATCACAACCCCGTTTCCCGAGGTGCGCGCGGAGGGCGAGATCAGGTGGGGTGGCGTTTCTCCGAGGGATTGACCCGGGTGTCGGCGTGGACGACACATTGCCCCTTGCAGGTTGCACACGTCTTGGCTAAGATACGCTCAGTTAGCACTCAAGAGTCGAGAGTGCTAAACTGGAGACGCAGGAACAGGGCGGCGGCGCGACCCGCCGCGTTCGTCAGAGGGAGGTACCTCGAGGATGGCGAGTGTGAAAACGCAGGTCCGGCCGCTCGGGGACCGGGTCCTTGTGCGCCCGGTGCAGCGTGAGGAAGTGACCAAGAGTGGGATCGTCCTTCCGGATACGGCCAAGGAGAAGCCGCAGCGCGGTGAGGTGCTGGCGGTGGGTCCGGGCCGGTTCGACGAGGACGGCGAGAAGCGCATTCCGTTGGACGTCAAGGTCGGCGACCACGTCCTGTTCGCGAAGTATGCGGGCACTGAGCTGAAGATCGACGACGAGGAACTGCTGATCCTCAGCGAGAAGGACATCCTGGCGGTCGTTGAGTAACGGGCTGCCTGATCGGCGTGAGTAGCTTTCGCGGCAATCCGCGAGGGAGGGTAAGAGACGTGGCCAAGATTCTTGAGTTCAACGAGCAGGCGCGTCAGTCCCTGAAAGAGGGGATCGACACGCTTGCCAACGCCGTCAAGACGACGCTTGGCCCCAAGGGCCGCAACGTAGCGCTTGACAAGAAGTTCGGCGCCCCGACCGTTACCCACGACGGCGTGACCGTCGCCAAAGAGATCGAGCTGGAAGATCCCTTCGCCAACATGGGTGCCCAGCTCCTGAAGGAAGCGGCCACCAAGACCAACGACGTGGCCGGTGACGGAACCACCACCGCGACCGTGCTGGCGCAGGCGATCGTCCACGAGGGTCTGCGGAACGTCGCTGCTGGTGCCAACGCCATGATGCTCAAGCAGGGCATCGACCTGGCGTCCGAGAAGGTCGTCGAGGCCCTGAAGGGCATGGCCAAGGAGGTCCGCGGCAAGGAGGACATCGCCCAGGTCGCGTCCATCTCCGCGGCGGATCAGGAGATCGGTAACCTGATCGCCGACGTGATGGAGAAGGTCGGCAAGGACGGTGTCATCACCGTCGAGGAGTCCAAGGGCCTTGCCTTCGAGACCGAGTACACCGAAGGCATGCAGATCGACCGCGGCTACATCTCGCCCTACTTCGTCACCAACACCGAGCGGATGGAGGCCGTGCTCGAGGATCCGTACATCCTCATCACCGATAAGAAGATCTCGGCGGTCTCCGACATCCTGCCGGTGCTGGAGCAGGCGCTGCAGGTCACCAAGAACTTCATGATCATCGCCGAGGATGTCGATGGTGAGGCGCTGGCGACCCTGGTCGTCAACAAGCTGCGCGGCACCATCAACTGCCTCGCGGTCAAGGCGCCGGGCTTCGGTGATCGCCGCAAGGAGATGCTGCGCGACATCGCGATCCTGACCGGCGGCCAGGTGATCTCCGAGGAGGTCGGCCGGCGACTCGACAGCACCACGGTCCAGGATCTGGGTCGCGCTCGCCGCGTCGTGGCCACCAAGGACGAGACGACGATCGTCGAGGGTCACGGCAAGGAAGAGGACATCAAGGGCCGCATCGAGCAGATCAAGGCCCAGATCGAGCAGACCACCAGCGACTTCGACCGCGAGAAGCTCCAGGAGCGGCTGGCGAAGCTGGCCGGTGGCGTGGCCGTCATCAAGGTCGGTGCCGCGACCGAGACCGAGCTGAAGGAGAAGAAGCATCGGGTCGAGGACGCGCTCAGCGCGACCCGCGCCGCGGTCGAGGAGGGCATCGTCCCGGGTGGCGGTGTGGCGCTCCTCAAGGCGGCCGAGGCGCTCGACAGCATCGAGGCCGAGGGTGACGTCCTCACCGGCGTCAAGATCGTCAAGCGGGCGCTGGAGGAGCCGCTGCGCGGCATCGTGGCGAACGCTGGGCTCGACGGCTCGGTCGTCGTCCAGAACGTCCGCCGGCTGCAGCAGGAGAAGAACTCTCCGACCATCGGCTACGACGTGATCCGCAACGACTACGGCGACATGCTCGAGTGGGGCATCATCGACCCGGTCAAGGTGACGCGCTCCGCGGTGGAGAACGCGGCCTCGATCGCCTCGATGATCCTGACCACCGAGGCGCTGATCACGGACAAGCCGGAGGAGCAGAAGGCGCCGGCGATGCCGGGCGGCATGGACTACTAGTCGCCTGCCCCACGGCAACGTCAGGCAATAAGAGCGGGGGCGCGATCATTCGCGCCCCCGCTTTGTGCTTGCCTCTGATGCGCATCCGGCAGCTTCCCGTATCCAGGTGATGCGTTCGTCACCTGCGTCACCGGATCCAACGCAGCGCCCGGACGACGTCGGAGTAGTCGTCGGTCCAGACGCGGGTACCCGGCTGGGCAGGAAGCGGTTGCCAGCGAGGGTCGGTCGCCAGTGGGCCAGGATCAGAACGGCGGGGTACTCGATCACCGAGGTGAAGACGAGCGGCGCGACCAGCTTGTTGAACAGTCCGCCCAGCATCCCGCGCGCCACGTGGCTCACGGCGTCTTGCGCCTGCGTGACGAGCGCCAGGGCGAGGAGGGGTGGGAGGGCCAGACCGCTCACGCGTGCTGCGGCGGGGCCGTGCCGTGAGAAGGCCACGCGTAGGAATAGCCGAGCAACAGGAGCGTCTGAAAGACGACGACCGAGGTATTCCAGACCGATGGACTTCCCCCGTAGCGTGAGAGTGCCATCTTGGCGATCATCGGCTCGACGAAGAAGATGAGCCCGGCGCCGAGCAGAATCACACCGCCGAAAGCCGCGACCACCAGGCCCCCGGCGGTCCGCGCCCGTGCCACCGGTCGCTCGCTGAGGCCAACCATACCCTGCGCCAGGGCGGTGTCGGTCATGCTGTGCGCCCTTTGCCTCTCCGTGCCGGTCGTCGATGGGCTACCCCGATACTACGAGTCGGCGTGAGGGAGACGAGTGAGCCATGGGTTCCGAAAGTCGCGGGGCGGTCATCCGGTCTGGACCCGTTGACCGAACCGCCGCTCCGGCGTAGCATGGCGCGCACGCAGGACCGTGAGAGTGGCGAGAGGCTTACGGGGGAGGTCGCGATGAGCAGCGGCAGCCGACGAGGTGGGAACGTTTACCGGGAGCCGGGGTCGGCCGCGGCGGACCTGTTCGAGCGAGCACGCCGGGTGCTCCCTGGAGGCAACACCCGCACAACCGTCTACAGCGCGCCCTACCCGCCCTACGCGGCCCGGGGCCGTGGCGCGGTTATCGTCGATGCCGACGGGGAGGAACGGCTCGACTTCGTCAATAACTACACCGCGCTCATCCACGGCCACGCCGACCCGGACATCAACGAGGCGGTCATCCGCCAGCTCGCGGACGGCGTGGCCTTCGCGATGCCGACCGAACACGAGATCGCCCTCGCGGAGCTGCTCACGGAGCGCGTGCCGTCGCTGCAGCAGGTGCGCTTCACCAACTCTGGTACCGAGGCGGTGATGATGGCGATCAAGGCGGCGCGCGCTTACACGGGTCGGCCGCGGATCGCGAAGTTCGACGGCTGCTACCACGGTTCCTACGACTTCGCAGAGGTGAGCACGCAGTCCAGTGGGAAACCCGGGGAAGACGGGTTCCCTGTGGCGACGCCGTACACCGGCGGCACACCTCAGGCAGTGCTGGACTCGGTGGTGGTCCTCCCCTTCAACGACATCGACGGGACCGAGCGGCTGATCGAGCAGCACCGGGACGAGCTGGCGGCGGTGCTGATCGACCCGAACCCGCGCAGCCTCGGGCTGTACCCGGCCGAACCGGCATTCCTCCAGCGGCTGCGAGAGATCACTCGTGCCTACGGCATCGTGCTGATCTTCGACGAGGTCATCTCGCTCCGCTCGGACTACGGCGGGATGCAGTCGGTGCTCGGGGTGACTCCGGACCTGACGGCGATGGGGAAGATCATCGGCGGTGGCTTCCCGGTTGGGGCAGTAGGAGGCTCGGCCGAGGTGATGTCGGTCTTCGACCCAACCGGCGGACCGCCGCGGGCGCCGCACGGGGGGACGTTCAATGCCAACCCTGTGACGATGGTCGCCGGGTTGACGGCGATGCGCAAGCTGACACCTGCCGAGTTCGACCGGCTCGCTACCCTGGGGCAACAGTTACGGGCGGGCGTCGAGGAGGTGCTGCGCGAGGCTGGCGTGCCGGGACAGGTGACGGGATACGGCTCGCTCTTCCACATCCACCTGCACCAGCGACCGCTCGCGGATTACCGCAACAGCGTCCTCTCGGCACAGGAGCGCGCTTTCGTCGGGCGCGTCCACGAGGCGCTGATGGGACGCGGCATCTTCATCACCCCGGCGCTGTTCGGTTGCCTCTCGACGCCGATGGGCGTGCCGGAGGTGGAGGCGTTCGTGGACGCCTTCGCCGCCGCACTCCAGGACGCGCGGGGGTAACACCGGCCGCCGACTCAGCCTCCTCCGTAGAGCGCTCCTGACCAGCCTCCGCCAGGGCCGTATAATCGCGGCGGCCGCTGGAGGGGAAGGAGCGCAATGAGCCAGCCTGCGGCGCGGCTGCTCTACGTCGGCACCTACGAGCGAGACTATCCGCGCAACGCGCTGACGATCGCGGCGCTGCGCCGGGCGGGGTTCGACGTGGAGGAGATTCACGTCCCGGTCTTCGAGCGGACGCGCGACAAGACCGGGGGATTTCTCCGGCCAGGCTCGCTGGTCCGGCTCGGGGCGCGGTTGGTGCTGGCCTACACGCGGCTCGCGCTGCGGCTGATACGACGACTTCCGCACGCTGATGCGGCGATCTTCGGGTACATCGGACAGGGCGACGTGCTGGCGCTGGCGCCGCTGACGCGGTTCCGCGGGCGCCCCGTCGTATTCAACCCTCTGGTGACGCTAACCGACACGCTGGTCGAGGATCGCGAACTGGTGCGGGCCGGAACCCTTCCGGCGCGGGCGATCGCCGCGCTGGATTGGGCCGCACTGCGATGCGCCGACCTGATACTCGTCGATACGCCGCAGAACGCGGACTACCTCGTCAGCCGATTCGGCGTGTCCCCGGCGCGGGTCACGGTGGTGCCGGTGGGCGCCGACGACCGGCTCTTCCAGCCGCGCGAGATGGCTGGGACGCCTGCTGGTCCGCTCCGTGTGTTGTTCTACGGGAAGTACACGCCGCTGCACGGCGTCCCCACGATTGTCGAAGCAGCGGCGCGGTTGCGCGGCGAGGACGTTCGGTTCGAGATGATCGGCGTCGGACAGCTCGCAGCCGAGACGCGAGCGTTGGCCAAGCGCCTGGGATTGGACTCGATCGACTTCCACGACTGGGTGCCGTTTGCAGAGCTGCCCGAGCGCATCGCGGCAGCGGACGTGGTCCTCGGGATCTTCGGAGACACCGACAAGGCCGCGCGGGTGGTGCCGAACAAAGTCTTTCAGGCGATGGCGATGGGTGCCGCGATCGTGACGCGGGACAGCCCGGCTGTTCGCGAGGTATTGCAGCACGACGTATCCGCGCTGCTCGTCCCTCCCGCCGATCCCGAGGCGTTGGCCGACGCGATCCGCACACTGCGCGATCCGGGTCGGCGACGAACCATCGGCGCGGGTGCGCGGGCCGCGTTCCTGGCCACGGGGAGCATCGATGCGCTGGCGGATCGCCTGCGTGCGATGCTGCGACCGGTGTTGGCCCAGCGGAAGCCGCGGGCGGTGGTGCGGGAGCGGGAGGCATGAGCGGTGAGGCAACGCGGGCAGCCGGTGGGCCGCGCCCGCGCTGGCGATCGCTTTTGCTGGTGTGGGGCCCGCTCACTGTGGCGCTCCTGGCTCTGGTGGCCAGCGGGCAGGCGGGGGCCGTCGCACGGGCCATCGGCGACGCCCGGGTCGGGCCGCTGCTGGCGCTGTTGGTGGTAGGAGTGGCACTCCCGGTCGTCCACGCGAGACGCTGGCAGACGATGCTACGCTCCGTTGCGGCCGAAGTCCCGCTGCCCCACGCAGTGGAGATGACCGTGACCGCTTCGCTGGTGAACTATGCAGTGCCCGGCTACGCCGGCTCGCCGGTCAAGGGAGTGCTCGCCCGCCAGCTCCACGACGTCGGTTTCGGTCGCTCGTTGCCGACGCTGGCCGCGGAGCAGGTGTTGGACGCGGCGGCGCTGACACTCGGCGCGGCGGCCGGGCTGGCACTGGCGGGTCCATCCGCGCTCGCCTGGGTCGGTGAGCTGGACGGCCCGTCGTGGCCGGCGGTGCTTACGGGTGGAGCGGTCGCGCTGGGCGGAGTGGGAGCCGCTGTCCTGGTCGTGCGCCGCTACGCCGCGCGGTTCGTGGAGCGCGTGTTGGCGAGCGGGCGGATGCTCGCCGCCGACCGTGGCCGCTGGGTGCCGGTGCTATTGCTGACGGTGGCTTACTGGGGCCTGAACATCGCCGCGGTGTGGCTCGGTGCTCGGGCGGTCGGGCTGACGCTTGGCCCGGTGGCGCTGCTGCTTCTGGCGAACGTGCCACTCCTGGTCGGGCTGGCCTCGCCGCTGCCGGGCGGCCTCGGCCTACGTGAGGGGGCGATGGCGGGAATCGCAGGAGTGATCGGGGTACCGGTGGCGGCCATCGTGGCGGCGGCGGTGCTGCACCGGGGGGTGCTGGTGGCGGCGCTGCCGCTCGCGCTCGGGGGCGCCCGGCTGGCACGGGGGTATGGACGGTGGCGGTGACGGCGAGCGCGTGGCGCCGGCTGCCGCGCCCGGCGACCCGGCAGATCGCCCCCGGACTGGCCGCGATCTGGGCGGCGGGCATCCTCATTCGCCTGGTGCTGGCGCCGTTCACGGTGCACTTGGACCTGTACCACGTCTACTCGCGCGCGGCTCAGGCGGCCTACCATGGCGAGTGGTTCGTCTGGACGAGCCAGCTCGCCATCCAGACGGTGCACAACATCTGGCTCTTCCTCGTCAAGCCGCTGCTGCCGGGGGCCGAGACGATCTGGTCGCCCACCGCGGCGGTGTTCGGACTCGGGGCGCAACCCTCGGAGTTCCGTGATCTGTTTCTGGGGTATCCGCACCTGTTCCGGGCGCTCCTGCTTCTCAAGCTGCCGTATCTCGTCGCGGACCTTGGGACCGGTTATCTCCTGACCCGCCTGGTGGTGCCTGAGCGCCGACGGCGTGTGCTGGCGCTCTGGCTGCTCAACCCGATCGTGCTCTACACCAGCGCGGTCTTCGGGCGGCATGACAGCATCGCCGTGCTCCTGGTCGTCGCGTCGCTCGTCGCGGCGGCCCAGGGGAGGCGCTACCTCGGCCTGGGACTGCTGGGGCTGGGCGCTGTGACCCGCTTCTTCCCGTTCTTTCTGGCGCCGTTCTTTGTCCTGGCCTATCGGCGGTCGAAGCGCGACCTTGCGCTCTTCGCGGGTGGGCTGGCTGGAGTCTGGCTGGCGGTCGAGGTGACCGCGCTGGCCGCCACCGGTAGCAGCCCGACGCTGACCCTGCTGTCGCGCTACCAGCATGTCGACTACCTGACCGATCTCGTCCTGCCACTCCGCTTCGGCGACCGGCTCTTCGTCTTCCCGCTGGCGTACGGGCTCTTCCTGCTCTGGTTCTTCGAGCGCAGCGACCGCGGCGCGCGGGGCACGGACGCCTACGTCGCGGCCGGGGCAGCCATGTTTCTGGGGATGTTCGCGCTCACGTTCTTCCATCCGCCGTACGCAATCTGGCTCGTGCCCTTCCTGGCGCTGACGATCGACCGTGATGGCCGGCTGATCGCCTACCACCTGGCGCAGGCGACTCTCTTGATCCTGTTCGCACTGCACTGGGACACCCAGATGACGACCGACCTGTTCCTGCCGCTCGACCCGGACGGCGTGGCCACGCTGCCGAACCCGCGGACGGTGTTGGCAGCGCAGGTGCCGGTGCCACTCTTCCTGGGCGTCGTGCGCAGCCTGTTCGACGCGCTCGCGCTGTGGATGGCGTACCGCATCGTCCGCGAGCGGCTGTGCAGGGCTGAGCAGGAGGTGTCGCTCGGTCCTGACGGGGAGGCGGGCGGTCATGGCGCGTAGGTGGAGCGTGCATTCTCGCTTGCCGCGGTGGCAGGTGCCTCGGGCCACAGCCACCGGGCGGGACATGCTCCGGCGGTGTGCTGCGGGCGCGGTGCTGCTGCTCATGTCTTGGCTCCTCGCGGGGTGCCGGGTCGAGCACCTGCTGACGGCCGAGTTGCCCGGCGCGGCGGGAAGCCTGATGGTCGGAGGCACGGTGAGCCAGGTGTTCCTGTCGCCGAGCGACGGCCTGGATCGGGTCAGCCTGGGCGTAGTGCCGCCGGGCCCCACGGTCCGCCGTGCGGTGGACAGCCTCGCCAGCGGCGCGACGCTGGAGATTCACTACGCGCCGGAGGCCGATCCGGGGTACCCCGACGGGCACTTCCATGACTGGCCCGCCGAACACGCCTGGCTCGGAGAGCTGGTGGGCGATCGGGAGATCGGGCAGACGTTTGTGTCGCGCTACCCGAACCTGGATGGGATCACGCTGAGGGTGGCCACCTTTGGTGCCGACCTGAGTCCGGGCGAGGGGCAACTGCGGGAGGGCCCGGCGGTGCCGGTGCGGCGCCTACCGGTCGACGGCGAGCGGATCATCGAGTTGCCGGGTGGGAGCACCGTGCGGGTCGAAGGGAGCGCCGAGGGCTGGGCGCAGGTACGGCTGGAGGACGGGCAGGTGGGCTACGTTGAGCTGTCCCAGTTCAGCCGGCTCCCGGCACCCAGCCGCGTTAATGACCGTGACGTGGTGCTACACCTGTACCGTGAGGGAGAGGCGGAACCGATCCGGACGGCGACGATCAACGCCAGTGAGATGCACGACAACAGTCACGTGACCTTCCGCTTCGAGCCGCTGCCAGACTCCATGGGCGTCCGTTACCGCTTTACCGTCGCGTCGCCCGAGTCCACGCCGGGAAACGCCGTCACCTTCCGCTATGCGGATGGAGATGTCTATCCGGATGGGACGCGCCTCGAAGGTGGCGATCCGGTCGAAGGCGACCTGATCTTCCGCCCGGCGTACTCAGAGGGCGAGCCGCTCGTCCAGGTCGACCTCGACCGCGCGGTGCTGTCCGGGCAGACGCAGGCGCTGGAGGCTTCATTCGCGCCGGTGCCGGACACCGCGAGCCGCGCCCTGCGGCTGGTCGTCCGGGCGGGGCACGCGCCCTTGCCCGTGACCTGGACGGAGCAGCTCCCCGAGGGGGGCCACCAATTGCAGCTCTCGGGCGGCCAGGAAGGACCGCCGGGTGCCCTGGTGTTCAACGTCGGGTACCGGGCCGACCTCGACGTGGGGGCGCTGGTAGCCGGGGTCGTGCACCACGTCGGACGGGCAGCGCGGCACGATCCAGCCTTCTTCGCACTGTACGGCGTTGCGCTGGTGGGGACCGGCGGCTGGCTCGGCTGGGCGGCATGGAGGTGGCGGGATGGTCGTTGATCGGTCTGAGCGGTCGTGCCTGCTCTGCGGTGCCCGGTTTACCGGCCGCGCCTTCCTCTGCCGAAGCTGCGCCGACGCCTACCGCCACGGACCGATCCCGGCGGAGGTACGGCGGCGCTTCTACGAGGCGATCGACCGTGTCTACCCCACCTGGTCGAATACCTATGAGGAGTACAACCCTCCCGTCGGGCTGCTCGCGTTCCTGGCGACGCTGCCGCGGACGGTGCGGGTGCTGGAGATCGGAGCCGGAGGCGGCTTCGCGCTGCGGGCCATGGAGCGGATGGGGTTCAGACGGCTGGTCGGGCTGGACCTCACAGCGACCAGCCTTGCTGAGGCCCGGCGGCGTGTGCCGGGCGCGCGGTTGATCGCGGCCGACGCCGAGCGGCTGCCGCTGGGGGACGGCAGCGTGGACGTGGTGCTGTCGAGTGACCTGCTAGAGCACCTGCCAGATGTGGACGGGCACCTGGCCGAGGTCGCGCGGGTGCTGCGGCCGGGTGGCCACTACCTGATCAAGACGCCGAACCGCCGTCCAGCCGAGGCGTACTACCGCCTGCGGGGGCTGTACGACTACCACTTCTGGCACCCGTCGATGTGCACGCCGGGCGAGTTGGAGCGCAGGCTGGCGCGGCAGGGGTTTGAATGCACCTTCGTGTCGCCCGCGAGGCTCACGCAGGCGCAGGTGCGGAAGATCCCCGTGGCGCGCCTGCGCCCCCTGGCAGCGCAGGTACCGATCGGCTGGCTGCCTAACGGACTGCGGCCGCACCTGGAGGTAGTGGCGACGCGGCGGTGAGAGTGGCGCGGCCAGGGTTCAACGGCTATGCTGGCAGCGCCCGAACGCGAGACCGGTGAACGCACGAGGAGGAGGTCGTTTCGTGACGCGAGGCGAGGGAACGCGGCGCGCCGTGGTGATGGCGCGCGAGGGGATGGTGGCGACGGCCCACCCGCTGGCGACGGCGGCGGGGCTGGACGTCCTGCGACGGGGCGGCAACGCCATGGACGCGGCGATCGCCGCGGCGCTCGTGACCGGGGTGACGCTCCCGGCGATGTGCGGGCTCGGCGGCGACGCTTTCATGATCTACTATGACGGCCGCACTGGCGAGGTGACGGCGATCAACGGCTCGGGCATCGCCCCACAGGCGGCCAGCCGCGAGTACTTCGTGGAGCGGGGCTACGAGAAGATGCCGTTCACGGGGCTGCTCTCGGTCGCGGTGCCTGGCGCGGTGCACGCCTACTTCACCGCCATGGAGCGCTTCGGCACGATGGAGCCGGCCGACCTCTTCGCCCCGGCCATCCGCTATGCCGAGGAGGGCTTCCCCCTCACGACCGAAGGCAACCAGACGATCGCCGCCTACGCGGAGGGGATGAGCCGCTTCCCGACATCGGCTGAGATCTACCTGCCCGGCGGCGCGCCGCCCAAGCCGGGGCACCTGCTGCGCAACCCCAATCTGGCGCGGTCGATGCGCCTGATCGTCGAGGGCGGACCGGAGGTCTTCTACCAGGGCGAGATCGCGGAGGAGATCGCCCGGTTCATGGCCGAGAACGGCGGGCTGATGACCGTCGAGGATCTGGCGGGCCACGAGTCGGTGGTGTACCAGCCGCTCCAGACCGAGTACCGCGGCTACACCGTCTACCAGACCAGTCTCCCAAGCCAGGGCATCATCATGCTGGAGGAACTCAACATCCTCTCTAACGCCGACCTGGCTGCCATGGGTGCAGGCAGCGCCGACACCATCCACCTGATGGTCGAGACCAAAAAGCTCGCCTTTGCCGACCGGCTGGCCTACTGCGGCGACCCGAAGTTCATCCAGGTGCCGCTGGAAACCCTGCTAAGCCCTGAATTCGCCCGCGAGCGCTTCAAGGCGATCGACATGAGCCGGGCGATGGAGCGGTGCGATGCCGGGATCATCCCCGAGCAAGTGGGCGACACGACCTACCTCTGCGTGGTGGACCGCGACGGCAACGCCGTCTCGCTCATCCACAGCCTCTCGGCCGCCTTCGGGAGCCAGGTGGTGGCGGGGAACACCGGCATCCTGCTGAACAACCGGGCGGGCCGTGGCTTCACCCTGGAGGAAGGCCACCCGAACGTCATCGCCCCCGGCAAGCGGACGATGCACACGCTCAACTGCTACCTCGTCACCCAGGGCGGGAAGCTGCGCTGGGTCGGCGGCACGCCGGGCGGCGACGGCCAGCCGCAGTGGAACATGCAGGTGATCACGAACCTGATCGACTTCGGCATGAACGTGCAGGAGGCGATCGAGGCCCCGCGCTGGCTGAGCTTCCCCGGCACCGACCCGGCCAACCTGCCGAACGACTTCGTGCTCCGCATCGAGGGCCGGGCTGGGGCCGAGGTGATTGAGGACTTGCGGCGGCGTGGTCACCGCGTCGAGGTGCTGGGCGACTGGGCTGCCGGCGGGGCGGCACAAGTCATCGAGGTGGACCCCGAAACCGGGACGCTCTTCGGCGGCTCGGACCCGCGCACTGAAGGCCTGGCGCTGGGGTACTAGGGGGCGCGACAGCCGATCGTCGCAACTGGTTGCGGTTGCGCGTGGGGCCTCGGGCCTAACGGGGAGGGCGGAGCGCGACCTGGCGCCCCCGACCCTCTCCCGATTGGCCGGCGGAAGAATGACCACGCGGAGATGCGGCGGTCGCGACCGCCGCACTCCCAAGCCGGCTCTAGCCGGCTTTCGTTGTGAGCCCGGGGGTTCACCCCCGGGCTCTGGCTGCTGCCGAATACAACAAGCCCCGGTGCAATCCGGGGCCTGTGTCGTTGTAGCGCATACGGGATTCGAACCCGTGATCTCCGCCTTGAGAGGGCGGTGTCCTAGGCCACTAGACGAATGCGCCACGTTTCGATTGTCGGCCAGAGAATACCCCATTTCCCGCGGGGTGTCAAGGCGAGCGAAGGATCGGCGCCCATGCCCCCCTCAAGCGGCAAAAACTTACCATAACATAGATCCAGGTGGTACAATTGAGTTGACGGAATCGACGCACTGGAGAGCATCATGAACCGATCGACCGTGACCAACCATGAGGCGGCGCTGATCCTCCTCAACATCGCCACCATCCTGGAGATGACCGCCGGGAACCCCTACCGCGTGCGAGCGTATCGGCGTGCCGCTCGCCGGCTGCTGGCGCTGCGAGAGCCAGCGACCGAGTATCTGACCCCTTCAGGGGAACTGGCGTTGCCGGGGCTGGGGACGCGGCTGCGGCGTAAGCTGGGCGAACTCTTCACCGAGGGCGAGATGCGGTTCTACCGCGACCTCTACCACAGCCTGCCGGAGGAGCTGCTGCGGCTGATGGAAGTGGAGGGGATCGGGCCGCGCCGGGCGCTGCGGCTCCATGTCGAACTGGGGCTCGGCTCGCCGGAGGACGTGGTCCAGGCGGCAGAGGCAGGCCGCATCCGGAAGCTATACCGCTTCGGGGAGAAGCTGGAGGCGAACCTCGCTGAGGCTGCGCGAGCGGCGATCGCCGCGCGGCGCACTGAGCCCGTGGCACTACCCCAGGCTGCCTAGTTCCAAACGTCCACCACGCGACGGGGAGGGAGCGGCTCGATTCGTCGAGCCGCTCCCTGTCCTTCTAGGCGACAAGTGGCTGAGGCGGGGTCGTGCGCAGCGTCTCCAGGTCGATCCCGTACAGCTTGGCCGCGTTCTCAGCCAGGATTTTGCGCTTGGTCGTGTCCGTCACGCTGACGCCGTAGTCGCGAGCCAGATCCTCCGGCATCTCGAAGTCGATGATGGCATCGATCTCCCAGGCCGGGTGCCAGATGTTGAAGTCGGAGCCGAACATGATACGGTCTTCCCCGAGCCACGCCAGCAAGTTGGCCATGATCTCGGCGAAGAAGCGCTTCCGCTTCCCGGCGAAGGCGACGGCCACCGAGAGCCCGGCGTAGACGTTGGGCTGCTTGACGGCGATCCAGCAGAACTTGTCCAGCTTCGGCAATCCGACGTGGTCGACGATGATGTTCAGCTCCGGGAAGGCGATCGCGACCGCGTCGACGTCGCCGACGTCGAAGCCGTCGAGCGTCAGCGGGTCGATGCCCGGGCCCTTGTGGAAGTGGATGTTCTTGATCCCGAGCTTGACGCACTCCGCATAGACCCGCATCGCCATGTCGTCGTCCGCGCGCCAGCCATGCGGTATGCCGTTCCACCATTCCGCGGTGTAGAGCTTCAGCCCCTGGATCCCGTACTCCTCCTTTTGCCGGTGCAGCTCCTCGATGGCCTTGCTCCCGTCGCGTGGATCGACGCGGCCGTTGAGGATGAACCGTCCCGGAGCGGACTTGGCCATCGCTGCGTTCTGCTCGACCGTGTTGAAGCCGTGCTTGTAGAAGTCGTAGAGGTAGGTCGGCTGCAGGATGGCGATGTCCACGCCGCTCTCCTCGAAGAGGGTGCGGCGATACCAGTCCGGCTCCGGCTTGCGGAAGAACTCGAGATCCCACTCGTACTCAGCCGTCGGAGTCAGGGCGGTGTGGTAGGCGTGGAAGCACTTGATCCAGCGCTCGCCGAGATCGTTGGCGTTTTCCCGGCTGGCGTCCCAGAAGTGGACGTGGTTGTCGATGACCAGGTAGCCTCGGCGCATGGCTCACCTCCCGTCGTGCGGCACGGACGAGTCGGACGGAGCAACCGGGGGCGCATGGTAAGCGTCGCGGGTGTCCCGACAGATGGCGCCATAGGTCCGCTGACTGAGCAGGGCCAGGCGAGCGGCGCGGCGCCAGCGGGGCAGGTCGGTGATCGGTTCGCCGGCGGCGTCGACGAGCACCGGGCCGGACTCCGGGAGCCCAATATCGCGTCGCCAGTGGCGAAGCGCGTCGAGCATCCGGCTGGAGAATGACCCGCTGTTGACCCGCGCGGCCAGATCGGCCATGTCGAGCGTGGCGATCTCTTCCTCGGCAAGCCCGCTTGCCTCAAGCTGGCTGAGGACGGTGAGCAGGCTGACGGTGTAGCTCCGGGTCCACAATTCACGGAGGCGGGTGGGGTCTTGCTCGACGTCGTCCCCGACCATCTCCCGCAGCTCCGCCTCCGGCAACAGCATGACCGGCTCCAGCTCGATCTCGGCCTGGAGGCCGTGGTCGGCGGCGAAGCGACGGATGCTGCGGGCGATGCCCGCCATGGCCAGCGGCCAGCAGTCCGGGGTACACGGCTGGATCCGAACCGTCAGGCGGTCCCCGGCGAGTGTGACGTCTCGGATGATCCCGAGCTCGCCGATGGTGAGGTTGACGGCGGGGTCGCGGATGCGCGCCGCGAGCTGCTGGCGGATCTGCTCAGCGTCGATGGCAGCCACGGGTCTGTCCCTTCCGGTGATCGAAGGGCGCGGCGTTTTGCGGCACTCGGATGTGTGGACCTATTGTCTGCCTGTTGCCATCAGTTTGTCAAGATCCCGTGCCGAACACTCGCCTGTTCGGTGCGCAACGACGAGGATTCGGCCGGCATGGCCGGTGAGCGCGGCCGCGGCGGAGAACGGGGTGAGCAGCGCGGTGAGCGCAGGGTGGAAGGCCGCGAAGGCGCGGTCGAGCCGGCCGCGACCCCAGCGGCGACGCGCCCACAGGCGCAGCCCCCAGGACCACTCCAGGCCGAGCCACTCGTGGCGAATCTCAGTCACGGTGAAGCCATGGCGGGCAAGGAGCGCGCCCAGGGTTGCGGGCGTGAACGCGTACAGGTGGCGGGGAACGTCGTAGCCGATCCAATTCTCCCTCCAGAACCGCGCTGCCCAGGAGGCCGCATTCGGGAGCCACAGGATGAGCGCGCCTCCGGGCCGGAGCACGCGGGTGATCTCCGCGAGCGTGGCCGAGGGAGAGGGGAGATGCTCGATGACGTGGGAGAGCAGGACCGCGTCCACGCTCGCTGCAGGAAGCTGGACGGTGTGGAGGTCGCCCTGGCGTACGTCGAGATCCCAGCGCTCGCGGGCGATCCGTACCGCCTGTGGGCTCGGCTCGATGCCGAGCACCTCCGGATTCCCACGGTCTCGGATGGCGCGCAGGAGGTCGCCGGTGCCGCAGCCCACGTCCAGCACCCGTGCCGGCGGCCCCAGGTAGCGCCACAGAGAAGCCACATCGCGCCGGCGCTGCCAGTCGCGCACGCGGGCCGCGATCCCGCGCCGGGTGAAGGGCGCGTAATCCTCCGGGTAGAAGCGCGCCAGCTCCTCAGCCACAGGACGGGGATTGAGGTAGCGCAGGCCGCAGCGCCGGCAGCGGACCAGGCGGAAACGGTCGGGCGTGGTTCCCGCCAGGATGTCGTCGAGATCGAGCAGGGGCTCGGCGTCGTCAGCGCCGCAGAGGTCGCAAGCGACCTGTTCCAGCCGGACCGGGACGGTGACGTGGTCAGTCACGAGGGATGTCTCTCCGTGCCGGGTCGAGCGGGGTGTCGTGGCGCAGGTGACGACGGATGCTGAACTCGCGCTGGGCCGAGGTGTGGGCGATCATCTCGGCCAGGAGCCCGAAGACAACGAACTGCGCGCCGATGATCATCAGCAGCACGCCCAGCGTCAGAAGCGGCCGGTGGCCGATGGGGTTGCCCAGGAACCAGAGCGTGGCCAGGTAGGCGTTGATGCAGAAACCGACCAGCAGCGTGATCAGGCCGAACCAGCCGAAGAAGTGGAGCGGGCGGCGCCGGTACTGCGTCAGGAACAGAACCGTAAGCAGGTCGAAGAAGCCACGGAAGAAGCGGGCGGCACCGAACTTGGAGCGGCCGAACTGTCGCGGCCGATGCCGCACCTGCACCTCGCGCACCCGGAATCCCCGGAAGTGGGCCAGCACCGGGATATAGCGGTGCAGCTCACCGTAGAGGTGGATCTCGTCCAGGACCTCGGCGCGGTAGGCCTTCAGACCGCAGTTGAAGTCGTGGAGTCGGACCCCGGTCATGGCCCTGACCACGCGGTTGAAGACGGCCGACGGCAGGCGCTTGCTGGGTGGGTCGTGGCGCGGGTACTTCCAGCCGCTCACCAGGTCGGCGCCCTCCTCCAGCGTCGCGAGCAGGTGCGGGATCTCCGCCGGTACGTCCTGGAGGTCGGCGTCCAGGGTTACGACGGCGTCGCCACGCGCCGCGGCGAACCCGGCGGCGAGCGCGGCGGACTTGCCGAAGTTGCGTCGGAACTGGATCACCTGCACGCGCTCGTCGGCTGCGTGGAGCGCGCGGAGCACCCGGCTGGAGCCGTCGGTGCTGCCGTCGTCAACGAAGATGATCTCGTAGGGCAGCCCCAGCGGGTCGAGCGCGTCCACGATTTCCTGGTAGAGGGGCCGCAGGCTCTCGGCCTCGTCCAGGAGCGGGACGACGACTGAGACTGAGTTGATCGGCGGGTCGTCGTCGATGACCAGGGCAGGGCTGTCCGCCTCGACGGCCACCCGTGGTCGCCTGATCTCCTCGGTTCGACTGGCTGGAATCTGCATCAGCGCGCCCCCAGGACGACCCAATCCCCGGTCTTGGCGGCGGGAGCCTGCCGCGAGCGGTGCGTCCCCCAGCAGTGCCGGTATACACTCACCGGGTGGAGTGTAGCACGGTCGCACGGGGCAAGCGGAGGGCAGCGGTGGCCGGGGCTGCGGACAGGGCGAACGCTTGGGCCGCGGTGGTGGTGAACCGCGATGCCGCGGTCTTCCTTGATGGCTGCCTTCGGGCGCTCTACGACGGCGCATGTCCTCCCACCGAAGTCGTGGTGGTCGATACCGGTTCGACCGACGATTCCGTGTCGGAGCTTGCCGGGTGGCCCCAGGTGATGGTGGAGGTCATCGGTCGCGACCTGGGGACGGCAGTCGCCGCGAACCGGGGGTTGGCGGTGACCGAGGCGCCGGTGGTGGCGGTCCTCGCGCCTGAGGTGGTGGTTGAAGCCGGGTTCGGGGAGGCGCTGGCCACGCTTTTCGAGGCGCAGCCGAATCTGGGCGCGGCGGCTGGGAAGATCATGGCGCCGGACGGCCAAACGCTGGTGAGCGCGGGCGGGGCTGTCGACGAGCCGACCATGATGGCGCGCCATCGTGGCCGCGGGCAGCCGGTCGAGGGCCGGTGGGACACGCCGGGGGAGGTCGCCTACGCACCGGCGAGCCTGATGGTGCTCCGGCGTCGCGCGGTCGAGGAAGTGGGTGGCTTCGACGAAGCGTTCCCGCCTGGCGCCTACGCCGACGTCGACCTGTGCTACCGTCTGCGCGAGGCCGGGTGGCGTGTGCGCTACGACCCCTCCCTGCGGGCGAGCGGATTGCCGCCCGACACTCCCACGACATCGGGGCAAGTGGAGGACTGGCACCGCGGGCGCCTGCGCTTTGCGGTCAAGCACTTGCACGGTGAGGCGTGGTGGGGGCGGTTCGTACCGGCCGAGATCGAGCGGCTGCGCGGCGCGCTGCGCGGGACGGTGGAGCCGGATTGGCCCGCGGTGACCGGCGCCGGGGCGATCGAGGCGCTGGCACGGGCAGGCGCGCGGCCGCCCGGGCGGCCGCGCGGGCTGTTGGATGGTGAGCCGCTGGCCGCGTATGCGCGGGCGCTCGAGGCGCTGCGCGCGGCGTCCACAGCCCTGGAGGGTTCGGCACCGCGCTCCTGGCGGCGGTCGGGCGACAGAGAACGCGCGCGGGCGCAGCAGGCCTTCAACGAGGCGGTCGTCGCGGTACTGGAGGCGCAGGACCGCTTCAACCGGGAGGTGATCGCCGACGTGCTGCTCGCGCTCCTCGGCCTCGCCGCCCGGCCGGTGGTGGATGAGGATGCCGGGGCGTCCTAGGCCGGTGCCCGGGCGATGAGCAGAATCCCGGTGGCGGGTGCGGGCAGGTCCAGCGTCTCGACCTCCGTGAACCCGGCCTCGCGCAGCCAGTCGGCCGTGTCCGCCACCTCGTGGGCAGCGCCGCCGCGCGTCGACAGGAGCATCTGCAGGTCGAAAAGCGCGCCGTTGAGCGACGGCTCGCCGCGGCGGCCGGCGTGGTGGCTGCGCACAGCGGCGACACCACCCGGTGCGAGGGCGTCCCGCACCGTCCGGAGAAGCCGGACGCTTCCCTCACGGTCCTCCCCAACGAGCACGCCGAAGACGAGTGCCAGGTCGTAGCCGGTGCCGAGCGGGTCCTGGTGGAAGTCGCCCGCGACGACGGAGACGCGGTCGCCAACGCCTGATGCGGCGACGATCTCGCGCGTTACCTCGATGACCGGCGGCAGGTCGAAGACCGTGGCTTCGAGATCAGGGAAGCGGCGGGCGAGGTCGATGCTGTAGCCGCCGTGGCCACCGCCGACGTCGATCACCCGGGCCGGACGGCCGAGCCCTTCGATGAACGGGGTTAGCGCGGCAGTGATCCCGGGTGCCGCGATGCGGGCGGTGTCGTAGAGGGCCAGGGTGAAGTCGCGCACCCAGTTCGGGTCTTGCTCTTCCTGCAGGCTGGCTGCGGGACGGCCACCGATTTTCACGGCGTCGGTCAGGTGCGCCCATCGGCGGTAGAAAGCCGCCTCACGGCGAGCGAAGTTGAGCACCGAGGACGCGCCGCCGCTGGTCAGTGTGTCGGCGGCCAGCGGTGTCAGGCGGTACGTATCGCCGTCTTGTTCAACGAGTCCGAGGAAGCGGGCGGCGTTCAGGAAACGTGCGGTGGCGCCCGGATCGGCGCCGATGGCGTCGGCTACGGCTTCGGCTGACAGCGGGCCGTCGGCCAGCGCGTCGCCGATCCCCAGTTCGGCGAAGCTGATGAGGACGCGAGCCTCGCGGTAGCCGCGCAGCAGATCCATGATGCGGCGCGAATGGTCGAAGGGTGTCGCCTGCTCCATCGGTGCCTCCCCTCGTACGGGTGCCACCCCGCCTGCCCTCGGGCCGGGTGAGCCGGCCTGCGGCTAGTGTACTCGCACGGCGGGCGGGCGGCGTATGAATCGTGGCACCTGGAAGCACCGATGGTTGACAGTCTTTGGTACTTGTGACTATTATACGCGGGACGGCCTGAGGGAGGGCGCGGTCGACATGCGCGGCGACCTGTTACTGACGGTGGACATCGCTTGCTTTGCCCTGGTCGAGCGGGAGTTGCAGATCCTGCTGGTCCGGCGGTTGGAGGCGCCCTTCGCCGGTGCCTGGGCGCTCCCGGGCGGGCCGGTGCGGGCGGACGAGCCGCTGGATGAAGCCGCGCAGCGCATTCTGGTCGACACCACCGGGCTCTGGGGCGTGTACCTGGAGCAGCTCTACACCTTCGGCGACCCGGGCCGCGACCCACGCGGCCGGGCCATCTCAGTGGCGTACTACGCGATCCTCCAACCGGGGGCCGCGGGGCACCCGCCGCGCCGGGCAACGCGACCGGGCAAGGGGGTTGCGGAGGCCGCCTGGTTCCCAATCGACGCGCTGCCGGGCCCGCTTGCCCTCGACCACGGGCGTATCGCCTCCTACGCCCGTTGGCGTCTGGCGCAGAAGATCAACTACACGCCGCTCGCCTTCTACCTGCTGCCCGAGCGGTTCACGATGGCCGACCTGCGTGCCGTGCACGAGGCGGTGGCGGGCGAGCGGTACGATCCCAGCAACTTCGCGCGACAGATGCTGGCTCGCTGGGATCTTGCGCCCTTGCCGGGCGTGCGCGACCGACGCTCGCGACGGCCGGCGCGGCTCTTCCACTACATCGGCGCCCGGGAGATCCCCGGGCCGCCGGACAAACAGGATGGAAAGGATGCGTGAGCGCCGGGGTGCCCGGCGTGGACGTGATTCGTGGTGAGTGGGGTGCCGGGAGCGGAACGCCGCCGGCACCGGAAGGAAATACTTGATGAGCACCCTGAGCCTCGTTGACAGCCCCGTGATCGCGGGCAACGGCACGGAATCTCCGTCGGACACGTCCGCGCTGGTGGCCGAGATCGACCGGCTGCGCCGGGAGCGAAACGCCGTCATCCTGGCACACAGTTACCAGATTCCCGAGATCCAGGACCTGGCCGACTTTGTGGGCGACTCGCTCGGCCTGTCGCGCCAGGCGGCGACGACGGACGCCGAGGTGATCGTCTTCTGTGGCGTGCACTTCATGGCCGAGACCGCGGCGATCCTCAGCCCGGACAAGACAGTGCTGCTGCCCGATCTCGAAGCCGGCTGCTCGCTGGCTGCCAGCATCACCGCAGACCAACTGCGCGCCTGGAAGGCCGAGCACCCGGGCGCAGTGGTCGTCTCCTACGTGAACACGACCGCCGAGGTGAAGGCCGAGAGCGACTACTGCTGCACCTCAGCGAACGCGGTCGACATCGTCCGGAGCATCCCGGAGGACCAGGAGATCCTGTTCCTTCCCGATCTGTTCCTCGGCGAATGGGTGCGGCGCGCCACCGGCCGAGACAACATCCACCTGTGGCTCGGCGAGTGCCACGTTCATGCCGGGATCATGGCCGAGGACGTGGAGCGGGCACGCGAGGCCCATCCGGATGCGGAACTGTTGGTGCACCCCGAGTGCGCCTGCGGCTCGCGTTGCCTCCTCGATCTCCAGGCGGGGCGGCTCGACTCCCGGCGGACCCACGTCCTCTCGACCGAGGGCATGGTGCGCCACGCCGCGGCCTCCGATGCCGGCTCGTTCCTGGTCGCGACTGAGACCGGGGTGCTGCACCGGCTCCGCCGGCTGGCACCGGGCAAGCAGTTCTATCCGGTGCGTGAGGCTGCCGTGTGCAACTACATGAAGATGATCACGCTGGAGAAGGTGTACCGCTCGCTGCGCGACATGGTCTACCCGATCACCGTCCCGCCGGAAATCGCGGAGCGCGCTCGCGTCGCCATCGACCGCATGATCGCGGTCGGGCGCTAACGCTGACGGATCCGGGGCCGTCGGCCGGCCGACGGCCCCGAAACCGCGTTACTCCGGCACGAACTCCGGTCGATCCAGCACCATGCCGTCGAGTTCGTGGCGCGAGGCCGTCAGCCGTACCGTCTCGGCCTCGATATCGCCGATCAGGCGTGAGGGAAGAAAGAGGTCGCCGCGGAACGGGCCGCGGTCGACGTGGACGAAGATCTCCCAGTGATACGGTTCGTCCTGGTTGAGGCCGACCGGTTGGTAAACCCGTCTGACTGTCCCTAGCTTTTCCCCGGTCCGGGTGACCACGCGCATTCCGGGCTGGAGCTGCGCCGTGAGCTGGTCGGGGTCGAAGAGGATGAAGTCCGCATCCCAGCGGTGGGCGTGTGCTTCCATCTCCCGCTGGATCTGCTGCCAGTCGTTCTCGCTGCCGGGTAGGTGATCCACGGGTTCCAGTCCTTCCCCGGTTCCCTGCCGAGCCGATGCCCGATCTCTGAGGCACGTCCGGTGCCAGGCCGACCCTCAGCGGCGCCGGTACGTGGCGCCGGTCCTGCGGTTGGCGCTTTGAACCCGGGAGCAGCCCGGACAGGGTGGACGCGAAGGAGGTCGGGGTGAAGGCACAGTTGATCCAGGAGGACGGCGGGAAGACCTACGCGGTGATCTTCGACAGCGGGGACGAGGTATTCGAGGGGTTGACCGAGTTCGCCCGCGAGCAGGGTTTGACCGCAGCCCACTTCACCGGCGTCGGCGCGTTCAGTGACGTGGTGCTGGGCTTCTTCGACCTGGACAAGAAGGACTACGAGCAGATCCCGATTGAGGAGCAGGTCGAAGTCCTCTCCCTGGTCGGGGACATCGCACTTGACCCTGTAGAGGGTGGCGGACCGAAAGTCCATGCCCATGTCGTTGTCGGGAAGCGGGACGGCACGGCCTACGGCGGGCATCTTCTCGGCGGGCACGTGCGGCCGACACTCGAAGTGATCGTTGAGGAGGCGCCAGGGCACCTCCGCCGCAAGCCTGACCCGACGACCGGGCTCACCCTGATCGACCTCCCGTGAGCGCTGCGGAGCTGCTCGACGCGAGGGCGGGCGAGCACCGCCACCGCAGGGTTCCTCACGCGTGCATCTGTTCGTAGGCCGCGCGGAAGATCGGGCATGCCGGTGACCGACGATCGGGTCGATCTACAGCCTGTGGGAACCCCAATCGGGCGCCTCTATACCTGGTGGCGGGGTGATCCTCTGCCCGACCTCCCGCCGGTTCCGGGGCTAGTCATCGAACCGGCGACCGACCTTGCGGCGCTCGCGGCAGTTGCGGAGCGCAGCCCTGCGGTGCTCCGCGCTCGGATGGAGGAGGGCCATACGCCGTACCTGGCGTGGCTCGACGGGACGCCGGTGGCGAGTGGCTGGTCAGCGACGCGCGAGGCAGCAATCGGTGAGCTCGGTCTGGTCTTCGCGCTGCCACGCGGCAACCGCTACCTCTGGGACTTCGTGACGCTCCCGCCCTGGCGGGGGCGTGGGATCTACCCCCGCATCCTGCAGAAGATCCTGCGGAGCGAGGCGACGGCAGCGCGCTTCTGGGTGGGCCACGACCTCGATAATGTGGCCTCAGCGCGTGGCATCCTCAAGGCGGGTTTCTATACAGTGGGCGAGGTCACGCGGCTGCGCAATGCGGGCCTTGGATTTGTCCCGCGAGGTCTCATCGAGCGCGGCCCGGTGGCCGCTGCCCTCCTCGGCATCCCGATCCTCTAGCCCGGCGACGCGCAGCCGCTGAGCACGCCGTCGCCGTCCCCCGGTCCCCATGCGCAATCGGACCAATCCTCTCCTGAGTCGCCCACTCGACCGTGCACCGACTTCTTGCAACGAATCTGTTACGGATCGTCGGCAGATGCTACGCATCGCACATGGGTTCAGTCATAATATTTTGGGGATGGGCAATCCATATGGTGCCCGTACGCGATATCGATGACATAGCGCTCGTGGAGAGGGAATCTCAATGGCCCGGTCGTCCCGCGACGTCGACTCGAATGGGGTGCTCATCGTCGATGACCATCCGTTGTTCCGGCACGGGCTGCGCCGCCTCATCGAGGAGGAAGCCGGGCTGCACGTGGTGGCTGAGGCATCCACCGGTTACCAGGCTATGCAGGAGGCCTACACGCACCGTCCGGCGCTGGCGCTGGTGGATGTGCAACTGACGGGGGTGACCGGGATCAACGTGGTTCGAGCGCTCAAGGACGAGTACCCACGTATGCCGGCAATCGTGCTCTCGGCGGACCTCGACGACGATCTGATCCTCACCGCGGTTCAGGCAGGCGCCGCAGCGTTCGTGACCAAAGACGTAGCGCCGGAGCTGCTGCTCGACACGATCCAGCGAATTCTCCAGGGCGAGCGCCCGATCGATGTGCTCATCGTGAGCCGGCCGGCTTTGGCGCGTCGGCTGCTCCTGGAGCTGCGCGCCGTTGCGCCGGGCGATCGCGCCTCTGCACCGCTGGCGCCGGGCCTGTTGCCGCTCTCGCCGCGCGAGATGGAAGTGCTCGACTGCGTGGCACAGGGGCTCTCGAACAAGGAGATCGCCAACACCCTCTACATCACCGAGCAGACCGTCAAGAACCACATCACGGCCGTCTACAAGAAGCTCCACGTGCAGGACCGGGTGCAGGCACTCACGTGCGCGGTCCGACGGGGGTGGGTTCAGATCGGATCGGCCAGGTCCACGGCTGTCTAGTCCCGGCCGGCCGCGCCGCACCGGAACGAACCAGGGCCCGGAGGGGTGATCCCCTCCGGGCCCTCAGTGTCTTACGAGAAGGCGAACCCGCCGATCGCTAGCGGAAGCGTCGCAGGAAGTTGCGCAGTCGTTGGCGCGGGACCACCTCAGGTTTCAGGCGTGGGGTTGGGAGGATGAGGATCGCGACGGTGAGCCAGCCGATGGCCGCCACCTGGTTGAACGGGAAGGTCCAGGTGGCCAGTGCCGCCGCGGTCAGTGCCAGGATCTGTCGTGAACGCCGGTTCATTGATCGCTATCCCCTTACCGTGACGCGGTTGCGCGGGCGAACTGCCCTACGCTCCACTGATCAGGTAACCATGGGGCGCGCCACAACCGCGCGGCCGTTGGCCCCGACGGCGTTACAAGACCCTAACAGCTCCGGCGCGTCTGACCGGGAGAGGAAGGCTGGAGCGTGGCATCGGGAGCGGGGATCCCCGCCTCGCCCACGCCGGCAGGGCGGTATCGGGGTGCTCAGTGAACGCTCGGCTGGTAGCGGCTGTCGTCCCGCTTAGGCTCATCGGCTGCGGAGCCGAGTGCCCGACCCACCATGATGAGCAGCACGGCGAAGTAGAGGAGGCCGCCGCCCACCCACATGATCAGCCCGCCGATTTGCTGGTCGACTACTCCCGAGAGCCCCCAGAGGCTGTCCGGTGCCTGGTACCGCGGGTAGACAACGTTGTCGGCCAGCGTCAGGACGGCGCCGATCGCGCTGGCGGCCATGGACGTCAGAAACACGGGACCGAGCGCCCATGGGATTGGCACTCTCCGGTGCCGCGGCATCGGGTCGACGATCAACCACCAGCAGAGATACGAGGTGATGAAGAACGACAGGTGCTGAACGTCGTGGAGCAGCTCATTGTCCAGGACTGCCTGGTACAGGGTCGGGATGTGCCACAGCCCATGCACGATGTTGAAGAGCAGGAACGCGGGCACTGGGTGCAGCAGCCGATCAGCCCAGCGTCGCACCGTCCCATGACCGGCCACGATCTTCGCCAATCGACGGCTCTGCCGCGGGGGCAGCGCGCGCACGACCACCTGGAGCGGCTGGCCGAGCGCGATCAGCGGCGCCGCGATCTGAATCAACACCATGTGCTGCAGCATGTGCAGGAAGAAGACGGTGTCGTTGAAGACATCGAGCGGCCCAAGCAGCGCCACGATCAGCAGCGCCATGCCCGCGTAGTAGGAGCCGATCCGCCACCCGGCGGGTCTGCGCGCGCCTGCCCGCTGGAGCCGGACCAGGGCGATGGTGTAGGCCGCGATCAGCAGCAGGAGCGGCGCCATCACCTGCGGTCGGGCGACCCAGGCGGTCCAGAGCGATGTGCCGGGGGCGGTGTCGAGCACGGGTAGCAGCATGCGCGGCATCCTCAGATCGTGCGACGCGGCCAGGGCTCGTGCCTGCCGTTCAGCAGTGAGCGAGCACGGCCGGGACTCCTCTCCTCATCCATGAGCATAGCATTCGGGCGTCAGCCCGCCCAGGCGAGACCGTTTCGGCACTCGCGCCACACCTGCCGGGCCGGATGGCGCTGCGAATCTGCGCTCGCCGGCGCCGAGCCGCGGCGAGCTACGGGGTGCCACCGGTGCCGCCGAGCAGCCAGGCTGCGAGGGTGACCGTCGTCAGGGTGATCAGGGCCGTTCCCAGCACGTTCAACCAGATCCCGATCGTCGCCATCTGCTTGATGGTGACGTACCCAGAACTGAAGACGATCGCGTTCGGCGGGGTTCCGACCGGCATCATGAAGGCGAAGGTTGCGGCCAGCGCGGCGGGCACGACCAGCAGCAGTGGCTCGATGTCACTCGCGACGGCGATCCCGCCGACGACGGGGAAGAACGTCGCGGCGAGGGCCGTATTGCTCATCAGCTCCGACAGGAAGGTCACGACCAGGCAGACGATGGCGACGAGTACAACCGGCGGCAACGTCCCAAGTCCCGCGACCCGCTCGCCGATCCAGATATCGAGACCGCTTGCCTGCATCCCTTCCGCCAGGCTCAGCCCGCCGCCGAAGAGGAGCAGGACGTTCCACGGCACCCGGCGGGCCGTCTCCCAGTCCATGGCCTGCACCCCGTTTCGCACATCGACCGGGATGGCGAAGAGGGCGATCGCGGCGATGACGGCGATGCCGGCGTCGGTGAGGCCGGTGATGGCCGGGACCCTCGCGACGAGCCAGTCCCAGTTCTGAAGCGGCTCGCGACCGATCCACAGTGCCGCAGTGATGACGAAGACGGTAGCCGCCACGCGCTCGCCGCGGGACATCGGGCCCATGCGCCGCAGTTCCTCCGCGATGAGTTCTCGCCCGCCAGGGATGCGGTCGATCTCCGGCCGGAAGAAGACCTGCGTCAGCAAGAGCCAGGTGAGGACCATGAACACAACGGCCAGCGGCACGCCGACGAGCATCCACTCGCCGAAGCCGATGACGATCCCGTACGTCTCCTCGAGGTAGCCTCGCATGAGGAGGTTCGGCGGTGTGCCGATCAGGGTGCCGACTGAGCCGATGCTGGCGGCGTAGCCGGTGCCCAGCATTAGACCGGTCGCAAAGCGTGGCGCGAAGGAGGTGGTCGCGCCGGACGGAGCGTCGGCGGTCGAGACCGGATTGCCATTCCCCCGGTGTGCAAGCTGTGTTGCCACCAGGTTGATAACGCTCGTCGCGATGGGGAGCATCATCAGCGTCGTGGCGGTGTTGCTGATCCACATGCTGATGAATCCCGTAGCAGCCATGACGCCGGCAGTGATCTGGGTCGGCCGCGTGCCGACCATGCGGATGATCCACCACGCGATCCGCCGGTGCAGCCCCCACCGCTCGATGGCGAGCGCGATGATGAACCCGCCCAGGAAGAGAAAGATAACGTCGCTGGCGTAGGGCGCGGTGGCCTCGCTGATCGAGAGCACCCCTGCCAGGGGGAAGAGCGCCACCGGAATGAGCGCGGTGACCGGCAGCGGCAGTGCTTCGGTGATCCAGAGCACCGCCATCAACGCGCCGATGGCGGCGGTTGCCCGACCCTCCTCACCCAGATCGGGCGCCAGTGCATGCAGGGTAGCGTAGACGGCTATCGCCACGATCGGCGCGAGGAACCGTCCGCTCCAGGTGAGGCGTAGGGATCGTTCTCGCTCCTCCTCGGCCATGGCATCCAGACCCTTCAGCGCCGCGTTGGCCACCACTGCACTGCCGACGATTTCCCGGCGACAGGCCGGCCGAGCAGTGTTCCAGCACGGCCTAGTCTACCGGAGCCGGGGTTGACAGGAAGAGCGCCGACTAGTATCATTGGAATAGAACATTTGTTCGCCTCTTCGCACCCGATGGTAGTGGTTCCGCCGGCCGGTCCCACGAGCAGGTCGGAACCGCGAGAGGAGCCCCCGATGCAGGCCGGAGCCCACGAGTCGATCGAGCTGGCCTACCGAGGCCACGTCTACACCATTCTGGCCGTCCCCATGGGTGCCCGCTGCTGGAGCGCGGTCTGCAGTGAGCTGGGGATCGTTCAGGGTCACTACCCAACCGCCCGAGATGCTATACTCGGCGGATTGCACCTGGTGCTCCAGTACCGCACACGGCGGGCAGACCTCGCCGCCTAGCGCCAGTTAGACCCGCACGACCAGCCGAACATCGGATGACCACCACCTCCGTCCGAGGCGGCGGTTCCGTCTCGGTTAGGGGATGGGTGCCATTCGACTGCACCGCGCGGTGTAGTGCGCGATAGGAGGTACAGCTCATGGTGATCCGCTCCTCCCCGGCCGTCGCGATCGAGGCATCGGGCCTGGTCAAGTCCTTCGGCGAAACCCGAGCCGTGGATGGGGTCGACCTGACTGTACGGACGGGCACTGTCTACGGTGTGCTCGGACCGAACGGCGCCGGCAAGACCACGACCCTGCGCATGCTCGCCACCCTGCTCATCCCCGATGCCGGAACGGCGCGGGTCCTCGGACACGACATCGTGCGGGAAGCGGACGCGGTGCGCGGGAGGGTGAGCCTGACCGGCCAGTTCGCCTCGGTCGACGACGACCTCACCGGTGCAGAGAATCTCGTGCTGCTCGGGCGTCTCCTCGGATACTCCCGCGCCCGGGCCAGGGAACGCGCGGCTGCGCTGTTGGATGCCTTTGACCTGGCCGAGGCTGCCGATCGCCAGGTGAAGACCTACTCCGGGGGCATGCGTCGGCGGCTCGACATCGCCGCCAGCATCGTGGTGACCCCGGACCTCCTCTTCCTCGACGAGCCGACGGCCGGGCTCGACCCACGGAGTCGGAATCAGCTCTGGGATATCGTCCGTGCGTTGGTGGCCGAGGGGACGACCGTCTTGCTGACAACCCAGTACCTCGATGAGGCCGACCAGCTCGCCGAGCGCCTCGCCATCATCGACCGAGGTCGGGTCATCGCCGAGGGCACCGTCGACGAGATCAAGGCGTCGGTGGGTTCAGGCGTCCTCCATATTCGCCTGGGCGATCCTGCGCGCCGGCCGGAGGCGGAAGCCGTGCTGGCGCGCTCACTCGATCTGACGACCTATTCGGAAGGCGACCCGGCAAGGCTGTCAGCCCGCGTGTCCGAGGGGGAGGAGGTTGCACGCGCGCTCGCCGTGCTTTCCAGCCACGGCATCCCGGTCACCACGTTCTCATTCGGGCAACCGAGTCTCGATGAGGTCTTCCTGGCCCTGACGGGTCACCCCACCGCTGACGACGCTGCCGAGGAGGTTACCGCATGACCGTACAGGCGCCCCTCCGACCCCCCGGGATCGACGAACGCGTTCGCTCGGCGCTCTCGAGTGACCGGCCGCGGCGCCCGAGCGCGCTCGCTGTGTCGCTCACATTCGCATGGCGAGCGCTCCTGAAGATCAGGCACGTCCCCGAGCAACTGTTCGACGTCACCGCCTTCCCGATCATGTTCACGCTGATGTTCACCTACCTGTTCGGCGGTGCGATCGCGGGATCCACCCGCGCCTACCTGCAGTTCCTCCTCCCGGGGATCGTGGTCCAGACCGTGGTCTTCATCACCATGTACACCGCGGTCGGCCTGAACACCGACATCTCGAAAGGGATCTTTGACCGGTTTCGGTCCTTGCCGATCTGGCGACCGGCGCCCCTTGTCGGGTCCCTGCTGGGCGACGCAGTGCGCTACACGATCGCCTCGATGATGGTCATTGGGCTGGGTCTGATACTCGGCTTCCGTCCGGATGGCGGCGTGCTTGGTGTGGTGGCGGCCGTAGGGCTCCTGCTCGTGTTCGCCTTCAGTCTCGGCTGGATCTGGACCCTCTTCGGCCTGGTCATGCGCACACCGAACGGGGTCATGATGTCGAGCATGATGGTGTTGTTCCCGCTCACGTTCGCGAGCAACATTTTCGTTGACCCGCGGACGATGCCGTGGTGGCTCCAGCGCTTTGTTGACGTCAACCCCATCACCTTGATGGTGACGGCGGCGCGCGGCCTGATGTCAGGCACGGCGACGGCAGGTCAGGTCGGCGCGGTTCTCGCAGTGAGCGCCGTGATCGTGGCGATCTTCGCGCCGATCACCATGTACCGCTACCGCAACCAGACCTAATGCCGGCGCACCCGTGACTAAGAGCCGGCCGGCGCAATGGCGCCGGCCGGTTGTGTCTACCTCGTCGAAAGCTCCCCGATGCAGCCTCTCACGCCGTCATCGTCCTGGTAGGCGGCGGACGTCGGTGCTCCGCCTTGGGGATGCGGGATGGGCGCGATCCGCGCGGTTGCATGCTGCGTCCTTACCCTTCACGCGCGAGCATAGCGCGCACCTGGGAGATCCTGCCTCCGTGCTCGACGGCGGGCCGAGTTGGGGCCACGGTTGGGGGAAATCGCGAGGCCGGGATTGACCCGCGCCGCCGGGCTGCCTCAAATCTCGTGTCCGTGCCGCGATCTCGGGGGGCGGGAAGTGAGATTTCAACCCACATAGTTCGGGGCAGCGGTCCTGCCGTTTCGCGGGGCTGGACACTGGTGGTCCGAGGCGGACGAAAATCCGCACTCTGACGTGGCAATGGTCCGGTACGATCCGCGACGGTCAGTGACCCTCCGGCGCCCCAGGCACCGTCTCAGCCCTGACCCCCGGCGACCGCTCGACGCCCGTGGCCTGTCGTCCGGCCCCGTCCACGTTCGGCCTCACGCCTCTCATCGCGTGCCATCTTTCCGACGCCCTCCTGCACGTCGTCGGTCGCCTCCGTGAGCGTCCCTCTGGCGCCATCGCGCTCGTCGGCCGTGGACTGATCCGCTCTTACGGCATGGACGACACCTCTACAGACACGGCTGCATCGATCTGCAGCACGATGCGTGGCTCACTTGCGCAGATAGGTAATATAGGCGTCGTAATATTACGTCTCTAGCATAGTCCGCGGCACGCTACTTGCCCTTAGGGTGTGTGAACGACGGTATTAGAGGCGCGTCGGCCGCTAATGGTCTGAGTGGCCGGGCCCGAGCATCATCGGGAAAACCTTGGAAGGGACTAGCACAGATGACCGTGCCACGCAACGCAGTAGCACCGGCGCAGCGAGGACGCCCCGTTCAGCGCACCAGCAGCTCCTCCAGCCTGGCGGACGTGCTCAATGTGATCCTCGACAAGGGCATCGTGATCGATGCCTGGGCGCGCGTGTCGGTGGTCGGGATTGAGATCCTGACGATCGAAGCGCGTGTGGTCGTGGCGTCGATCGATACGTACCTGCGCTATGCGGAGGCGATCGGCCTCACGGCGCTCGCGGCGGCTCCTGCGGAGCATGGAGCCCAATGGCAGCAGAATGGACGCGGCCCAGGAGGAGAGCGCCCATCCGAGGACGAGGTGTACGCATTCGTCGCTGAAAACCGGGGTGGTGTGAGGCTGGGCGAGCTGGAGGCCTACTTCGACGTATCACGGCAGGAACTGGAGGACATCGTCGACCGCCTGACTGAGGAAAATCGACTGCAACGGGACGAGGAGCGTCGGCTCTACTACGTTGCCGAAGAGAGTCAGATCGAGGCAGGTGGTAGCGACTAGGGTCGACGGGAACAATGGCCGGGCACCACAGCGCGTTGCGCAGAGGACGTGAGAGGCGCGACCCGCCGAAACACGGCCCCTTCCCGCGACGATGCCGGTTTGGTGCCCGCGTTGCCGTGGCGGCAGTTGGATGGACCGGTGCTCGGCGGTAGCGATGTGGAGGACATGAGTGAACGTCGTTGCTGGCACCTACGTCTACTGCGTCAGCTCTGCCCAGTCGTTCGGCCAAGGCAGCCCAACGTTCACGACACCAGGCATCGGAGGTCATGGCGCGGTGGTGCGCATCATCGCGGAGGGAGACCTGGCGGCAGTCGTGAGTGATTCGGCGGCGGTGCACTACGACGTCAGCCGGGAGAATCTCCTGGCGCACCAGCGGGTGCTTGAAGAGGCGATGGCGCAGTCGGATATCCTCCCCGTCGCGTTCGGCACTGTCGCAGCGAACGACGACGAAGTGCGTGAGGCGCTCCTCCGGCGCGAGGCCGACCACCTGCACGCGAATCTCGACTACATCCGAGGCTGCGTCGAGCTCGCGCTCCGCGCACTCTGGCAGCCCGAGCGTCTCTTCGAGGAGATCGTCGCTGAAGACGACGAGATCCGCGCGCTGCGTGACGGCATCGCCAGCTACCCGGAGGCGGCTACGGAGTTCGATCGCATTCGGCTGGGCGAGCTGACTGAGTGGGTCATCAACGCGAAGAGCGACGTGGAAGCCGAAGCGATACTCGGCGAGCTGCAGCCGATTGCCGTGGACACGGTCCTGAACCCGATCGTCACGGAGATGATGATCCTGAATGCAGCGTTCCTGGTGGAGCGGACAAGGGTTCCCGAGTTCGACGTGGCCGTTCAGGAGATCGGTGCATCTCATGCTGAGCGCCTGAGCTTCCAGTACGTCGGCCCGCTGCCGCCCTTCAATTTCGTCGATGCCAGCGTGAATTGGGAGGACTAGCCCAATGGGCCTGCTCTCCGGCCTGTTGCTCTTTCCCATTGCCGGGCCCGTTCGTGGGCTTCGGTTCGTGCTGGAGCAGATTCGTGAGGAGGCGGACGCGCAGTTGTTCGACGAGAACGCCGTACAGGCGGAGCTGATGAGCCTCGACCTCCTCTACAGGCAGGGCGAGATCTCCGACGAGGAGTACGAAGCACGTGAGGCCGAGCTGTTCGACTACTTGAACGCCATCCGTGCGTCCAACGAGGGCCGTGGAGAAGGAGACGAATATTGGGAGGGTGACGCATGGTGACGGAGAGGTCTCAGAACGCACCGCAGCCGACACCAGAAGCAGGAGCGACGGTGGGTGGCGACCGTGCCTGGTATCTCTATGGCGTCACCCGGTCTGACTCCTTGATCCACGACCTGCTCGAGCGGACACGTGCAGACGTGAGGGATGCAGGAGAAGCCCTGCAGGCGTTGATCTGCGGCGACCTGGCGGCGATCGTCCGACCGGTGTCGTCGGAGGAGTTCGGCCCCGAGCCACTTGAGAAGCACCTCCAGGATGTCGCGTGGCTGGAGGCGGTCGTCCGGGCGCACAACGATGTCATCGCTGTCTTCCATCGCGGCCGAGCCATCCTGCCCGCCAAGTTCGGATCTGTCTTCCGCTCGCAGGAGGATCTCCGAGCGGCACTGACGGAGGCACACGACGCCCTCGTCCGGCAGCTCGACCGCCTGACCGAATGCGACGAGTGGGCCATTCATCTCTACGTTGATCGGGATGTGGTGGAGCAACGCGTCGGCGAAACGTATCCGGAACTACAGCGGCTCAGGGAGGACGTGGAAACGGCACGTCCGGGCCGTGCATACCTGCTCCAGCGTCAACTCGATGCAGAACTCGCGTCGGCCACCGACGCGATGCTGAGCGACGTGGCCCTGGCGGCTTTCGAGCGTCTGCAACGGCACGCGGTTGCCGGTGAGACCACCTCTCCGGTGCGTGCCGATGACCCCGACGCCGAGATCCTGCGCGCGGCCTTCCTGGTCAGGCGTCATCATCTGCCGGCCTTCCTGTCCGAGGCAGACAGTATCACGGATTCAGGCACGGGCGTGCGCTGTGAGTACAGCGGCCCGTGGCCACCCTACAGCTTTGCAGCCCCCAGGGACGAGGTACCGTGATGAGTAACGTCGTATCCGACACGCGCGAGGTGGGCCTGGTTGAACTACTGGACCGTGTCCTCGATCACGGGGTCATCCTGGTCGGGGACATCACCATCTCGGTGGCTGAGGTCGACCTCGTCTACCTCGGGCTCCGGGTCATGCTCTCCTCAGTCGAACGAGCCGATGAGTTACGTCGCAGCGCGGTGCCGTTGACCGCAGGCAAGGTGACTGATGTCTAGCGCTCGCTACGTGTACGCCATTCTCCCACGCGATGCGCATCCGCCGGCCGGGCTGACCGGATGGGGCGGCACTCCTCTGACCACTGTGACCTGGTGCGACCTCGCGGGGATGACGAGCGCCGTCAGCCCGGGCGAACCGCAGCCGACACCGGACAACGTGCTGCGCCACGCGGCAATCGTCGAGCGACTGCGCGAGGTCGGGCCAATCCTGCCTGTACGTTTTGGGACCGTGCTCCGCGATGGTGACGCGGTCAAGGAGGCGCTTGCCCAGCGCTGTCACGTGCTGGTCGCCGATCTGGAGCGGTTGGGCTCCAAGATCGAGCTCGGCCTCACGGTGTTGTGGGATCCGCCCGACGTGACCAGCGAGGAAGTCGCGAGCGAGCGCCATGCTGGGAGCGGCGATGGAACGCGCTATCTCCAGGCGCGGCTCGTCGAGCAGCGCCGTGAGGCAGTGCTACGGCGCAACGCCGGGAAAGTCGTGAGGGAACTGGAAACTGCGCTCGACCCCCATGTGCTGGAGCAGCACAGCACAATTCTTCCAACTCCCCGGCTGCTGCTGCGCGCGGCGTATCTTGTGGACCCCGCGCGAATCGGGTCGTTTCAGGACACGCTTGGAACGCTGCGCGCGAACCACCCTGAGCTGCGCTTCCTGCTGAGCGGTCCCTGGCCTCCGTACAGCTTCGTCTCGCAACCCAGCGAGGCTGACCAGGTGCACCCGACGAGACGAGGCCGGAGGGCAGAGCCCATGTGACGTGTCGAGCCGTGTGGGAGACGGCGGCTACACCTTTGCACCTTGGGCGACGCACGCTGGAGTCCATCGTGGCAGACGATGAGGAGCGACTTTTATGAGTTCATCGGACAAGGAACGCAACCAACGCGCGAATGATGAGAAGGCCGATCGCGAGTCTTCGGCGTCCCAGGCGTCAGGCCGCCGTCAGAGCCGGGCTGCATCGAAGCGCCAAACCCAGGAGACCAAACAGCGGACTGGGAAGGCGGCGGACGAGCGTCAGCGGGAAGAGCAAGCAGCCGGCAACGACGATCGTCGGTCCACTCAGGCTGGTCGCCGACCTGTCGCGAATGGGCAGGTCTTTGATCCGAGTGCCGCAATCAAAGTCGAGCGTCTGCGGCTCGTACGGCGCTGGAGAGAGGCTGGGCTCACATACTCGGCGATCTACGCCTACAGCCAGGTCATGGAACGCTATCCGTGCACAGGTGCCTCCAGAGCCGCCGCCGAGGAACTCCTGGAAATGGCGAAGGAACAGCTCGACGAGGATCGGTACTACACCGCCCTCGGCATCTTCAATCGGCTCGAGGAGCTGGCATGACGCTCCACTCCGGGAAGAGTGACGACGTGGACTCGGTCACGCGCGAGCCTCTGCCGCCGATCGACGAGCGGTTGAGCGGGGACCTTGAAGCGCTGGACCATTTCGCTCGCGAGCTGTCGCAGCTCAGGACTTCAGGACGGGCTCAAACCGTTCCGAGCACTGATCGACAGGTCAGCGGCGCAGGGATGATGCCGGATCGGATCGATGCGGACCCCGAAACCGCTGAGCAGGGCCTGGCAAAGCTCGTCCTTACCTTAGTCGACATCCTCCGTCAGGTGCTCGAAAAGCAGGCGATTCGACGCATGGAGGCCGGATCGCTCAGCGAGGCGGAGATCGAGCGGTTGGGTGAGACGTTCCTGAGGCTCAACCAGAAGCTGGACGAGCTCAAGGCCGCGTTCGGACTCGAAGATGACGATCTCAGGCTGAATCTCGGTCCGATCCGGGACCTGCTGTCGGAACCGTAATCGGTCCGCGTGTCGGAGCACATCGGTGCCGGAGGCATTGCGAGGTTCAGCCGTCAGAGGAGTAACCGATGAGTAGCAGCGGCGATCGCCCAGCCATCACTCGACACCAGGACTCACCCTATCGTCCACGCCCTGGCAGTCCACGGGCTGCTGCCGGCGTCCAACCGACCAACCTGGCCGATCTCCTCGAGCGCGTGCTGGACAAGGGAATCGTGGTCGCCGGTGACATCACGCTGTCTCTTGGTACCGTCGAGGTCCTCTCGCTCAAGATCCGACTGCTGATTGCGTCGATCGACAAGGCCCAGGAGATCGGCATCAACTGGTGGCAGTTTGATCCTGCACTTTCCTCGAACGCCAGGACACCCGAACTCGAGGCCAATGGGCTGGGCGAACGGCTCGACCGCATCGAAGCGCAGCTCGCCGCGCTCGCACGACAACCGAGCGAAGAGCCCGCCGAATCGCGAAACGCGGGTCCCGGCGAGGCATGAAACGTGCGTTTTGCGTAGCAGTTGCCAGCCAAGATATCCGCAGAGCGCTCGCTAGACCGCTTTCTCGATCCTGGTGCGGAGGACCTCGGCTGGTCGAGTCGCTCGAGGAGTACGGGACATGGAAGACGTGGAGATCGACGAGCAACCCCGAAGCGATGGTGAGTCGCAGGCATCGTCGAGCAGTGCGCAACGCACAGACGGCCCGGATGAGCATGAAGAGAGCGCGGATGTGGGACGATCAGACGGACAGACAGGCGCAACCGCTGAGACGGGCGTGAGCCCGTCGCTTCAGGAGCAGATCGCTCAGGCGATCCAGCCGATAGTGACCGACCTCCGCCAGCAGATTGCTCAGACCCTGCAACAGCAGATGCAACAGCCGTCGGAGCAAGGGCAGGAGCCTGGGGAACAGGCTGGCGGTGGACTACAGGCTGCGCTCGCGCAGACGGCTCAGGCGATACAGCAGGCGTTCGCCTGGGTGCGGCAGATGGCAACGACCATCATCGAAACCGTACGTGAGTGGATCGAGAAGGTCATCGCAGCCATTCGCCGTCTCGCCCTGTCGGCAGTGGCGCAGGGCATCAAGGCTGCGGCCAAACCGCTCTTGAAGACGGCTGTGAACAAGGGTGCTGGAATGGTCCAGGACCAAGGCAAGCAGCGGCTGGAAGCGCTGCGCCAGCGACGGCCCGACGCCGAGCAGGCGACGGCCGCAGGCTAGTCCAGGGTCCGTCGGTCCGGTAGCAGTGGACGTTCGTCCGCTGTTGTAACCCCCTTTCTGCGAGGAGAATGCTGTGATCGGTGGCCTGGACAAACAATCGCAGGAGCCGCGACGTCGGCACGTCCAGGCGCCAGGGACGAATCCCGGTGACCAGTCGGAGGGCGCTCCAGCGAGCGACAAACGGCTTGAGCAGCGGATTGCCGAGGCGATCCAGCCGGTCCTGCCACGTGTGCAGGAGCAGGCGGTTCAGGCATTGCATGCTCAGCTCCAGGAGTCCTTTCAGCCCGGCACCACGCCTAGCGAACAGAAACCCGCCGACAACGGAAATGGCACCGGGACGGTCGGGACCATCGTTCGACCGCTCGTGTCGACCATTCCCGAGGTCCTGCGTGAGCAAGGGGAGCAGCCACTGCGCTCGCTGGTTCTCGATGCGCTGGACACGATCTTCTCTGACTCGGTACGTGCGAGGTTCCAGCACGATGCCGAATCGACGCTCCGCGAGCTGGTCGACATCACCCTCGAGGTCATTCCGGATACGGAGAGTCGGGATGATCTCAGGATGCACTTGCAGCGGACGCTCGATGAGCTATTACAGGAGACGCTGGACCAGATCTTCTCAGGTCCGCTGCGAGCCGACATAGAGGGCCATGCAGAGCGTGCCATCGATGCCTTGGTCGCCGGTGACAGTGCCGAGGCCGTCCGGCAGAGCAAGCTCGTCGTCCTGACGCTGGTCCACGATTTCTCCGCCGTACTGCAGGAGCACTGGCACCAGGTGCTGCGACTCCTCCTTAGGGTCGTCACAGCGGCGCTGCAGGAAGTCGTCACCTCAGCGATCAAGAAAGGACTTGAGTCCGTCGTGGCTGAGCCCGCTGAAGAGCTGGCTGAACAAGCGGATAGTGTGCAGGATCGGCTGCAGGAGAAGGGTGAGGAGCTCCGGGACGAACTCAAGCGCGCTGTCGAAGCCTTACGCGAGCTCATCGAAGAGGGCACGGAGGAACTGCAGGAGCGTATTCAGGAATCAGTACGCTCGTCAGTCACCGGCCAGGGGCGTCCACGAGGCGGCTTCGGTCATCCTCCCTCCGGCCGGCCACCGTCCGGCCGGCCACCCTCGGGAAGGCCACCGTCCGGGCGCGCTCCAAGGGGGCCACGAGCGATCGCCCCACCATCACGGTGATCGTCGGATTGACGCGTGGCTCTGGCCTCTTGCATGCCCAGGACAACCGCTCGGGATGCTCGTGACTAGAGTGTATGCCCGTTCGTACCAGCGGGGACTGACTGCGCGAGGTGCCCAGACAGATGCCGCACACGGCGTCATCATGTTCGGAGCGGCTGAATGAAAGGAGAGGCCGATGCCCGAGCAGACCCAGTCGGAGCAGGAGCCCCAGGAGCAACAGCAACTCGAAGGCAACGCGGAGGAGCAGTCCAGCGACGCAAAGGCGGAGCGGAAGAGCGGGACCAGCCGCAAGCGGAAGAGCAACCAGAAGAAGACGAAGTCGGCCCAGCCTGAGGCAGAAGAGCGCGCTGAGGCTCAGCCGGAGCCTGAGGCTGCGACGTCGCCGCAGAGTGACCAGGACCTTGGTCAAGGGTTGCAGGACCAGATTTCGCAAGCCGTTCAGCCGGCGCTAGAGCAGGCTCAAGCGCTCGTCTTGGAGGCAGTGCAGCAGCAGGTCGACCAGGCGCTGGAACCGGTTCGGCAGGAGTTGCAGCAGCAAGTCGACCAGGCGCTGGAGCCGGTCCGGCAAGCAATCCTCCAACAGGTCGAGCAGCAAGTCGACCAGGCCCTGGAACCGGTCCGGAAGCAGGTACAGGAGCAAGTCGATCAGGCTCTCGAGCCCTTGCGGCAGGAGCTGCTGCGCCAGGTGGAGGAAGCGGTGCGCACCTCATTTCAAGCAGGGCGGTGACACGGGCGATCCAAGGACCTGCCGGGGGCACCGCGATTCAGTCGGCCGCGATGTGCTTCTCTTCTTTCAACGTGACGACCGCACGAGTGGGCGAGGAATACGGCCTGGAGACTGGTTCGTCATAGATGCGTCGACGCATTGCCGCGCATCCGGCCCCCAGGGAAGGTACCTTTCCCGGGGGCCGGACGCTGCCAGGACCCGCTTGTCATGGACGGCGCGATACTCGCCCAAACCGTGCACCGCCAGCCACGATGCACGCTGGCCCCACCATCGTGGAGCCCGTGTCCGTGTCCTTGGCGTCAGCAATAAGTGGAGCGCATGGTGATGAAGCAGGACGAGACCAACCAACGGATCACGTTGACGGACCTCATCCTCAGCGTGAGCACTGGTGAGGATGGCGCGCCAACGAGGCCGATCATCCGGTCTGCCACACTCGAAGTGACGGATCAGGTGTTCCGTGCCATTGTCGCAACCATCCTCGGGCAAGAGCGGGCCACCCCGGTCGGGACGCTCCGCTTCCACGACGCCCAGTGGGTGGACGGCGGTGCCTTGATCAGCCTTCGGCTGAAGGCCGGACCCATGCCTGCCACGGTCACCATCCATGCCTCGCTGGAGGCAACGCCCTCTGGGCGCCTGCTCGTGCGCCTTAGGCGGGCGAAGGCAGGACCGGTACCGTTCACACTGCTGCTGATTCCGCTTGTCGAGCAGCTCGCGGAGCGTCCAGGGTTCTACAAAGTCGACGATCTCGCCTTTGAGATCGACATCGGCGAGCAGCTACGAGCCCAGAACGTACCGTTGGAATTCAGCGCGTCGGTCCGCGAGGTTGCCATCAGGCCAGGACTGGCCAGGCTGGTCGCCCGCGACCACGGGGCCCACGTGCCCTAACCGGCATCCCCGGCCCAGCCACCCTGATGACCCCTGTATCCTCGCCGGCGGATTCGGTGACCGACAGCTACCCGATCCCCGTCGAGGCTGCGAGCACGGTGGACGCCTTGTGTGCAACCTGGTCGCGGCGTCGACAGCGTCGACTTTGGTCCTTTAGATAACTGTCAGGTGCGACGCACCGCCCCGGCAGTACGGACCGGGGCGGTGGTGTTCTCCGCGTCTATATGCGGAATCTGCGGGGTGCGGAAAGTGGGATTCGAACCCACACGGGCGAAAGCCCAGCGGTTTTTAAGACCGCAGCGTCTGCCGTTCCGCCATTTCCGCCTGAATGCAAGAAACCGGACCTCGATCCTGAGGCCCGGCTGACTCCGTGGAGCGGAAGACGGGACTCGAACCCGCGACCTTCTCCTTGGCAAGGAGATGCTCTACCAACTGAGCCACTTCCGCTTGCGCGGCGGTCATCCCGCCGCCGGATCGCCCATATTGTACCCCGCTCGCGTGGGAGCGTCAAGGATAGTCGGCGTCCATGCAGAAGGGGACGGGACGGGGCGGGGCAGCGAGGGTGCGTTCGGACGCGGTCTGGTCACGTTGACGGGCCCTTGACAACTCGACTATAATGCCATGAACCGCGGGCCAGACCGATGACATTGGCATGGCCTTGACGGTGCGTCCTGAGTGCCCGCGTGTTGTGGATCGCTCCGCGCGCACCGTAACGCGATCAGCAGTGGTGTCAATAGACGATGAGTGAGCTTGCTACCCGGCTCCTCGACGATCTCAAGGCGGCTGTCCGCGCGTCCGACACGACGCGCCGGGAAGTGCTGCGCTATCTCCGAGCCGAGGTACACAACGTGGAGATCGAGCGCGGCCGGCCGCTGACAGACGAGGAGATCGTGAGCGTCATCCAGCGGCAGATCAAGCAGCGGCGCGACGCCATTGAGCAGTTCGCGAAAGGCAATCGGCAGGATCTGGTCGAGGCGGAGACACGTCAGATCGAGATCTTGCAAGAGTACCTCCCGCCGCCCCTCACGCGGGAGGAGCTGCTGGCCCTGGCGCGGGAGGTTGCCGGGGAACTTGGCGCGTCCGGCCCGAAGGACATGGGGCGCGTGATGCCCGTGGTGCGCGAACGCGTAGGCGCCCGTGCCGAAGGCCGCGACATCGCCACCGCCGTCCGAGAGGTGCTGGCGGCCGAAGGGGGCTCATCCGCCGCATCCTAAGCGCTGGGTGAGAGTGGCGCGACGGTCGCTGGACCGCGACGCCTGGTGGCTATCGCCCAGCGTGTTCCTGGCGGAGCTATGACTACATCATCTCTCCCGCCCGACAATAGCCTTGCACGCGGCGGCTGGTTGGCACGTCGAGGCGGCGCCGATGCCTCGCGTCGACGGCAGGCGCTCCAACTCGTGGCATTCGGGTTGGCGCTGCTAGCCATCCTCGTACTTGTCCTCTATGCCACCTGGGAGTCCGATGCCCTCACGCTCAAGGTCGGGCAGATCGCTGACCGCACCTTGAAGGCGCCCCGCACGGCGACCTTCGTGAGCGAAACCAGGACGGAGGCCAAGCGCCAGGAAGCGTACGACGATGTCCGGAACATCGTCCTGCGCACCGATCCCGCCGTGGCTCCCAACCAGACCGCCGCGCTGCGCCAGGCGCTCACGGCGATCGATACCGTGCGCTCCGATCGGAATCAAGAGCGCACCCGTGCGGTAGACCGGATTCGGGGTACGGTCGAGGGATTGACCGCCGAGGAGGCTCAGGCGATCCTGTCGCTCTCCGACGAGAGCTGGGCACGGGTCCGTTCTGAGGCGGAGCGGCTGCTCGACACCGCCCTGATGAACCAGATCCGCGCGGAGGACGTGGCTGAGGTCAAGGAGCAGATGCTCAGCCGCGCTAGCCTCTTCCTGTCCAACCCGGAGCGGCAGCTCGCCGCGGCCTTGAGCCGGCCGTTCGTCCAGGCGAATGTGCACGTGGACGAGGAGCGAACGCAGGCGGCGCGGGAGGCGGCCGCGCAGGCCGTCGAGCCGGTCTACGTCACGGTGCAGGAGGGCGAGGTCATCGTCCGTGACGGGGATCCGGTGACCCGCGAAGCGATGGAGAAGCTGGAGTACTTCGAGCTCCTGTCTCCCAGCGAGACGTGGGACCAGTTCTTCGGCGTCGTCAGCCTGCTGCTGTTGCTTACCTCCGCGCTGGTGCTCTATCTCTACCGTGTCGCTCCCGCGGATTGGCAGGCGCGGCATCTGATCCTGGTCGGGTTGGTGATCCTGGTCCCGGTGGTGGTGGGCCGGTTCGTGCTGGGCCACCCGGATCTGCGCTACATGTTCCCGGCGGCGGCCGCCGCGATGCTCTTGGCGATCCTGATCGACTTCCAGATCGCGGCGGTGATCGGCGGAGTTATCGGGCTCTACCTGGGCATCATCTCGGGTACGTCGTACGAGATCGCCTTCATCACCTTCGTCGCCAGCGTGGCGGGCTCGGCGGTGATCTGGCGGGCCGACCGGACAATGACCTTCCTCTGGGCCGGCGGCGCCGTGGCGCTGGCGACCGGCGCGAGTGCGACGCTCTTCGCGCTGGTATCAGGCAACCTCGACATGATGCGGTTCGGCAGCCTGATGGTCGACGGAGCGGTGAACGGTGCGCTCGCGGCGAGCCTCACGTTTCTCTCCTTCAGCTTGTTCGGCCGCGTGTTCGGGATCACCACACATCTCCAGTTGCTGGAGCTGGCGCACCCGAATCAGCCGCTGCTCTACCGTTTGGCTCGTGAGGCCCCCGGGACGTACCACCACAGCATTGTGGTGAGCAACCTGGCCGAAAGCGCCGTGGAGGTCGTCGGGGGTGATCCGCTCTTCGCACGCGTGGCCGTGCTCTACCATGACATCGGAAAGGTGCTGCGCCCCAGTTTCTTCGTGGAGAACCAGGCGAACCGAGCGAATGTCCACGAGGCGCTCGACCCACGCACCAGTGCTCGGATCATCCAGGAGCACGTTTCGGATGGTGTGCGGCTGGCGCGTAAGGCCCGCCTGCCCCAGCCGATCATCGACGTGATCCAGCAGCACCACGGGACGACGTTGATCAAGTACTTCTACAACCGCGCCCTCAACTCGGGAGAGGACGTGGAGGAGTCGGAATTCCGCTATCCCGGTCCGCGGCCGCAGACGCGGGAGGCCGGGATCATCATGCTGGCCGACAGCGTTGAGGCGGCGGTGCGCGCTGCGGCGCAGGCAGGGCGGCTGTTCGAGGAGGGCGCCGAGGGGAACGGCACCGGTGGGGAGCGGCGAACCGGAAAGCTGGCGGAGATCGTCGACAGCGTGATCCGCGAGCGACTGGACGACGGCCAACTCGACGAGTGCGACCTGACCCTGAAGCAGATCGAACTGGTACGCCAGACGTTCATCTCGATCCTCGAGGGGATCTACCACCCGCGCATCGAATACCCGGAACTCAAGCGCGTAGCCGGTACATCGCTCGCCCCCGAGGCTACCGCGACGGAGGCGCCGTCGTAGGTCATGCCGGAGCACGGGGGTCTATCGGTCGAGCTCACCATCAGCCCGGGAGCGCCGTCCTTAGACCAGGGGCGGCTGCGAGCGGTGTTGGCCTTCGCCGCCCGCCACGAGGGGCTCAGCGGGACCGTGGGCGTCTGGATCTGCACCGACGCGGAGATCGCGGACCTGCACCTCCGGTTCATGAACATCCCTGACCCCACCGACGTCTTGACGTTCCCCGCTGACATCACGAATACCGACGGCCCGTACCTGGGAGATATCGCGGTCTCCTTCGACACCGCGGCGGATCAGGCGGCCGATGCTGGGCACTCGCCGCAGCGGGAGATCGCGTACTTGGCGCTGCACGGTCTCCTGCACCTGGCGGGATACGACGACCTCACGCCCGACGAGCGGGACACGATGCTGCGGCGCCAGGATGAGCTCATTGCCGCGTTCGAACGGGAGGAACCGGGTGAGTGGGGCTAAACGGTTGTCGGTCAGCCTGATCCTGACGGTGAAGGACGAGGCGGACAACATTGACGACCTCATGGCGTCGATCGCCAGGCAGACCCACCTTCCCGATGAGGTCATCGTCGTGGACGGCGGGTCGACCGACGGCACCGTGGCGCGGCTCCGCGCATGGGAGGGCCGGCTGCCGCTGCAGGTGATCGAGGCTCCCGGCGCGACCATCTCCCAGGGCCGTAACGTGGCGCTGTCGCGGGCAACGGGGGATATCGTGGCCGTGACCGACGCCGGGGTGCGGCTCGACCCGGCATGGCTGGAGCGGCTGGTTGAACCCTTCTCCCGGGAGGGTGAGCAGCCCGACGTGGTTTCCGGCTTTTTTCGGGCCGACCCACGGACGCTGTTCGAGCTGGCCCTCGGTGTGACCACGCTCCCCGACGAAGAGGAGATCGACGGGACACGGTTCCTGCCGTCGAGCCGGTCGGTCGCGTTTCGCCGGTCCTGGTACCTGGCCGGGATTCGCTACCCGGAGTGGCTGGACTACTGCGAGGATCTGATCTTTGATCTGCGCCTCCGGCGGGCCGGGGCGCGCTTCGTCTTCCAGCCTTCGGCGTTCGTCTGGTTCCGGCCACGGCCCTCCGTGCGCGCCTTCTGGCACCAGTACTTCCGCTACGCGCGGGGCGACGGGAAGGCCGGTCTGTTCGCCCGACGGCACGCCGCGCGATACCTGACGTATGGCCTGCTGGTTCCGCTCGCCCTTTCCGGCAGGTGGCCGCGTGTGACACAAGCTGCGGCGGCCGGGGCGCTGTGGTACATGCGCCAACCCTGGCTGCGCCTCTGGCGCCGGCGCCGGGATCTGCGAGCGCGGGATCTGGTGGCCGCGGCGGCGCTGGCGCCACTGCTGCGCTTCATCGGCGATGTGGCGAAAATGGCTGGGTACCCGGTAGGACTCGTCTGGCGGGCGCGCCGGTACGGGTTGCGTGCCACCTGGCGAGACATCCCCGAGGAGCCGACCTCAGGCAGTCCCGCCAAGCTCTGAGCGGAGCACGACCCACAGGAACTCGGCGGCCCACAGCCCGGCGCGACGACGGATCTCCCGCGGGATGCCCTTGACCTGATGTTCACGGTGATGGCTACCGAATGGGCCGTCGAGGGCAAGCGCGATTTCGCCGCGTGTGTCGTCCAAGGTCTGGCCGGAGATGAGGCGCACCGCGATCGCGAGGCCGTAGTCCGCATGCAGGCGTTCGCGGATCAGGCGTGCTTCCCGGTCGGCGAGCGCCGCGGGGCTGCCGGGGGCGTTGGCATCGATCCCGGCCTCTGCCGCCGCGTGTTCGAAGGCGCGGACGACCCCACCGTCGTAGGCCACGATGGCCGCCGGTTCCTCGGCGAGGAGCCCGGTCATCCGGCCGCCGCTCCCATCCTCCGCGATCGCCAGCGAGTGTCCCTTGGCGGCCAGCGGTGCCAGGAGGGCGGCGCCGAGACTGGTGTCGTCCTCCCCATAGATGTACTCGCCCAGCACCTCACGGATCTCCCGCTCCGTCGCCTGGACCGCGGCCTCGGCCCGGGCACGGTCGGGCGCGCTGGCGGTGATGCGCACGTGGACGCCGTCGTTCTTGGCATAGGTCGCGATGATCGGATATCCCCGCTGGATGATGTCCACGATCAGGCGCTCTGCGGCGGATTCCCCGATCCCGATGGTCTTCAGGGTGCGTGACACAACGGCCCGGTCACCGAGGTAGGGGAGGAGGCGCGGGACGACCTGCTCGCGCCACATGCGCATCATCTCCCGCGGCACACCGGGCATGCTGACGATCACGTGGCCGTCTCGCTCGACGAACCAGCCCGGCGCTGTCCCCATCGGGTTCGGCAGCGCCTTCGCCGAGGGGATGAGCCAGGCTTGCTTGGCGTTTTGCTCGGGCATGACCAGGCCGCGAGCCGCGAAGTATTCGGAGATCCCGCGTAGTAGGTCGGGGTCGACCTCCACCGTCTCGTCGAGCAGCGCGGCAACACCCTCACGCGTCAGGTCGTCCTCGGTCGGCCCGATGCCGCCGGTGGTGACGATCAGGTCGGCGTCGTCCCAGGCTCGGCGCAGGGTCGTGAGGATACGCGATAGCGAGTCGCCGACCTGGCTCACGCCGACGAGCTCAATGCCCAGCGCAGCCATCTCCTGCGCCAGGAAGGTCGCGTTGGTGTCCGTGAGGAAGCCGTCGAGCAACTCCGACCCGACAGAGATAACCACCGCGCGCATGCGTCCCTCCGCGTCTGACGCGCCCGAGCTTGCGAACGGCATGATAGCACGTCGGCGCCGGCTGGGTGATCAGGGATGGGAGAAGCAATAGCGGAGGGGTCGGTACCCCTCCGCTCATCGTACCCTCGGAGGGATTCGAACCCCCAACCCCTTGGTCCGAAGCCAAGTGCTCTGTCCGTTGAGCTACGAGGGCATGAGACCGCGCACAGCGGCGCTGTCGCGATGTCTCAGGAAAGTATAGCATAGCGAGGCGGGCGCACCGGGTCCGCGGCATCGATCCCGCTGTGGAGCGTCGTGAGAGGCGACTGCTCGCTTCGACCCGTGTGATGGGTGCAGGGAGGTACGACATGACCCCAGATCGACGGTTTGTTCCCGTGTTGGCCGCAGTGGTGCTCGCGGCGGTCGGCTGGCTGGTGGTACGCCGTGGTATCGCCGGCGTCGGTGCTGACGTCGACCCAGAGCCTGAGGTCGAGCGTTCGGATGACACCAACTTGCTCGCCGATCTGTTCGACGAGTTCCCGGAGACGGACAACCCAGACGTGGTGCGGATGTTCATCGCCTGGCGCCTGGCCGAGCGGCTCGGGGGAATGTCGGATGGCAAACCCCAGGACATCGAGAAGCACCTCAAGCGCTTCGGCGAACTGTATCGCACCATCGCGCGGCTGACCCGCTGATGGGCCATGGATCAGGCGGTGTGCGCCGGCTGGAGGGGAGGGATAGCGAAACGTGGAAATAGATATCAACCGCATCGCGTCGATCGGGGAGGCGGTGATCGTTCGCCTGGAGGGGATCAACGCCGCCCGCGAGCGGGCGCTGGCGGAGAGCCGCCAGATCATTCGGCTCAGCGCGAACGCGGTGCGTGCGGTTCACCGCAACGAGTTTGATGTTGCGGAAGAGCTGCTGCGGCAGGCGCAGGAGCTCAAGGACGCGCTCGTGAGCCATCTGGCCGATTACCCGAGCATCTATTGGTCTGGCTACGTGCAGGACGCGCACAAGGAATATGCGGAGGCGCGGATCACGCTAGGGGTGATCGGCGGCCGAGCGATCCCCGATCCGGCGCAGCTCGGGGTGGAGGATGCGGTCTACCTGAATGGTCTGGGGGAAGCGGCAGGGGAGTTCCGGCGCTACTGCCTGGACGCGATGCGTCGTGGCGACCTTTCACGCGCGGAAGCGCTCCTCCAGGTGATGGACGAGATCTACGGATTGCTTGTCTCGGTGGACTATCCGGATGCGGTCACTGGTGGGTTGCGACGCACGACCGACATGGTCCGGGGCGTCCTCGAGCGCACGCGCGGTGACCTGACCCTGGCTCTCCAGCAGCAGGCGCTCACCGAGGCGTTGGGGCGCGCCGAGACGCTTCTCCGCGAGCAGCAGCGAGACAGGGAAGGCGCCTGATACTCTGGCGGCTCGACCGGAGTGTCATGGTTGTACTAGGAGAGCCGGTTTGTTAGCCTCTAGAACGCGATTCGGATACATAAACGCGGAGCGTTGATGGTCCGAGCTCCCGTCAAACTCGTCTCGGTCTTCGTCCTGCTCGTCGCCCTGGCGGTCGCTGCGACGACCGCGTTGCCCGAACGGAACGGTGAGCCGACCCCGATGGTGCGCGAGGGCGTGCAGGGCTGGGACCCCGGTCCGGGAGCGGCGGAACTGGCTCCGGCGCGCCGGATGCTGGCCGAAGGGGACGCCGAGGCTGCGGCCGCGTCGGCGCGGCAGCTCGTGGGCGATGCGTCTCCGGAGCTGGACGCCGCGGCGCGGCTCGTGCTGGCCCGGTCGCTTCTGGCGGTGGGGGAGGCGGGCGAGGCGCTGGTAGTCCTGACCGCGCTGCGCGACGGAGACCGGTCGCCGGCAATCGCGGCAGCCGCGGATCTCCTGCTGGGCAGGGTGCACGCGGCAATGGGTCAGACAGCGGAGGCCCTCGCGGCCTACCGGCGAGCCGCGGAGCGGGACCCGAGCGTCGAAGTGTACGCTGCGCTGCGCCGCATCGAAGTGCTCCGCGATAGCGGGCAGCTTGAGGCGGCGCAGGATGCTGCTGAGGCCGCGGCGGGGCTCCCGGCGATCCGGCGGACCCACGTAGCTGTGCTGGAAGCGCTGCGGGAGATCCAGTCGGAGCTGGACGACGGCAATGGGTACCTCGCGACGACGCATCGCCTCCTCGACGTAGCGACGCTCCCCCACTATCGGGCACAGTTGGCGTTCCAGGCCGGGCAGTTCGAACTCCAGATCGGCCAGCGGGAAGCGGCGATCCGCGACCTGCAGGCTGCGGTCAGTGCGGCGCCGGACAGCGCGCATGCGGTAGCAGCGCTGGACGCGCTCATCGCACAAGACGCGGCGGATGCTGTTGAACCGTATCAACGCGGGCTGGTGCTCTATCACGCCGGGCGAGATCAAGACGCGATCGTCGCGTTCACCGCTGCGCTGGAGAACGATCCAACCAACCACGAAGCGCGCTACTACCGTGGACTCAGCCGTGCCCGCGCGGGGAACGTGCCTGGGGGGGTGGAGGACCTCCGCGAGGTGGCACGCACCGCGTCGGATCGCGAGCTGGCGGGGCGGGCGCTTGAGCAGGCGGCGAGGTGGCTGGAGAGCGCCGGCGATACGGCCGGGGCACGGGCCGTCTATCAGGAGGTGCTCGCGCGGTACGGGAACACCGGGGCTGCCGCATCGGCTCGGTTCCGCCTGGGCTTCATGAGTTACCTGGAGCGCGATTTCGGGGCGGCGCTGACGATCTGGGCGGATGGCGGAGACGCCCGCGTTCACTTCTGGTTGGGAAAAGCACGGGAGATCGCGGGGGACGACGCGGGTGCCCGCGCCGCGTGGGAGGAAGCGGCGCGGTTGGAACCCGATGGCTACTACGGTCTGCGCGCCGCTGATCTGCTCGGCGGTGAGCCCGTCCCGAGCACCGGGCAGGCACTGGTTGGTGCGGTCATTGGGGATGCGGTCTGGCGTGAGCTCGCATCATGGTTCCCGGAGCGAGGGGTAGACCCGAATGCGGCTCGGGAGGCGCTGGAGGCAGAGCCTGGCTTACGGCGCGCGATGATCTTGCTCGATGCCGGGATGATGCAGGAAGCCGGGTGGGAGATCGACGCGCTGGCTGAGGAGCACGCCGGGGATGTGGAGCGCCTCGTGACACTCGGCGGTGTGCTGGCGGAGAGGGGAGAGACGACTGCGGCCGCGGAAGCAGTGGCTCCGCTGGTCAACGTCGAGGAGGGACAGGAGCGGAGCCTGCCCCCGATCCTAGAGCGGTTGAGCTATCCCATCCCGTATCTGGATCTGCTATCCGAGGCCGCGGAGCGCCACGGGGCTGATCCGTTGCTGCTGGCAGCGTTGGTGCGGCAGGAGAGCGGGTTCAACCCGCAGGCACGCTCCTCGGCGGGAGCGCTCGGGCTTGCGCAGATCATGCCGGAGACCGGACGAGAGATCGCCCGCCGCCTGGGATGGCAGGACTTCAACCCGCGGGATCTGCTGCGGCCGGAGGTGAGCCTGGAGTTTGGTGCACGCTATCTGGCCGAGCGGATGGAACGGTACAACGGATACCTGTTCGCCGCGCTCGCGGCCTACAACGCTGGGGACAGTCCGGTCAACGAGTGGCTTGCTGCTCCGGGAGCGGAGGATCCGGACGTCTTCGCCGAGTCCATCCCGTACCCGGAAACGTACGACTACGTGCGCCGCGTCTACGTCAACTACCAGCATTTCCTGCGGGTGTACGCTCAGCCGGATGCGGGAGAGCGGTGAAGGCGACGGCGGGTACGGCATACCGCGCCGTACCCGCCGGATCGGTGCGATCGTCGGAGTGAGGTGCTAGACGACGGCCGGCTGCTTGGCCAGGAGCTTCTCGACCTCTTCTTTGTGTCCGGTCTCATCGGACACGATGTCTTCGAGCTGCACCTTCAGGCCGGTGTCGCCGAACTCCTCCGCCTGCTTGATCCGCTCGTTATAGTTGGCAATAGCTTGCTTCTCGGCCTCGAGCACCGCCTCCAGCATCCCACGGCTGTCGGTGGCCGTCTTGACCGGGCCCGGCTCAGTGGTCGGCTGCCCGCCAAGCGCGGCGATCTTGTTCGCCAGGAACTTGGCGTGCCCCAGCTCATCCGGGATCTCGCTCTCGAAGAACTCGCTCAGTTGCGGCCGATCCAGCCCGGTGACGGTGGCGCTGAAGTGCAGGTACTGGATGATCGCGGCGAGCTCGCCGGCAAGGTCGTGGTTCAGCCCGTCAATCAACTTCTGCTTATCCATACGCGTCTCCCCTTCATACTACGAACAACTCTGCGTGCTGATGCTCTCGGCTTTCGCACGCCAAATGCAGATCGCTCTATGAGGCTTACAGGCATGATCCGTGCCACCCAAGGGGTTCCGGTGCAGGGTGTGTCATACTCTGCCCGGCAGAGATGGGGTGAGGTGCGCGGGTGAAGCTCGACACAGGTCAGGGGACGGACGCAGGCCGGGTTGCGAGCGAGTGGTCGGTCCTCCGAGCGTTGATCGTCACGATGATCGTCAACCAGACGGGCGTGGTGATCATCAGTCCGCTGGTTGTGGACATCGCCGAGGCGTTCAACGTATCGGTATCGGCAGCCGCGCAGCTTCGGACTGCGTCGGCGCTGGTGTCGGCGGTCCTGGCGCCGTTCGTGGGAATCGCCTCTGAGCGACTCGGCAGCCGCCCGCTGATCATCGGCGGCCTGTTCGGCGTCGGGCTGGCCGGCCTGGGGAGTGCGCTGGCTCCCACATTCGGCGTCCTCCTGGCGGTGCAGGCTGCGGGCGGCCTGGGCATTGCCGCCCTCCTGTCGATGGGCTACGCCGCGGTCGGGGACTACTTCCCACCGGGGCGGCGGGCCTGGGCGATCGGCATGGTCACGGTCGGGCAGCCGCTGGCCTGGGTCGTGGGCCTGCCGCTGATCGGCTTCCTGGCTGACACGTTCTCCTGGCGGGCGAGCTTTCTCGGGGTGCCGATGGCGTTCAGCCTTGTGGGCCTCGCCTTCGCGCTGCGACTCCCGGCACCGCGACGCGCGGCGGAGCGCGAGCCAGGAACGCGGCGAGGGCACGGCGGAGCGCTGGGGAGCCTGATCCGTGACCGCTCGGCCGTCATCTGGGTCATCGCAGAGTTGAGTGCGTACACGGGGTGGGCCGGCACGCTCACGTTCCTCGGCGCCTTCTACATCTCGCAGTACGACCTGAGCGCGGGGTTGACGAGCCCGCTGCTGTCGCTGACGGCGCTCGGCTTCGTGGGCGGAAGTCTGGTTGCCCACCGGGTCAGCCAGGGGCGGCGGCTGCCGCTCGTTGTGCTGGTCTCCGCGGTGCTGTCCGGCGCGCTGCTGGTGGTTGCCTTGGGGCGGCCGATGTCACTAGCGCTGACCGTCGTGCTGCTGGTCGCGTTTGGGCTCAGTCAGGGCGTTCGGGGAGCTACGTCGAGCTCCCTCGGTCTCCAGCAATCGCCGACGCACCGAGGAACGTTGATGGCGCTCCGCGCAGCGGTGGTGCAGGCGGGGTACGTGATCGGTTCAATTGGGAATGCCCTGTTGCTGCCACTCGGTGGGTTCGGCCTCATCGGCTTGAGCGGCGCCCTGCTCCTCCTGGTCGGCGGGACCATGACGGCGCTCTGGGTCGAGGAGCGGCCCGGGTAGTACGGTGCCTCGGGGCACCTGCATGGTGAGGACAAGTAGGGCTGCGGTCCAAACCACCACGCACGCAAACGGGAGGGCACATCGCCCTCCCGCTGCTTGCGATGCGATTCCAGTGAGCTGGCTAGTCGGCCGCGGCGGGTGTCGACTCCTCCGGCACCCAGCGCAGATTCAGTTGCCGGTTGGCGCGCACCTCATCGAGCCGCTTGAAGAACGTGTTGTGCGGCGCCGCGTGCACGAACTCCGGCTTCTGCTCGGCCTCGTCCGCGATCTGGCGCATGACGTCGATGAAGTAGTCGAGCGTCTCGATGCTCTCCGTCTCGGTCGGCTCGATCATCAGGGCCTCGTCGACGATCAGCGGGAAGTAGACCGTCGGCGGGTGCACGCCGAAGTCGAGTAGGCGCTTCGCGATATCGAGCGCGCGCACCCCGCGCTTCTTCTGCCGGTTGGCGCTGGCGACGAACTCGTGCATGCACCGCCGGTCGTACGGCACCTCGTAGCGGTCCTTGAGGCGTGCCTGGAGGTAGTTGGCAGCGAGCACCGCGTCCTCGCTGATCTGCCGGAGTCCCTCTGCGCCGTGCATCCGGATGTAGGTGTAGGCGCGCACGTGCATGCCGAAGTTGCCGTGGAACGAGTGGATCTTGCCGATCGACTTTTCCGGCCACTTCCAGCGGAAAGTCGGCTCCTCGCCCTCAACCCGTTCCACCACCGGGCCCGGCATGAACGGGATAAGGTGCGATTTCACACCGACCGGGCCGGCGCCGGGGCCGCCCCCACCGTGCGGGGTGGAGAAGGTCTTGTGCAGGTTGAAGTGCATGATGTCCACGCCGAGGTCGCCGGGCCGGGCGATGCCCAGAATGGCGTTGAAGTTGGCGCCGTCGTTGTAGACCAGACCGCCCGCCTTGTGGACCAGGCGGATGGCCTCGTCGATGTTCTCATCCCAGAGGCCCAGCGTGTTCGGGTTGGTGATCATCAGGGCCGCGGTGTCGGGGCCGACCAGCTCGCGCAGCTTGTCGATGTCCACGTTGCCGCTCTTGTCCGAGGGCACGGTGACCACCTTGTAGCCGGCCATGGCGGCGGTCGCCGGGTTGGTGCCGTGCGCCGAGTCGGGGACGAGGACGGTGGTCCGGCCGGTGTCGCCGATGCTCTCGAAGTAGGCACGGGCGATCAGAATACCGGTCAGCTCGCCGTGGGCGCCGGCAGCGGGCTGGAGCGTCACGGCGTCGAACCCGCTGATCTCGGCCAGGTAGCTTTGCAGCCCGTACATCAGCTCCAGCGCGCCCTGCACCGTCTCCTCATCCTGGAGCGGGTGGATCTGGGCGAACCCGGGCAGCCGCGCTGCCAGCTCATTGATCTTGGGGTTGTACTTCATCGTGCAGGAGCCGAGGGGATAGAAGCCGGTGTCGACGGCGTGGTTGAACTGCGAGAGGCGCGTGTAGTGCCGAATCACGTCGACCTCGCTGACTTCCGGCAGGGGCAAGCTGTCGCGGCACAGGTCAGCGGGCAGCTCGGCTTCCGGCACGTCCAGCGGCGGCATCGACACGCCCTGCCGGCCCGACTTGCTCAACTCGAAGATCAATGGCTCCGTTCGCATCCCCATCCTCCATGTCACCCCGCGCCGGGCATCGGTTGTCCTCGACGGCGCGGGGCCAGGATAGCACTGCGCTTCGGGGTGGGCAAGCGGGTGCCCTCGGACGAGACGCGGAGGGCGGTGTGGCGGGGTATACTCGGCTGCAGCCGGAAGTCGCGTACCCTGCCCCAAGCAGGACAGACTGGCCACGGGAGCGGCTCATGGACGACCATGCGCGAGTCAGCGACGCGGAACGGGAGCGTGCCCTTATCGTCCTTCGCCAAGCGGCCGTCGACGGGCGCCTGACGACCGAGGAACTCCTTGAGCGCACCGAGGCGGCGCTCACCGCCCAAACCCGAGGGGACCTTGCGGCGGTCACCCGTGACCTCGGCCGGAGCGTCCTGCCGGCGACCAGTCTGCCTGCAACGAGGCGAATCCAGGCGATCCTCGGAGAAACCAAGCAGGCTGGGCACTGGCGCGCCGAGGGACAGGTCGACGTGCTCGCGGTCATGGCCGACTGCAAGGTCGACCTTCTCGACGCCGAGATCGTCGGCGGCGAGTTGGTGCTCCAGGTCAATGCGATCATGGCGGATGTGAAGATCTACGTGCCCGAGGACGTCCCGGTCGTGCTGGAGGCGGCGACGGTCATGAGCAGCGTCAAGGAGAACCGACGGGATGTCGTCCCGACCTCCGACGCGCCGACCATCCGCATCACCGGCTTTGCCCTCATGAGCTCGCTCCAGGTTCTCGATGAAGATCTGCCACTCATGGACCGGCTGAACGACATGTTGTACGGGCGCGAGCAGCGGCGAGCGCGGCGCCGGGCGGCGCGTACCACCCAGCGACTCGACCGCTGAATCGCGACTCCGAGCAATCTCCCTCCCTCTGGTACAATCACCGGGCATGTCGGCCCGTGCTCACGCGGAACTGATGGGGAAGAGCCATGTCGGATCGAACATCCTACGGCGGTCAGGCGGTCATGGAAGGCGTCATGATGCGAGGCCGTCGCGACATGGCTATTGCCGTTCGGGCCCCCAGCGGCGAGATCGCCGTTTACCACGAGCCGTTGTCCGGTAGTAGTTGGACCCAACGAGTGCGCCCACTCCCGCTCATCCGAGGTGTGTTCATGCTCTGGGACACGATGGTCCTGGGGATGCGCGCCCTCGTCTTCTCGGCCAACGTCAGCCTCACCGAGGGGAAGCTGGCGGAGCAGGAGCGGGACGACGCCGGGACGTTGACCGGGGTCGCCCTCTGGGGGACGGTGGCGGTTTCGCTCCTCTTTTCCATTGGGTTGTTCTTCGTGGCTCCCCTGGCGGTCGTCGGGTTCGTCGACCGCTACATCAGCAGTAGCGTGCTCAGCAACCTGATCGAGGGCTTGATCCGCCTCGGGCTGCTGATCGGCTACATGCTGTTCATCGGCCAGCTCAAGGACATCCGCCGGGTCTTCGGCTTCCACGGTGCCGAGCACAAGGCGATCAACGCCTACGAGGCGGGTGACCCGCTCGACGTTGAGCACGTGCGGCGGCACAGCATCAGCCACCCGCGGTGCGGCACCGGGTTCCTGCTGATCGTCGTGCTTCTCTCGATCCTGGTGTTCGCGCTGCTGGGGAGGCCGCCGATGTTTTGGCGCGTCGTCTCCCGCATCGCGCTGGTGCCGTTCATCGCAGCGCTCGCCTACGAGTTCATCAAGTGGACGGCGAACCACATGGACAACCGGCTCGTGCGGCTGCTGGTCAGCCCCAGCATGGCGCTGCAGCGGCTGACGACACGCGAGCCGGACGACGGAATGATCGTCGCCGCGATCGTGTCGCTCAAGCGGGTGCTCCTGGCCGAAGGGAAGATCTCCGCAGACGAGGTGTACGGCCCTGGCGTGGTCCCGGTGGATGAGACGGGGCGGGTGCTGGAACCGGAGCGGATCCCGGTGGCGGCCGAGCCCGCGATCGAGGCGAGTTCGTGAGCGTGACGACCGGCCGCCGCACGGCCGGCGCGAGGTGGGGAGGGTTTCGGTGACCGAGTCGCAGCCCGGTGGCGCGGCAGGCAAGCTCTGGGGCGGGCGCTTCAGCCGCCCGACCGATGCGCTGGTCGATGAGTTGAATGCCTCGATCGGCTTCGATCGGCGCCTCTACCGGCAGGACATCATGGGCTCGATCGCCCACGTGCGCATGCTCGCCCGCCAGGGGATCATCCCCAAGGACGACGCGGCGAAGATCGAGCAGGGCCTGCGTCAGATCTACGACGAGATCCGACGCGGGGAGCACGAGTTCCGGCTGGCGGACGAGGACATTCACCTCAGCGTCGAACGGCGGCTGCGCGAGATCATCGGGCCCGCTGCCGGGCGGCTCCATACCGGGCGGAGCCGAAACGATCAGGTCGCGCTTGACTTTCGCCTCTGGACGCGGGAGGCCCTGATTCGTCTTGCGGCGGGACTCACCGACACCATCGGCGCGCTGCTGGAAATCGCGGAGCGCCATCCGGACGCAATCATGCCGGGTTACACGCACGTCCAGCGCGCCCAGCCCGTGCTGCTGGCGCACCACATGCTCGCCTACGTCGAGATGCTCTTCCGCGATCTGGACCGGCTGCGCGACGCCTACCGCCGCGTCAACCTGTCGCCGCTCGGGGCCGGCGCGCTGGCAGGAGTCACCTACCCGATCGACCGGCAGTTCGTCGCCGACCTGCTCGGGTTCGACGGGGTCTGCGCCAACAGCCTCGATGCCGTCTCCGACCGCGACTTCGTGGTGGACCTGCTGAGCGCCTGCGCGCAGATCATGCTGCACCTGTCGCGGCTGGCTGAAGAGATCATCCTCTGGTCGAGCAGCGAGTTCGGTTTCATCGAACTCGACGACGCCTTCGCCACCGGCAGCAGCATCATGCCGCAGAAGAAGAACCCGGATGTGGCGGAGTTGATCCGGGGCAAGACGGGCCGGGTCTACGGTCACCTGATGGGAATGCTGACCGTCGGCAAGGGTCTGCCGCTCGCCTACAACAAGGACCTACAGGAGGATAAAGAAGGCGCGTTCGACACGGTCGACACGGTGCTGCTCATCCTCCGCGTGCTACCGCCGATGCTGCGCACGACCCGGTTCCGCACCGACCGCATGCTGACTGCGGCAGGGGAGGGCTTCACGCTCGCCACCGACGTGGCGGACCACCTCGTGCGGCATGGGCTGCCGTTCCGTGAGGCGCACGAGATCGTCGGTCGGGTGGTGGCCTACTGTGTCGAGCAGGGGAAGGACCTCCCAGATCTTACGCCCGAGGAGTGGGGTCGCTTCTCTCCGCTCTTGGTCGAAAGTCCCCCGCCGCTGACGCCGGCCGATGCCATCGCGGCACGGGAGATGCTCGGCGGGACGGGTGCGCGCCATGTGGCCGACGCCCGGATCGCGGCGGCCGCGGCGCGCGACGAATGGGTCCGCTGGGTCGACGGCCGCGCTGAGGCGCTGGCCGCCGTCTCCCGGCGTCTCGGGCTGGAGGACACTGATGACGGCCCTGAAGGGGGACCAGGAGACCGGAATCCGCGATGACGAGGTGCGCACCTGGGTTGTGACCTCGCTGGCGGAGATGGCCGAGGTCTACGCGATCCGCCATGAGGTCTTCGTCGAGGAGCAGCACCTGACGCGCAGCGTGCGCGATGACCCGGACGATCGCTACAGTGTCCACGTGCTCGGCGCGGTGGGCGGGCAGACGGCGGGTACCGGCCGGATCACCTTCTACGGTGACGAGGCGCAGATCGTCTGGGTCGCGGTGCGGAAGCCGTACCGTGGGCGGGGCGTGGGCCGCGCGATCATGGAGCATCTGCTGCGTCTCGCCCGGGACCAGGGGAGCCGTATCGTTACCCTCAACGCCCAAACCCACGCACTCACCTTCTACGAGGCCCTCGGGTTCCGCCCCATCGGACGCCGCTTCTTCATGTCCAACATCGAGCATCAGTACATGGCCAAGGAGATGTGAGGGGGCGTACCCCTCACCCCCCAACCCCCTCTCGGACGGAGCCCACAAGGGGAGAGGGGGTGTGTGGCTTGGGTATGGACGGGTGCTGCCTGTCTATGGGTAGAGTGGTGGCAAGTCGTTCAGTTCGAGGGGAGGGTGTGATGGCGACGCTGAAGATGGTGCCGGAGGAGCAAGCCCCAGAGGAGGTGCGCGCGGCGTACGAGCAGATCAAGGCTGGCTTCGGTGCCGGGCGGGTGCCCGCGATCTACAAGGTGCTGGCGAACAACCCGCGGCTGCTCGCGGCGGCGGTGGAGAACCGAGCGCGGATCATGGACGAGGGGGAGTTGGATCCCGTCCTGAAGGAGTGGCTGGCCTGGGCCACGGTCACGCTCGCGAACAACGCTTTCGGAGTGAAGGTGCACACCGCGCGGTTGAAGAAGCTCGGGGTGACCGACGCGCAGATCATCGAGGGCCTGTCGGTGCTGCAGTACTTCACTGGCATCAGCGCCGTAATAAACGGGCTGGCGATGGATGACGACGTGGACCCGGAGGTGCTGGCGGCGCTGGGGTAGGGAGCCGGATTCCGCATCGCCCGCGTGCATGCAGCGGTGTCATCGGGGTCGGTGTCAGTCGCCTCGGTCGATCTCTGCCTCGTCGGCGGCGATGTCGTCGTCGACCGATCCGGACATCGACTGAGAGAGCGGCAGGAAGCCGATCGCGAGCGACTGCTCGACGATGTCGCGCTTGACCAGCGCCTCGGCACGCTCCAGCACGTCGCGCAGCGGGTGTTCGGGCATGGCGTGGGCGAGCATCTCACGGACCTGGCGCATCAGGTCGAGCGTCTTGTTGAAGGTGAGAACGAGGTCGCCCTCGCTCAACTCGATCTGCTCCAGGATGCGCGACACGGTGGCGCCATGGCACCACGCGCGAACCGCTCCGTAGAAACCGTCGTTGTGACCGGTCGTGATGAAGAGGTTGTTCTGGCGCTCGGCCATCAGGATCTCGCGCTCAAGGTCGTCCAGGCGGCGCCGGAGCAGGACGAGGCGGTTCGGCAGTGAGTAGGTGTTGGCGAAGCGGAAATCGCGGTCGTAGGCGAACCAGGAGAAGACCTCGGCGACGTCGGCCGGGTTGAGCTTGTCGAGGAAGCCGCGGTCGATCATCTCGCAAATGACCAGGCCGTTGGTGTCGAAGACGTTGGCGAGCGTGTCCGCCTTGGCCGTCGGGTAACCGCGGTAGAGGTACCCGAACCGGTGGAGCACGTCGCGGATGCCGCGGATGAGTCGGCGTACCCGCTCTTCTTCGTTGGTTAGCTCGCGGCCGAGCTCGGCCTGGAGCGCGGCGCGCTCGCGTTCAAGCTGCGCCACGCGCTTCAGGTTGTTCTGGTGCTCCTTGCGGCGCGGGCAGGTGTGGCACGGGTGGTTTCGGCGTTCCGTGTTGATGGCCTGGAGCTGCTCGCGATGCTCGCGCAGCTCCTGCTCCAGCCGGGCGCGCTCCGACGCAAGTCGCGCCTCCTGCTGCGCGCGATGCTCCGCGAGCAGGGCATCCAGGTCGGGGAGTTCGAGGTCGGCGACCTGCCGCCAGATCTCGTCGAGGGCCGCCTGACCGATCAGCGGCCGAACGTCCTCGACCGGCTCTTCAAGCTCAGTCAACTGTGAGGGCACCTCGACGGCCGGCTCTCCCGCCGCGAGGTAGTCGATCTGGCGGTACTCGGCGAGGAGCACCACCTCGTGGCCGGTGAGGAAGAGACCAACCCCGCCGCTCGCGGCACGGCCAAGGTAGACGGCCCAGCCGCCTCGGCGAAGGTGGACGATGACCCCGGCCGGGAGTTCGCGGAAGGCGCGACGCAGCGCCTGCCGTCCCGGCTCAGGCCAGGGGCGCTGATCCAGGTTGAGCCGCAGTGCGTGCACCTCGCGCTGGAGGCGCCGCTCGCGCCCGCGGAGAGCATTGATCGTGGCGTTTAGGCCGCGGTATTCGTCAAGCAGCTCGTCCCCGCCGTCGAGGCCGATGAGGCACCCCTGGGGCACCGCATCGATCTCGCGGCCGACCTCGATGATGAGGTCCTCGATCTCGCGCACCCGCCGCGCCGTCTGGAACTGCGACAGGCTCTGCTGGAGCATGTGCCGCACGCGGGTGCCGTGCGGCGGGTCCCACAGGTTGAGGACCGTGTTGTAGCGGATGGCGAACGAGCTTCGCACCGGCTCCAGCTCGCCGGTGGCGATCTCCAGCATCTCGCGGAAGCTCATCCAGGGACTGTAGGGGACCACGACCGAGCCGCGCTCGTCCATGCCACGCCGGCCTGCTCGCCCGGCCATCTGCTGGAACTCATTGGGGGTGAGCGGGCGACGGCGACGGCCGTCCCACTTGGTCATCCGGCCGATGACCACGCTGCGGGCCGGCATGTTCACGCCGAGGGCGAGGGTGTCCGTTGCGAAGACGACCTGCATCAATCCCCGGCTGAAGAGCACCTCAACGAGCTGCTTCAGGATCGGCAGGAGCCCGGCGTGGTGGAAGCCGATGCCGAGCTGCGCCAACGACGCGATCTGCTGGACCTGCGCCAGCTCGCGGTCCTCAAGGCGCATCTGGCTGAGGTAGTTCTCGACGACCGTGTTGATCTCCTGCCGGATCTTGTCGTCTTTGACCAGGTTAGGTCGCATCAGGGCGAAGCGCTGCGCATAGTCCTCGCAGTCGCGCCGGCTGAAGAGGAAATAGATCGCCGGGAGCATGTCCTGAGTCTGAAGCGCCCGGATGATCTCCCAGGGCGGCGGCTCGGCCTGCTCGGCCTGGCGCCGCTGCTCGGAGGAGAGCCCGCCGCGCATCATCTGGCGCCGCAACTCGCCGCCGGTGTTGGGGAAGTCCGCCACCTGGCGCCCGTGCTCGTCGATGACCAGGTGCAACTTCTTGTCGAGGAAGTAATAGAGCGAGAGTGGTACCGCACGCTCGTAGTGGGTCACCAAATGGATCGGGCGATGGGTGCGGCTGATCCACTGGGCGATCTCGTCGGCGTTAGAGACGGTGGCCGAGAGGCAAATGAGCTGAATGTGCTCCGGGCAGAGGATGATCGCCTCTTCCCAGGTGGTGCCCCGCTCCGGGTCGGCGATGTAGTGGACCTCGTCGAAGATGATGCAGTCGACCGCGTCGAGTTCCCACGGGGTCTGCAGCAGCATGTTGCGGAGGACTTCCGTAGTCATCACGACGATCGGTGCGTCGGCGTTCTCGGTGATGTCGCCGGTGAGCAGCCCGACGTTGTCGCCGTAGATGACCCGCAGGTCGCGGAACTTCTGATTGCTCAGCGCTTTGATCGGGGTCGTGTACATCACCCGGCCGCCGCGGCGGAACGCCTCGTAGACGCCGAACTCCGCGACGACCGTCTTGCCGGTGCCGGTCGGGGCGGCGACCATCACGGAGTCGCCAGCCAGGAAGGTCTCGATGGCCTCGCGCTGGAAGGGGTCGAGCGTGAAGGGATAGAAGACGGAAAACTGCTCGATGATGCCCGCGACGTCGCTGGTCTGGTGCATGCAGGTCCTGTCCTCGATCGTTTCCCGCGTAGTACCGGAGCCTGTCCGAGCCGCGGCCACCGGGTGATTATAGCACCCGGCCTGCCCGTCCCTGCGGGGGAGAGCCGTCGGGGACCCCACCCTGTGCTACGATTTCCGCGCGCCGGGCGGTCAGGCGAGGCGACCACGGGGGACCGGGCAGAGTGGCGGGGACCGCCACGGTGGAGGCGCTGAGTGCGGGTTGGAGTCCTTGGACATCTCCTCTCGTTTGCCCCGGGGTATCGGCAGGCGGGCGTGAGCCGCTACATCGAGTTCCTGCTGCGAGCGCTCCCGGCGGCCGCGCCGGATATCGAGGCGGTGGTATTCACCGGGCCGCAGGCGGGAGATTGCCGCGAGAGCTTCCCTGCGTCGCTACAGTGGCGGCCAAGCCGCGTGCCGACCGGGAGGCCGGAGGTGCGCATCCTCTGGGAGCAGGTGGCCGGGCCTCTGGTGCTGCGGCGAGCGGGCGTCGATCTGGTCCACGGGCCGGTGAACGTAATGCCGTTGCTGGATGGCCTGCCGGGCGTGGTGACGGTGCACGATCTGGCGTTCCGCATCTACCCGGAGCAGTATCCGCGGGCGAAGCAGCGCTATCTCGACCTGCTCACCGGCCTGTCGGTGCGCCGTGCCGCGCGGGTCATCACGGTCTCGGAGAGCACGCGCCGCGACGTGCTGCGGTTCTACCGCGTCGATCCGGAACGGGTCGTGACGGTGCCGAACGGCGTCGACCCGTCGCTCGCGCCGGTGACCGACGAAGAACGGCTGGCGGCGTTCCGACAGGAGCACGGCCTGCCCGACCAGTTCATTCTGTTCCTCGGCACGCTCCAGCCGCGCAAGAATCTGGTGGGCTTGCTCCGGGCCTATGCGCGGGTGCAGGCGAGGCTCGATGCGCCGTTGGTAGTGGCCGGCGGCAAGGGGTGGATGTACGAGCCGGTATTCGCCGAGGTCCGGGCGCTCGGCGTCGAGGACCGGGTCATCTTCGCGGGGTACGCCGACCCGGAGGATCTGCCGCTCTGGTACAGCGCCGCCACGGTCTTCGTTTACCCTTCCCTGTACGAGGGCTTTGGCCTGCCGGTGCTCGAGGCCATGGCCTGCGGCGCGCCCGTGATCACGTCGGGCACGTCGTCGCTGCCCGAGGTGGCGGGTGATGCGGCGCTGCTGGTCGACCCGCGCGATGTCGATGCGCTGGCGGCGGCGATCGAGCGGCTCATGGGAGATGCTACGCTGCGGGCTGAGCTGCGGGAGCGCGGGCTGGCGCGGGCGCGGGAGTTCTCCTGGGAACGGACGGCGCGGGAGACCGCGGCGGTGTACCGCGCCGCGTGCGACGCGGGTCGGGTGGAGGAGAGGAGCGAGGTGTAGGGATGCGCGTGCCGTCCGGCGGCCGGCCGGTCAAGGAGGTCGGCGAGTTTCCCCTCATCGACATGATCGACGGTGTCGTCAGCGCCACACTGCCGCGGCGGCTTCGGATGGGCATCGGCGACGACGCAGCCGTCTGGCGCCCACGGCCGGGCCGCGACCTCGTCTTCACCACCGACATCCTCGTGCAGAACGTCCACTTCCGCCTCGACTGGATGGACTGGCAGGCGGTGGGGCACAAGGCACTGGCGGTCAATCTCAGCGACGTGGCGGCCATGGGCGCCCAGCCAAGACTGGCTCTCGTCTCGCTCGCACTGACGGGCTCGGAGCGCGACCGTGAGGTGACGGATCTGTTCCGGGGCATGAACGCGCTCGGAAGGCGGCACGGCGTCGTGGTGGCGGGTGGGGACTTGAGCGCGTCCCCGAACGGCGTGATCGTGTCGGTCACCGTCATCGGGGAGACGTCCGCCGGCCGTCGCGCGGTGATGACGCGCGACGGAGCGAGGCCCGGGGACATCATCGGCGTCACCGGGCCGCTGGGGATGGCCGCAGCCGGGCTGCGGGTGTTCCAGCAGCAACTCCTGACGCTCGACGGTAACCCGGCCATGCGAGAGGCGTACAGCCGGCCGAAGCCGCGCGTTCGCGAGGGGCGGCTCCTGGCCCGCGCCGGTGTGCGAGCTGCGATGGACCTCAGCGACGGACTGTTGGGCGACCTGCCGAAGATGTGCCAGGCCAGCGGCGTCTCAGCCGTGATTGACATCGCGCGTGTGCCCATTCCGAACGCGATCAAGTGGAACTTCGATGACTGGTTCGACCTGGCCCTGCGCGGCGGCGAGGACTACGAGTTGCTCTTCACCGCGCCGCCGGCGGTGTTCGCGCGGGTGTGCCGGGCGTTCCGCCTTGCCGGGCTGCATGGACCGTGGCGCATCGGCGAGATCGTCAAGGCCGGTGCGAAGGGCCCCGAGGTGAAGATCCGCGAGGCGAGCGGCAAGGTCGAAGAGGTCGAATCAGGAGCGTACACCCACTGGGGCTAGCGGTGGACGGCGATCGGTTCGTCCGCCACCGTCCGGTGGCGACGGCCGAATCGTTTGTCCCTACGGGGTCGTGGATTCGTCTTCCCGACGGCGCATGACGAGCGCCACGGTGATCTCCACGACCGCGATCACGAGGATGAACAGGCCGATGCTGGGGAGTGCGGGGATCGCGAAGACGAACGCGAGCACGCCGGCAATCAGCATCATTGTCCAGGAGCGCTGAACCAGCGCGCCGAGGGCGAGCAGGACCGATACCCCCAGAATGGTCCAGAGAACCCCGGCGATGAGCTCGTCGGACACGGGCCGTCTCCCTCCGTGGTAGGGCTGACCGCACGTGTGGTCGCCCTCGTTGCCGATCCTAGCACATGCCAGTTCGTGAACGCGTCCGCGGTCGCAGTCGTGGGCCGGAATGGCTCCCGGGTGTGCTACCATGCGGCCGAAGCATCAGGGGAACAGGGCAGTCGGCGCGCGGTGGCGCGTGGAAGGGATGTGCGACGGTGGACGCGATCGATCTGTGCTACCTGCCGGCGACGGAACTGCGGCGACTGTACGCGGAGCGTGCGCTGTCACCGGTCGAGGTGACCCGAGCGGTGCTGGAGCGCATCGAGCGACTCAACCCGACCCTGAACGCGTTCATTACCGTCACGCCTGACCTGGCGATGGACCAGGCACTGGCGGCCGAGCGAGACTACGCCGCAGGGCGGGCCGACAGACCGCTCCTCGGCGTGCCGATTTCGATCAAGGACCTGTCCGTGACCCGTGGGATTCGGACCACGCGCGGCTCACTGGTATGGAAAGACTGGGTGCCCGACTTCGACGCCCCGTTTGTCGAACGCCTCTACGCTGCCGGAGGCGTCATGCTCGGCAAGACCAACACTCCCGAGCTGGGATGGAAGGGTGACTCGGGGAACCGGGTGATCGGCCCCACGCACAACCCGTGGAAGCACGGTCGGACGGCGGGGGGCTCCAGTGGAGGCGCCGGGGCAGCCGTGGCGGCCGGGTTGGGTCCGCTCGCGCAGGGCAGCGACGGCGCCGGGTCGATCCGCATCCCTTCGGCCTTCTGCGGGATCTTCGGCCTCAAGCCATCCTTCGGCCTGATCCCCTCTTACCCGCCGAGTGCAGTCGAGTCGTTGTCGCACATCGGACCGATGACGCGCACCGTGCGCGATGCCGCGCTGATGCTCGACGTGATGGCGGGCTTCGACCCGCGCGACCGGCTGTCTCTCGATCCCAAGATTCCCAGCTTCGTGGCGGCCTGTGACGGCGGTGTGGCCGGGCTGCGCGTCGCCTGGAGCCGGGACATGGGCTACGCCGTGGTTGACCCGGAGATCGGCGACATCGCAGCCAGGGCGGCGGCGGTCTTCAGGGACCTCGGCTGCGAGGTCGAGGAAGTGAATCCCGGATGGGATGATCCCTTCCAGATCCTCGACGCGATCTGGAGCACCGCGATGGCGGGCGTGTTCCGTGACAACTTCGAGCAGGTGCGCGACCAGCTCGACCCCGGCCTGGTGCGGGTGATCGAGGCCGGGCGCCAGGTGAGCGGGGTGGACCTCGCCGCGGCGATGCAGCGGCGTAGCCAGTTCGTGGATCAGGTGCGGCGGTTCATGGAGCGCTATGACCTGCTCCTGACCCCGACCATGCCCCTCGCTGCGTTCCGGGCCGGTGACGATAATCCGGGCGAGATCGCCGGGCAGCCGGTGACCCGTCTGAGCTGGACGCCGTTTACCTACCCGTTCAATCTCACGGGGCAGCCTGCGGCGACGGTGCCCGCCGGATTTACCGAGGCGGGGCTGCCGGTCGGGCTACAGATCGTCGGCCGCCTGCGGGACGACGCGACGGTCCTGCGCGCGGCCGCGGCGTTTGAGGAAGCGCGCCCGTGGGCAGACCGGCGTCCACCGGTCGACTGAGCATCCGCTTACTTGAGGTCGCCCTCCCCGGTCGCGGCCGCCAAACCCGAGCGACCGCGACCGGGGTTCGGCCCTGACCTGAGCGGATGCTGACCGTTGCAGGGATGACCCGTGCCGGCGGATTCGCTGCGTCCGAGCTCGTCGTTCACAATTCCGTGACATTCCCGTCAAAGCTTCGTAGCGGCCTCCCCGTACCCTCGTGATGGTGGCTGGAGCAATAGGCGCTCCGGCCCGCACGTCACGACGGTGTATCGGGGAGGTTCATCTATGGTGCAAGCAGTTGCGCCGGACCGCACGCGAAGCTCGGCATCCGTGGCCGAGCGCCCGCCGGTGCTGCGCGCTACCGGCCTCCGCAAGCGCTACGGCAACCACGATGCAGTGCGCGGTGTCAGCTTCACGGTTCATGCTGGAGAGGTCTACGGCTTCCTGGGACCGAACGGCTCGGGGAAGTCGACCACCATCGCGATGATCCTGGGGCTGGTCGAGCCGACTGAGGGCACGATCGACCTCTTCGGGCTCGGGCCGGAGCGGCGGGGCGAGGCGTTGTCGCGCGTCGGGGCGATCATCGAGCGGCCGACCTTCTATCCGTATCTGTCCGGGTTCGACAACCTGTCGGTGCTGGCGGCGCTGCGCGGCGGAATCCCTTCCCGGCGGATCCATGAGGTGCTGGAACTGGTCGGCCTTTCCGAGGCGGGCAAGAAGCCGTTCGGCAAGTACTCCCTCGGCATGAAGCAGCGGCTCGGGATCGCCTGGACATTGATCCACGATCCGGAGTTGATCATCCTCGACGAGCCGACCAACGGTCTCGATCCGGCCGGGATGATGGAGGTGCGTCACCTCATCCTCCGGCTGTCCGAGGCGGGCAAGACCATCTTTCTCTCGTCCCACTTGCTAAACGAAGTCGAGCAGGTATGCGACCGGGTGGCGATCCTCCGCCGCGGCGAGGTGGTCCTGGAAGGGTCGGTGGCCGAGTTGACCGCACGGGGTCAGCAGACGCTGGTGCGGGTGGACGATCCTCTTCGGGCCACGGACATCCTGCGGAATCTCCCCGTGGTGCAGCACGTGGAGGAGCGGGACGGTGCGCTGATCGTGCGAGCGACGGATGGCGAGCGGGCCGCGTTGACGGCCGCGTTGGTGCAGGCCGGTGTCGCGGTTGAGGAGGTCCGGCCGGTCGGAAATACCCTCGAGGAAGCGTTCCTCGAGATTACAGGAGAACTGGGGAGCGAGGTGCGGCGTGGCTAGTGGAACCAATACCCTGACCGCGGCGACGCTGAGCGCAAGCGACGCGATCCGTGGCCGCCCGGGCGTCGCCGCACTGACGCGGATGGAGCTAGGGAAGCTCCGGAAGCGTCCCATGACCAAGGTGACGTTCGGTCTCGGGATCCTGGCGGCGGTGGGCTTTATGGTGCTCGTGCTCGTCGCCGGGACCGACGGCTCGCGTGAGGCGTTCGTCTTCCCCAACATCGTTGAGGACAGCTTCCAACTGATTCAGCTCATGGGGAACATGACCCTCCCGGTGATCGGTGCAGCCATTGCCGGGTCCGAGTACGGCTGGGGCACGATGCGCCTTCTCCTGGCGACGGGCGTGGGACGTGGCCCCCTGTTCGCGGCGAAGTTGCTGGCGCTCCTGGTGGTCGACCTGCTCTTCGTCCTGATGATGGCGGTGCTCATCTGCGTGGAGGCCGCATGCAGCGGGTGGCTCGGCGGATACGAGCAGGACCTGAGCGTCATCGACGGTGCCTGGGTGGCGGATGCCGTGCAACTTTTCGCGACGACCACCGGGCTGCTCTTCTTCCTCGTCATCGTGGCGTTTGGTGTGGCTATGCTCGGACGCTCGATGGCGGCCGGAATCGCGGTCGGGATTGGCTTGCCGATCGCGCAGCAGATCGCTGCCGTGATCGCTCCGGCGGTCTTCGGCCGATTGGGCGAGCTGATGGTCGACTTCTTTCCGAACACGAGCTTCCAGGCGCTAGCGATGCGGGCCGGATTTGATCCCGCGCCGGCGGAAGGCTTGCTCAGCCCTGAGCGGGCGATCGCGACGCTCGTCGGCTACAGCGTGCTGATCCTCGGCGTTGCGGCACTCGTGTTCTGGCGGCGTGATGTCCCCTCCGGTGACTAGGGACGCGCGGATTCGGTCGGACGGGTCGACACCATCCAGTGGCGGCCCGTCCCGTCGCCGCGGGTCGGGGACGGTGCGTTGGTATACTGACTTGGATGCGTTGTTTGCGCGTTGCACGGTTGTTAGATGCGAGGTTCTGAGGGGACGTGGCGGATATTGTCGTCGTCGAGGACGAGCGGGAGTTGGCGACCCTGGTTGAGCGGGCGCTGCGTGAGGAGGGGCACCGGGTCGAGGTCATCCGCGATGGGGCTGCGGCGCTTGAGCGGCTGACCGGTCCTGGCCAGCCGGAGCCGGACCTGATCGTGCTCGATCTGATGCTCCCCAACGTTGACGGGCTGGAGATCTGCCGCCGTGTGCGGCAGTCGAAGATCACGCCGATCCTGATGCTGACGGCCCGGTCGACGGAGCTGGACCGTGTGCTCGGTCTGGAGCTCGGCGCGGATGACTATCTGACCAAGCCCTTCTCGCTGCGGGAGCTGCAGGCGCGCGTCTCGGCGATCCTGCGCCGGGTGGAGATGATGCGGGCGCTCTCGCGCACCGAGGACGGCACGACGCGGATCGATCACGGCGACCTGACGATCGATCCCCTCTCGCGGGAAGTGACGTCGCGCGGGCAACCGGTGCACCTGACGGCCAAAGAGTTCGACCTCTTGCACCTCCTGGCGGCCAACCCCGGGCGGGTCTTCAGCCGCGACTACCTCCTGCATCGCGTCTGGGGTGAGGACTACGTCGGCGTCGATCGAACGGTGGACACGCATATCCTCCGGCTGCGCAAGAAGCTGGGCGGACCGGGTAGCCCGGCCGAGCGGATCGTTACCTTGTGGGGCGTCGGCTACAAGTACGAACGACCGCGTGACGGAGGGGCGTGATGCGTCGGGTGTTCACCGCGCCGTGGCGAGCGGTGCGGTGGTTCTTCCGGGCCTATCGCCAGCGGCTGAGCGTCCAACTCATCGTCTCCCACGTCCTGGTGGTGTTGCTGACGGCCCTGGTGATCGAGCTTGCCGTGGCCGGGGTCTTTCTCGGCGCCTATAACGCCGGGTTGCTTCCACTGAGTTCGGGCATCGACGCGTTTGCGATCAACACGGCGACCACGGTGGCCCGGACGACGGGGCCCGACGCGGTCGCCGCGGAGGCGCTCGGGGACATGGAACGGTTGGATTCCATCCAGCAGCGCCTCGCGTTCGTGGCAGGCCAAGTCGAGGTTGGGAACCCTGGGCGAGGTGATCGCCGGATTGCGATCACGGACGCCGACGGTCGGATCGTGGCCACTTCCGACCCAGGCTGGGCGCCGCCTGGTCAGACCGTCGACGTAATCCCGAACCCGCTCACGGTGCGTATCGCCCGGCGTGGTCTGGAACTGGCCGGCGCGCCGTCGGGTCACGGCAACCTCTGGGTCACGGACGGCGATGAGAATGAGACGGTCGTAGTCCACCCCATCCTGTCTGACGGCGACGTTTTCCAGGGGCTGGTCGTGCTCGAGCGGTTCGACCCGTCACCGGGCCCGACGTCGTTGCCGGCGCCGACGCTCGCGGCAGGGCTGGTCTACATCATCGTCATGACGCTGGCGGTCCTCATCGCCCCGGCGCTCATCGTGGCGGTGCCGGTGGGGATCCTCCGAGCGCGGCGCGTATCGAAGCGCGTATCGCACCTGGCCGAGGCGGCCGATGCCATGGCGCAGGGCGATCTCGGGCGCCGTGTCGCGGTCAAGGGGGAAGACGAGATCGCGCGGCTGGCCGAGCGCTTCAACGAGATGATCGCCAGCGTGGACCGCACCGACCGCGCACGCAAGGCGTTCGTGGCTAACGTGTCGCACGACCTGCGGACACCGGTCGCGATCGTGCGGGGCCACATTGAACGGCTGCTGGCGAGCCGGGGCGCTGACCCGATCTCCGGTTCGCTGGGCGAGCTGGACGACGAAGAAACGCGGTCGCTCGCTGTGGTTCACCAGGAGGTGCTCACCCTGGAGCGCCTTATCAACGACCTCTTCACACTGGCCCGGATTGAGGAGGCCACGCTGCACATCGAGCCGGCTCCGGTGGCGATCGACGAGGTGGCGCGAGCCGCGGTCGAAGGCGTCCGCCCCATGGCGTGGGATCAGCGGAAGGTCGCGGTCGAGGCGATGCTCCCGCCGGGCCTGCCGCCGGTGCTGGCGGATCGCACGCGCCTGCAGCAGATCTTCGGAAACCTCCTCTACAACGCTCTGCGCCACACCCCGGAGGGCGGCCTGATCGTCGTCGGCGCCGAGCAACGCGACGGGGTGGTCGAGGTCTCGGTCCGCGACACCGGTGGGGGCATCCCGGAGGAGGAGTTGGACGCCGTGTTCCAGCGCCACTACCGGCTGGGCGACGGCGCCGGCTTCGGCGAATCGAGTGGGCTGGGGCTCGCCATCGTCAAGCAACTGGTTGAGGCGCAGGACGGGTCCATCTGCGTGGAGAGCGTCCCCGGCGAGGGGACGGTGTTCCGCTTCACGTTGCCGGTGGCGACCAAGGGGCGCGGCTGACGCTTGCGCTTGCCGGTTCAGTCGGGTGCTGGCTATGATGGGGTCACGCCTCAGCGACTCCGGCGTAGGCCTGCACGCTGCGGCGCGCAACACGACGGAGGACACTGCCCCGATGGTGACCCAGCGCCCGGCGCTCGACGTGATCAGCCACAGCCCGGATCAGACGCGGTGGCTCGGCTCTCGGCTCGGCCGGCTCGTCCGGCCAGGGGACGTGATCCTGCTCACCGGCATCATCGGTTCGGGCAAGACGACGCTGGTGCAGGGTATTGCGCGGGGATTGGGCGTGACCGGCTACGTGCAGAGCCCGACCTTCACCCTGGTCCACGAGCATCCCGGGCGGACTGCCGACGGGCGGCCGGTGACGCTCTACCACCTCGACCTCTACCGCCTGGAGGGTAACGAGGAGCTGGTCACGTTCGGCTACGAGGACTACTTTGCCGACCCGGCGGGGATTACGGTGGTTGAGTGGCCGGAGCGGCTCAGCGCCGAGCTGCCCGAGGAGTACCTGCTCGTTAACCTCGAATACATTGCCGATGCGAAGCGCCGGCTCGCCCTTTACCCACGGGGCGAGCGCTACGAGGCGCTGGTGGAGGCCTTTCGCGTGGAGGTGTTTGGTGCCCGCCGAGGACCGGCTGCTTCTGGCTATTGACACGTCGACCGAGGTCGCGGGGCTGGCGCTCTACGACGGCGCGACGGTCAGCGAGCTGACCTGGTATGCCGGGCGGAACCAAACCGCGTCCCTCCTCACCCAGATCCGGCACCTGCTCGACATTAACGGGCGTGACCTGACGGAGGTCGGCGCCGTCGCCGTGGCGATCGGGCCGGGCACGTTCAACGGCCTGCGCGTGGGGATGAGCGTGGCCAAGGGGCTGTGCTACGGCCTCGGGTTGCCGCTCATCGGGATCGGCACGCTGGATACGATCGCCTACCCGCACGTGCGGTCGCGCCACCCGATCCGCGCGGTCGTCCCGGCCGGGCGGGGCCGGGTGGTCTATGCTGACTACCGGTACCGGAATGGGCGGTGGGTGCGGCTGAGCGACCTTCGCAACGAGCGGATGGACCAGTTGGCGGACGAGCTGGTCGAGAAGACTATCATTGCTGGAGAGTTGCCGGCGGACCTGGCGGCCAAACTGGAGGAATCTCCGCTCGTCATCGTGCCGCCTCCCGCGCTGCGGGTGCGGCGACCGGCGTACCTGGCGGAGGTTGCGCACCGGCGCTGGCTGGAGGGGGATACCGACCCATTGGAGACGCTTGAGCCGGTCTATGTGCACGGCAGCGCGAGCACGGCTGCGGCGCCCGAGCCGCGCGCGTCCACAGGGTGACGCAGCGCTACAGGCTGGAGACGGTGTCGCGGGCACCGGTGGAGAGAGACAGGCATCGTGAACAACGAGACGACCGCAGGGCCTCGCCGGTACTACGTGCAGCCGATGCGCGTCGAAGACGTGCCCGAGGTGTCCCGCGTTGAGCGGCGCTGCTTCACCAACCCGTGGCCGGAATCGGCTTACCGGCGCGAGCTTCGCAACCCTGCCAACAACCACTACATCGTCCTGCGCTGGCACCGCGGTGAGCGCGTCGAAGGGGCCGGAGCGCCCGAGCCGCGGGGCCGCCTGGCACTGCTGCCGCTGATCCAGCGGTCGGAGCCGCAGGTGACCGACCCAATCGTCGGATTCGCCGGGATGTGGGTGCTCTACGATGAGGCACACATCACGACGATCGGGGTGGATCCCGACCATCGGGGTCGTGGGCTCGGTGAGTTGTTGCTTGTCAGCCTGTTCGACGAGGCGATCCGGCGGAGTGCCGAGTGGGTGACGCTTGAGGTGCGGGTATCGAACCAGACGGCGCAGGCGCTGTATGAGAAGTACGGGTTCACGCGCCAGGGGCTGCGGCGACGCTACTACAGCGACAACGGCGAGGACGCCTACATCATGTGGTCGCCGTCGCTGCGCGACAAGGCGTCCCGGCAGCGCTACGACGAACTCCGCGAGCGGTTGTTCGCGCGCCTCGCGGCAGAAGGGATCGTGACGGGTCAGCATGGCGACGAGCACGGGCAGAATCATTCTGGGCATTGAGACGTCCTGCGACGAGACATCCGCCGCCGTCGTCCGTGACGGGCGAGAGGTCCTCTCCAATGTCATCCACTCGCAGATCGACCTGCACCAGCGCTACGGCGGGGTCGTGCCGGAGTTGGCATCACGCCGTCACATCACGACTATCATCCCAGCCATCGACCTGGCGCTGGAGCAGGCGGGGGTGACGCGGGACGACATCGACGCCATCGCGGTGACCGAAGGGCCGGGTCTGGCGGGGTCGCTCCTGGTTGGGGTCAACGTGGCGAAGACGCTGGCGCTGACGTGGGGCCTGCCGCTGGTGCCGGTCAACCACCTGGAGGGTCACATCTACGCTAACTGGCTGTCGCTGCCGGGCGAGGAGCCGGTGCCACCGCCTGAATTTCCGCTCGTGTGCCTGGTCGTCTCCGGAGGGCACACGGAGCTCGTCTTCATGCGTGGGCATGGCGAGTACGAGTTGCTGGGTCGTACGATCGACGACGCGGCCGGGGAGGCATTCGACAAGGGTGCGCGTATTCTGGGATTGGGCTATCCGGGTGGCCCGGCGATCCAGCGGGCGGCTGAGAAAGGGCGGCTCGGGCGCTTCACCTTCCCGCGGGCATGGCTCGGCGACAGTTACGACTTTAGTTTCAGCGGCCTGAAGACCGCGCTCCTGCGGGAGGTGGAAAAGTACCGGCGACCCGGCCCGCGGAAGCGCCGGCAGAAGGGGGACCAGCCGTTCCTCACCCACGAGCCGCCGGAGTATGCGCCGAACATGCCGGTCAACGACCTGGCTGCCGACTATCAGGACGCGATCGTTGACGTCCTGGCCGAAAAGACAATCCGCGCCGCCCGCGAGACGGGTGCGGCGACGGTGTTGCTCGCCGGCGGGGTGGCGGCGAACACTCTGCTGCGGCGCCGGCTCACCGGGGCGCTCGACATTCCGGTCCGCTATCCTCCTCCGATCCTCTGCACCGACAACGCGGCGATGATCGCCGGCGCGGCCTACTATGTGCAGCGGCGTGGGGTGAAGGCAGGGTTGGACCTCGATGCCCACCCGCAGTTGCCGCTGGTCACGGCGACCGCATTCCCGGATGACTGAGCGCAGACCCGCCGTGCGTCGAGGCGGGCAGTGAGGAGCACACGGTGACAACGGAGACGTTGGAGGCGGCCCGGGCGGTAGCGACCGACGCGGCGCTCCAGGCCGGGGCGCTGCTACGGCGGATGGCCGGGCAGGTCAACGACGTGCGGCACAAGGGCCCGGTCGATCTCGTCACGGAAGCCGATCGGGCGAGCGAGCGACTGATTCTGGAGGCCATTCGCGCCCGCTTTCCCGAACACGCGATCCTTTCCGAGGAGAGCGGTGCCCTCAGCGGTGCCGACGACGCGCCCCGCTGGCTGATCGACCCGCTCGACGGCACCACGAATTACGCGCACGGGTACCCGCTCTACGCCGTGTCGATTGCCTTCGAAGTCGCGGCCGAAGTGGTCCTCGGTGTCGTCTACGTCCCGACGCTCGACGAGTTGTATGTCGCGGAGCGCGGGCGGGGCGCCTGGCTCAACGGCCAGCCGCTGCGCGTCTCCCGGACGGACACCCTGCTCGCGTCGCTCCTTGCCACGGGATTCCTGTATGATGTGGATACGCGCGGACGGAATCTTCCGCACTGGGAGAACTTCATCCACGCGACGCAGGGGGTGCGGCGCAGCGGTTCCGCCGCGATCGACCTATGCCACGTCGCGGCGGGGCGCCTGGACGGCTACTGGGAAGAGGGGCTGGCGTCCTGGGACTCGGCAGCCGGCTCGCTGATGGTCACTGAGGCGGGCGGCACGGTTACGGGCTACGACGGGGAGCCGTTCCGTCTGGACGGGCCCAACTGCGTTGCATCGAACGGAGTCATTCACGCGGCGATGCTGCGGGTGTTGGCGCAGGGTATGGCGGCGCTGCCGGATTGACGGGCGCCGCTCGTGCGGTGGCATCGAGCTGGTTCGATGCCGGGCGTGGCCGGAGGTGCGTCGTGACCAAGGCGTATGTCCTCATCACCACCGAGATCGGCAAAGGCGACGACGTCTATGAAGCCCTGTCGCGCATCGAGGGAGTATCCGCCGTCAACATCGTGGCTGGAACCTACGATGTGGTCGCCGTTCTGGAGGCGGCGGACGCGCGGGAGATCGGACGCCTTGTCATGGGCCCGATCCAGAAGATCGATGGGGTGATGAGCACGGTCACGCTCATGGCTATCCGCTAGGAGGCCAGGGCGCCATTGCCGTCGCATTGCCGGGCGGCATATACTGTGGCGCATGGACATCCCGACCGCGCTGATCCTTTCGGATCGATTTCGCCTCCACGACACCGGGGCACATCCGGAAAATGCCCAGCGCCTGGTGGCGATTGAGCGTCACCTGCACGAGTGCGGGCTGATGAACGAGCGGGCCGTGCTCGATCCGGAGCCGGCTACCCCCGAGGACATTGCGCTGGTGCATGACCCGGAGTACATCCGGTTCATCGAGCACATCGCCCATGCTGGAGGAGCCTACCTCGACAGCGATACCTATGTCTCCCCGCTGACCTACGAGACGGCGATGCTCGCGGCTGGCGCCGCGATCCAGGCTGTGGACTATGTCCTCGACGGTGCGGCTCCGCGGGTATTCGTCTTTCCCCGGCCGCCCGGGCACCACGCCTTGCGCCGGCAGGGCATGGGCTTCTGCATCTTCAACAACATCGCGGTTGCGGCGCGCCATGCGCTCGAGCGCCGTGGTCTCCGCCGGGTGGCGATCATCGACTGGGACGTCCACCACGGGAACGGAACGCAGGAGGCCTTCTACGACACCGACGAGGTCCTCTTCTTCTCGGTGCACCAGTGGCCCCTCTTTCCGGGCACCGGGCATCGGGACGAGGAGGGAGTCGCGTACGGCCAGAGCTACACCGTCAACCTCCCTCTGCCTCCCGGCTCGGACGATGCCGACTACGCTCGCGTCTTCGACGACGTTATCGGACCGCGCCTTATCGAGTACGCACCCGACCTGATCCTGGTCTCGGCAGGGTTTGACGCGCACCGGGACGACCCGCTTGCCCTCATGGAGGTGACTGAGCGTGGCTTCTACGGGATTGCGCGCCGGGTACGCGAGTGGGCGGACCAACTGAGCGAGGGGCGTTTGGTCCTGCTGCTTGAGGGCGGTTACAATCAACGCGCGCTGGTCCGGAGCGTGGAAGCGACGATCCGGGCGCTGGACGCGCTCCCGGCGCCGGAAGAGTGTGCAGAATGATCGCGGTCGTCGACTACGGCGCTGGCAATGTCGCCAGCGTCATCAACGCACTGAGCCGGGTCGGCGCGGATGCATGCGTCACGCGCGACCCGGACGTTATCAGGACCGCCGCGGGGGTCATCGTACCCGGCGTGGGCGCTGCCGCGGACGTGATGTCCCACCTGACCGGCCACGGGCTGGTCGACGTGCTACGGGAGACAATCGCGGCGGGCACCCCGTACCTCGGCATCTGCATGGGGATGCAGGTGCTCTTCAGCGTGAGCTATGAGGACGGGGAGCATCCATGCCTGGGCGTGATCCCGGGCGCGGTGCGACGCCTTCCCGGTGGTCAACCGCTCCCACACGTGGGCTGGAACCAGGTGTGCCAAGTCGGATCGAGCCCGCTCTTCCACGGTATCCCGGACGGCGCCGACTTCTACTTCGTCCACTCCTACTACGTCGACCCGGCGGTGGAGGGCTGGACAGCGGCGACAACGGACTACGGCTTGCGCTTCACCAGCGCGATCGCGCGCGATAACGTGATGGGGACTCAGTTCCATCCCGAGAAGAGCGGCCGGTGGGGGCTGAAACTGCTCCAGAACTTCACGCGGATGGCCGGCGCCGGTCGATGAACGGTGGCCCGAAATGCTGATTATTCCCGCGATCGACCTGCGCGGCGGGCGATGCGTACGCTTAGTGCAGGGGGACTTCGCTCGCGAGACCGCGTACGACGACGACCCGGTGCGGGTGGCGCGGCGATGGGCGGACCTGGGTGCGCGCTGGATCCATGTGGTGGACCTCGACGGCGCGCGCGCCGGCAAGCCGATGCAGCTCGATCTGGTGCGTGCGATCGCGGAGGTCGGGGTACCGGTCGAGCTGGGCGGCGGGCTGCGCAGTCTGGCCGACCTGGATGCGGCGTTCACTGCCGGAGTCAGCCGCGCGGTGCTGGGTACTGCTGCGGTCGAACGCCCCTCGCTGATGGGAGAAGCGGTCGCGCAGTTCGGGCCGGAGCGCGTGGTGCTCGGGGTGGACGCGCGTGGTGGCCGGGTCGCGGTGCGCGGGTGGGCGGAGACGTCCGATCTGGCTGCCGAGGATGTGATCGCCCAGGCACGGGATGCGGGGGTCCCGCGGGTGATCTACACGGACATCGAGCGAGACGGCACGCTGACCGCGCCAAACTTCGCGGCGATCGCCGCGATCGCGCGTGTCGGTCTGCCGGTCATCGCCTCGGGCGGGGTGGCCCGCCGAGACCATCTGGAGCGTCTGGCCGCCATCGCGGGGGTGGAGGCCGCTATCGTCGGGCAGGCACTGTACACCGGGGCGTTGACGATCGGAAGTGCCGAAGACTGGTGGGTGGAGCCTGCCACGTCGTTGCCGGGTATGGGGGAGGACCATGAGCGCGCGCACTGATCTGGCCGACAGTGTCCGCGAGGACGATCGGCGGAAGCGCGAAGAGGCCAAGATCCAGGGGCTGCAGGCACAGATCGACGAGTTGCGGCAGATCACCCGCGAGTTGCTGAGCCGCCAGCTCCGCGAGGAAGAGCAGATCAAGGCCACCGAGACGGCTCTGGCGCAGCATCGTCTCGCCCTCGAGCAGCACCGCCATGAGGTCGCCCAGGCGGCCCAGGCGCGCCAGGTCGAGGAGGCACGTTTCCGGCAGCAACTGACTGACCTCAACCAGCGCATCGACGACGTTGCGCGTCCGATCCGCTCCTTGCAGGCCCACGTGAGCGAGTTGCTGGAGACGGTGCGCCGCCAGCGGGAGGATGTGGGTCACGACACCAAGCGCTTCGACGAGCTCCGCGCCCTGATCGATCACCTCAGCGCCCACGGGGAGCGGCAGGTGGCTGTCTCCCAGGGCTTGCGCGACTCGGTGGACGCGCTGCGCACCGAGGTTGAGCGCCTCCAGCGGGATCTGATGCGCACGGACGACGCGGTTCGGATCGTTGAGCAAGAGTTGCGGCGTCGGGTGGCGGAGATTGTCCAGGAGGTTTCCAACCTGGAAGCGCGGATCGCCGAGGAGGCGGCCGGGGTCGCCGCGGTGCAGGCGCAGCTCCAGGAGCTGCGCGAGGCGATGAAGGAGATCGACCCGCAGTTCGAAGCAATCGGGAACATTCTGGAGCGCCTGGAGAGCGAGATCGATCGGTTCCATACCCAGGCCGTGGAGCGCGACGAGCTCATGGCGGAGCGGATCGAGGAACTGCGCCAGCAGTTCGACGCGCAGCTCCGCGATATCCAGGAACGGCACGACATGCGCTTCGAGCGTGCCGTCCAGCGTGCCGACCAGATGGAGGAGGTCGACCGCGACCTGGCCTACCGGATGCAGATGATTGAGATCCGGCTGGAAGAGCTGCATCAAGTAGACCGTCGGCTGCGGCGGGAATTGTGGTACCTCCACGAGCAGCGGGCGCGGCTGCGGTTCGAGCAGGCACAGCAGGAACTGGAAGCAGTGGTGGAGGCCCGGCGCGACATCGAGCGAGAAGACGCCGGTGGCCGGCCGCAGGACCGGACCGGGGAGTAGATTCAGATGCTCACGCGGCGCATTATTCCCTGCCTCGATGTGAAGGCGGGGCGGGTGGTCAAGGGCGTCCAGTTCCAGGGGTTGCGCGACGCGGGCGACCCGGTCGAGCTGGCACGGCGCTACGACGAGGCCGGTGCGGACGAACTGGTCTTCCTCGACATAACGGCCAGTAGCGAGGACCGCGACACCATCGTGGACGTGGTGCGGGAGACGGCGCGCCAGGTCTTCATCCCGCTCACCGTCGGGGGGGGGGTGCGCAGCGCGGACGACATGCAGCGGCTGCTGCGGGCGGGCGCCGACAAGGTCAGCGTGAACAGCGCGGCTGTGGCGAACCCCGAGTTGATCGCGACGTGCGCCCGGCGCTTCGGCTGCCAGTGCGTCGTGCTGGCCATCGATGCCCGGCGGCGGCCGGAAGGTGGCTGGGAGGTCTACACCCGAGGTGGTCAGGTGCCAACCGGCCTCGACGCCGTGGAGTGGGCGCGCCGCGGCGTGGAACTGGGAGCAGGGGAGATCCTGCTGACCAGCATGGATGCAGACGGCACCCAGGACGGGTATGACCTGGAGTTGACCCGCGCGGTGGCCGAAGCGACCGGCGTGCCGGTGATTGCCTCGGGGGGTGCCGGTACCCTCGAACACCTCTATCAGGCATTGACCGAGGGGAAGGCGCAGGCAGTCCTGGCCGCGTCGATCTTTCATTACGGAACGTACACAATCGCAGAGGCGAAAGCCTATTTGGCTGCCCGTGGCGTGCCGGTGCGGCAAGGGCAGTGACCTCACTCGGTGCGTACGTTCGCCCCATTCGTTGCGATCTCCGTGCTGACGCGCTGTCACATGATTGACAGGAACAAGCGCATGTGCTAGCCTGCGACCTATACGGCAGTCCGGCTGGCCGCACTCGGGGGAGCGCAGCCAGCGGAGTGGCTGCCGGCGCCGACGCACGACATCCTGTCTGAAGCGATCATCCGGCCCGGGGATCCGGGAGCGCAAGCCCGCAGCCAGCGGGCGCGGCGGGATGTGGTGTGTGAGGCCTGTGGCGGCGCACCGGTCCGGGCGCAGCGGGCGCATCGAGAGGGGATCTCGATGCACAACCACCCGCGGCGCACCGCGAGATTGGAGGAGGGTTCAGGCACTGGTTTCCCACCTCCAGTGGGACAACTGGTATTGCCGGCCACACGGACTCCAGGAGGGAAGGACGATTGGGCGTTCGAAAGAGACGCCACCTGCTCGGTGGTGTCGCTCTCGCTGCGGCGGTGGCTGTGACGGGGGTTTCGCCAGTCGCCGCGGATACCAACCTCGTAATCGGTGGACAGGCAATCGTAGCGAATACAGAGGGTGTCGGCGTCAACCTGCGAGGCGCCGTCGGGTACGATGCCCCAATCCTGTTCACTGTCTCCGAAGCAACGACAATCAATGTTATCGGGGGGCCGAACACCGCGCCGGATGGTTCCGTCTGGTACAACGTGGAGGTCAACGGCACCCTGGGCTGGATTGTCAGCGATTACCTGACGCTGCCGCCGCTTGCGGCCGGGCAGGTTGCCATCGTGTCCGGGACTGACGGACACGGGCTCCGGCTGCGCGAGGCCCCGAGCCTGAGCGCGGCCACGCTCACCGTGATGCCCGAAGGTGCTGAGGTGAGTGTGGCGGGTCCAGAACAGACCGACGATCAGGGCATGACCTGGGCCCACGTGAGCTACGGCGGCCTCACGGGGTACGCTGCCCGGAGTTACCTGTCGGTGGGCGGCACTGGCGGTGCCGTCCAGGCGGTGCCGGTGTCGAACCCGGCTCCCGAGGCTGCCCCGTCGGGGATCGTGGTCGGTGGGAACGCCGAAGTCGTGAACACCGGTGGTGCCGGCCTGAACCTGCGGCACGACGTGGGCTACGGTGCGGGCATCGCGACGGTGGCCGCCGAGGGTGAGGTGGTCCACGTCATCGACGGACCGCGCTACGACGCCGCGGGTGACCCCTGGTGGGGCGTCGACTATAAGGGCATTCGCGGCTGGATGATGGGCGCGTACCTCGCGCCGACCGACCGGGAGCCGACCCTGGCTCCAGCTCCCGCGTTGGCTGGCAGCAATGAGCAGCCGGCGGCATCGGCACCGGCCAGCGACATCGGCGCGGCCATCGTTGCCGAGGCGATGAAGTACCTGGGCTACCCCTACGTCTGGGGCGGGACGACGCCGGCTGGCTTCGACTGCTCCGGATTCACCTACTACGTCGTCAATAAGGTTCTGGGAGGCGGTTTCCCGCGGGCCATGGAGAGCCAGGTGGTCTCGGGCACCTACGTGGACCCGAACGATCTGCGACCGGGAGACATCGTCTTCCAGCAGAACACCTACCAGTGGGGGCTGTCGCACACCGGGATCTACATCGGCGATGGGAAGTTCATCCACGCGGCCGATGCCAGCACCGGCGTGATCATCAGCAATCTGTGGGACTCCTACTGGGGCTCCCGCTACTACACGGCACGCCGCATCGGCTAGCCTGAGCGACTATCCCAACGGGCATTGTGACGGACCCGCCCCGAGAGGCGGGTCCGTTCGTGTTTGTGAGGGAAATGGGGGACTCGTCGCCTGGGCGCTACCGGACTCACGGGTCCAGGAACCCCGTTTCGCGGGTGTCATCCTTCGCGCCGCTGCACGGTGGCTCTGAAGCCAGATCCTTCGACTCTGCCGCCCGTCGCGCCGCTGCGGCCGGCTTCGCTCAGGATGACATCGGATGGTGGGTACGGGTGCAGTTGGAATGACACGGTTCTGACGTCGTGGTTGGCGTGGGTGCGTTGTTTCCCCCGGCATGGCCTTTCAGCGATCGGCGGACGGATTCTTGGGTCGGGACGTGATCGTCCCGCCTGATGGGTACGTTGCCTGGCCGCCTGTCGAGGATGCTCCGGAGGCAGGCACTACAACGCCCGCCCAGGCTCACCACGGCTTCGCGGGTGCCGCTCGCCTTCATGGCTACCCGGGCGGGCGCTTAGGCGGCCGCTTAAACGCTCGAGGGCGTTGGACGTGCCCGGCGCAGGCTAGGAGAGAACTTCGTCCTCGGCCAGCTCCTCGGCCTCGGCGGACGTGCCGTCGTAGTTAATGCGCGAGCGCAGTTCGGGCGAGGCAGCCCGGATCTGCTGCTCGATATCCCGCAGGATGTCCGGATTCGCCTTGAGGAATTCCTTGACGTTCTCCCGGCCCTGGCCGAGCCGCTCCTCGCCCAGGTAGAACCAGGCGCCCGACTTCCGGATGATACCGAGGTCGGTCCCGACGTCGATGATGCTGCCGATGGCCGAGATGCCCTCGTTGTACATGATGTCGAACTCGGCCTGGCGGAACGGGGGCGCCACCTTGTTCTTGACGACGCGGACCCGCGCCCGGATGCCGATGCTCTCCTGGCCCTGCTTGATCGTCTCGATCCGGCGGATGTCGAGCCGGACCGACGAATAGAACTTCAGCGCGTTACCGCCGGTCGTCGTCTCCGGGTTGCCGAACATCACGCCGATCTTCATCCGGAGCTGGTTGATGAAGATGACCGCGGTGCGCGACCGGCTGATGGCGCCGGTGAGCTTGCGGAGTGCCTGGCTCATGAGCCGCGCCTGTAGGCCGACGTGGGCGTCACCCATGTCGCCGTCAATCTCCGCCCGCGGGACCAGGGCCGCGACCGAGTCGATGACGATCACGTCGAGGGCGCCGCTGCGCACTAGCGTTTCGCAAATCTCCAGCGCCTGCTCGCCGGTGTCGGGTTGGGAAATCAGGAGGTCGTCGAGCTTGATGCCGCAGCGTTCGGCATAGACCGGGTCGAAGGCGTGCTCGGCGTCGATGTACGCGGCGACACCCCCCAGCTTCTGCGCTTCGGCGATGATGTGCTGGGCCAGCGTCGTCTTACCGCTCGACTCCGGGCCGTAGATTTCCGTGATCCGGCCGCGCGGGATGCCGCCGACCCCCAGCGCGAGGTCGAGGGCGATCGAACCGGTCGGGATCGCCTCAATCTGGAGACGCGATTCTGCCTCGCCCATGCGCATGATCGACCCCTTGCCGAACTGGCGCTCGATCTGCGCCATGGCGAGTTCGATCGCTCGGTCTCGTTCGGACATTCGCCGCTGCCTCTCTTCCGCGTCGGGTTGCGTGCTCGCCAGCCTAGAAAAAATGTTCTATTCCGGCCCTAATCATACGAAACCGAAGGGACCCGCGTCAACGGCCGTACAGGGTCAGAGTCGCTCGAACCGCTCCACATCCAAGACGAAAACGACTGCGCCGCCGACCTCCACCTCGAAGCTGTCGCTGAGGAAGAGGAGGCCGGGTTCTAGCGCAGGGGTGTACGGCACAGCGACCTGCGTGCGGCGGCGGCAGACCTGGCTGATAATCCCCAGCACCCGCGGCACCTCGGAGTCCTCAACGCCGATCAGCAGGCTCGTGTTTCCAGTGCGCAACAGGCTGCCGGTGCTGCTGATGCGAGTCACGCGGTACTGGGACGCCACCAGTTCGTCGACGAGGTTGTCGGCGTCTTCGTCCTGGACGACCGCCACGATGAGCTTCATCTCGGCTCCCCTCGATCGGGCTGCGGGAGATTCGCCCTCAGCACGGCCTGCGTTTCTCGGGGGCCAACCGCTCGCAGTATACGGGAGGCTTCAACTACCGGCAACGGGCGGCGCGACGCGCTCCGGATCGCTTACGGCGTGCTGATGCGCCTCGAAGCCGGGTATATCTTCGAGGACGAGCGCACGGCCGCCGAAGATCCGGTTGATCTGTGTGGCGTAGGTGAGGGAGCCGGTCAGGACCTGTCGCGGCGGGCCGTCGGCCACGACCTCCCCGTCACCCAGGAGCAGCACGCGGTCGGCGCAGACAGCCGCCAGCTCTACATCGTGGGTGGCCATCACGACGCAGGTACCGATACCAGCAAGGCGTCGCAGCAGCGCGATCAGCCGCTCACGCGCCTCGCCGTCGAGCCCGCGCGTCGGCTCGTCGAGCAGGAGGACTGCGGGCGCGCTAGCCAGCACTGCGGCCAGGGCGACACGCTGGCGTTCCCCGGTGCTGAGGTCGCGCGGGTTGCGCGCTGCGAGGTGGGCGACTCCTGCCATCTCCAGTGCGGGGCCGACATCTCCCGGAAGTCCGAGCGCTCGCAGGGTGAAACGCACCTCGGCCGCGACCGTCTCGTTGAACAGCATGGCGCTGGGGTTCTGGGGCAGGTAGGCCACGGTGCGTGCCAGGTCTGGCGTCGCGGTGCCGGCGATGTCCTGGCCGCGCAGGAGGATGCGTCCCGCCGCCGGACGCAAGAGCCCGTTGAGATGCTTGAGCAGGGTGGTTTTTCCGGCGCCGTTTCTGCCCATCAGGGCGGTGACGGTGCCCTCACGGAAGACAGCGGAGACGTCCCGCAGCGTGGTGCGCTCGCCGTAGCGGAATGTGACCCCCTGCACCTCAAGGACGACGTCGCCACCGGCCGATGGGTCGTTCAGTGGGGTGACCGGGGGCGGCATGCTCTGCGCCAGGCGGCGCCCCTCCCGCACCGTGAGCGGGAGCGGGTCCCAGCCGAGTGCCAGGCCCAGCCGCACGAGCGGGGGAGGATACTGAAGTGCCGCGGCCACGCTGCGAGGCGGACCGCTCGCGACGATGCTCCCGTCCGAGCCGAGCAACAGGACGCGTTCGGCGGAGGGCAGGACGCGATCAAGGCGGTGCTCGGCGATCACGACCGTCGTCCCGAGGTCGGCGTGCAGGCGGTCGAGGACGGAAAGGACCGCTTCAGCGCTCCAGGGGTCGAGCTGCGAGGTCGGCTCGTCCAGCGCCAGTACCGGAGGACGCATCGCCATCGCCGCGGCGATCACGACGCGCTGGCGCTCACCGCCGGAGAGGGACGCGATCTCCCGGTCGCGGAGCGGCGCGATCCCGAGCAGGTCTAGCGCCTCCTCGACGCGCAGGCGGATCTCGTGGCGTGGCAGCCCGTAATTTTCCGGCCCGAAGGCGATCTCATCCTCGACCCGGTCCATGACCGTCTGGCGCTCCGGGTCCTGGCCGACGAAGCCCACGATCCGGCCGAGGTCGGCCGGCTGCACTCGGCGGGTATCGATCCCCTGCACGAGCACCCGGCCGCCGAAGACACCGCCGTAGAAGTGGGGCACCAGCCCGTTGAGCGCGCGCAGCAGGGTCGACTTCCCCGCGCCGGAAGGTCCGGCCACGACGGTGTAAGAGCCGGGGGCCATCTCCTCGGTGATGGCGCTGAGCGCCGGCGTCGAGCGCCGTGGGTAGCGGTAGGTCAGCCGATCGAGGTGGATCATGCTGGCCGCCGTCCCTCTGAGAGCAGCGCGGGCGCTGCAATCAGGAGGCCGGCCACGCCAGGGGCCAGCGCAAACGGTGGCCAGGTAAGGCGCGGATAGGGGGAGTAGTTCAGGGCGGCAGTTGCGATCGAGGCGACGACCAGGAGCACGCCCAGCGTCGCTGTCGCCAGGATCGCGGCATCACACCAGTCCCAACTCAAGCGACGATAGCGGCCGCGCCCGTGCGTTCCCCGCCGCGCGGCCACGACCAGTCCGACGATGGGGATGAGGAACACCGCCGCGGCGAGGCGGTACCCCAGCCCGACCGCCACGGCTGATGCGGCCGCGATTGCGACCGCCGGGATTGCCCAGTGTGCCGGGATGCGCGCTGTGCGCCCGGCGCCGAAGGCGCGGCTCTCCATTGTCTCGGCCAAGTCGAAGGCGTGCTCCAGCCCGAGGGTCAGGACGGGAACCAGGAGCGGCGGCACGTCGCGGATCGAGCGGATACGGAACCCGCGAGCCATCTGGGCCTCGCGGACCTCCCGAACCGCGCGAAGCGTCTGCGGGAAGATGCTCAGGCCGATGATGGCGGCGACCCCGACGGCCGCCAGCGGACCAGGAACCAGCCGGAGGAGCGCCGCCCGATCGACCGCCGCGCTGAACGCTGCCGCCAGCAGCAGGAGATCGAAGATCGCTAGCGCCGAGACGAGGCCGTAGACCAAGGCGTTGAGTGTCACCGGGCCGCCCACGATGGGGATCGAGTCGGGCAGGCGCGCGAGCACCCGGTCCCCAGTGTGCACGGTCAGGATGTTGAAGAGCACGCTGATCGCAGCGACCACGGCTCCGAAGCGGAGCACAGTCCCCCATGCAGCCTGGGCCACGGAGCGGCGGTCCAGTGAGAGCAGAACCGCCGCCAGGGCCGCCGTGGCGAGCATGAGGTAGAGCGGGTTGCGGGTGGTCACCACCAGCAGGGCAGATGCGCCCGCCCACGCGAGCCAGGAAACGGGGTTCACGCGCTGGCTCATGCCTGGCTCCCGCTCCGTCGCCGCCGGAGCACGGTGACCATCGCCACACCTGCGGCTGCGATCAGCAGCGCACCGAAGGCCAGGTAGGTTGTCGGCATCGACCCGTCGTCCTCCTCCGGCTGGGCGGTGCGGGTGGTGACCTGACCGCTGGGGTCGACCTCGACGGCCAGCACCCTCGGCTCTGCCCCGTCCCCGGCACCCTGTCCGTCGACGCCGTTCAGTCGAGCGATCTCGTCGATCGATATGGCAGGCAGTTGGGGGTCGTCAGCGGCCCAGGACCACCCGTCGACATCCCCGTCGCGGACGGTACGGTTATCCGGGCCGTTCATCTGGAGGTTCCACGTCCCGTCCGGTGTCAGGCTCAAGTACTGCCAGTAGTAGGAGGGGTTGTCGTCGCTCTGGCAGAAGCAGTCATCGGAGGGACAGCCTTCGCCGTCGAGTGAGCAGACAGCGCTGCCAAGGCCGCTGAAGGTGGTCACCTCCGTTGCGAGCCCGGATCGGGTGAGGAGCTCCATCCCTGTCAGCTCGGGCTCGGTGAACTCGACGTAGACGTAGACCAGGCGCCCGTCACCGTGGCGGACCACCAGTCCCGCCGCGTTCGTGTCAGCGGCGGCGGCTCTAGGGGAGAACACAAGTGCGGCGAGCATGGCGAGCGCCGCCAGCGCGCCGAGCACGCGGGTTGAAAGCATCACCCCCGGGCGCCCCGAACCGCGGCGGCCGGGTGGGAGAATGGTGTCGGTACTCATCAGTTCACCTCACGTGAGCGGGTCAGCAGCTCAACACCCAGTCGCCCGACCAGAACGTCATAGTGCGACCATGCGGCACCTGGATGCCACTCCAGCCGTGCCCGCTCGAAGTACTGAACCGTGCGGCCGTCTTCGACGACCTCCTCGCTGATGGGATAGCCGTAGACCGAGAGCGCGCCGTAGCGCTGCCAGTAGTCGTTGAACCCGCCACAGAGGTTGTGTTGGGTCTGGGGGAAGTAGAGGCAGTCAGGTTGCTCGATCGGCTCAGCCGGAGCGAATGGTGGCGAGCTGGCGCGGCCCGCGGTGTGCTCGGAGCCGATTCGCCCGAGTAGCACGTCGAAGCGCTCCGGAGCGACGCCGGGATGCCACTCGAAACGGGCACGCTCGAAGTACGGGACCGTGCGGCCGTCCTCGATGAATTCCTCGGTGATCGGATAGCCGTAGACGGCGAGCCCGCCGTACGCGAGCCAGTAGGAGAGGAACCCGGCGCACAGGTTGTGGCCCGTCGCCGCGTAGTAGGCGCAGCTCTCCTTCGGCGAGGCCGGTTGCATCGCGCGCTCAATGGCAGTGGTGCGCCCGAAACCTGTGTGAGGCGGCACCGGGAGCGGCTGGAGGGCCAGCGCCGGGACTGCCTGGGCCGTCACGGGCAGGTTGTCGCCGGGCTCGTCAGCCCAGGCGCGCAGCGCGCCGCTGTCGTTCTGCAGGCGCTCCAGCGCGGCCATTCCGACCGCCACGGTGTCCAACGTGGCGCGCTCGCCCGCTGCGAGCATCGCCTGGATCGCGAACGCACTCGACGTGGCGTCGCCCACGGCCGGGACCTGGGCTCCGACCTGGGCGACGAACGAACCATCGTCGGTCTGCGCAGCCAGGAGGTATCCGATGCCGCGATCGACCGCGGTGGTGCCCCGCTCCCCGGCCGCAACAAGCGCCTGGATCGTGAGCGCCGTCGTGCGGCTGTCGCTCCGGCGGGATCCTTGTTCCGGGAGGGAAGACCAGCCCCCGTCGATCGCTTGAGCATCGATCAGCGCGTTGACTGCGGCAGCCGGGACCGGTTGCCTTGCCGCCGCCAGCGCCATGACGGCGAAGGCATGGTTGACGATCTGCGGGTCGAACAGGCCGGTCGCGGGGTCAAAGTTCGCCGTGAGGCGCGCGAGCAGATCTATCCCGCCGAAGTCGCGCGGGTCTACGCCGCTGGCGACCGCAACCAGCGTCAACTTCGCAGCGCCGACCGGCGTGTCGGCATAGTCGCCGGCCACGGCGCGCAGGTAGTCGATGATCGACGGACCGCCCGCTGCCACGAGATCCGGGTCAACCCCGGCCGCGGCGAAGGCGAGGGCGGCGTCGGCGGTGATCCCCGGCTCGCTGTCACCCGACTGGCTGGCAAACCCGCCATCCGGCTGCTGCTGGGTACGCAGCCAGTCAACCGCGCGGGTCACCGGCAGGCTGGGACTCCCGCGCGCTGGCGGTGCCAGACCGAGCCAGAGCGGGCTCGCCAGCACCAGGGTCGGAATCGTTCGTTGCATGGAGGTCCCCCCAGTGTACGGCAGACAATGGGCCGTCTGCGTCCTCACGATGAGGCCGCTCAGAGGTGAGCGATTGGGGGGCTAGGTTCGGCGTAGCGTGGGCACCATGGTGTCCTCCCTCCTTGGCTCGAGGCGGTTCGGACACGGCAGCGGCGGGTAATCTGGCTTCGCCGCGGCGAGGCGCGGCGTCACAGTTGCGGCACAGCCCCGGACTTTCACCGGTGTTCCCCCGGGTGGACCGGCCAGGCTTAGGCCGGTACCCGCTGCCGTCGGGGATTCTCCATTGCTGTCCACGATGTGGACTCCCGTTAATATGGCACCGTTTTGCGGCCACGTCAAGCGCCGCGTGGCCAGTTCAGCCAGCCCTTTGGGGACGGAGCCGACGAGGACGACCGGAACCGGGTGCTATAATCGCGGCGGCGTTAGAATACATGTTCGTGTGCCTGGGACGGGCCGCAGCAGGGGCAGGAAGGGGATGCCGGTGCAGCGGGAGAGTGGTGGGATTGCCGCCGTCATCGAGCGGTTCCGGACCGACCCACGCTTTGCCTCATGCATCACCGCCTGGCGCACGATCCCTGAACGCCCGGCGGAGACAGTGCCGCTCCCGGAGGACCTTGAGCCGCGTCTCGCGGAGGCGCTGCGGGCGCGGGGGATCCAGCAGCTCTATTCCCACCAGGCCGAGGCGTTCGCCAGCGTGCGCCAGGGGCGGCACACCGCCGTCGTCACCGGTACGGCCTCGGGCAAGACATTGTGCTACACGCTGCCAGTGCTCGACGCGATCCTGCGGGACCCGACGGCGCGTGCGCTGTATCTCTTCCCGACCAAGGCCCTGGCGCAGGATCAGTACGCCAACCTTCACTCCCTGATCGAGGCTGCGGGGGCGGACATCAAGACCCACACCTACGACGGCGACACCCCGGCGAACATCCGGCGGATCATCCGTACGGCGGGCCACGTCGTCATCACCAACCCCGACATGCTGCACTCGGGCATCCTGCCGCACCACACCAAGTGGCACAACCTTTTCGAGAACCTGCGCTTCGTGGTGATCGACGAGATGCACGGCTACCGGGGCGTCTTCGGCTCGCACGTTGCCAACGTGATCCGGCGGCTGAAGCGAATCTGCCAGCACTACGGGTCAAGCCCGGTCTTCATCCTGGCGTCGGCGACGATCGCCAACCCGGAGGAGCTTGCGCGGCGGCTCATCGAGGAGGACGTGCACGTCATTGATCGGGACGGCGCACCCCACGGACGGCGGGAGTTCGCCTTCTTCAATCCGCCGGTGGTGAATCAGCAGTTGGGCATCCGTCGGTCGGTGGTGCTGGAGGCGACCAGGATCGCCAGCGAACTGGTGCGGGCCGGTGTCCACACCATCGTGTTCGCACGGGCGCGGGCCACGGCGGAGGTGATGCTGACCTACCTGCGTCAGGCACTGCCCTCGGGAATCGGCACCGAGGAGAGCATCCGGGGATACCGCGGCGGCTATCTGCCGCGGCAGCGGCGGGAGATCGAGCGCGGCCTGCGTGAAGGGCGCGTCCGCGCCGTAGTGTCGACCAATGCGCTGGAGCTGGGGGTCGACATCGGCTCGCTCGACGCCTGCGTCATGACCGGCTACCCCGGTACGGTGGCGAGCACCTGGCAGCAGGCGGGGCGCGCCGGGCGACGGGATGCGCCGTCGCTGGCGGTGCTGGTTGCATCGTCCAACCCACTGGACCAGTTCATCGTGCAGAACCCGGACTACTTCTTCCAACGCCCGCCCGAGCACGGATTGATCAACCCGGACAACCTGCTCGTGTTGGTGGACCACCTGAAGTGCGCCGCGTTCGAGTTGCCGTTCAAGGACGGGCAGCGCTTCGGGAACGTGGACCCCACGGAGGTGCTGGAGTACCTCGAAGAGGAGCGTGTGCTCCACCATGCGGGCGACACCTGGTACTGGACAGCCGACACCTACCCGGCAGAGGAGATTAGCCTGCGCACGGCGGCGCGCGACAACGTGGTCATCATCGACACCGGAGAGCCGGGAAAGCCGCGGGTGATCGGCGAGGTAGACAGCTTCGCGGCGCCGATGCTGGTCCACACAGAAGCCATCTACATGCACGAGGGGCAGCAGTACCACGTCGACCGGCTGGATTGGGACGAGAAGAAAGCCTACGTCCACCCTGTTGATGTGGACTACTACACCGACGCGAGCATGTCGGTCCGGGTGCAGGTCATCGAACAGTTCTCGGAGGGCGAGCCCTGGGCCGAGCGGCACCACGGCGAGGTGCTGGTGGGGGCCATCGTGACCCAGTACAAGAAGATCAAACTGTACACCCACGAGAACATCGGCTGGGGTCGGGTCCACCTGCCCGAGCAACAGATGCACACGTCTGCCTACTGGTTCTCGCTGCCGGAGCATGCGACTGCGCGCATGCGCTCGGCCGACCTGCAGGGCGCGCTAGTCGGCCTGGCGAACGTGGTCGGGAACGTGGCGCCGCTCTTCCTCATGTGCGACCCGCGCGACATCGGCGTCTATCCGCAGGTGCGCTCGCCCTTCACCCAGCGGTCCACCATCTTCGTCTACGACCAGATCCCTGGCGGGATCGGCTTCAGCCCGAAGCTGTACGACCTGCACCACGAACTGCTCAGGGCGGCCTACGACCTCGTGCGTGGCTGCGGCTGCCAGTCGGGCTGCCCGTCGTGCGTCGGGCCGATGACGGAGGTCGGAGAATCCGGGAAGGCCAACACGCTGGCGCTCCTCCGCATCATGCGGGGTGCCGCGTCCGGCGCCAACGGGCGCGGACGCGGCGTGGAGCGCGCGGATGGCTACCAGTAGCGCATCGCGTCCCGGAAGATGCCGGCAAGAGCATCGGCGTCGACCGGCCGGGGGGAGCCGACCAGCAGCCTCTGCTGCTTCATGGCACCTTCGACCAGACCGGGGATGTCGGCCTCGCCATAGCCCAGCTCCTCTAGTCCGTTGGGGATTCCCACGTCCCGCATCAGTTGCTGGATTGCGTCGGCGGCTGCCTCGGCGGCGGCCCGCACAGGCATGCCGCGGGTGTCGACCCCGAGCAGCTCTGCCAGCTCGGCGTGGCGCTCCGGCCACGCCGCCGCGGTGTAGCGGAAGGCGGCCGGCGCATTGATGATGACCGACAGCCCGTGGGGCACCAGCGGCTCATCGACGTCGTAGTCGGGCGGCCAGTACTCCTTGACCATCCCGGCGACCGGGTAGGCCATGGCGTGCGGGATGTGGACACCGGCGTTGCCGAAGCCGATCCCGGCGAAGGTACTGGCGAGCAGCATGTAGCTGCGTGCCTCGATGTCGAGGGGGTTGTAGGTCGCCCGCCGCAGGTAGGTGGCACACCACCGGATCGCCTGCTGGCTCCACAGGTCAGCGATCGGGTTCGAGCCGATGTAAGCCGGGCGCTCCGCCGGGTTGGGAATCCGTGGCCGGGTGTCGTACGGGCGGGCGGTGAACGACTCGGCCGCGTGGCAGATCACATCGCAGCCGACCGAGGCGGTCACCATCGGTGGGCAGTGCAGCGTATTGAGCGGATCGATCACGGCCACGGTCGGACGGATGTAGCGGTGCGAGATGCCCGTCTTCACCTTCTGGTCCAGCAGGTCGAGGACGATAACCGGAGTCGTCTCACTGCCGGTCCCGGCTGTGGTCGGGAGCGCGATGTGGGGCTTGAGGGGGCCGGGGACCGGCTTGCCGGCCCCGATCGGCTTGTTGATGTAGTCGAGCAGCTCCCCCTCGTGGGTGCTGAAGAGGTTCATCGCCTTGGCGGTGTCGATCGTGCTGCCGCCGCCGAGCGAGATGAACGCTTCCGGCCTGCTCTTGCGTGCCACCTCGATCGCCTCGCGCAGCGAGACATCGGTTGGCTCGACATGGATGTGGTCGAAGATCTCCAGCTCGACCCCGGCGTCGCGGGCGATGCCCTCCACCTTTTCGACGAGACCGAACTGCCGGAGGTTGCGGTCGGTGACCAGCATGGCGCGGCGGATGCCGAGCCGATCCAACTCGTATCCCAGCTCCTCGGTCGCGCCGAGCCCGAAGCGGATCGGGACCGTGTCGAGCGCGATGATCGTCTCGGTGGGGATGAGACGCTCGGTCGCCACCGCGTGCCTCCTCTCCTGTCTGGCGTGTGGCGGGCGGTTACTCGTAGTACTCGGGCGCCTTCTTGAGCCGCTGGAACGCCTCCATGTCGTGCCCGAAGCCTATTGTGGCCTCGTACTTCCGCGCGATCTGCTTGATGGCGTACATCGACCGATAGTAGGCAACCGTGTCGTAGACGATACCCGACAGCCGCCACTCGTTGAGGTTGCGCTCCAGGTAGATGGCGTCCGAGGTGAAGATGAAGGTGCCCGAGTGCTGGGTATGGGCGACCATACCGATCAGACCAGGGGTATGGCCCGGCCAATGGAAGAGGTGCAGATCCGGCGCCAGTTCGAGGTGGTTACTCATCATGACGTCGTAGTTCAGATTCGGCAGGTCAAACTCGACCTTGGCATAGGCGCCGGCGAAATCGAGCGGGCCGGTGTGGGTCACCTTCAGGGCGTGCGCCAGCTCGTCCTCGTGGACGATAATCCCCCGGCTACCGGCCTTGGTCCCGCGGAAGAAGTCAAGGCAGCCGCAGTGGTCCACATGCAGGTGCGAGATGACAACGATGTCGATGTCGCTCATGCGGAGGCCGAGTTGCTCCAACTGCGCAGGCAGGAGCTGCTTCGGGCTGGCTCGGTAGGGGAAGACGGGTCGCAAGGCTTCAGGCCAGCGCTGCTCCCACTCGGGGTGGCAGGTGGCGTCGTAGAGGACCCATCCGAGCTTCGGGTGCTCGATCAGGACGGTGTACGTGGGGATTGTGACCCACTCCGCGGGCGGGTTGGGATTGTCGACGGTACCGGTGTGCGGGTTGAGCACCAGCCAGGCGAGGTCGAGGTCGAGCGTGCCGTTGTCGAGGATGAAGAGTTTCACGGCCGAGCTCCTTCCTGCACGGATGCGACGTGTCGACAAGCAGGCAAGGCTCAAGCGGTGCCGGCGTTCCGCTCTGCCCCGGTGTTATTGGGTTGTGCCCTTGATCCCAGTATATGCTAACGACACAGGAAGTAAAGCCTCGGAGGCCGCGAAAAGGGTTCTTGTGCCTCCAAGTCACCACTGCCCGCGTGGTGACATCATGGAGGGCACCGGCCCGGCGGAGTCGCGCATAGCGGCAGACGAGCTCCATCGCTGCTACCCAGCTAACGCGGCCGTGGTCGTGGTAGCCTCCCGCACGGACGGTTGGGAGACCGTCGAGACGGGCGAGTGGCGCCAAGTCTGAGCCAAGGCGATGCGCACTGTCGGTGAGCACGGAAGCGGGACGACGTTGACGGGTCTGCAGGAGAGGGTGGAGGAGCGAGGCCAAGCGTCGCCAGAGCGTACCTCGCGGCGGCGAGTCGAGCTGCTGGTCGCGGTGGCTCTCATGTGCGTCTACTTCGCGGTCATGAGCGGGCGGCTCTACAGCATGGACGGCCTGTTCATGTACCGGCAGGCGTGGGCCATCGCCTTCGACCACTCGATCCGGTTTGAGACTCCGGTCTGGATCTGGAAGCCGGACCCGGTCTGGAACAGCAAGTACGGTATCGGGCTGTCGCTGTTGTACCTCCCGGGCATCCTGCTCTTCCGGCGCTGGTTCGGCGACAGCACTCCCGTGTCGCTCACCCGGCCGGAGCCGCTCGACCAGTTCTACTGGAGCGAGCTGTACCTCGACCGGCTTTACACCGTGGGCGGGGCCTGGGTGCACGCCGTTGTCGTCGCCGTGACCGCCTACCTCCTGGCGCGGCTCGTCGCGGAGTTGGGCGGCTCGCGGCGGGCTGGCGTCTGGGCGATGCTCTTCTACGGCCTCGGCTCTTCCGCCTTCGTCTACGCCAAAGGGGACTTCGCTCAGCCGCTGGAGGGATTGTGCTGGGTCGCGGCATTCCTGGCTGCGGCGCGGTTCCGGCAGACCGGGGCGCGGCGGGACGTGTGGCTTGCGTCCGCGGCGGTCTGGTATGCGGTGCTTACCCGCCCAGTCGAGGGAAGCCTGCTGGTTCCTGCGGTGCTCGCCCTCGTTGCCCTCGACCTGCGGCCGGGCGAGCGGCCGTCGATCCGCATCCGAACGGCACTGCCCGTCGTCGGGCTCTACGGACTGGCTTTCGCCATCACCCTGCTGGTGAACTGGGCACGCTTCGGATCCCCGTTCGTGACCGGCTACGAGCCGCAAGAGGGGTGGCGGATGCCGGACACGACGCGTGTCCTCGGCGTGCTGGTCAGCCCGGCCAGGGGGATCATCTGGGAGTTCCCGGCGCTGGTGTTGGCCCCGCTCGGTTTCCGGGCACTGTGGCGTACCTCTGCCCGCTGGGTCGCGGTGGCGATGGTCGCGCTGGCGGGCGTGCAATTGGCCAACGTGGCGACCTGGTTGATGTGGTGGGGCGGCTGGAACTGGGGCCTGCGCCTCTTCGGTCCAGCCATCCCTTTGCTGGCAGTGCTCGCCGGGTTCGGCGCCTCAGCGCTCGGGCCGCGCACGCGCCGTTGGATGCCGGGGCTCCTCTTGCTCGCCGGGATCGCCTGGGCGGCACCCGGTATCGTCACCGATCTGCTCGGGGGTACGGCCTGCTGGCGGACGGGCCGCACGGTAGTTGGCGGATCGATGCCTTCCCGCCCTACGGCGCATGGCAGTTCCTGGAGCGATGGAGCCCACGGGCTGAGATCGACTGGGGCTCTGTCGACAATCTCTGGGTGCGATTGACGCGCACCCACGGGGACCTCGTGCTGCTCGTCCCGGCGTTGCTGCTCGGAACCGCCGCTGCGCTGGCGGGGCGTGCGTGGCAGCTCGCACGGCGGTAGGGGTGATGCGTCATGCGTCATACGTCATACATGAATCGGCGCGTGCTCGGTGGTTGATGGAGGTTGATACTGGTCCCGCGTTGTGGTCCGTGCCCGGGGCTAGAGCCGCCGGGCTGAATAAGGGCGAGCCCACTTAAGGGGCTGTGGTGCCTACCCGCAGGCGTATCCGATCCGGCCTTCTACCGGACGCCGCGGCTCCAGCCCGCTAAAGCGGGCTTCGTTTGTCAGCCCGGGGGTGAACCCCGGGCACGTGCTGCTACCGTAGTTCCTTCGTGTAAGTTCAACCCAATCACCCGTGGGACACGCGATACGTGGAGCGCTTCTCTCTGGTGCAGATGCCTCGCGGGGTGACATGCTGGTAGCGCCTGTGCTTGACCAGGGGGGTGCGGCGGGGTATACTTCGCCGGATTGAGAACTGGCGGGGTTGTACGAACACAGGGAACGGTCAGATTGCGCCAGTCCGCAGAACAATTCGAGGGCTTCCTGCCATCTGAAGTTGATCGTTCAAGGCCTTTGGGTTCCGGCCGAACCCAAAGGCTTTTTTCGTATGAGGTACACGGACACCGTGGAGGCCGCCCGATCCTGATCCGGGGTGGTCGCGTTGTGGACCCGTCGCAGGGGCTGGACGCGGTCGCCGACGTGTTGGTGGTCGGCGAGCAGATTGCTGCGGTCGGCGTGGGCCTGGCTGCCCCGGCGGGCGCCGAGGTGGTCGATGCGAGTGGCCTGGTGGTGACTCCCGGCTTGATCGACGTGCACGTCCACTTGCGTGATCCAGGCTTCCCGGAGAAGGAGACGCTGGAAACGGGAGCGGCCGCGGCGGTGCGGGGCGGCTTCACCACGGTGTGCTGCATGCCCAATACCAATCCGGCGCTCGATACCCCGGAGCGGATCGCCGACGTGGTCGAGCGGGCAGCCGGGTTGCCGGTTCGTATCTACCCGATCGGTGCCATCTCGATCGGCCGTGCCGGAACGGAGCCGGCGGACTGGGCAGGCATGGCCGCAGCGGGGGCGATCGGGTTCTCCGACGACGGCGACAGCACACGGAGCAGTGCGGTCATGCGCCAGGCGCTGGCGTGGTCGGCCGACTCCGGTCTGCCGATCATGGTGCACGCCGAGGACTGGACGTTGGCGCCTAGTGGGGTGATGCACGAGGGCGACGTCTCGCGAGAGCTTGACCTGCCCGGCATCCCGGCTGCGGCCGAGGAGATCATCACCGGGCGCGACATCGAACTCGCGCGGCTCACCGGCGGCTGGCTGCACGTGCTGCACGTCAGCACGGCGCATGCGCTCGACATGGTCCGGGCGGCGAAGCGCGATGGGCTACGGGTCACCGCTGAGGTGATGCCACACCACCTGCTGCTGAGCTACGAGTGGGTCGCCGGGCGGCGTCGCTTCGTCTGGGAGGATACCGTCGTGTCAGGTCCGTGCCCGGACCCGAACGCCAAAGTGAATCCGCCGCTCCGGCCAGAGGCCGATGCTCGTGCGCTGCTGGATGGCGTGACGGATGGAACGTTCGACATCATTGCGACCGACCACGCGCCGCACGCTGCGTCGGACAAGCCGGCCGACCTGCGGCGGGCGGCGTCGGGGATGATCGGTCTCGAGGTGGCATTGCCGCTGCTACTGCGTCTCGTCGAGGCTGGGCGGCTGCCGCTCATAACGGTGATCGACCGGCTCTCGACCGCTCCGGCACGGCTCTTCGGCCTCCCGGGCGGGAGCCTCCGCCCGGGCGGCGTGGCTGACCTCACCGTCTTCGACCCGGCCGCTGAGTGGGTCGTAAGCCCGGAGACCATCGCGTCGAAGAGCAAGAACACCCCGCTGGTCGGGATGACGCTGCGGGGTGCGGTTCGCATGACCATGATCGCAGGGGAGGTGCGGTATCGTGGCTGAGTTTCTCGCCTCCCGGGGGGCACTCGTGCTCGAAGACGGTCGGATCTTCCGTGGCGAGCCCTTCGGCGCCGAAGTCGATGCCGAGGGGGAGGCCGTCTTCACGACCAGCATGGTGGGTTACCAGGAGATCGCGACCGATCCGTCCTTCTACGGGCAGCTCGTCTGCCTGACCTACCCGCTCATCGGTAACTACGGCGTCAACGCTGAGGATGACCAGTCGCGCCGGCCGTGGGTGGCCGGGCTGATCGTGCGTGAGTACTGCGACGAACCGAGCCACTGGCGTGCGACCGGCACGCTGGCGGAGTACCTGCGCCGGCACGGCATTCCCGCGCTCCACTCGGTCGACACCCGTGCCCTGACCCGGCATATCCGCCGGCACGGGGCGATGCGTGCGCTGCTCGTCTCCGACCGCGCGGGACGAAGCGATGAGGAGCTGATCGAGCGGGCACGGCGGGCATGGACGCCGGGCGAACATGAAGTTGTCTCGACCGTCACGACGCCAGAGCCGCAGGTGATCGACGGCCCTGGCCCGCACGTCGTCGTGCTCGACTGTGGTCTGAAGGAGGGCATCATCTCGTCGCTGAAGCGGCGTGGTGCTCGTATTACGGTCGTTCCGGTAACGACGCCGGTATCCGAGATTCTGGCGCTGGCACCGGATGGCGTGGTGACCTCGCCAGGACCGGGCGATCCGGCACAGGCAGAGGCGGCGATGGAGACCGTGCAGGGCATTCTCGGGGCGGGAGTCCCGTTCCTCGGGATCTGCCTCGGCCACCAGTTGCTGGCACGTGCCATCGGCGCCGAGACGCGACGGTTGAAGTTCGGCCACCGGGGCGGCAACCATCCGGTGAAGGATCTCCAAACCGGGGTGGTGCGCATCACCTCGCAGAACCACGGCTACTACGTAGATGCCGGCAGTGTGCCGGTCGCACAAGGCTGGCGTGTGTCCCAGGTGAGCCTGAACGACGGGACCGTGGAGGGGCTGGAGCACGTCTCACTGCCGTTCTTCTCCATCCAGTACCACCCGGAGGGGTCGCCCGGGCCGCTCGATAGTCAGGGTGTCTTCGATCGATTTCTCGACCGCGTTCGCGCCGCGGGCTCCCGGCGGGAGGCGCCGGTGACGACGGGGACGCGGATCGGCGGGGTGCAGGAGTAGCGGACGACGTGCAATCGACCAAGCCAATCTCGAAGGTGCTGGTGATCGGCTCCGGACCGATCGTCATCGGCCAGGCGGCGGAGTTCGACTACGCCGGGACGCAGGCGCTCCGGGCGCTGCGCGAGGAGGGGATTCAATCCGTCCTGGTCAACTCCAATCCGGCCACGATCATGACCGATGAAGATGTGGCCGACGTGGTCTACATCGAGCCGTTGACACTCGACGTCCTGCGCCGGGTCATCATCCGGGAGCAGCCCGATGGACTGCTGCCGACACTGGGCGGTCAGACCGGCCTCAACCTGGCGGTGGAGCTGGCTGAGGCGGGCATCCTGGACCGTTACGGCGTGCGGCTACTCGGGACGCCCCTCGATGCCATCCGCAAGGCCGAGGACCGGGAGTTGTTCAAGCAGCTCCTGCTCGACATCGGCGAGCCGGTCATCGAGAGCACGATCGTCCACAGCCTCACCGAAGCGCGGGAGTTCGCGCGGGAAGTTCCGCTGCCCCTGATCATCCGCCCCGCCTACACCCTGGGCGGCACCGGCGGCGGCATTGCCACCACACCGGAGGAATTGGACCGCATCGTCGTCGCGGGGTTGGCCGCCAGCCCGATCAATCAGGTGCTACTTGAGCGCTCCCTGCTCGGCTGGAAAGAGATCGAGTATGAGGTGATGCGGGACGCGAGCGACACCTGCATCACCATCTGCAACATGGAAAACATGGACCCGATGGGGGTCCACACCGGCGACAGCATCGTCGTCGCGCCGAGCCAGACGCTCACCGACCGCGAGTACCAGATGCTCCGCAACGCGGCGCTCAAGATCATCCGCGCACTCGGGATCGAGGGTGGCTGCAACGTGCAGTTCGCGCTCGACCCCAACTCGGAGCAGTACTACGTCATCGAGGTCAACCCGCGGGTCAGCCGCAGCTCGGCGCTCGCGTCCAAGGCGACCGGCTATCCGATCGCCCGAGTCTCCGCCAAGATCGCGGTCGGCCGGCGGCTCGATGAGCTGATGAACTCGGTAACACGCCAGACGACGGCGGCGTTCGAGCCGGCGTTGGACTACTGCGTGGTGAAGATTCCGCGCTGGCCTTTCGACAAGTTCCGCCGGGCCGAGCGCACCATCGGCACCCAGATGAAGGCCACCGGTGAGGTCATGGCCATCGATCGGTCGTTCGAGGGGGCGCTGCAGAAGGCAGTCCGCTCCTTGGAGACCGACCAGGAGGACCTGGGCTGGGAAGACCCACTGTGGTCCGAAAACGAGTCCGCGCTCGAGGATCAGATCCAGCGGCCGAACGACCTGCGCCTCTGGGCCATGATGGCGGCGCTGCGTCGCGGGTGGACCCCGGAGACCGTCAGCCGGTTGAGCGGTATCGATCCCTGGTTCACGCGGAAGCTGGCCGGTCTGGTGGCGATGGAGCGGCGGCTGGCCGAGGAGGAGTTGACTCCACAACTCCTCTGGACGGCCAAGCGTATGGGCTTCTCCGACGCGCGGATCGCGGCGCTGGCCAACCTGACTCCTGACGAGGTCACGGCTCGCCGCCGCGAGGCGGGGATCGAGCCGGTCTACAAGATGGTCGACACCTGCGCGGCGGAGTTCGAGGCGGCCACCCCCTACTTCTACGGCACCTACGAGGAAGAAGATGAGGCTGAGCCGCTCCCAGGCGCCAAGGCGGTGGTGGTCGGCTCCGGCCCGATCCGGATCGGGCAGGGGATCGAGTTCGACTACTGCAGCGTCCAGGCGGCGACCTCGCTCGGGGAGTCGGGTCATGCCTCGATCATGATCAACAGCAACCCGGAGACGGTCTCCACCGACTTCGATACCTCCGACCGGCTCTACTTCGAGCCGCTGGACGAGGAGAGCGTCTTCGAGGTGCTGCGCCACGAGTCGGGCAGCGACGGTCGCGCGCCCGATGTGCCGGTCATCCTCCAGTTCGGCGGACAGACGGCGATCAACCTCTCCGAGCCGCTGGCAGCGCGTGGGGTACCGATCCTCGGCAGCGCGCGCGAGGCCATCGACATCGCGGAGGACCGCAAGCGGTTCGAGCGCTTCCTGGCCAATCTGGGGATCCCGCAGCCCCCGGGCGATGCGGTGACCTCGCTGGAGGCCGCGATCGAGGTGGCGGAGCGGATCGGCTATCCCGTGCTGGTCCGGCCGTCGTACGTGCTGGGTGGGCGCGCCATGGAGGTCGTCCACTCCAGGGAGTACCTGGCGCGCTATCTGGAGACGTCGGTGACCTTCGACACCGGCCACCCGGTGCTGATCGACAAGTACCTCCAGGGCAAGGAGGTCGAGGTCGACGCCATCTGCGACGGCAAGGAGGTCCTGATCCCCGGCATCATGGAGCACATCGAGCGCGCCGGGGTCCACTCCGGGGACAGCTTCGCCGTGTACCCAGGTCTGAACCTCTACCCGCGCGAGGTGGACAAGATCGTCGAGCACACGACCCAGATCGCCCTCGCGCTCGGGGCGGTCGGGCTGATCAACATCCAGTACGTGATCCACGCCGGGCGGATCTACGTGCTGGAGGTGAACCCGCGTGCCAGCCGCACCGTGCCGTTCCTGAGCAAGGCGACCGGCGTGCCGATGATCCGGCTGGCAACGAACGCCATGCTGGGCCGCAGCCTCCGCGAGCAGGGATACGAGGGCGGGCTGTGGCCGCGGCAGCCGCTGGTGGCGGTCAAGGCGCCGGTCTTCTCGATGGCCAAGCTCCGCGGCGTCGAGGTGCATCTCGGTCCGGAGATGAAGTCCACCGGAGAAGCGATGGGGATCGACCGGTCGTTTGCCCCGGCGTTCTACAAGGCGCTGCTCGCGGCCGGGATGGCGCTGCCGCCGCGCGGGTCGATCCTGGTCAGCCTGGCCGACCAGGACAAGCCGGATTCGGTCGGGTGGCTGGAGGTCCTGGCGCGCCTCGGCTACCGCATCTACGCGACCGAGGGGACCGCAGCCATGATCGAGCGGAACGGCATCCCGGTCCAGATGGTGACCAAGCGGATCGGCGCCGGCTCGCCCGATATGCTCGACGTCATCCTCAACGGGACGGTGGACGCCGTCATCAACACACCGGGGCCGGCCCAGCGTGAGGTGCTCGACGGCTTCCAGATCCGGCGCGCGGCGGTGGAACGCGGCATCCCGTGCATCACCTCGATCGACACAGCCCGTGCCATCGTCCAGACATTGGAGAGCGCGCCGAACGGCTACGCCGTCCAGCCCCTGGGCACCTACCGCCAGCGGGTGCAGGTAGGGTACTGAGGCGGGCTGCCGGCTGGGGCCTCAGAGCGGATCGTGACGGAGGGGGAGCGGGTGACCGAGGCAGAATTCGAAACGCTGCTCCGCGAGGTCGGGGCGCTGAAAGAGGGGCACTTCCTGCTGGCGTCGGGGCGACACAGTGGCCAGTACATCGAGAAGTTCGACCTCCTGCGCCAGCCTCGGATGACCGAGCAGGCGTGCCGCGAATTCGTGCGCCAGGTACAGGACTGGGGCGTCGAGGTGGTTGCCGGGCCGACCACCGGCGGCATCCTGCTCGCCTTCGAGGTCGCGCGGCAGCTTGGGGTGGCGGCGGCCTACGCGGAGCGGGCAAGTGACGGCAGCTCCGCGCGGGAGTTCCGCCGCGGGACCCAGTTCCCACCGGGCGCCAAGGTGCTGGTGGTGGACGATATCCTCACGACCGGCGGGTCGGTGCGTGAGACGCTGGCGGCGCTTGAGCGAGAAGACGTCCAGGTGCTGGGAATCGCCGTGCTGGTGGATCGCAGCGGCGGGCGGGTGGCCTTCGACGTGCCGCTTCTGGCGCTGACGCGCATGGATATCGCCACATGGGAGCCGGACGACTGCCCCCTCTGCCGTGCGGGTGTGCCACTGGTCAAGCCAGGTACCACGGCTTCCGGCGGAGGCGCACCGAAGCCCGCCTAGTGCGGCGCGTCGTACCCGGCGAATCCACCCGGGTGCTCCCCTCTCTCGATCACGCGCACGGTGCCGCGGCGTGACGCACGCGGTCCGGTCGCTAGGTTCCGGCGGCCGGACGCGGTTTTTCTCGAGGGCTGCCTTCGCGAGGTAGAGTCGAGGATCGATGTGGGATCTCTCGGAGTGTGTCAATGCACGACCTCAAGTCACTACAGGCATTCGTCGATGGCGCCTCCGTTGACGACGCGGTGTTCGCGCTCAGGCCCGACTACCGCGCGCTGCTGATCGCCGTCGACGGGATCATCCCCGGCCCGGGTGACGAGATGAGCGAGGCGTTGCTCCGCGAGGCTGAGGCCGCTGCCTGTGCCCTGCTCCGCGACCGGCCGGTGAGCGAAGTCCCGCATGTGGCCGCATGGCGTGAGGCGTACCGGGCGTTCGGTGCCAAGCCGCAACGGACCCGCAACAGCCTGGAAGCCCTGTTGCGCCGCGCGCCGTCAGGCCTGCCCCGCGTGAACCGGCTGACCGACGTCTACAACGCAATCTCCGTGCTGCATCAGGTTCCGGCCGGTGGAGAGGATCTGGACCGCTACCGCGGCTCACCCCGGTTGATCCGTGCCACGGGCGAGGAGCCCTTCGACACCGTGGCTGATGGCGAGGTCGTGATCGAATACCCCGAACCCGGTGAGGTCGTGTGGTGCGACGACGCAGATGTGACCTGCCGACGCTGGAACTGGCGCCAGGCACGCCGCACCCAGCTCACTGACGAGACCACCGCGGCGCCGTTCATCCTGGACGCGCTGGAACCGATGACCGACGAGGCACTCCACGCGGCCGCCGACGACCTGATCTACCACCTGTCACGGTTCTCCCCCGACATCCGCGTCGCCCGCCGGGTGATAGCGCCGGACTTGCGCTCTGAGAACTGACGGTCTGGGTCCAACGACGCACGGGTGCTCCCCGAGGCACCGGTGCCGCCAACTGCCAGGACCACGGCTCCTCACCGCCGGGGTGTGTCAAGTCCTTGAACCGGGATGCACTCTGATGGATCGCTTCAAGAGTATCCCGCCTACCCGGTCTGCTCCTGGGATCCGGCCTGTGCCTGGCGGAGGGCGCGGAGTTGGATGTGGAGGGCCGCAAGTTCGGTGAGGCGGCGCGAGGGTGTTGTGCGTGGCTCCCGCACGTGCTCGTCCCGGCGTTCAAGGATCATGAACGCAATTCTGCCGATTGTCCGGACAACGTAGACTGGATCGTCCGCTCGGGTCTCGGTGCGGTAGCCGGACCACGTTGCTCCTTGTCAGGCGTCGGCGCTAGCTCGGGTCTTCGTCCGTCGCGCCGTTGAGGAGCGCCAGGAAGGCCTGCTCGTCAAGGATCTGAACGCCCAGCTCCCGCGCGCGGTCGGCCTTGCTCCCCGGATCCTGTCCGACGATGACAAAGTCGGTCTTACGCGACACCGAACTCGTGACCGTGGCTCCCATTCGGCGCAGCGCCTCCTGCGCCTGCTCGCGCGTCATGGACTCGAGCCGACCGGTGAGGACGACCGTCTTTCCGGCGAGGCGGCCGTCGACCGGCGCGGTGTCGCCGTCTGCCTCGGTCATGCGGAGGCCGTGGGCGCGCAGGCGCTGGATCAGCGCCAGGTTCTGCGGCTCGCGGAAGAAGTCGTACACGGCCTCGGCGACGACCCTTCCGAAGCCGGGGATGCCCTGCAACTCCTCGATCGACGCGGCGGCGATCCGGTCCATGCTGTTGAAGTGCTGGGCCAGCAGGCGGGCGTTGCGCTCACCGACGTGGCGGATGCCGAGGGCGTGGAGGAGGCGCGACAGTGGGCGCTCCTTGCTCGCCTCGATCGAGGCCTGGAGGTTGGCGATGCGCTTGTCACCGAAGCCTTCGAGTTGTCGGATCCGCTCCCAGTCGAGTTCGTAGATGTCGGCGACGGAGTGGATCAGACCGAGGTCGACGAACTGCTCGGCCAGACGGCTGCCGAACCCCTCGATGTCCATTGCACCGCGTGAGACGAAGTGCCGCACCGCCTCGCGCAGCCGGGCGGGGCAGGAAGCGTTCACGCAGTAGCGCATCACTTCCCCTTCGAGCCGGACGGCCGCCGCGCCGCAGACCGGGCAGTGGTCCGGCATGGTGAAGGGACGCTCGTCGCCGTCGCGCGCCGAGACCACGACGGCCACGATCTTGGGGATGACGTCACCTGAGCGCTGGACGACGACCCTGTCGCCGATCAAGAGATCGAGCCGCCGGATTTCGTCCTCGTTGTGCAGGGTGGCGCGTCGGACGACCACGCCGCCGATCTCGACCGGGTCGAGGATTGCCACCGGGTTCAGGCTGCCGGTGCGGCCGACGTTGACTTCGATGTCGCGCAGGATGGTCGTCTTCTGGATTGCAGGGAACTTGTACGCAATGGCCCAGCGCGGCTCGCGGGACACGGTTCCGAGTTCGGCCTGGAGATCCTCGTCGTTGACCTTGACCACGACGCCGTCGATCTCGAAGTCGAGCTCGTCCCGAAGGCTCAGCCACCGCTCACACTCTGCCCAGACCTCGTCGATCGTCTGCCACACGTGATAGTCGGGCGCGGTCGGGATGCCGAGGGTGCGGAGCAGGTCGAGGTTGGCCGTGTGGGTGCCGTTGTGCTGGCCACCCTCGATGATGCCGACGTCCCAGGCGTAGAAGCGCAGTGGGCGGGAGGCGGTCACGTTCGGGTCGAGCTGGCGCAGCGAGCCGGCTGCGGCGTTGCGCGGGTTGGCGAAGAGAATTTCGCCGGCCTCTCCGCGGCGGCGGTTGAGCGCCTCGAAGTCGCTCTTGCGCATGTAGATCTCGCCGCGCACCTCGAGCACTTCGGGGACGTGGACGCCGTCGACATCGTGGAGACGCAGCGGGACGTTGCGGACGGTGCGAATGTTGGCGGTGACGTCCTCGCCCTGGATGCCGTCGCCACGAGTTGCTCCCCGCTCGTAGACGCCGTTCCGGTAGAGGATGGAGACGGCGCTGCCGTCGATCTTCGGTTCGGTCACGAACTCGATGTCCCGGCGCCCGGCGAGCCGGTAGACCCGCTCGGCCCACTGGCGCAGTTCCTGCTCACTGAAGGCGTTGGCAAGGCTGAGCATCGGGATCTCATGGCGGACGGTGCCGAAGGCTGAGGAGGGCGGTGCGCCGACGCGCTGCGTGGGGGAGTCCGGGGTGATTAGCTCCGGATGCGCTGCCTCCAACTCGCGCAGCTCGTTCATCAGCGCGTCGTACTCGGCATCGCTCACCGATGGTTGATCGAGGACGTAGTACTCGTAGTTGTAGCGCTCGATGAGCTTCCGCAGCTCCGCGATCCGCTCCTGGACGTCCACGTCGTCCATACTCTGCCGACTCCTTCGCGCCGCACGCGCTGCCCGTCTGCCGTGGTCGCCTACAGCCCGATGATTCGCAGCGAGTATAACACGGCTTGTTCGTACACTTGTTCGGAAGTATACTCCCAGCGCGCCGTGACGGACAGTCACCGGGAGGATTTCATGGCGGCCGGATCAGAGGCGCGGGACGATCCCTACGCGGGTTTGCGGCAGCGGGCATACCTGTTCCTGCGCGAACGGGACGGCGCGGTGCCTGAAGAGGAGCTCATCGAGCACGTCTTTGGCTCGTCCGGCAACCCGGCGCTGTGGCGTCCGCTCCTGCGACAGGTTCTGGGCGCAGACGACCGGCTCGACCTCCGCGCTGACGGATACTGGGCGCTGCGCGGCACCGCACCGGTCAGCAACGGCCTGCTCCCCACCGACTTCGTGGTGATCGACATCGAGACGACCGGGCTGCGTCCGCTGCGCCAGCGCATCATCGAGGTGGCCGCGATCCGCTATCGTGGTGGCAGACGGCAGGGTGTCTTTTCCACCCTCGTTAACCCGGAGCGCCCGGTGCCGGCATATATCCGCAAGTTGACCGGCATCGATGAGACGGCGTTGGCAGGTGCTCCCGTCTTCCGCCGGGTGGCGGACGAACTGACTGCTTTCCTCGGAGACGACCTCCTCATCGGCTACAACGTCGAGTTCGACATCGCTTTCCTCAATGCCGAGCTGAAGCGGCTCGGGCGGCCGCCTTTGATCAACCCTAGGCTCGACCTGTTGCCCCTGTCGACGCAGTTGATCCCGGGGATGCGGCGCTCGGGCCTCGACGCCGCGTGCCTGGCGCTCGGGTTGGAGTTCCGCGAGCGTCACCGGGCCGAGGCCGACGCGGCACTGACGGCGTTGTTGCTGGCTCGGTTGGGGGAGTTGGCGCGGGAGCGGGGGCTGACCACCTTCGACGGTCTGCAGCGCGCCGCTGCCACGCGGGTGCCGGTGCCGAAGCGGCGTGGTCCGGTTGGGCGCGGAAGGGCGGTGCTTGATCGTTCGCACCTTGAGGGTATCCCGCATGCACCCGGCGTGTATCTGATGTACGGCGCGCGGGAGCGCGTGATCTACGTCGGCAAGGCCAAGGATCTGCGCAATCGGGTGTCCTCTTACTACTCGCAGCCGCTCGGCTACACGCGCAAGATGGACGGGCTGCTGGAGTCGATCGAGCGGATCGAGGTGGTCGAGACCGGTTCGGAGCTGGAGGCGCTGCTTCTGGAGGCGCAGTTCATCCGGCGCTACCGGCCGCAGTACAACACCCAGATGCGGAACAACGAGGCGTACCCGTACATCAAGATCGACATCGGGAACCCGTGGCCGCGGGTGACGCTGACGCGCCAGCGCGCGGACGACGGCGCGGTCTACTTCGGTCCGTTCCGCGTGGCGCGCTCCGCTCGTGAGACGGTCGATCTCATCAACGAGGTGTTCCCGCTCCGAACCTGTGCACGTTCCTTCCGTACCGCACGCAGCTACGGTTCACCCTGCCTCCGGCTGTCGTTAGGCCAATGCCTGGGCCCCTGCACCGGGATGGTGGACCGGGACGCCTATCGCCAGGCGGTTCAGGACGTGATCGGGTTCCTCCGCGGCGGGCGGGACGAGGTCATGGCGCGGCTGCATCAGGAGCTGGTTGCGTGCGCCGAGCGGCTGGACTTCGAGCGTGCCAGCCGCCTGCGGGACCGCATCCGGCGGGTGCAGCAGCTGGTGTTGAGCCAGCAACTCCTGGCGGAGACCGAGCAGCGCGGCACGGTGCTCATTGTCACGCCGTCGCCGGAATCCGGGGCGCGGGAGTTCCTGCTCGTGGTGCGGGGGCGACTCTGGGCGCAGATCCGGGCCGCGGCCGGCGCCACGGACGACGACGTGGCGGCGCGGCTGGCGCGCAGTTGGGAGCGCGCTCAGCAAACGACGATGCCTGCTGTTGATCAGGATTCACTCGATCAGGTGCACCTCCTCGGTCGCTGGCTCCGCAAGTACGCTGGGCACCGCGCGATTATCCCGCTTGATGCCGTGCCCAACTGGGTCGCGCTCGTCGCGCAGGGTCGCGCACTTACTGATGATGAATTGTCGTTCGACTCACGTCCCGCTCCCGTTTCGGAGGAGCCGCTCCCCGCGTGAGGGCCTGACCTTTGCGAACAGGCAGGGCGTGTGCTAGCCTCACACGTTGTGCTCGCAACGTTGGCACACCGAACGGATCCGGGGTGGCGATACAGTTTGGTACAGACGGCTGGCGAGCCGTCATCGCCGATGAGTTCACCTTTGCCTCGGTACGCGCGGTAGCGCGGGCCTACGCCCTTATGCTGCACGAGCAGGTTACGGAGCGCCGGCCGCAGGTCGTGGTCGGGTACGACCGGCGCTTCGCCTCCGATGCCTTCGCGCGGGCGGCGGCCGAGACGCTGGCTGCAGCGGGCGTGTCGGTTCACCTCGCTCGGCGCCCTCTGCCGACGCCGGCTATTAGCTGGGCCACGGTCGCGCTGGGTGCGGACGGTGCCCTGGTTATCACCGCGTCGCACAACCCGCCTCTCTACAACGGGATCAAGCTGAAGACCGCGGCCGGGGCGTCGGCGCCGCCAGCTCTGGTGCGCCGGGTGGAGGCGCTGCTCGGCGCCGATCGAGAAACCGGCGGCACCGCCGCGCCCGTCGTCGAGATAGACCCGACGGACGACTACCTGGCGGGGCTGCGGTCGGCGGTGAATCTCCCCCGTATCCTGTCTGCGGGCCTGACGGTGGTGGCTGACGCGATGTTTGGGGCGGCGGCGGGACTCCTGCCGTTGCTCCTCAACGGGGACGCCACCGAGACGATCGAGATCAACGCTGCGCACAACCCGCTCTTCCCGGGTCTGAAAGGCCCGGAGCCAGTGGAGCGCAACCTGGCGCGCCTCAAGAAGGTCGTGGCCGACGGCGGCGCGACCCTCGGGGTCGCCTTCGATGGGGACGGCGATCGTATCGGGGTTGTTGACGAGCGGGGCGAGTATGTCTCGACCCAGCATGTCTTCGGCTTGCTCGCGCGCTACGTGCTGGAGGTGCGCAAGACGCGCGGGCCGATCGTCAAGTCGGTCACGGGTAGCGCGATGGTCGACCGGCTAGCCGAGCGGGCTGGAGTGCCCGTAGTAGAGACGGCGACGGGCTTCAGCCGGATCGCCGAAGCGATGCAGGAGGAGGGGGCGATCCTGGGAGGGGAAGAGAGCGGTGGCTACGCCTTTGGATTCCACCTCCCGGAGCGCGACGGACTCCTCGCCGCGCTGCTCCTGCTCGACTACCTGGTGCAATCCGGCAAGCCCCTCTCGGCGCTTCTGGCGGAAATGGAGGCCGCGATCGGTCCGTGGCACTACCGCAGGGTGGACGTGCCGCTGGCACCGGAGGTTGCCGCGAAGGTCGTGGCCCAGGTTCAGGCCAGCGAGTGGCCTTCACGTATCGCCGGGATGCCTCTGGCCGGTGTGCGGGATATCGACGGGGTGAAGCTCGAGTTCGAGGATGGGAGCTGGCTCCTGCTCCGGCCGTCCGGGACCGAGCCGCTGCTGCGCCTGTACGCCGAGGCGCACTCTCCCGACGATGTCGATGCGTTGCTGGCGGCGGGCCGGGAATTCCTCGGGATCTAAATCGGCGTACGCTCGCGAGTGGACGTATACTTCTGTCCCGGTGAGATGGACGCTGTGAGGAGGCAATCTTGACAGCGAGTCTGGACACGATCGCGGCGCGTGTGCGCGTCTGCACGCAATGCGAGTTGCATCGCATGCGGACCAACGCGGTCCCGGGTAACGGGAACCCCAACGCCGAGGTCATGTTCATCGGCGAAGGGCCGGGCTGGCACGAAGATCGCCAGGGGCTCCCGTTTGTCGGCGCCGCGGGGCAGTTCCTGAACGAGATGCTGCAGAGCATCGGGCTGTCTCGGGACGAGGTCTTCATCACCAACATCGTCAAGTGCCGTCCGCCCGGCAACCGCGATCCGCTGCCCGACGAGATCGCCGCTTGCTCCGCCTACCTCGATGCGCAGATTGCCGCGATCAAGCCCAAGGTGATCGTGACGCTCGGTCGCTTCTCGATGGCCCGCTGGTTCCCGAACGAACGCATCTCACGCATTCACGGCCAGCCGCGCCGCTTCGGTGACGTGGTCGTGGTGCCGATGTACCACCCTGCGGCAGCGCTGCACCAGTCCTCGCTGCGCGCGACCATCGAGGCGGACATGGCGAAGCTGCCGCAGATCCTGGAGGAAGCCCGCCGCGAGGCGGCGGCGGAGGACGCCCCCCCGCCACCGCAGCAGATGCGGCTCTTCTAACACGCCGGCCGCGGGAGCTGGCCCGGTTGCCTCCCGGCGTGGGATCGACGGAGAAGGAGAGCATTCCCGGTTGAACAACGACCACCACCTCGACGTCACGTTCCTCGGCGGGCTCGGTGAGGTCGGAAAGAACATGCTCGTGCTGGCGTCGGGTGACGACATGATCGTCATCGATGCCGGCGTCGGGTTCCCGGAGGAGGACATGTTCGGTGTGGACCTCCTCCTTCCCGACATAACGTACCTCCGCCAGAACGCGGACCGTGTCCGCGGGATCTTCATCACCCACGGCCACGAAGATCATATCGGCGCGCTCGCCTATCTACTGGAGGCGGTCAACGCCCCGGTCTATAGCACGAGGCTCACCCAGGGGCTGCTGCGGAATCGCCTCCGAGAGCGCAAGATGCTCGATCGCGCGGACCTGCGCCTGATTGTCCCGGAGGAGGACCCGCGCATTACCGCCGGGTGTTTCACGGTCGAGTGCTTCCGTGTGAGCCACAGCATCCCCGACGCCGTTGGCTTTGCGATTGAGACACCGGTCGGGCTGGTGGTGCACACCGGCGACTTCAAGTTCGACCAGACGCCGGTCGACGGCCGGCTGACGGACATGGCGAAGCTCGGTGAACTCGGGCGCCGCGAGCCGCTCCTCCTTATCAGCGACTGCGTGCACGTCGAGTCCCCTGGGACGACGCCGTCCGAGCGGGTAGTCGAGCAGACCTTCGACGACGTGATGCGCCGCGCGTCCGGGCGGGTGATTGTCGCCACCTTCGCCTCGAACATCTCACGCGTGCAGCAGGTGCTGACGACGGCGCACCGGCATGGTCGTCGTGTGGCGTGCGTCGGCCGGTCGCTGCAGAACAACGTCCGCGTGGCGCTGGAACTGGGGTACCTCACCCCGCCGCCCGACACCCTGATCCGTGTGGCGCAGGCGGCCAAGCTCCCCCCGGAACAGGTGGTCTACGTCTGCACCGGGAGCCAGGGAGAGCCGATGGCGGTGCTCAGCCGCATCGCGCGGGGCGACCATAAGGAGATCCGCATCCAGCCGGGTGATACCGTGGTGATCTCGGCGACGCCGATCCCCGGCAACGAATCGTCGGTCTACCGGCTCATCAATCAGCTCTTCAAGCAGGGCGCGGAGGTGATCTACGCCGCTCACGCGCCGGTCCATGTGTCGGGACATGCCAGCCAGGATGAGCTGCGCATGATGCTCAACCTGGTGCGGCCGCGCTTCGTCCTCCCGTTCCACGGTGAACCGCGCCACCTGTATCTCTACGCCGACCTGGCTCGCAGTGTCGGCATCCCGGACGAGCGCATCATGATCGGCGAGGTCGGCACGGTGTTTCGCTTCGATGGAGAGACGGCCGAGATCGTGGGCAGCGTGCCGAGCGGGACGGTCTACGTCGACGGGCTGTCGGTCGGCGAGGCGGGAGACAAGACGATCGTCGATCGGCGGCTCCTGGCGCGGGATGGGGTGCTCTTGATCGTCGTCACGATCGACCGAGAGTCGGGTCAGGTGGTGGCCGGTCCGGAGATCGTGGGGCGCGGGTTCCTTCCTGATGGGGTGGGGACCGCCTTCCTGACCGCCGCGCGAGATCACCTCAGCCAGGTGCTGGGCCAGAACGGCCACACCAGCCATGGCCGTCTCGCCGCCACGCGCGCGATCCACGAGACGGTGCAATCGTTCGTCTACCAGCAGACGCGGCGCCGGCCGGTGATTCTCCCCGTCGTGCTGGAGGTATGAGGCTGAATCCCTACCCCTCGGTGCTATAATGCGTACGAACACGACGCACGTACACGGAGGGGGCGATGGCAGCGCAGGCCAAGGGGCGCCGGAAGAAGGCACAGACGAGGAGCACGGCACGCCGGAAGGGTAATAGCCGCTCGACGCCGCCTGCCGCCCTTGCGCTGGTCTGGCGTGGCCTCAGGGCTGTCGGCGCCTGGTTCGCAAGCTGGGAGGTGCCGAGCCGTCTCCAGCGGGAAGTCCTAGGCGTCCTCTCCCTCGCCACGGCGGTGCTGCTGGCGCTCCCGGTGGTGTTGGCCGAGGACCAGCAGGGGCTGATCGGCGTGCTGGGCGACTGGCTGCGCGAACTGCTCGGCCGAGGAGCGCTCCTGGTACCGGTCGGGCTGGCAGGCCTGGCCATCGAGCTGTTCGTGCCGGGTGGTGACGGCGCACGCCGCCGCCGAGTGGCGGGTTACATGCTGTTCACCGCGGCCGTGGTCACCTTCCTTCACCTGATCGGTGCGCCGGAGGTGGAGCAAGCTGGTGGCCACCTGGGGAGCGGTCTGGGCGAGCTCGCGCGCATGGCGGCGGGCCATGCCGGGGCCTCCATCATCGCCTTCACCGTCGGTGTGGTCGGCGTCTACCTCCTGACGGGAATGGACCTCCTGAGCGCCGTGCAGGCGTGGCGCAGCCTGCGCGAGTCCCGCGCGGCGATGCGTGCAGCGGCGCCGCCCGCCGCGCCCGCAGCACCGAAGCGCCGGGCCGCGCAGGCGGTTGTCGAGGAAACTGAGAACTCGGCCCCGCCGCCGCGCCCGGTGATCAATCTGCCCAAGACAGAGCCGCCGGCTGCGAAGGCCGACGATCCCCCGCCCCCGGCGCAACCCGTGGCTAAGGATGAGGGCGAGCCAGCGCGGCTCCCGCCGTTACCCCTGCCGGACATCAAGCGCCTGGCGCTCTACGACGGTGGTACGCCGGATCCCGCTGAGCTGGAGAGCAAAGCGGCCCTGATCCAGGAGTCGCTCAAGAACTTCAAGGTCGATGCTCACGTGCGCGAGATCTTCCCCGGTCCCGCCGTCACCATGTTCACCCTCGAGCCGGGACCGGGCGTGAAAGTGCGGCGCATCACGGAGCTACAGAACGATCTCGCCCTGGCGCTGGCCGCCCCGTCGATCCGTATCGAGGCGCCCGTCCCCGGGATGGCCCGCGTCGGGATTGAGGTGCCCAACTCCAGCGTCCTCACCGTCGGGCTGCGCGAGACGCTGGAGTCGGCGGCCTTCCAGCGCTCCAAGGCGAAGCTGCCGCTGGCGCTCGGGCGCGATGTCAACGGTCGCTATGTGATCGGCGACCTGGCGAAGATGCCGCACCTCTTGATCGCTGGTTCGACCGGCTCCGGGAAGTCGGTCTGCATCAACGGCATCATCGCCACCTTCTTGCTCACCCGCCGCCCGACGGAGCTGCAGATGGTGCTCATCGACCCGAAGAAGGTCGAGCTGGTCGGGTTCAACGGCGTGCCGCACCTGAAGTGCCCGGTCGTGACCGACATGGACAAGGTGGTCGGCACGCTCCGCAAAGTGCTGGAGGAGATGGAGCGCCGCTACCAGCAGTTCGCGGCGCTCGGTGTGCGGAACATCGACGGCTACAACCTCCGGCGCCAGGAGGACCCCGGCCTCGAGATCATGCCCTACCTGGTCGTCATCATCGACGAGCTGGCCGACTTGATGATGACCACGCCCGAGGAGGTCGAGACGCTGCTCGTCCGCCTGGCGCAGATGGCGCGCGCGACGGGTATCCATCTCCTGATCGCCACGCAGCGGCCCTCGGTCGATGTGCTGACCGGGCTTATCAAGGCGAACGTCCCGGCGCGTATCGCCTTCGCGGTGACGTCGGTGACGGACAGCCGGGTGATCCTCGACCTGCCTGGGGCAGAGCGCCTGCTCGGTCGGGGTGACATGCTCTTCCTGCCCCCTGACGCTGCCAAGCCGCACCGCGTTCAGGGGTCGTTCATCGAGGACCGCGATCTGCAGTACGTCGTCCGCCACTGGCGGAAGGTAGCCCCCAACCACCAGTACGACCCGAACTGGGTGAACGTGGAGACCGACGAGCCGACCGAGACGGGGGAAGACCCGCTCATGGAGCAGGCGCTCCAGATCGTGCGCCAGCAGGGGACTGCTTCCGCCTCGATGCTCCAGCGGCGCTTGCGGATCGGCTACAACCGCGCAGCGCGCCTCATCGAGCAGATGGAGGAGCTAGGCTACGTCGGGCCGGCGGACGGCTCGCGTGGGCGGCCGGTCTACATCATGGACGAGGAGTAAGGTGGGCGGCGTTGCACGGCCGAGCGCGGCGCGACGGGGGAAATGAGCCGTTTGGTATACTCATAGCCGGTGCGACGCCATACGGATCGTGAGGAACGGGTGCGATCTCGGGTTACGGCAGAACCGGTTGCCAAGCTGATTGACGAATTCGGTAAGTTGCCCGGGGTAGGCCCGAAGACGGCATCGCGCCTGGCCTACCACATCCTACGGAGCGACCGCGAGGAGGCGGTGGCACTGGCGGAGGCGATCCTCGAGGTCAAGGAGCGGATCGTGCTCTGCTCGACCTGCTTCAATATCACGGAGCACGACCCATGTCCGATCTGCTCCGATGAACAGCGGGACCGCCGCACGATCTGCGTGGTCGAGGAGCCGCTGGATGTGGTAGCGCTCGACCGGACCGGCGAATACAACGGGCTGTATCACGTGTTGCATGGTGTCCTGTCGCCGGTCGATGGAATTGGCCCGGACCGATTGCGTATCCGTGAGTTGGTCGCGCGCGTACAGGCGGACCCGCCCGATGAGGTGATTTTGGCGCTGAACCCGAACATTGAAGGCGATGCCACCGCCATGTACATTGCGCGGCAGTTGCTCCCGCTCGGCGTCACTGTCACCCGCCCGGCCAGTGGGCTGCCGGTGGGGGGCGACCTCGAGTACGCCGACGAAGTGACGCTCGGGCGAGCGCTTGCCGGGCGTCGCGCGCTCTGAGCCCTCCCGGCGCGGGCTGCCGGGCTCCGGCAGGAGCCGATCTGCACGGGGGTAGACGCATCATGGCCACGCTGACCGTTCGCCCCATCGGCATCCGCGATCTAACCGGTTTCCGTGCACTACAGCGAATCCCGCTGGGTCTCGGCGACGGTGGTGCGCCGGTGGGCCCGATGGGGGCCGGGGTGCTGGCGAGCCTGCCCGTGACGCGCCGCTACTGGCGTGGGTACATCGCAACGGCCAGCCAGGGCCTCCGCGCCGCGGTGGAGATCCAGCCGGAGCCGCGGGACTACCGCTGGGTGGTGGCCGCGCTTGCCGCAGGACCGGAGTCCGTTCCCGAGCAGTCAGAGTTGCTGGTCGACGTGTGGGAGGCCCTGCTGATCGCGGCGATCCGCGCGGCGGGTGCGTCCGGTGCCAAGCGGCTCCACGCGTGCGCACCGTTGGATGGCCCGGCCCTGGAGGCATTGCTGCGCGCCAATTTCACCATCTACGCGTATCAGACCACGCTTGCGGCATCAGGTGTTGGTCCGGGTGCGTTGAATGGGACGGTGATTCGAGAACAAGAACCAAGTGATGCCTGGGCCTTGCAGCAGTTGTACCAGCGGGCGACCCCGCAGCCGGTCCAGTTTGCCGAGGCGTTCACGACTAACCACTGGGACGTCGGCCGGCGTGCGGCCTGGCGCGTGCGTGGCTTTCTGGTGGAACGCGACCACCAGGCGGTCGCGTACTGCCGCGTGACGTCGCGCGGGCACCAGCACGTTGTCGACGTGCTGGCGCTCCCGGGTGAGGCGGGGCTCTTGCGAGAACTGGTGCCGCAGGCGCTGGCGCGGTCCGGCGCCGGGGAGAACGATGAGGTTTGGGTGGGTGTGCCCGACTACCATAGCGAGTACATCTCGCATCTGGAGGCGGTGGGGTTTGCCGTCACCGGGCGCCAGGCCCGGATGGTGCGGTATACGGCGGTGCCGGTGCGCACGAGTCAGGCCCGACCCCTGCCGCTGGTGCCGGAGGTCGGGGAGCGACTTTCGGCGCGGCTGCCTTCGTATTCCAGCACGGGCACGACGCCGCCGGCTGATGGCGTCACATCAGGGACGTTGACGGTATAGCGACGGAGTGGATTTCACTTGACAACCTGGAGGACCACATCCGCGACGGAATCGCCGGCGCCGTTCGGCGAGGAAATCACCGATAACCTGGAGGATCTGCTCGCGGTCTTGCCGCCCCACGTTGTGGAAGCACTGGAGGCGCAGAGCACGCCTGAGGAACGCAAGGAGCTTATTGAGATCGTCCTGGACCTCGGGCGGCCGCCGGAGGCGCGCTATCCGGACCGCGAGGTGTATCTCTCGGACCGCGAGGTCACACGCGAAGACATTGCCTACGTCGCGGAGCGCATCGGTCGCTTCGGCGACGACAACCGGGCCGGGATCGAGCGGACCCTGCATCGCATCTCCGCCATCCGAAGTCGCTCCGGGCAGATCGTTGGGCTGACCTGCCGGATCGGGCGGGCCGTCTACGGGACGATCGGCATCGTGCGCGATCTGGTGGAGTCGGGCGAGAGCCTGCTCCTGCTCGGTCGTCCCGGGGTCGGGAAGACCACGATGCTGCGCGAGACGGCGCGGGTCCTGGCCGACGACCTGGGTAAGCGGGTGATCATCGTCGACACGAGCAATGAGATTGCGGGCGACGGGGATATTCCCCACCCGTCGATCGGGCGTGCGCGCCGTATGCAGGTGCCGACGCCTGCCATGCAGCACGCGGTGATGATCGAGGCGGTGGAGAACCACATGCCCGAGGTCATCGTCATCGATGAGATCGGCACCGAGCTGGAGGCGGCCGCGGCGCGGACGATCGCCGAGCGCGGTGTGCAGCTCGTGGGGACGGCGCACGGGAATACCCTCGAAAACTTGATGATGAACCCGACGCTGTCCGATCTGATTGGCGGGATCCAGTCGGTGACGCTGAGCGACGAGGAGGCTCGCCGCCGCGGTACGCAGAAGTCGATCCTGGAGCGCAAGGCTCCACCGACCTTCACCATGATGGTCGAGATCCAGGCCCGTGACCGGGTGGCCGTGTACCGGGACGTGGCCAGCGCAGTCGACGCCATTCTGCGCGGGCAGCCGTTGCGGGTCGAGGTCCGGCAGCGTGCGCCGGACGGCTCGGTTACGGTTACCTACGAGCAGCCGTACCACGCCGAGCACGCTGCGGACACTGACCGGCGGAGTGGCCGGCGACGGGGTGGTGAGGCGATGCATCCGGCAGCGGAAGAGACGGCGCCGGTGGTGCGGGACGTCATGCGCGCGGGCCGGGGAACTCCGGACCGCCCCGCGCGCGTTTTCCCGTTTGGCGTGAGCCGCAACCGACTGGAGCAGGCGATTCACCAGATGGCCGCGCCGGCAACGGTCGTCCGTGACCTGCGCGACGCGGACGTGGTGGTCACCCTCAAGAACTACTACCGGCGGCGGCCGCAGCCGCTGCGGGAGGCGGAGGCGCGTGGCATCCCGATCTACGTGCTGCGCAACAACACCATCGTTCAGATGGCGAACCTGCTCCGATCGCTGTTTGCTGAGCAACTGCAGAGCAGTGTGATGCGCCAGGAGTCTGAGCGGTGGGATGAGGAGGAGGCGGAGGTTCCCGAGGATCGGCTTGCGGCGGCGATGTTCGAGGCCGAGGCTGCGATCCACGACGTGCTGAGTGGCGAGGTCTCGAGCGTCGACTTGCGGCCGCAGGCCTCGCACGTGCGACGCCTGCAGCACCAGCTTGCTGAGCGCTATAACCTTGCCTCGCGCAGCCGCGGGCGCGAGCCCCAGCGCTACGTCGAAATTTTCCGCCGGGACGGTCTTCCGTGAGCCTGTTCGTGACGTTCGAGGGGCCGGAGGGGGCGGGCAAGTCGACCCAGATCCGGCGCCTGGCGAGTGAACTGGAGGCTCGCGGCTATTCGGTCGTGGCGACTCGCGAGCCTGGCGGGACCGCGATCGGCGAGGCCATCCGTCAGATTTTGCTCGCGCCCGAACACTCTGCTATGCTGCCGGAGACCGAAGCGTTGCTGAACACGGCCGCTCGGGCCCAGCACGTCGCGGAGGTGATTCAGCCCGCCCTCGCGGCGGGCAAGATCGTGCTCTGCGACCGTTTCGTTGACTCGACGCTGGTCTACCAGGGTGCAGGGCGCGGCCTGCCAACGAGCGATTTACTGGCACTCCAGCGCTTCGCGACGCGCGGGCTGTGGCCCGACCTGACGCTGCTGCTGGACCTGCCGGTCGAGGTCGGGCAGGCGCGTCGGCGGGCATCGGGCGAGCCCCTGAGCCGTTTCGACGCGGATGCGCTAGGATTTCACGAGCGGGTGCGCACGGGGTTCCTCGCGCTGGCACGCGATGATCCGGCGCGGTGGCGCATCATCGACGCGGCCCAGTCTGAGGAGGCGGTGGCGCGGGAGGTGCTGGCGGTCGTGCTTGAGCGACTGCCGCCGGCGCCGGGGCGCCAGTAGGGGATGAGTATGAAGCTGATTTTCGCGGTGATCCAGGGGAAGGATGCAGACAACCTGCTTACGGCGCTCCGGGATAACGGCTATCGCTCGACCCAGATCAACAGCGCGGGCGGATTCTTGCGAGAGAACAATGTGACGGTCCTGATCGGCGTGGAGGATCCGTACGTGCCCGACGTGTTGCGGCTTATTGAGCAGAACTGCTATACGCGAACGCAGTATGTGAACCCGCTCCTGCCGATCATGGAGCCTGGTGAGTTTTACGTTCCGAACCCCGTCGAGGTACAGGTGGGCGGCGCGACCGTCTTCGTGTTGGACGTCGAACGCGTCGAGCGTATCCCCTAGGCGGGGAGCGACCGGCTGGCACGGAGCCGGTCGTGCGGTACACTCCCGACCGACGGAGGGAGAGAGTTTCGATGGAAGCCATCATCGCCCGAGCCGTCCAGGTCATCGTCGCCCTCGGCGGTGCCTACCTGCTCGCGCTCTGGTTTGCCCTGGTGGTCTGGACGTTCCAGGACATCCAGCGCCGCAGCCGCAGCGTCATCGCGCAGATTTTTTCGACGCTGGTCGTCGTTCTGTTCTTCGTTCCCGGTATCCTGATCTATCTCATTCTGCGCCCGCGCGAGACGCTCGACGATACTTTCCAGCGATCGCTGGAGGAGGAGTACCTGCTGCAGGATTTGGAGGAGCTGCCGCTCTGCCCGTCCTGCCAGCGCTACGTCAATGAGGACTTCGTCTACTGCCCATACTGCCGGGCGGACCTCCGCCAGCCCTGCCCCGGCTGCGAGCGGCTGATCGATCTTCGCTGGGAAATCTGCCCGTACTGCGGCATTGAGCAGTACCCGAGCGAGGAGCCTGGCCATGCCGCATCGTGGGAGCGGCCGGAGCCGGCCGTGGTGAACCGGCTCGTGCAGGGGGCGCGTGAGCGATTCTCCGGTCGCTGGTCGCGGTTGCCCGACGACGCGACGATCGCGATCGAGCAGCCCATCGGAGGTGCGGGCGAGCGGGCACGGACCACGTCGGAGAAGACGAACGTGCCGGAAGCGTCGGTCTGGCGAGGACACAGTCGATCGGCCGCGGACGACAACGGCAGTGACGCGTTCGAAGCCCGCTGGGGTGAGCCGGAATCCACGGCGGTCGACCCCCTGGAGGAGACGGACGAGTTGCCGGCCGGGGTCTCTCAGCCGGGGCCGCGCACCTAGGCGGCGCACGCCGTCACCGGGCACGGCGGGGCGACGAGTGGACCGGGCTTACGGCCTCTCACGCCCCCGCCGACCGAGGGTCGGGACGGCATCCGGCCGGATCATGAAATTGAACTTGCTCCGGAACGCGTCGTAGAAGTTCATCCCCTCCAGCACTGCAAGCCGGAAGCGGTGGGCGCCGTCGCGGACAGTCACCACGTCGCCCTCCTGCAGCTCCAACTCGGGTACGCCGTCGAGGATGAGGTGGGCCTCTCGCTCGCTCGCCAGGACCAGCTCGATCAGGGCCGACTTGGGCACGACCAGGGTCGTGCGGATCGGTGAGTGGGCGCAGATTGGGGTCACGGCGAACCCGCCGACGCCGGCCGCCAGCACCGGGCCGCCCGCGGCCATGCAGTAGGCCGTACTGCCCTGCGGCGTGGCGACGATCATGCCGTCCCCGGGGTAGGTGTTGACGTAGCGTTCGTCGATGTAGACCTCGACGTCGATCAGCTGCATACCCGAGCGGATGACCACGTCGTTGATGGCCCAGGCGTCGACGATAGCCTGCCCGTTGCGGAAGACCGTCGCCTCCAGCGTGGGGCCCTCCTGTACCTCATAGCGGCCGTCGATGATCTCCTGCAGAGCGTCCTGCCAGTGCTGACGCTCCGTCATCGCCAGGAACCCCACGCGCCCGACGTTGATGCCAAGAATCGGGATGTCGGGCAGGTCGTGGGCGACGCGCATGATCAACCCGTCGCCACCAAGGGCGACGATGACGTCCGGCCGTGCACCGCCCCGGAGTTCATCCTCGTTCAGCACCTCGCACCCGCGCTGCTCCAGCCACGGGATCACCTCGGCGGCCAGACTCTCGGCCTCCGTCTTACCGTGCGCGGCGATCAGGCCGATCCGGGCCATGCGTCGCCCCTCTCTCATGAGTCAGTCACCCCCGCGACCCCCGTCTTGGGCCGCACTGCCCATGGTACCGCATCAACCCAGCCCGCTTCACCGCGGCGTCCGGCTCTGTGCCGCGGTACACTTGGTGCGGGAACTGGCGATAACGAAGGGGTGCCCGGGATGCACTGGATCGAAGAGTCGGGCCTGATCGCGGTGATTCGCCTCGACGACCTGAGCCGCGCGGTCGAGCTGGCGACGGCACTCGTCGAGGGCGGCATTCGGGTGCTGGAGTTTACCTACACCAACCGGCAGGCCGGCAGCGCGATTGAGCAGGTCCGTACGGCATTGGGTGACGTTTGCCGCGTCGGCGCGGGAAGCGTGCTCGATGCCGAAACGGCGCGGGCGGCTATGCTGGCCGGGGCCGAGTTTATCGTCACGCCGACGCTGCGAGCCGAGACGATCGAGATCTGCCGCCGCTACTCCGTCCCCTCCGTCATCGGCGCCTTCACGGCGACGGAGATCCTGACGGCGTGGGAGCAGGGCGCTGACTATATCAAGGTCAACCCGGCCCGCGCGGCCGGTCCCGAGTACTTCAAGGACATCCTCGGGCCGCTGCCCCAGGTGAAGCTGATCCCGTCGGGCGGGGTCACGCTGGAGACCGGGCCGCGCTTCCTGGCTAACGGCGCCGTGGCGCTGGCGGTGGGGGGCGAGCTGGTCGACAAGCGCGCGGTGGTCGCTGGCGACTGGGCGGCCGTTGCGGCGCGTGCGCGGCAGTGGGTGGAGATGGTGGCGCGTGCCCGAGCGGAGCTGAGCCATGGAACCTAGCGGAGAGCGGGTGGCCGACGCGCCGGCGGTCCCGTCCAGCGCCGACCAATCGGAGACCGCGCCTCGCCGGGAACGGATCCGGCTGTACCGCACCGAGGCTGTGGTGCTGCGCCGCCGAGACCTCGGCGAGGCGGATCGCATCCTCACGCTCTTCACCGCCCGCCACGGCAAGCTGCGCGTCGTCGCCAAAGGCGTGCGCCGTCCGCAGAGCAAGCTGGCCGGTCATCTGGAGCCATGCGCGCGAACCTCGCTGCTGCTGGCTCAGGGCCGCAACCTCGATATCATCACCCAGGCGCAGCTCGTCAAACCCTACCGCGCGTTGCGCGAGAACGAGATTTCCATCGCCTACGCGGGATACTTCGCGGATCTCCTCGACGCGCTGACGGTCGAGGCACAGCCGAATCCTGCGGCCTACGATGCGCTGGTGTCGGCATTCGAGATGCTCGATCGCGGCCTCGACCCGTTCGTGATCGCCCGGATCTTCGAACTGCACCTCTTGACGGTGACGGGCTTCCGCCCGGAGCTGTACCGCTGTGCCGGGTGCGGCGAGACACTGGAGCCGGTGGTAAATGCCTTCAGCGCCGAGGCGGGAGGCGTCCTCTGCCCTGTGTGCCGGCAGGCCCAGCCGCAGGCGCTGCCGCTCCCGGTGAATGCGCTCAAGTTCCTCCGCCTGATCGACCGCGACCCGTCGGCAGCCTTCCGCCTGCGCCTCAGCGACTCGCTGCGGCGCGAGATCGAGGATCCCCTCCGGGCGCAGATCCGGCAGGTGGTGGAGCGCGACCTCGGCTCGCTCGCTGTGCTGCGCTTGCTCACCCATTGATCCCAGCCCGCTCTGCCCGCTACGATACCGGCACCGATCGACCCGGAGGGCAATCCGACGCATCGGGAAAGGCTGTCAGCGCGAGGAGGGCACCGTGGCATACATCGACGGACTCCTGGGCCAGGGAGAGCGCATCCTGATCGTCGAGCGACGGCATCCGATCTTCATCGCCGGGCGGCTGGCGCTGTTCATCCTCGCGGCGGCTGTGCTGGTGGGTCTCGGCGTCTGGCTCGGGACCGCCGTTTCTCGGCCGGCCGGGATTATCGTCGGGGCGCTGGCGGTCATCCCACTCGCCTGGGCGCTGTGGCGCTTCCTGGCCTGGCACCGCGAGCAGTACGTCGTCACCAACGCCCGCATCGTGCAGGTGGAGGGCATCATTACCAAGCGCGTGATGGACTCCTCGTTGGAGAAGGTGAACGACATCCTCCTGACCCAGAGCGCCATGGGTCGCCTGTTCAACTACGGCACGCTCGAGATCGTGACCGGCAGCGAAATCGGGGTGAACCGGCTCGACGCGCTCGCGGAGCCGTTCCGGTTCAAGCGCGCGATCCTTGACGCGCGCAGTCAGATGGGGTGGGCAGATGACCGCCGCCCTGCCCCGCCGGAGGATGTGACGCGGCTGTTGGTCGCCTTGAACGACCTGCGGAACGCGGGCGTCCTGTCGGAGTCCGAGTATCTGGAGAAGCGGGCAGCCCTGCTCGGGTCGGAAGCGCGGTGAGCGGAGTGCGACGTGACGCACGCTGATCTGAACGCCCTGCTGGTTGCCAGTGGTCTCTCGCCGCGGGTGGCGCTGGTCATCGGATCGGGGCTCGCGCCGGTGGTCGCGGAACTCGACGTGGCTGCCCGTGCGGCGATGGACGATCTGTTCAGGGTCCAGGTGCCGGCTGTTCCGGGGCATGCGCGGGAGGTGGTGGTTGGGCGCTTCGCCGGGGTACCGATCCTGGTCTACCTCGGCCGCTACCACCTTTACCAGGGGTTGACGGCCGCCGACGTTGCGGCACCGATCCGCGCGCTGCAGGGGACGCCCGTGCGCCGGCTGGTGCTGACCAACGCCGCGGGTGGGCTCGACCCGGCCTTCCAGGTCGGCGACCTGATGCTGATCCGTGACCATCTGAACCTCCCTGGATTGGCCGGGCAGAGCCCGCTGATTCCGCCGCGCGGGGCCGAGGTCGACTTCATCCCGATGCGTGATGCCTATTCCCCGGAGCTGCGGGAGCTGGCGCATGCGGCCGCCCGCGCAGTTGGTGTCTCACTGCGGGAGGGCGTCTACGCCATGGTCGCCGGGCCGAGCTATGAGACGGCCGCCGAGCTGCGCTTCTTGCGGGCCGCCGGCGCCGACGCAGTCGGCATGTCGACGGTGCCGGAGGTAGTCATGGCACGCGCGATCGGGCTGGACGTTCTAGCGCTGTCCACGATCACCAACCGCGCTGTGGCTGACGAGCCGGCCACGCCGAGTCACGAGGAGGTCGTGCGCGAGGGTGCGCGCGCGGCGGAGCGCCTCGCCGCGGTCCTGCGCGAGTTGTTGCCACGTCTCGCAGGCCAGTAGCCCCGGTGCCTCACGTATGAAAACCGGGCCTCGTTTGAGGCCCGGTTGCGCGTGTTCATGGGTAATCGGGGGTGGTTCAGGTGCGGTCGATCTGCGGCTTGGCGGCACGGAGGGATTCGACCGCGTCGCGCGTGAAGCTTGCGACCAGCCCGATTGCCCGGCCGACGCGATGGGCACTCCCCTTGCGCCGACCTTCGCGGATCGGCGCCCGATGGAGCGGGGTCGGTAGGGCCTGCTCCACTGGCCGGCGAACCGGGAGCTGGCGTGGCGGGCTGATGAGCGTCTCCAGCTCCTCCCCGTCGATCGTCTCCACTTCCAGCAGCCGCTGGGCGACGCGCTCCAGATCGTCTGCGTGGGCGCGCAGCACGTCGAGCGCGACCTGGTGAGCCTGCTGAACCAGCTCCAGCGCCTCCTGCTCGGCGGTGTAGGCCGACTGAGGCGAGAGCTGCTGCAAGTCACTGCCTGCTCCGGTTGACAGGAGACCGAAGCGCTTGCCCATGCCGTACCGCTGGACCATCGAGGTGGCGATCGCGGTCGTCTGCTCCAGGTCGTTGGACGACCCCGTGGTGATGTCGCCGAAGATGAGTTCCTCGGCGGCCAGTCCGCCCAGCAGCGCCGCCAGCCGGTCGCTGAGCTGAGCGCGGGTCCACAGGCCGCGATCCTCATCGGGCACGATCATGGTGTAGCCCCCGGCGCGACCGCGGGACACGATCGAGACCTTGCGCACCGGGTCGGCATGCGGCAGCAGGTGAGCCACCACCGCATGGCCCGCCTCGTGGTAGGCGACCACACGCCGCTCGCGCTCGCTGAAGCGCCGAGCGTTGCGCGCGGGACCGGCCAGGGTGCGGTCGAGCGCTTCGAGCAGATCCTGATTCGTGATCGTCTCGCGTCGGTCCCGTGCGGCCAGGATCGCCGCCTCGTTGATGACGTTGGCGAGATCGGCACCGGTCATGCCGGTCGTCCGCGCCGCGAGTTCGTCCAGATTGACATTTTCTGCCAGCGGCTTGCCGCGCGCGTGGACCTCGAGGATGGCACGGCGGGCCTTCCGGTCGGGCAGGTCCACCACCACTTTGCGGTCGAACCGCCCGGGACGGAGGAGCGCCGGGTCGAGGATATCGACGCGGTTGGTCGCGGCCACCACGACCACCGTGGTCCGCTCCTCGAAGCCGTCCATCTCGACCAGGATCTGGTTCAGCGTCTGGTCGTACTCAGAACTCTGCTCCATGCGGCCACGGCGGCGACCGATGGCGTCGATCTCGTCGATGAAGATGATCGCCGGGGCGTTCTCCTTCGCCTTGCGGAACAGCTCACGCACCCGCGAGGCGCCCACGCCGACATACAGCTCGACGAACTCCGAGCCGCTGACCGAGAAGAAGGAGGCCCGCGCCTCGCCCGCCAGCGCACGGGTCAAGAGCGTCTTCCCGGTGCCGGGCGGTCCGGTGAGCAGGACGCCGCGCGGGATACGGGCGCCGAGCCGGCGGAAGCGCTCCGGATCGCGGAGGTAATCGACGATGTCGGCGACCTCTTCCTTGACCTCCTCCGCGCCGGCCACATCGTCGAAGGTAATGACCCGCTCACCCGGCCGGATGGGCTCGAAGCTGCCGCGCCGCGTCGGCGTGGTGCCGATACTGCTGGGCCCGAACCGGCGGAACAGGACGAAGATCACCACACCCACGGCGACGATGGTTAGGATGCGCAGCAGGAGCATGAGATCGGCGGAAATGGCGCCGTTCCCGGCCGGGTAGATGTCCGGCCAGCGCTCCACCGGGATCCCCGCATCCGTGAGGAGCGTCGTCAGGGACTCACCTGCTGGAAGCGCCACGCGGGTCTTGCTCTCGTCGGTGTAGGTAACCTCGGCCGCCTGGCCGTCGTTGGCGAGATGGATCTCCGTGACGCGACCGTCGCGGATGTCCGTCAAAACCTGAGTGAGGTTCACCGGCTGTGGCGTGGCGCGCATACTGATGCCCACGCCGATGAGAATGAACACTGCCAGCGCCAGGGCGCCAAGTGCCAACCCCCGTCGATATTTGTTCACGCCTATCTGTCCCTCAGGCTTCCTGCCTCAGCTTGGCGAAAGTGGTCAGGTGTGGCGGTGGAATTCGCGCCTGCCCCGTTCTGGCGAAATCCGGCCCAATCCCTGCCCACGGCCGTCCGGCCCCCATAGTACACAGATTCACAATCGAATGCCAACCGAGTATCTGGCCACCTCGGTTCACGCGATTGGTGTCGGGTGCGCATCGGGAACTGCTCATCGCGCAACTGACCGCGCAACGCCGACACCGAGCGTCCCGGTGCCAGACAATCCTCCACGGTCCTCTGGGCTCTTTCCAAGACAACATAAGTACTAACTCAGCGAACAGAGCTGTCCTGGACTGTTGGGTGACAGACAAGGAGGGGAGCGTGGTCTGGGTTGTGCCTCGTCGCCGTGCCTTGACTGCGAGCGAGCCGGAGGTGTCAGCTCACCAGGGCGATGGAGCCAGCACCCAGATCACGTGCGTAACTTCATCGGCGGACGGGTTACGCCAACAGTGAGGCGAGCGGGCAGAGAAGGTGAGGGAGTCGCCCGCCGTCAGGTGGTAGTGATTTCCTTCGACCTCGATATCGAGGCGACCGGCGATCACGTGCACGAACCCGGCGTCGGCGGGTAGCGAGTACAGCCCGTCGCCACTCCCGCCGCCCGGTTCGATATGGGACTCGATCACTTGCAGCCGCCGCTCGCCGCTCGGGGTCAGCAGGAACTCCGTCACGCGGTCTCCCCCAGCTGAGCGCATTCTGGGGTGTGCCGAGGAGCGGGGTATCGTCCTGCGTATTCTCGGGGGCGTGGCCGTCCTGATGCACAGCCCAAGCGCCGAGCACCGCGCGCTCCAGCGCACCTATGGCGACCTTGACTTCATTACCCTCGCGCGCGATCGCGGTGCACTGCCGACGCTCTTCGTTGACCTGGGCTACACGCCGGATGCGGAGTTCAACACGCTGCACGGGCACCAACGGCTGTACTTTTGGGACAGCGCAAACCAGCGGCAGGTCGACGTGTTCGTGGACACCCTGCGGATGAGCCATACGCTCGATCTGCGGCAGCGGCTGCACGTGGAGCGCCGGACGATCCCGCTGGCCGATCTGCTGCTCACGAAACTCCAGATCTACGAGATCAATGAGAAGGACATCCGGGACATCATCGCGCTGCTTCGTGACCATCCGCTCGGGTCCGGCGATGAGGAGACGATCAACGTCGATCGACTCCTTGCGATCCTGACGGCTGACTGGGGCTTCTACCGCACGACGGTCAAGAACATCGCGTTGGTCCGTGAGGCGCTCAGCGAGGATGGGCTGGCGGAGGAACCGGACATCGTGGGCCGGCTGGACGAGCTGGAGCGAGCGGTCGAAGCGGCACCAAAGACGCGCGCCTGGAAGCTCCGCGCGTTGATCGGCGACCGCAAGCCGTGGTATGAGCTACCGGAAGAGGTGCGGCGCGACTGAGACCGGAAGGAGGAGCAGGAGGTGGCACTCTACGATCTGAGCCACCGCATCGTGTCGGGCATGCCGCACTTCCCGGGTGACCCGGTTCCGCAGATCACACCCGCAGCGACGGAGCCGCCCTGGCGGGTCAGTTCGCTCGCGATCGGGAGCCACACCGGCACGCACGTTGATGCGCCGAGCCACTTTCTCCCGGACGGGCGCCCCATCGGCGAGTACCCACTGGAGCGGTTCGTGCTGCAGGGGATCGTGGTCGACGCGGCGGGCTTCGGGATGAACCAGGCCATCCCAGAGGACGTGCTTGCGCGCTACCGAGAGGGGTTCAAGCCCGGCTGGTGTCTGGTGCTGCGCACGGGCTGGGATCGGCACTGGGGTGACGAATCCTACTATCGCCACCCGTATCTCAGTGATGCCCTTGCTGCGGCGGTCGTTGCGATGGGGGCATCGCTCCTCGGGATCGACGCGCTAAATGTTGATTCGACCGCCGACAGTGGGGCGACAGTCCACGACACGCTGCTGCGGGCCGACGTGCTCATCGTGGAGAATCTCCGCGGCCTGGATGCGTTGGAAGCCGGGCGCACCTACGGTTTCGGCTTCCTTCCCCTGGCACTGGGTGATGTGGACGGCGCCCCGGTCCGAGCCCTCGCGTGGGATCTGGACCACCCGCTCATACCTACCGGGTAGTGTCCGGGTTGCCGACTTGAAACCCCGTTAGAAGTCGACGAAGTAGGTGTTGCACGCCCGATCGATCAGTTCCTGGCTCAGGGTCGGGGGCTGATCCAGGTAGCGGGCGATGCCGACCAGCGTGCGTAGGATGTCGCGGGGGTGGCAGGAGCGCAACGGCCGCTTCGGCTTGACGTAGTACTCGCGGAGCAGGTAGACGAGCCCCTGCTGATCGAACGGCACCCCGAGCTCCTCGCACTGCCGGCGGAAGATCTCGCGAAACTGGTTGACCGTCGGGTTGCCGATGCGGACCTTGTTCTGGATACGGCGGAGGAATGCCTCGTCCACCAGGTCCTTCGGTTGCAGGTTGGTCGAGAAGACGATCAACTCGTCGAACGGGATCTCGATCTTCTTGCCGGTGTGCAGCGTCAGGAAATCGACGCTCTTTTCCAGCGGCACGATCCAGCGGTTCAACAGGTCCGCCGGGCGGATCTGCTGGCGACCGAAGTCGTCGATCAGGAACATCCCGTTGATCGCCTTCATCTGCAGCGGCGCCTCGTAGACCTTGGAGACCGGGTCGTAAACCAGGTCGAGGCTGGCCAGGGTCAGCTCGCCGCCGACCATGACCGTGGGGCGCTTGCAGAGAACCCAGCGGCGGTCGTAGTCGGTGCGGCCGTTGGCGGCTGGAATCGGTTCGTGGTGCTGTAGGTCGAGCATCTTGATGATGTGGCCGTCGACGAGGATGGCGTGGGGGATGAGCACGTGGCCGCCCAGCATCTGCGCCACACGTTCCGCGAGCGCGGTCTTCCCGTTCCCTGACTCGCCGAAGAGGAACATCGACCGCCCGGTATTGACCGCCTGCCCGATGGCGTCGAGGACGGCGTCGTCGAAAATGAGGTCGGCCGTGGCGCGACGCACTTGTGATGGCGTCACCCGCGTGGTGCGGATCGACTGCCGCTCGACCATCTCTTTGAAGGCCTGCAGCGGCACCGGCGCCGGACCGACATACGAATTGCGCTCTACCAGTTCCTGCGCGCGGGCACTGCCCTTCGGTGTTGTCTGGAACTGGTAGGCGAGTTCCCCAAACCCTTGAGAGCCCGTGACTTCGATCATCTCGTCGCGCTTGAGCTGCGCGAGAGCCCGCTCCACCACATTGAAGTAGGGAAGGCATAAGAGGTCGCTGAGGGCCTGCGCGGTGATGGCGTTCTGGTAGTAGATGGCCTTGAGTGCGAGATCGCTGATGAATGAGAGGTCGAGCCCGGTCTGCTCGATGGCCGAGGGCTCGCGGGTACTCAGGATTCTGGTTGTGGGACCCGGTGACGTCAGCGTCTGCATGTGGCCTGCTACTACTCCCTACCGCTGTGCCCCATGCGGGGGCGCTCCCCGCCTGTAGGGTACGGATGGGGCGCCATAGAAGCACTAGGGCAATGGTCCCGTTGGTTCGTGCCCGTCCGTCTTGTGCGCGGTACGCCTGTACCCGCGCGGTCGGGCCGTTTGGCCTGGACGAGCGCGTGATGGCGGATGGCCGGGGTGGCACGAGGGCTCGCGCGGCCGAGTGGATGCCGTGGGAGGCACGCAAGCCGAGCCTGATGACGCCTGTCGTGGGCGCATCATTGCTGGGTTCCTAGCCGACCACCGTGCCGATCGGACTGGCCGCCTTCGAGGGTGACTTCAAGTCGATCCGGCGGTTCGCCGAGCGCGACCACGCCAACATCGTGCAGTGGCACACCTACGATGCACCAGGCGGCCACTACGCCGCGTATCTGGTACCCGATGTGATGGTGGAGGATATTCGGGGCTTCTTCCGCGGGCTGCGGTGATCGGCTGGGAACATGTGGTAGGAGCGCCGTTGCCCGGGCGGGAGAGCGGTGCTGGGGTTCCGTTCCCCGTTCGACGAGTCGCTGGGGTCGTGGTCATCCTGAGCGGAGCGTGGGATTTTGCGATGGCACCGCCCACCAGGGAGATCCTTCGACCCGGCCGCCCGCGGCTCCCGCCACGACGGCTCCGCTTAGGTTGACGCCAGCGAGGAGTCAGGCCGTTGGGTATCGCTGGGTGCGCGGTACGTGCCCCCGGGTTGTCCACCGATGTCTCAATTTGGAGGCATACCCTAAGGGATGACGACCCGCTCGCCTTCGGTCAGCCCGGACGCGACCTCAACCATGCCGCCGCTTCGGAGGCCGATCCGGATCTCGCGCTCCTGCTCCTCGCCGTCCACCAGGACGGTCACGAAGGTGCGGCGTCCCACGGTGCGTAGCGCACTTTCGGGGATCAGGAGCACATCCGGGCGGACGGCGGTCTTGATCGAGACGTCTGCGTTCATGCCCGGACGGGCAACCAGACCCTCGGGGAGGGTGAAGCGTACGGTGGCGCGGAAGGTCGTGGTCCCGCCGCTGGTCTCCGCCGTCGGTGAGATGCGCTCAAGGCGGCCCTCGATGTCTTCGCTGGGGTAGGCGTCGAGCGTGAAGGTCACGGGCGCGTCGAGTGGGACGTGCGGCAGGTCGATCTCATCGAGGTCGACCTGGAGTTCGAGGTCGTTCAGGTCGGCAATCTGCGCGACCTCGGCTCCTGTCCCCAGCGGGGCGCCTTCGGCTGTCTGGACCTGGAGCACCGTCCCGGCGCGCGGGGCGAGGATCATCGAGGCGTCGAGCGCCGCGCGAGCGTCGTCGAGCGCGCGCTGGGCTTCGCGGAGCTGCTGCTCGGCCGTGAGCCGGGCAGAGAGCTGCTCGGGGGACGGGTTGTCCCCAGCCCGTTGTTCGGCGAGGTTCAGCGCAGCCTCGGCCGCGGCCACCTGATCCTCCGCTCGGCGGATCGCTTCCTCGAACGGCTCAGGGTCGAGCTGGGCGATGACGTCGCCTTCTTCAACCACGTCACCGGGGGAGACGGCCACGAGCTGCACCCGCCCGCTCACCGTGCTGCGGACCGTGATCGGATTACGCGGCACGAGGCGACCGACCGTCTCAACGGTCGCCTCAAGGGAGCCCCGCTCTACCACGGCGGTGCGTGGCTCAGGGCGGGTGGCCAGCAGGAAGGCCGCGACCACCACGGCGACCAGGAGCACTCCCGCCGCGACGAGGATGAGCCGTCGAACCGGTCGTCTACTCATAGCGCAGCACCTGTATCGGTCGAATACGAGAGGCCAGCAGCCCGGGCGCGGTGCTCACCGCCGCCGTGGCGATGAGCGCGACGAGGATCGTAGCAGCGATGGTAGCCGGACCCAGGTGGAACTCCAGCCCAAAGAGCTGGCTTCCGGTGAGGTACACCAGGTAGCGAGCCAGCGGGTAGCCAACCGCGAGGCCCACCGCGCAGCCGACGGCCGTCAGCCCCAGCGCCTCCGACATCACCAGGCGCACGAGATGGCGCCCGGTGGCGCCGATCGCCCGGAGGATGCCGTACTCGCGGCGCCGCTCGGTCAGGTTGATCAGCAGGGTGTTGACGATCCCCGCCAGTCCGACCGCGCTGACGATGATCACCATGGCGTTCAACATCACCGTCAGAATGTCGATGGCCCGCCGTGAGCTGGCCTGATCCTGGTACATGGCCAGCGTCACCGGTGCGTATTGGCGGAAGGTGTCCTCCAGCCGGGACAGGCTCTCATCGACCGAGGCGGGGTCCGAGGAGTGGAGCGTGAGAGCGAACACCGCCGCCCGGTCGCCCGAGCCGGTGATGCGCCGCGCATCGGCGACATCGAGGAAGACTTTCCCCGTCGTCGAGGCGCCCAGATAGGTGCTCTCATCGTCCACGATGCCGAGGACCTGGATCAGGGTCGAACGGTCTCCGACATCCAGAGTGAGGACGTCGCCAACGGATGCGTTGATGGCGCGGGCGAGGTTGTTCGTCAGCACCGCGCCGGTCGGATTGGCCGGGCGCAGCCAGGTCCCCGCGATGACGCGCGGCGTGTAGATGCCGGTATTGCGCGGCATGCCCCAGACGTCGGTCCGCACGGAGCCGATGGAGGCGCGCGCGTTGGCCCAGGACTCGGCCTGCCGGACATCCGGGTGCTGCTCGAGTGTGGTCGCGAACTGGGGGCGGACCGGGCGGTTGAAGAAGATCCAGCCGTCGGCTCCGTAGAGGTCATACAGGTGGTCGACCGTGATGGTCACAGAGCGACTCACCGCCTGGGTGCCGAGGAACGCAGCGACGGCCACTGCCACGACGGTGAGGGTCACCCAGGCCCGGGCCGGTCGCCGCGCCACGTTGCGCAGGCCCATGGTCGCCACGATGCCGAAGCGGGAGAGATGCCCGGTCAGACGCTGGGTGATGCCGCGATGGAAGTCGGCCACGACGCCGCGCTGGGCCAGGAGTTCCGCCACTTTCTGACGGGTCGCCAGGCCAGCCGGGAGGACTGCTGAGCCGAGGGTGACGCAAATTCCGACCAGGAGCGCCAGGAATAATTCGCGCACGGCGAAGCTGAAGCTGGGCAGCACCAGGCCCGCCAGCCCGGCGAGATAGCCTGTCAGCAACTGCCCTCCGAGAAGGCCGATGGCCCATCCGAGCACCGCGCCCGTGACGCCGATGGTGAGGGCGAAGAAGAGGTACGGGCGCATTGCCGCCCAGCGCGTGCCGCCGAGAGCCTTGATGATGCCGATCTGGCGCGTCTCCTCAACCATGATGGCGGCGATAGTGTTGGCAACCAGGAACGTGCTGAGAAGCGCCCCGATGACGGAGAAGACCTGGAGCAAGAGGAGCAGCGTGCTCAGCTCGCGGCTCCCGGTGAAGACGTGCGGGTCGCGAACGGTGAAATTGCTCGACGCCACGCCTCGCTTGTCGAGGAAGGCGCGGATCTGGTCGGCGGTCTCTGAGGCGCGCTGGGGCTCGGCCACGCGAACCAGAAGGTAATTGTCGTAGTGGCGCCCCAGGATCTGGCGCACATCGCGGGCAGGCATGTAGGCCGTCGCCTGGTTCAGGATCGAGGCGTCGATGGTGGCCGGGGCGCGCACGAAGCCGCTGACGCGGGCGTAGTTGATCGGAGATGCCGGGGTCGGCTGGAGCGCGACGAGGTCACCGATCTCCACGTCGATCAGCTTCGTGGCGCTGGCGTCGAAGGCGACTTCTCCGGGACCGGGGAAGCGACCGGAGACGAGCTGCACCGCGTCGAGGCGCATGTTGGTGAAATCGGCCACCCCGACCAGTCGGGTGTTCACCCAGCGGTCGCCGGTGCTGGCGCGGGTGATCTGGACGGCTTGCGTGTCGACAGCGACGACGTTGTCGCGGCGCCCAATCAGGTCGACCAGCGTCGGCGAGAGCTGCGCGGCGAAGGCGGTGATGTCCGGCTGGCGGGTGCTGGCGTAGGTTTCGCGCTGGGCGTCGGCAAGGCTGCGTCCGGTGTAGGAGATGGCGACGACCCCGGCGACGCCCAGGAGCACGCCGAGCGTCGTCAGGAGCGTCCGGAGTGGACGCCGCTGGATATCGCGAAGTGCCTTGGTCAACAGGAGTCGCATCGACTCGCTTCCCGGGGCAACCATCACCACCGGCGGCGCGCGGCCGCGCCGACGGTAGCTTACCAGGGTTCTGGCCGGACCGCCGCGGTGTTCACTACGCTTCTCCACTGGCCGCGATATCGGGCGTTGCCGCGTGGGGCACGTCCTCGGCAACGCGGCGGTCGGCCACGATGCGACCATCCCGCATCTCGATCACGCGCGAGCCGTGGGAGGCGATGGCGCGGTCGTGGGTGACGAGCACCAGCGTCTTCCCCGTCTCCCACATTTCGGCCAGCAAGGCGAGCACCCGCGCGCCCGAGGCACTGTCGAGGTTGCCGGTCGGCTCGTCGGCCAGCAGCAGTGGTGGATCGTTGGCGAGCGCGCGGGCGATTGCAACCCGCTGCTGTTCGCCGCCCGAGAGTTCGTTGGGGAGGTGGTCGGCGAGGTGCTCCACGCCGACGCGTTCCAGCAACTCGCGGGCGCGGTCGCGCCGTGGCCGGTTGCCGACCAGTTCCATGGGCAGCAGCACATTCTCGAGGGCGGTCAGGGTCGGCATGAGCTGAAAGAACTGGAAGATGATCCCGACGTGCTGTCCCCGCCAGCGCGCCAGCTCCTCCTCGCTGAGGCTACGGAGATCCACGCCGGCGACCTCGACGGACCCGCCGGTGGCGCGGTCGATCCCGGAGAGGATGTTGAGCAGCGTGGACTTGCCGCACCCGGACGGGCCGAGGATGGTGACCCACTCCCCGGGCTCGACGATCAGGTCTACGCCGCGCAGTGCCTGGATAGCGCGCCGTCCCGCCTGATACTCCTTGGTCACGCCGGTCAGGTGAATGATAGGCCCCGTCATATCTGCAATTGTGCCCGCTCGCATCTCAACGGGCTAGAGCAGCCGGGCGTCAACCTTCGCTGGTGCAGTGGCCAGGCGGTACAGCGTCCGTGCGGTGCCCGCGCGGGCGACAGGAGCGCTAGACGTCGTCCGAGCATTGTTCGAGCAAGCGTCGGTCGGCCGGGGTGAGGTCGGCACGCTCCAGGAGATCGGGGCGCAGCGCGCGGGTCCGGCAGAGGGACTGCTGGCGGCGCCACTCGGCGATGCGCGCGTGGTGCCCGCTCAGGAGGACCTCTGGGACGGTGAGCCCGCGGTATTCCGGCGGCCGGGTGTACTGCGGGTACTCAAGCAAGCCGCTGGTGAAGGACTCCTCCTGGAGCGACTCCGGGTCGATCACACCGGGAACGAGCCGGGCGATGACGTCGATCATGACCGCAGCGGCGAGCTCGCCACCGGTCAGCACATAGTCGCCGATCGAGAGCTGGCGTGTGCGCAGGATGAGGTGGACGCGCTCGTCGATACCCTCGTAGCGCCCGCAGATGAGCGCGAGGCGTGGATGCGTGGCCAGTTCAGTAGCGACAGCCTGGGTGAAGGGCTCGCCGGAGGCAGAGAGCGCGATGATTGGGGTCGTGGCGATCTCATCTCCCAGCACTGTTTCGACGGCACTCACGATGGGAGGTGCCATCATGACCATCCCCGGGCCCCCGCCGTAGGGGTAGTCGTCGACCGAGCGGTGGCGGTCGGTGGCCCATTCCCGGATGTCGTGGAGGTGGACGGAGATCAGCCCGCGCTCGCGGGCACGCTTCAGGATGCTCTCGTCGAGCGGGCCGTCGAAGATCCGGGGAAAGATGGTGAACACATCGAAGCGCACCGCGCGTCCTTCGCATCTCTGAGGCGATAAGCGTCATGGCCGGCTGCGGCCGTACCGCCGTTGATTATGCCGGAATGGGGGTGAGCTGTGCTGCTTCTTCCGGCGTTAGTGGTTCCCCTCGGGTGCCAGCGTCGGGCACTGGGGGACAGCGGGGGAGGCGCTCATAGCGCGCTCGAATGCGCGAACGACGGCGGGATCGAACTGCGTCCCGGCGCAGCGGCGCAGCTCGGCCATCGCGACGTGGTGGGGCAGCGCGCGGCGGTAGGTCCGATCTGAGGTCATGGCATCGTAGGTGTCCGCGACGGCGATGACCCGCGAGCCGAAGGGGATCTCCTCCCCTGCCAGGCCGTCGGGGTAACCTGTGCCGTCCCAGCGCTCGTGGTGGTGCCGGACGATATGCGCGACGGTCCGGTACATGGTCAGGTTGCTCAGGATCGCGGCGCCTTCGGCGGCATGCTTCTCGATAGCCTGTCGCTCCTCCGGGGTCAGTTTGTCCGGCTTCATCAGTGTCGCGTCCGGTGTACTGACCTTGCCCAGGTCGTGGATCCGGGCGGCCGCGATGATGCGGTCGGCCTCTTCCAGGGGGACGTTATCCATGTGCTGCAGGATCGCTTCAACGTAGGCAGCGACCCGCTTGGAATGCTCGGACGTGTAGGGATCGCGCCGGTCGAGGGTGTCGGCCAGCATCTCGATCGTCTTCTGCGTCTCCTCATGGATCTGACGATAGCTGCGGAAGGCGAGGTACGGCCCGACGAGGGGCACGACCGCGATGATGAGAGCCAGCGGGCTCTCGCGCTCGAGCACCGGGATCAGGCTGCCGAGGGTCGGCAGCGTGATCCACTCCAAGATGACACCGTAGGCGCTGGCGCGCCACATCTGCCAGGGTGAGGTGCCGACCGCGCGGGAGAGGACGACCGCCATCACCCCGGATTCAATCGTCGTGTAGACGGCGGCCGCACCGATCGTCACAGCCACATTGCTCCAATTGCCGATCGGTGAGCGGCTGGGGTCGGCCAGCCCGCTGTAGGCCCAGCCCGAGACGAAGGTGGCCAGCGTGTAGTTGCTCACATTGGTCAGTAGCTTGATAGTCGGCCGCCGGTCCACCAGTTCCACGAAGAGCCCTGCCCCGCCCGCGATGAGCGCGCCGACGATGGGACCGAGGGACAGCGCGGCTGCGAAGCACAAGGCGGACGAAACCGAGACGGTGATGCGGACGGAGGAGAGTGGCAGTTCGATGTCGAAGAAATCGGCGAAGATGATGAGGCCGACGAGAATCGCGGCGACGAAGAGGGTTTGCCAGGTCAGCGGAGGGCGCTGCGCGAGCGGGCCCAGAGTGATCAGCACCGCTACGGTGACGGCGACGAGCCCGATGACAACGTTGCGAACCCGATCAACTGGTTGCACGGTCCCGAAGCCCGATCCCTCTCGGCCGCCGGCTGGTGGCGCGTGATCCCACTCAACGCGCCAAACCGAGCGGTTCCCTCCACGGTCTCTGGCATTATAGCAGCCGATTCTCGCCGTCTCGGGCACCAAGAGGGCCACAACTCGGCGCAAGAGTACCGACCCTGCGAGGTCTGAAAGTACCGTGTCCGTACTGGTCCGTTGCTACGTCCCGTCGGCAGCCACTCAGGATCAGACGCGCCTCCAGCAGGACTGCCGGTGGGGCTCCGTCGCGGCTTCCCGTGGCTGGGCCCCTTGGTCATCATCGGAGTCCCAGAGCCGAGAAACACGTGCGGGCAGCCAGTCTCGAACCGATCACCCGACCAAGCCTGGCTGCCCGCGCGGCAGACCCCGCGAAGCGGCGTCCCTATTTCCAGCGAAAGTTCTTCCACTTCATGAAGGCGTTACTCCGGCTAGGAGTGACTCGCACATGCGGAGCCCTCGAGCGTTACTTCCAGCGGAAATTCTTCATTGCCCTCGTCTCCTTCTTCACTGAGGTCGGCACGACAGACAGATCCACGGTCGACTACTTCCAGCGGAAGTTCTTCCACTTCACGGGCGATCTCCCTCCGTCCCTCGGACTACGGACCACCGGCGCCCATGACTAGACTTGACATCAAGTCATCACGTTCCGTTTCTGAACGCTGCGCTTACAGGGATTACTTTCGTCCTGGTCCGAGTATAGGACTCTAGCACTCCTGTGTCAATACTTGTGTCCCGGTACGAGAGTACGCAGGACCTAGGCCATTCCCCTGCGTTGCCCGGGAGCGCAGGGTTTGCTAGGCTCTCGCGCAGCGACACGGTCGAGCGATGAATTGGGCGGGGAGAAAGAACGTGCGACAAGATCTGCGGCATGTGCTCGTCACCGGCGGCGCGGGGTTTATCGGCAGCAACTTCGTCCGCTACCTCCTGGAGCGCGGGGTGCCGCGGGTCACGGTGTACGACAAGCTGACTTACGCCGGGAACCGGGCGAACCTGGCCGACATCGAGGACCATCCGGGTTTCCGCTTCATTCATGCCGATATCTGCGACCGCGCCGACGTCGCGACTGCGATGCGTGGCTGCGATGCCGTGGTGAATTTCGCCGCCGAGACCCACGTCGACCGCTCGCTGCTGGATGCGGACGACTTCCTGCGCACGAACGTCGTCGGGACCCACGTCCTGCTCGAGGCGGCGCGAGAGCATGGGGTGCGGCACTTCGTCCATGTCAGCACGGATGAGGTTTACGGCGACGTCCCGGTCGGGGAGTCTCGTGAGGAGGATCCGCTCCGGCCGCGCAGCCCTTACTCGGCGAGCAAGGCCGGGGGGGAAATGATGGTCCTCGCCGCTGTGGCGACTCACGGGGTGCCGGCGACCATCACCCGCGGGTCGAACACATACGGCCCGTACCAGTATCCGGAGAAGTTCATCCCCCTGATGATCACCAACGCCCTGGAGGGGCGACCGCTGCCGATCTACGGCGATGGCCTCCAGGTGCGCGACTGGATCCACGTGCTCGACCACTGCTCTGGGATCGAGACGGTACTCCTCAAGGGGAAGCCCGGCGAGGCGTACAACATCGGCGGCGGCAACCCTCGCCAGAACCTCGATGTCGCGCGTGAGATCCTTGATCTCCTCGGGCAGCCGCACGACCTGATCCAGCACGTCGAGGACCGCCTGGGACACGACCGGCGCTACGCGTTGGCAACCGGCAAGCTGCGTGCACTCGGCTGGCGCCCGCAGGTGCCCTTCGAGCAGGGACTGCGCGATACGGTCGAGTGGTACCGGGAGCGCCGGGATTGGTGGGAGCCGCTGCGCGACGCGGCCTTCGCCGAGTACTACGGCCGGAACTACGGTTCCCGCGCCGTCATCAAGGCGCCAGACAACCGGTGACGCCCATGCCGGTGACCATCGAGCTGGCTGTTGCCAAGACACACAAGTTCGGCACTCGCGAGAGCGGTGACACCGTCGAGCTGGTCGAGCGACCGGGCGGAGGCTTCTCAGCGGTGCTGGTCGATGGGCAGGGGAGCGGCGCCGGTGCCAAGCGGCTGAGCCTGCTCGTGGCCGGGGCGGCGGTGCGGCTCTTGAACGAGGGGGTACGGGACGGCGCGGCCGCCCGGGCCGCGCATGACTTCCTCTACGCCATGCGTGATGGTAAGGTCTCCGCTGCGCTCGATATCCTCTCCGTCGACCTCGCCTCGCGCTCGGTGCTCGTCACCCGCAACAGCGAGGTACCGATGCTGCTCGGACGGAACGGCGAGTTCGAGCAGATCTCGGAGTCCGGCGGGCGGATCGGGATCTACCGGCACACCCGCCCCCGCGTGCTGGAGTTCCCGGCCGAGCCTGGCCTGACGGTCATCCTGGTCAGTGACGGCATCATCGGTGCCGGCGGGCGGCGGGGGCAGCCGCTGGAGTTCTTGGCAACGGGCGGGCGCGTGGCCGGCCCGGAGACACCGGCCCAGGCGATCGCTGATGAGCTCCTCGAAGCTGCACTGGTGGCCGACGACGGCCGAGCCGGCGACGACATGACCGTGGTGGTCCTGCGCCTGCGCAATGTCGAGGAGGTTGAACCGATCCGCCGCATGGCGTTGACGGTGCCGCTTGGCTGAGCCGCTACCGCTGGTCGTCGTGGACCGGTGCCCGGTGGCCAGGATGGATCGAGGAATCGAGATGCGGATTGCGGTGGTCGGCGTATGCGCATCGGGCAAGACGACAATCGTCCGCGCTCTGCGCCAGGCGGGCTACGACGCGTACGTCGTCGCTCAGGAGCACTCCATTATTCCGGACCTGTGGAGACGGTCGCGACCCGACCACGTGGTGGTTCTGGAGGCGGACCTGGAGACGATACGCCAGCGCCGCGGGCCGGCATGGCCAGAGTGGCTCTATCGCACGCAGTGCGATCGACTGGCGGACGCCCGTGCCAATGCCACCGTGACGATCGACACGGGGGCGCTCACGGTGGACGAGACGGTGCGGGCCATCCTGGCGGCGATCGAGTCGCGGGAGTGACGCCCTCGCTCATCCGCCACCGCGCCGTTGCCGCCACAATTGCTCACCCAGCGGGGTGATCGTCACCTCCATACCGGTGCCGTCGCTGTTGGGGCGCAGTTCCAACCGAGCGCGCTCGAAGTACTGCACCCGAACGCCACCCTCATCCATCTCCTCCGTGATGGGGAAGCCGAAGATAGGGATCCCTCCGCGCTGCTCCCAGAACTCACGGAACTTCCCGGCCAGGGTGTGGCCGGTCTCCGGGAAATAGCGGACGGCGGGGTTGTGGGGATCCTCGACCGGCTCCGTGGGAGCCGGCAGCGCCTCCCGCCCGATCAGGCCCAGGATGACCGTGCCGTCCGGTCCCTGCTCGAGGCGTGCGCGCTCGTAGTACTGGACCGTGATGCCCCGGTCGTCGACGAACTCCGGGCTGAGCGGGCGGCCGAAGAGGCTGGCGCCGTCGTGCGCCTCCCAGAAGGCCTTGAACGGGTTGCGCATGTACTGGCCCGTCTCGGCGACGAAGCGCGCGGACGCCTCGGCCGGATCGGACACCACCGAGAACTGGATGACCTCCTCGGTGGTGGAGCCGTAGACATCTTCCACGATGACGCGGGCCGTGTACGAGCCGGGCTCGAGGGTTGGCTCGGCGAACAGCGTCCAGTTCCGGGCCGGGCTGCCCCGCTGCGCACTCGTTCCTGACTCAGTTTCGGGCGTCAGGAATGTGGGGATCAGGTCGTTGTTGAGGCGCATCTCGGCGCGCACGATGTCGCCTCCGCTGACGACCTCGGCCGCGATGTGGGCGACGCCGTCCGGCACGCTGTCGCCCGGAAGCGGGCCGGTGAAGGTCACGGTCGGGGCGATGCGAGGTCCGGCCGCGGTAAAGGACCAGGCGTGGCCATCGCGCTGGCCAGCCTCGTCGATCACGTCGACCCGCACTTCGTGCGGGCCGCGTCGCAGGACGGCGGTGAAAGTGACGACCCAGACGTGGTCGCTCTGGACGGAGACGGCTGGCTCCACGATGGCTCCATCGATCGTCATGATCACCCGGCGGATCGGCTGGGCGTTGGAGGCGACCGTGGCCCGGATCGTCACCGGGCCGGGCGGTGTTTCCGTGTTGGGCCGTGGTGAAAGGTTCGAGATGGCAGGTCGTGACGACAGGCTCACGAGGTAGACCAGGAGCACCAGGACGCCAGTGACCACCAGAGCGGCGAAGGCGCGAGCCGCGCCCGAGCCGTACCAGCCGGCCGCGCCACCTCGGGCGTAGCGGGGTGGACGCAGCAACCGTGGACGCGGGAGCGCGCGCTCCGGCTCGGAGCGCACCAAGGACGGAGCCGCGAGGTTGCCGGGGTCATCCCGCCAGGGCCGACGCATCCTGCGTACTCCCCCGTCTCGGGGTCAGAGCGGTTGGATCGTGTGGGTTGGCAGTGGGTGCGGTCGATCGCGAGTGCCAACCCACCAAGCACCGCAAGAGTACGCAAGATGGCTGCCAGGGCGCGGAATTGAGGACCGCTCAGGCGCTCATCGCCGCCCCACCGAGTCGTGGGTCCGCGCCGCCTCTGAGTTCGCCCGTCACTGGGTCCCGCGTCACTGCCTGGACCAGCGGGAAGGTCCAGTACGCAGCCGGGATGGGCACGATCTGGAACCCCCGCCGGCCCAGTTCCTCCTTGACCCACGAGGGGATGCGCGTCTCGGTGTCAAGGCGGTGGCTCTGAGCGTCGAACCGCGGGGCGGAGACAGCCTCTACCGGTCCGAGGCCGTGGTCTATCACATTGAGCAGAACCTGGAGCACGCCGGTGATGATCCGCGTTCCGCCAGGCGCGCCGAGCACGAGTACAGGCTCGTCGCCCTGGAGAACGATGGTGGGGCACATCCCGGTGAGCCGTGCTTTCCCCGGCGCGATCGAGTTCGGCTGGCCGGGGATGGGGTTGGCCGCGTTCATGATGTTGTTGTAGGTGAAACCCAGGCCCGGCGTCACGACGCCGCTGGAGGACCCGAGCGAGTGGGTAATCGCCGCGCAGTTGCCCTCGGCGTCGACCACGGTGATGTGCGTCGTCGAGGCCGGCTCCGGGTAGAGCGGGACGGTGATAGGCTCGCGGTTGCTGATGCGAGTGAACCACTCTGCTGCACGCTCACGGGAGAGGAGCCAGTCGACCGGCACATCGACAAATCGGGGGTCGCCCCCGTAGGTGTACCAGTCGTGGAACCCGGCCTGCATCGCCCGCGCGACGAAGTCGATGTATTCCACGCTGTTCAGGCCGAGCGACGCAATGTCGCGGTGCTCCAGGATGTGGAGGATCTGCGCCAGGCACGGGCCGCCGCCGGCCAGGTTGTTGGTGTGGACCGTGTAGCCGCGGTAGGTCGTCGTCAGCGGCGTCTGGACCTGCACCCGATAGTTGGCCAGGTCTTCCTTTGTGACGAACGCCCCGTTCTGCTCCAGATCCTCGGCCATCCGGGCGGCGATCTCGCCGGTATAGAGATCCTCCGGCCCCGCCTCTGCAAGGCGGCGCAGCACCTGGGCAAAGTCCGGGTTGCGTAGCAGCTCGCCTGGCCGCAGCGTCTCGGTGTCGTCGCGGAAGTAGAGCTTCCGGTTCGCGTCGGTCGCCTTGAGGCGCTCCCGCATCGCGATTCGCTCGCGGGGTACCGGCTGATTCCAGAGCCACCACAGTTCGGGGGTGACGGGGAAGCCCTCCTCAGCGATCCGGATGGCCGGTGCCAGGGCATCGGCCCAGGAGATCGTGCCGAAGCGGCGCAGGGTCTCAGCCATGCCCGCGACGGTACCCGGCGTCATGATCGAGCCGTAGCCGACATCGTTGACGGCGCCCTGGACGTGGTAGCCGTAACCCGTCCAGTCCTGTTCGATGACGATGTCCTTCCACATGTCGGGCGTGACGCGTGATCCGGCTGTCCCGTTGAAGTCGATGACCTCGTGTCGCCCGTCCGCTGCACGGAGGTTGGCGACGCCGAACCCGGCCACCCCGCACATCTGCGGATCGACCACCATCTGGACAAACGCGGCCGTCACAGCGGCATCAAAGGCATTGCCCCCACTGCGAAGGACCTTGACACCCTCCTCCACCGCCAGCGGCTGCGGCGCGACGACCATGCCCTTCAACGGATCGTCTCCTCTCCCCAGTTCTCACGTCCCCCGTTGGACCGGTGCGATCGTAACACGACACCTGCCGGTCGCGAAGATCGACGGCAAGGCCTTACCCGCGCTTCTCCAGATGGGGGTGCCCGGTCAAATCATCCGAAACCGTGCGTGCGCAGTCCAATCATAAGTTATTGTTCCGAAACCGGAATAGGTTCGTTTCGCCGAGGGTTCTTGATGGCCAACACAGCGGCATGCTACGATACAATCGGCCGTGAACACAAGCGTGCGCACCAACGCTATGGGGTGAGTGAGGTTCTTCGTCGGGTATCGCGCATCCGACGTAGGGAGACGCCTGCAAGACCAGGACTCGATGCCGAGCTTGTGGGCGTCATGAGAACTGCCTGGTCGGTGGGGATGCCACCAGGGAGGAGGGGAGGAGAACGGTGGAACGCGGGACGCCGATTGCGGGAGCCGAAACCCTCTGGTCCCGCCGGGATTTTGTTCGTATGGGGGCGATGCTGACCGTTGGTGCGTCAGCCGCGTCGCTCTTGGCCGCCTGTGGAGGTGACTCCACGTCTGGGGGTTCGAGCGGCGATGATTCGGGCGGCTCGGCATCGCAGACCCCCGCCACGAGCGAGTCAACCCCCGCTTCGAGCTCGGAATCGAGTAGCAGTGGTGAAGGTGTCGTCCTCAACGTCGCGGTGGTGGAGGAGCCGCCGTCCCTGGAGCCCCACAATCTAACGGCTGCTGCAGCAGGCCTCATCGGGAACGTCGTGATGCCGGGGCTCGTCTGGTGGGACTATGATCTCGGAGTTTCGCCACAGATCGCCGAGAAGTGGGAGACGAGCGCCGACGGGACGGAGTGGACATTCACTCTCCGTGACGGTGTGACGTTCCACAACGGCAAGCCGTGCACGGCGGGTGAGATTCTCCGAAACTTCGAGCACATCAAGGACCCCAACTCCGGGTCGATGTTGACGCCAGACTTCGAGGATGTCGAAGTCTTCGCTCCTGACGACAAGACGGTCGTCTTCACCCTGACTGAGTCGTTCGCGCCGTTCCTCGCGATCCTCTCGCACCGGGTCGCGATGACCGACATGGATGCCTACGACGGGACCAAGCCGATCGGCACCGGCCCGTTCAAGATCGTGGAGTGGCAGCGTGGCTCGCAGATCATCCTGGAACGGCACGAGGGGTACTGGGAGGAAGGTCTCCCGAAGGCCGACCGGGTGAACTGGAAGTTCATGCCGGACTCCGACGTCCGCCTGACTGCGTTGCGGGCCGGCGAGGTGGACATTACCACCAGCGTCCCGACACAGATCATCGACCAGATCAAGGAGAGCGGTGAGTTCGTCGTCGATCCCATTCCCGGCGTTGGAGAATACTACCTGGCCTTTAACTGCGCTGAGGGCCCGTTCGCCGATGTCCGGATGCGCAAGGCCGTCGCGCACGCGATCGACAAGGAGGCGATCCTCGAGGTGGCGCTGTGGGGCCATGGAACGATCACGAACGTGTCGTTTCCGCCCACCTCGCCGTGGTTCGTTGAGATCCCGGACTACGAGCAGGACAAGGACAAGGCCCGAGCCCTGGTGGAAGAGGCGGGGTACGGCGGTGGGCTTGAGCTGGACATGCCGATCCCGAACTGGAGCCCGTCGGCCGAGGTCGCCGAGATCGTTCAGGCAGATCTCGCGGACATCGGGATCGATGTGCGCCTCGTCGAAATCGAGTGGGCGACGTACTGGCCGGAGATCTACCTGAAGAGCGACTTCTACATCACCTACATGGGCTACTCCGCTCGGATCGACCCGGACCAGATCTTCTACCCACGTTTCCACTCCAAGGGCGTTCACAATGCGACGCGGTACAGCAACCCGCGGGTCGACGAACTGATCGAGCAGGGTCGGCGGGAGATCGAGGAAGCCAAGCGCAAGGAGATCTACGCTGAGGTACAGCGCATCCTGGTCGATGAGCTCCCGTGGCTATGGCTCTATCTGCCCGACATCACGAACGGGTGGGCCAAGAACGTCGTCGGGTTCCGCCAACACCCGGGTGATCTCCTGTTCCTGACCGAAGCGACGAAGCAGTAGGTCTGCCTGCGCGGGTGCGCTTCGCCCTGGGGCCCAAACGGGCCTCCAGGGCGCGGGAGTGGGAAGACGATGACGCGCTACATCGTGCAGCGCCTGGTCCAGGCGGTGGGCGTCGTACTGCTCGTCTCGGTGTTCGTCTTTGCGCTGGTCCGGCTGATCCCGGGAGATCCCGTTTCTATCATGCTCGGGGAGAACCTCTCGCCCGAGGTCGAGAGGGAGCTCATTCGCAAGTGGGGGCTGGACCGCCCCATCTTTGAGCAGTACGTTGCGTGGCTCGCCAATCTCGTCCGTGGGGATCTGGGCCAGTCGATTCGTACGCAGGAGTCGGTAGGCCAGCTTATCGCGGCTCGGATTCCGGCCACGTCAATGCTTGCGGTTGGGGCGATGATCATCGCCATCGGCATCGGGATCCCCGCCGGGGTCGTGGCAGCGTACAGGGCGAACACCGGTCTGGACTACGCAGCGATGCTGGCCGCGCTGGTCGGCCTCTGTGTTCCAAGCTTCTGGCTCGGGCTTCTCCTCATGTTGTTGTTCTCTCTCCGACTCGGCTGGTTTCCGGTCAGCGGCTACGTTTCGCCGCTCGATGACCTGGGGGCATCTCTGCGCCACTTGGTTCTCCCGGCGTTGGCGCTCGGGGTTGGGCTGTCAGCCAGCATCAGTCGCATGACCCGCAGTGCGATGCTGGACGTGCTGCGGCAGGACTACGTGCGCACGGCCCGCGCGAAGGGGCTGTCGGAGCGGGCAACGGTCCTCGGTCATGCGCTGCGAAACGCGCTGATGCCCACCATCACGGTCATCGGGCTGCAGTTGGGCTTTCTGTTGGGCGGGTCGGTGGTTGTGGAGGAGATCTTCGGCTATCCCGGCGTCGGGCAGCTCCTGGTCTTTGCCATCAACAACCGAGATTACCCGCTGATCCAAGGAGTCGTCATGATCTTTGCTCTCACCTTTGTGATCGTGAATCTCCTGGTGGATCTTTCCTATGCGTATCTAGATCCGAGGATCAAGTACTCATGATCAGCCGGAACCAGCGCGCAGACGCGATTGAGAGCGCGCCGCTGAACGGCGCTGTCGCACGTCGGTCCTGGATTCAAGATCAGCTCCGGCTGTGGCGTCGGAACAAGATGGCGACGGTCGGGCTGGTGATTGTCCTCATAGTGATCGCGATGGCGCTGCTTGCGTCCGTCCTTGCGCCGCATGACCCTTACGAACGCGATATCCGTAATCGCATCGCTCCGCCGAGTCGTGAGCACCTGCTCGGGACCGATAACCTCGGGCGGGACACGCTCAGCCGAATCATGTATGGCGCTCGCATCTCCCTGCTCGTCGGGGGTGTGTCCGTCGGCATTGCAACGCTGGTCGGTGTCCCGCTTGGGTTGCTGGCGGGTTACAGCGCCGGGCGGCTCGACACCCTGATCATGCGGATCATGGACGCGGTTATCGCGTTCCCGGAGATCGTGCTGGCGATCGCGATCCTGGCGATCCTCGGTCCGTCCGTGCTCAACGCGATGATCGCGATCGGTATCGTCTACATACCCATCTTCGCCCGGACCGCTCGCGCGCCCAGCCTCTCCGAGTCGCGCAAGGAGTACGTCGAGGCCGCACGTGCCATCGGCGCGAGTGGATGGCGGATTCTCCTCCGGCACGTGGCGCCCAACACGGTGAGCGTGATCATCGTCCGCATCACCACGAGCCTGAGCTACGCCATCCTGGCTGAGGCCGCACTGTCCTTCCTCGGTCTCGGTGCTTCACCGCCGACGCCGACCTGGGGCCGGATGCTCAATGAGGGCCGTGGCTTCATGGAGATGGCGCCGTGGGTTGCGATCTTCCCCGGGTTGGCGATCGCGATCACTGTGCTCGGGTTCAACCTGCTGGGCGACGGATTACGGGACGCGCTCGACCCCCGCTATCGCCGGACGTAGCGAGCTCTCGGCGGACCTGGGAGCGCCACCATCCACCCCGGCTTCGGCAGCGGCACGCTCGCCACGCTGGACCGACCGGGCTGGTCGCGTCTGTTCGCCGTACGTTGCTACACTAACATCGGCGCATAAGGAGGTCCGGTGCGACGGCAAGCGATGCCCTATGGGGCCGGCGGGGATGGGCGTTGGATTGTAGCACTCGTCCTGGCGGCGTTCCTGCTCGCTGGCTGTCGCGTGCCGCTGCTCGGGGGTGATGAGGCGACGCCTACGGTCCGGCCGCCAGGGTCGGAACGGACGATAACTGCTATACCGGGCACCGGCGGGGGTGGCGGGGTGGGCACCGTCTTGGAGGCGCCACCGCGGGTGACCGCAGCCGACCCGAGTGGGGAGCAGACGCTGACTATCACTGGGTCACCGGAAGGGCCGGCGACGCTCGACCCGGCGCTGGTCCGGGACACCGAGTCGGCCTTCGTGACGCGCCAGATCTTCCGGGGGCTGGTTCGGCTGGATGAGCGGTTACAACCGGTTCCGGACCTCGCGCGGCGGATCGAGATCAGTCCGGATGGGCTGACCTACACGTTCTACCTGTGGGAGGACATCACATTCACCAATGGCCGGCGGATCACCGCCGAGGATGTGCGCTATTCCCTGGAGCGGGCGACGGATCCCGCGCTGGCCGGGGGGCGCGGAGAGACGTTACCGGCGGGAACGTACCTGGCCGACATCGCGGGAGTTGCCGACCGGCTGGCCGGCCGGGCCGACTCGCTCCGTGGAGTGGAGGTCTTGGACCAGGGGACGGTGCGCATCACGCTTGAGCACCCCACCGCGAACTTTCTGCTCAAGCTGGCGGCCACCCCGGGCTACGTCGTGGACCGCGAGAACGCGCGGAATGATAACGACTGGTGGAAGAGGCCGAACGGGAGCGGTCCTTTCAAGCTGGCTGAGTGGCGGGAGCAGGAGCGCATCGTGCTGGAGGCGCACCCTGGCTACACGCCGAACCCGCCTACGTTGGAGACGGTCGTCATCCTGATCGGGACCGAAGCACTCCAACCAGTGGCGATGTACGAGCGGGGCGATGTCGATGTGGCCAGCGTCAGCCTGTACGAGGTCGATCGCTTGCAGGCGCCGAACAGCCCGCTGCGCGAGGAGTTGCACGTCCAGCCGCTGTTTGCGGTGAGCTACGTGCTGTTCAACCCGAACGTGCCGCCCTTGGACAACCCCGACCTGCGGCGGGCGCTCCTCCAAGGGTTTGACCGGCACAAGATCGCCACGGTTACCTACGACGGCCACGTGACACCGGTGGACGGCATCCTGCCGCCGGGGCTGCTCGGGCGTGACTGGCCTGCGGATGTCCCGGCGTACGACCCGGAGTCGGCGCGGGCGCTGCTCGACCACGCCCTCGGCAGCGAGCGACCGACGGTGTCGATCTACACCACCGGAGCCCAGGCACCGGTCGCGATGAAGCAGGTGTATGAGCGGGATCTGGGGCTCCCGGTTGAGGTGCTGCAGTTGGACTTCGTGGACTACATCGCTGAGCTGGGGACGCGGCAGGTGCCCGCAACGTCGCTGACCTGGGTCGCGGACTACCCCGACCCCGACACCTTCTTGCGTGCGCTGTTCTACTCGACCAGCCCCGACAATGCGATCGGGTACCGCAATCCAGAGGTGGATCGGCTGCTCGACGAGGCGCGCGGAGAGGCCGACCCCGCGCGACGCGCCGCACTCTACGAGCAGGCCCAGCAGACGATCATCGATGACGCGGTGGTCGTGCCGTTGTATGCCGAGGAGTCGTACACCCTGATCAAGCCGTATGTTCATGGCATGACGATTACCCCGCTGGGTATCCTTGGCCTGGAAACCGTATGGATGACGTTGTAGCGCGGGGCGCGAGACGCCAATGACTGAATCATGGGAAGCGGACGCCCGGAGAAGCAGGGTCGAAACACCGCGTATCGTCCCGCTCAGCAGCGACGAGTCGCGCCGGCTCCGGCTTGGGTGGTCGAGCCGGTTCCAGGTGCGTGACCTCGAGGAGCACCTGCGGGAGTATCCGGGGCTGAGTCTCTGGATTCCGAGCACAGGCGAGTACGTCATCGGCGGGCCGTGGCGTCACCGGCCGGAAATCGTCGGCGTTGTGGAGCTGGCGAGCGGGGCCAACGCCGTGCCCCTTCTGGAGTCCCTGGTGCAGGTGGCGACGGAGGCCGGCAAGCGGCTGGTCTTGATGAGCGAGCATCTCGAAACGCGCCACCGTGCGTTCTACGATTCGGCCGGGTTCGAGCTGCTGGAAGAGATCCTCGTCTACGAGCTTTCGCCGGTGCGGCGCATCGAGCCCAATCTAGGGGACTTGCGGTTCGAGCGGGTTCTGCCGGAGGATCGTGCGCGGCGGGACGAGTTGCTGGAGCTTGACCACGCCGCGTTCCCCTGGCTCTGGTGGAACAGCGAGGGTGAGTTCGAGAACTATCTGCACTCAGGAGGGGTAGAGATCTACCTGGGTCGGGATTCCAGTGGCGCCGTCGTCAGCTATGTCGGCGTGACGCGGTTTCGCGGCGGGAACTGGGGTCATCTGGATCGGATCGCCGTGGCGCCGGACCGGCAGGGACAGGGATACGGGTGGCGCTCACTCGACTTTGCCGTCGCGGTGCTGGCAGGGAAGGGCGCGCGTCGGATCGGGCTGAGCACCCAGGCGCGCAACGCCGTGAGCCGGCGACTCTACGAGCGCTACGGATTTCGCCGGACAATGAGTCATGACTACCGCCTATGGGGGCGGTGGATTGGCCCACGCGGTGAGATGTGACGGCACCGGTGAGGGGGAGAGGGCAGGATGGCGAGCACGTATGGCCGCATGTTCCGGGTCACCACCTGGGGTGAGTCGCACGGACCGGCGCTCGGCGCGGTGATCGACGGGTGCCCGGCGGGGTTGGAGATTAGCGAGGAGCTGATCCAGCGCGATCTGGATCGCCGCCGGGTCGGGCAGAGCAAGGTGACCTCGCCTCGGCAGGAAAAGGATCGGGTGCAGATCCTCTCCGGCGTCTTCGAGGGGCGCACGACCGGGGCGCCGATCTCGCTCATCACCTACAACGCCGACGCGGACTCGAGCAAGTACGACGCGATCCGGGACCTCTTCCGTCCGGGGCACGCCGACTACACCTACTGGGCAAAGTACGGCCACCGCGACCACCGCGGCGGTGGGCGCTCGAGCGCGCGGGAAACGTGGGGCCGCGTGGCGGCCGGTGCTGTCGCGCGGGCCCTCCTGCGCACCATCGGGGTCGAGGTGTACGGCTTCGTGCGGCAACTGCACACGATCCAGATGGAGACCTTCGACCGGGACGAAATCGACCGAAACCCGGTACGTTGCCCCGACCCGGTCGCCGCGGAGAAGATGGTGCAGGCCATCCTCGAGGCCAAGGAGGCGAAAGACAGTCTCGGCGGACTGGTGGAGGTGCGTGCGGACAACGTGCCGCCCGGGCTGGGTGAGCCCACGGCTGACAAACTCGACGCGCTGCTCGGGCAGGCGATGTTCAGTATCCCGGCGGTCAAGGGCGTCGAGATCGGCGAGGGGTTCGGTGCCTTCCTCCTGACCGGTAAGCAGCACAACGACGAGTTCTACATGGAGAACGGTCGGGTACGCACCTACTCGAACCACGCGGGCGGCATGCTCGGCGGGATCTCCAACGGTGAGCAGATCGTCGTTCGCCTCGCCGTGAAGCCGACCTCCTCCGTCTCCCAGCCGCAGCGCACGGTCGACATCCACGGGAACGAGCGCGAGATCCTCGTCGAGGGGCGCCACGATCCGTCGATCTGCCCGCGCGTCGTGCCGGTGGCCGAGGCGATGATGTGCCTAGTCCTGGCCGATCTGTACCTGTGGAACCGAATGGCGCGGGTGTGATGCGTCACGCGTGATGCGTCATGCGTCATCCGTATTGCGTAGTGCGCACTGCGTAGTACGTGTTGCGTGTTCCGTGCTCCGTCCCACCCCCCTGTCCCCTGGTGGGCTCCGTTCGAGAGGGGTCGGGGGTGAGGGGGACGGATGACGCATGACGCATCACGTATGACTGACTACCTCACTCCGGCCGTGGCAGCGGCGAGCGTATCCCAGAATTCGGGGAACGTCTTGGCGACGCACCCGGGGTCGGCGATGCGGATGCCGGGGGTGGCGCAGCCCAGGATGGCGAAGCTCATGGCCATGCGGTGGTCGTCGTACGTCTCTACGCGACCCGGCCGGACGGGGCTGGGGTAGACCACGAGGCCGTCCGGCATCTCCTCGACACGAACTCCCAGGCGGCGCAGCTCGGTAACGACGGCGGAAATCCGGTCGGTCTCCTTGGCGCGGATGTGCGCCACGTTGCGGATGGCGACCGGCCCCGACGCGAGCGGCGCGATGGCGGCGAGCGTCTGGGCCGTGTCCGAGATGGCGTTCATGTCCACGTCAATGCCTGCGAGGCGCTCCGGGCCGCGCACCTCAGTGGCGTCGGCGGTCATCTCGACGGTGCAGCCCATCCGCTCCAGGACCTCGACAAAGCGCAGGTCACCCTGCAGTGACCGGCTCCCGAGGCCGGGCACGCGCACGCGTCCTCCCGTGACGGCCGCGAGGGCGAAGAAGTAGGAGGCCGCAGAAGCGTCCGGTTCGACCTGATACTCGGTGGCCCGGTAGCGCTGTTCACCAGGCACGACGAAGCGGCGGTAACGCTCGTTGGTCAGGGTCGCACCGAAGGCGGCCATGGTCGACGCTGTGAGGTCGACGTAGGGCTTCGATACGAGATCACCCTCAATGTCGATGGTCAGGCCGTCTGGGGTGCAGGGGCCGACCATGAGGAGCGCGCTGAGGAACTGACTGCTCTCGCGGCCGTCGAGCCGTGTGTGGCCGCCGCGCAGGCCGTTCGCGCGGATACGGACCGGCGGGCAGCCGGTGCCGTGGATCGAAACGGCGTCGACGCCGAGTTGCTGGAGCGCGTTGAGGAGCGGCTGGATGGGGCGCTGGCGCATCCGTTCGACGCCGTCGAGGACGTACTCGCCGCGGCCCAGCGCAAGGAGCGCGGTCAGGAAGCGGGCGGTCGTCCCCGAGTTGCCGATAACGAGCGACGCCGACCGCGCGGGGATCGAGCCTCCAGCGCCGGCAACCGTGAAGGTTCGGTCCTCCCTAGAAGCGGTGACGTGGATCCCGAGCGCGTTGAGCGCTGCGGCCATGTAATGCGTGTCGTTGCTGAAGAGCGCGCCGCGGATGACCGAGGTGCCGTCCGCAAGGGCGGCGATCGGGAGCGCGCGGTTGGTGTCGCTCTTCGACCCAGGCACCGCGACCTCCACATCGACCGGTGCGCGGACCGGCTGGATCTCGATCTCGTCGGGGTACCGGGGCGACTGCGCCACGCTCGCGGTCCGATCTACTTGAACTGGATATCCCAGTTGTACGGGATGTCGGGCGAGTTCCAGGGAATCCGGTATTCGTCCGGGTCGTCCGGGTTGTACGGCTCGGTCGGGAAGTTGAGCAGGTAGCACGGCTCGTGGCCGATGTTCTTGAAGCCGTGGAGCACCCCGGCCGGGATCTTCACGACGATGCGGTTGTCGTCGCCGATGAAGAACTCGTTCAACTCGCCGTAGGTGGGCGAGTCCTCACGGATGTCGTAGAGCGGGACCTTGATCATCCCCTTGACGCAGGTGAAGTAGTCGGTCTGCTTCTTGTGGTAGTGCCAACCGCGGATCACGCCCGGGTAGCTCACCGAGACATAGCACTGGCCGAACTGCTCGAAGAACGGGTCGTCGCGGCGGATCAACTCGGTCAACGCCCCGCGCTCGTCTACATGCGTGATGAGCCGCTTGACCTCGACGCCGTGGATCACGCCCGGTCCTCCCTCTCCTCAGGTATCGCAATCGATGCCGCGCGGGGATTGCCCGCAGGGCTGCGCGGCGGGCCGATTATAGCAAAGGGGCGTCTCACGCCCGGCGGTGGGCGACGAAGAGCATGATCGCGGAGTCGTCTTCGAGCGGGTCGAGTTCGTACGAGCCGTAGACCCCTTCCAGCACGAAGCCGGCCTGATCGAGCAGTCCCTCCATCTCGAAGCGGTGGATGTAGCGCATGGTGTAGCTGGTGACGGTACGGCGGACCGAACCGCCGGGCTCGGTGTGGTCGTAGTAGAGCGTCGTCTCGATCCGCTGCTCGGCGGGGTAGACGCGGCGCATGCTGAACCGGTCGACCCGCCCGCCGGTGGGCAGAGGCCACTGGCCGTCCACCCGCAGGGCCTCGTCCATGGCGTGGAGTACGGCCGGTGTGGGGTGAAAGATGTCGAGGATCATGATGCCGTCCGGGTGGAGCACCCGGCGCACCTCCGTGAGCGCGGTCAGCTGCCGCTCGCGGGTCTCGAGGTGGAGGAATGAGTTGATCGCGGCGAAGACCATGCGGAAATGGGCGTCCGGGTAGGCGCTGAGGTCGGTCATGTCGCCGGTGCGCAGCTCGACGTCGGAGACTCCGGCATCCTCCAGTCGCGCCTGGGCCCGGGCGATCATCGCCGGGGAACTGTCGATGCCGTGGACCTGGAGTCCCGCCCTGGCGAGCGGGAGGAGGAGGCGACCGGTGCCGCAGCCGAGTTCGAGCACGGGGGATCCGACGTAGTCCGCGTAGCCCAGATAGAGGTCCACATCGGCGTCGAACTCGCCGAACTCCAGGTCGTAGAAGGGTGCGATAGCCGCGTACGCGTCGTCCATGCTGGAGATTGTACGGAGCGGCCGTATGGGGCGGCAAATAGGCGTCAAACCTGGGAGAATGGGCGCCGCGATGGTAGACTGAGACGCTATGGCGAAGGTGAAGGCGCCGGCGGCGAGTGGGGGCGAGAAGGTCGTCACCACGAACCGGAAGGCGTTTCACGACTACCACATCGAAGAGGAGCTCGAGGCGGGCATCGCTCTGACCGGCACGGAGATCAAGTCGATCCGAGCCGGGCGGGTGAACCTGCGCGACGCCTACGCGCGGATCGAGAACGGCGAGCTGTGGCTGATCGGGATGCACATCTCGCCGTACGAGCATGCCGGCGGCTACTTCCAGCACGACCCGGACCGCCCGCGCAAGCTGCTGGTGCATCGCCACGAGCTGAACTACCTGCGGAACCGCGTCGAGGCGAAGGGGTACACGCTGGTGCCCTTGCGGCTGGTGTTGCGCAAGGGGCTGGCGAAGGTGGACATCGGCGTGGCCCGCGGTAAGAAGTCGTACGACAAGCGTGCGGCGCTGGCCGAGCGGGATGCGCGTCGGGAGATGGAGCGCGCGTTGCGGCAGCGTTAGCCCGCGTGGTATACTTTCCCGCGCACTTACGGGGATGTCTGGTTTCGACAGGGCCGTAGGCGCGAAGATTGCAAGCCGAGGTCGCCCCGGGACTCGTAAAAAGGGGCAAAGCCATAAACGGCAACGAGTCTTACGCTCTCGCCGCTTAATAACTAGCGGCGACGTCCACCCTGACCCCACCCCGGCGGGTTGGGAGTGGGCGCCACAAGGCCGGGGTGCTGCTGGTCCGAGCGTCGGATAGGATCAGCATAAGACCATCCGACTACCGCGACGAAACCCTGTCGGTGGGGGTTCGGCGCGGGATCCAAAACACCGACTAAGCTTGTAGTAGATCTTCGGCTGAAGGTTCTGGACGGGGGTTCGATTCCCCCCATCTCCACCGAGTAAAGGCCGGGCCTAGTGCCCGGCCTTCGTCGTTTCCGGGCCTGAGCAACGGGAGCTTGGACATCGCCATCGCGCGCTAAGGTCGCGCAATGGGCGCTTCCCCCTGGGGCGTCGCCGCTGTCGCGTCCTCTGATGCAGAAGCAAGGGACCTCCCGCTGGGGCGGTGACCCGCGCGAGGTCCCTGATCTTGTCCGGGTGTGGCGTCGTCGGCGCCCGGCTCGCCGCCTCTTCGGCCGGAATGAGTGGCAGCAGGCGCTACTCCGCGATCTCCATGAGGTAGTCGTTTCCGTCGCGGCGGACTCGGAAGCGGCTGCCGCCGTACTGAATGACCTCCCCGTCTTGCAGATCGGACGGAAGGTCGACGATGCGCGAGCCTGCAGGGATGCGCAGCGCCCTGGGGCGCAGGTCGCGCTTCCCTGGTTCCGTCGCTCCGAAGGCCGAGTTCTCGCCGCAGCGCGGACAGTAACCCATGGAATCTCCTCTCGCTCCGGTGGATGCCCTCTGGACCTGATCCCTTCCCGGATAGATCGCGAAGACGTAGGTCGGGCCGCCGGAAGCTCCGGCATGCTTGGGCGCGCCGACCACGATGGTCACGCCCTTCGGCGGGATTGTACCGAGCTTGGCCAGGTTCTCAACGCCGTACTTGCCGGCGCCGAGCACGGTGACGTGGGCGGCGAAGTCGGTGCGGGGCAAGTATCGCCGGGATTGACGAAGCGAGATAGTTCCCTGGTGGGAAATGAGCGTGCCGACGAACACAGGGCGCGGCCGGGAGGAACCGCGCCCTGTGGTCTTTTGCACCTCGGGATTTCTCAGTCCGCCGCGGCGGCAGTGGCGGCGGCCTCAGCCAGCGCAGCGCGGACGAGGTCGTAGTCGTGCTGGTTTATCTTGTGCACGTTGCCCTGGAAAGCGAGCGTCCAGTTCTCGGCCGGCCACTTCTGGACGTGCTCCATGCCGCGGGCAATCTCCTCTGCCGGAAGATACTGGCCCTCGGGGAGGACGATGTCCGGCTCGATCTTCACGCGATAGGGGTAGTCCTCGTCCTTCTTCTTCGGGTTGCTGCTCTTCCAGATGATCGTGTGATCTTCGAAGTACTCCGAGGTCACGGTGGCGATCGCGGCGAACGCCTTGACGCCGGTGACGTAGTAGATGAACTTGTCGCCCGGGCGCATCTGCTCGGCCTTCTTACGGTGGCGGCTCTTAATTCCCTGGATAGTGAACCCGTGCGCCCGCGTAGTTTCGAAGTTCTCCGGGGACCCGACGATGATCCAGTAGTTCGGTTCGGCCATGGCGTATCTCTCCTCTCGCTGCGTCCTTCACCGGATTATGCCACAGCTCTCCCTGAATGACCGCGTACGAATGCGGTAAGCCGAGATGGCTGCCAGCGAAGGCAGAGTCGCTCCGCTACCGTGGTTGCGGTACCCTCAGCGGTCCGGCATACTGACACTAGCGAGTGTCATCACCAGAGGAGTGTGGGCTATGGATAGGGCGGCTCTGCGCGAACGACTGGAAGCGGTCGTCGGCGCGAGTGGTGTGATCGCCGATCCGACCGATCTGCTTGTCTACGAATACGATGCGTCGGATGAGGCCATCGCCGGACGCCACCGCCCGGACTTCGTGGTGCTGCCGGAGTCGACGGCGCAGGTTGCGGAGGTCGTCCGCCTGGCGCGGGAGTACGGCCTGCCGGTCACCCCGCGTGGGGCCGGGACCGGTCTTGCGGGCGGAGCCATCGCCGCGCGCGGCGGGATCATGGTCGTCATGACCCGGATGAACCGTATCATCGAGATCAACGAGCGCGACCGCTATGCCATCGTCGAGCCGGGCGTGATCAACCTCGAACTGTCGAACACGACGACGCCGCGCGGCTACTTCTTCGCGCCCGATCCCTCGTCGCAGCGTGCCTGCACCATCGGCGGCAACGTCGCCAACAACTCCGGTGGACCGCACTGCCTGAAATACGGAGTGACCTCGAACCATATCCTGGGCCTGGAAGTGGTGCTGCCGAGCGGGGAGGTGATCTGGACGGGCGGTCCTGCGCCGGAGTCGCCCGGGTTTGACCTCACGGGAGCGCTGGTCGGCTCCGAAGGGACGCTGGGGATCGTAACCAAGGTGATGGTGCGCCTGACGCGCAACCCGGAGGCCGTCAGCGTGCTCCTGGCCCCGTTCCCGACTATCGATACGGCATCGAACGCGGTTTCGTCCATCGTCGCGGCGGGTGTCCTGCCCGCGGCGCTGGAGATGATGGACCAACTCTCGATCCAGGCGGTGGAAGCGGCGTTCCACGCCGGGTACCCGACGGACGCGGGGGCGGTCCTGCTCGTGGAGATCGACGGGCTTCAGGAGGCGGTCGCCGAGAGTTCCAACGCCATTGCCGACATCTGCCGCCAGCACGACGCCATGGAGGTGCGGGTGGCGGAGTCGGCCGAGGAGCGCGAGGCACTGTGGTTCGCGCGCAAGGCGGCCTTCGGCGCCATGGGCCGGCTCACCCCGAATTACTACCTCCAGGACGCGACCGTGCCCCGGACCAAGTTGCCCGAGACGCTGGCGTTCGTGGGTGAACTGAGCCGTGAGTACCGGCTGCGGATCGCCAATGTGTTCCACGCGGGGGACGGCAATCTCCACCCGCTCATCCTGTTCGACCGCTATGAGAAGGGGGCGATCGAGCGGGTACTCAACGCCGGGACGGACCTGCTGCAGTACTGTGTTGAGCGCGGCGGTACCGTCTCCGGCGAGCACGGGATCGGGCTCGAGAAGAAGGATTATCTGACACTGATCTTCTCTCCGGACGATCTGGCGGCAATGGCAGGGCTGAAGCGCAGCTTCGACCCGCTGGAGTACTTCAACCCGGAGAAGGTCTTCCCGACCTCCTTCTCCTGCGGTGAAGTGGCGGCGATCAAGGAATCCGGCGTCCCGGTGGCCGGTGGACTGGGGCTGGAAGATGTCGTCTGAGCAGGAGCGTGACGTGCAGAACCTCGACGCGCTCCCGGCGGAGATAGCGCGCCGTGACCCTCAGGATTATGCGGTGGATGGTGTGGTCCCGGCGGTGGCGCTCGCCCCGACGACGGTCGAGGAGGTGAGCGCCTGCCTGGCGGCTGCCAACGACGCAGGGCTCGGGGTGATCCCCTGGGGCGGTGGCTCGCACATGGGGCTGGGCAACCTCCCGGCCAGCTACGACGTTGCCCTCGACCTGCGAGCCCTGGACGGCGTGGCGCACCACGAGCCGGACGACCTGACAATCTCGGTGCGGGCGGGCTGCACGATCGCCGAGCTGGATCGGCACCTGGCTGAGCATGGGCAGGTGCTTCCGATCGACGTGGCCCGACCGGAAAGCGCGACGATCGGCGGCGTTGTGGCGGCCGGGCTCGCCGGCCCTCGCCGCTTCGGCTACGGCTCGTTGCGCGACCTCCTGATCGGCATCACCGTTGTGCTGCCGGACGGCAGGATCGCCAAGGGCGGCGGCATGGTGGTGAAGAACGTGTCGGGCTTCGACATGATGCGGCTCTACTACGGCTCGCTCGGGTCGCTGGCTGTGATCACCCAGGTCAACATGAAGGTGATCCCCAGGCCGCGCGCGCAGCGCAGCGTGGTCGCTCGGTTCCCCACGCTGACGGCCGCGGTGGAGGCAGCCGAGGCGGTGCGCACGTCGCAGCTCGTCCCGACGGCGATCGTGGTGCTGGATGAAGGAGCCACGCGCCGGGCGGAGTTGCCGGATGCGCGCTGGTCGCTCTGCCTGCGCTGCGAGGCGCCGCCGGTGGCAGTGGTGCGCCAGGCCGAGCGGATAGCGGCCGCGGTCCGGAACGGTGCGGAAGCCGCGGAGATCGTGGAGAACGATGAAACCACCGGCCTCTGGCAGCGGATCGCACTGGCGCTCGACGCAGCGCCCGCCGCGGACACGATCGGCGTGAGGGTGGGCGCGGCCCCGTCGCAGCTCTCGGTCGTTTCCGAGGCTGCGGCGAACGAGCTGGCTGCACTCGACCTGGCCACGGAGCTGACGTTGGACCTGGGAAGCGGGCTCTGTTACGTGCGGGCCATGGGCGAGCCGGCTGCGATGCGGCGTGCGTGGGAGGAGCTGGCTCAACTCGGCTTGCACGCGACGTTGCTGACCGCCCCGCACGGGATCAAGTCGGACACCGACGTGTTTGGCCGGAAGCCGGCCGGCTTCGAGACGATGCGTGCCCTGAAGGCCGAGTTCGACCCTCGAGGCACGTTGAACCGGGGGCGGTTCATCGGCCACCTGTGACACCAGCCGATCGGGCGTACGGGACGAAGGAACGGAACTATGGCGACCACTGCACCAGCGAGCGAGCTGCGCGGTTTCGCGGGCCACGATGTCCCCAGCACGGAGGTGATTCGCTCGTGCGTCCACTGCGGCCTCTGCCTCCCGTCGTGTCCGACGTACGTGATCACGCGGCGCGAGCGCTCATCACCGCGTGGCCGAATCTGGCTGATGAAAGAGGTCAGCGAGGGAAGGCTGGACCTGCTCGACCCGTTGTTCGAGGAGGAGATGTATCTCTGCCTCAACTGCCGGGCCTGTGAGGCGGTCTGTCCGTCCGGCGTGAAGTACGGCGAGATCCTCGAGGCGTCGCGAGCGCAGATCGAGCAGGCGCGCAAGGGCACTCCCAAGGCCCGGGTGCTCCGCAAGGTGGTGTTCGGCGGGATCTTCACCGACATGCGACGCTTCCGGGCACTGAGCGCAGGGCTGCGGCTGTATCAGCGCTCACCGCTGCCCCGCATCGCCAAGCGTAGCGGTGTGCTCAAGGTGCTCGGCCTCGATCAGGCCCACGAGTTGATGCCGCAGGTGAGCGACCGCTTCGTCGTGCCCAAGGGCGAGACGATCCCGGCGCGGGGAGAGTGGCGCGGGCGAGTCGGCCTGTTCACCGGCTGCATCATGAGCACCGCGTACGCCGAGATCCACGAGGCGACGATCCGCGTGCTGACGCGCAACGGTTTCGAGGTGACGCTGATCAACGGACAGGGCTGCTGCGGCGCGCTCCACGTTCACCAGGGTGACCCGGACGGCGGTCGCGCGCTGGCGCGGAAGAACATCGACGCGTTCGACACCCCGTATCTGGACGCGATCATCGTCAACGCTGCCGGCTGCGGTGCGGCGATGAAGGAGTACGGGCACCTGCTTAAGGACGACCCGGAGTACGCCGACCGCGCGGCGCGCTTTGCCGAACGCGTGCAGGACGTGACCGAGTTCCTGGCGGCGAAGGGATTGAGCGCGGAACCGGGGCCGCTCCCGATGACTGTCACCTATCAGGAGCCGTGTCACCTGGCCCACGCGCAGCGGATCTCCAAGCAGCCACGGCAGTTGCTCAAGGCGATCCCGGAACTCCGGGTCGTCGAGATGCCGGAGTCATCCCTCTGTTGCGGTAGTGCCGGGATCTACAACCTGCTCCAGCCCGACATGTCGAGCAAGCTGCTGGCTCGGAAACTCGACAATGCCCTCTCGACCGGCGCTGAGGCGATCGTCTCGGCGAACCCCGGCTGCATGCTCCAGCTCACGAGCGGGCTCCGGGCTCGCGGTGACGCGCGGCCCGTGCTCCACTTAGTCGAGCTGCTCGACCGCGCATACGCCGCGGCCGAGGTACGGGCCTGATCGAGGGCACCAGCCTCGTACCGTGCGTCGCTCGAGTCGGATCGTGGCTCTGGCGCTCTTTCCGGTGGAAGAGGGCCGTGAGGGTTGTGTCCAGCGGCGGGGACGCTCGGACGGCCAGAACATCATCTGCTACACTTCGGCGCGGAGTTGGTCGGGGCGCGACGCCCCGCCTGGAGGAGGAGTCCCAGGTCCATGACGCTGCGCCGGTCTCTTGTCACCTTGCTCGTCGCCCTCGCCTTGATGATCCCGTTCACGGCACTCGCGGAAGACGCCACGCCAGACACAACCGGTGGCGCCGCCACGCCTGCCGCTGCACCCGCCGCGACCGGCGACGGGGTCATTTCCGGCACGGTGACGAACGGCACGCCCGGCGGCGGGAGCGTGGGCGGCCTGGAAGTGAAGCTCACCCGTTACCAGGAGATGCAGCCAACCGACGAGTACACGACGACGACGGGTGAGGATGGTTCCTTCCGCTTCGAGAACCTGCCGGTGAACGAGGGCGAGGGCTTTATCGCGGCAGTCACGTACCAGGGCTATGACTACTTTAGTCCGCTGCTGCTGCTGACCGAGGAGCCGCAGGCGACCGCCGACCTCACCGTCTACGAGCCGACGGATGACCCGAGCGTCATCGAGATCGCCTCACGTGGCGTGATCATCGCCGGGGCCAACAGTGAGGTGGGTGCCCTCGAGATCTTCGAGATCATCTCGCTCGACAACAGTAGCGATCGGGCCTACGTGGGCCAGGACGGGACAGTGCTCCGTATTCCGCTGCCTCCCGGTGCGACACAGATCATTCAGCAGCCGCAGTCCGGCTTCAACTTCGGCCAGCTCCGGTTCGAGGATGGCCACCTGATCACCACGGGTATCATCACGCCCGGCAGCCACGACGCCATGTTTGCCTACCTCGTACCCTATGAGGGGACAAAGGCGACACTGGAGATCGGGACCGCCCAGCCGACCGACGGGCTCAGCGTGCTGATTGAGAACGACACCTACAACATCTCGTCCCCCTCGATGCAGGACGCCGGGACGGCCAATATCGCCGGGACCATGTACCGCGTGATCTCGGCCGAGCAGCCGGTGGTCGGGGACGTGATCGCCGTCACGGTGGACGGCCTGCCGAGGCCGGGCTCTTCGGATTCCGACCGTGGGCCGCTCTACGCGGGCATCGCCGCGGTGGTGGGTCTGGCCGTTGCCGGAGGGCTCACGGTCCAGGCTGTCCGTCGCCGCCGCCAGCCGGCACCGGCCGTGGCAGGGGACGCCGCGCGTGATCTCCCCGACGACCCTGAGGGGCTTGAGGCCGAGCGGCTGGAGCTGGCGGCGGAGTTGAACCGGCTTGAGGAGGAGCGGGCCAGGGGCGAGATCGACGAGGAGACGTACCAGGAGGAGCGGGCCGAGATCCTCGAGGAACTGCGCGCCATCTCCCGCAGAATGCGCGGCCTGGAGGATTCCGGCGCCTGAGCCCCTCACAGAGATGAGGATCAACACCCCCAAGCTCCGAGGGGATGTCGCAACCAGGGCACCGAGAAACCGCCTGTGCTACTATGCGCAGGCGGTTGTTCGTCGAGAGGGAGGAGGAAGATCGTGGGTGCATCGACGGGGGCGAAGCGTCGTCTGACCCCGGAGGACATCTACAACATCACGCTGGTCAGCGACGCGCAGATCTCACCCGATGGCCGGCACGTCGCCTACACGCAGACGATCCTCGACAAAGAGAAGAACGACTATCGGTCGTCGATCTTCGTGGTGCCGGTCGACGGGGGTACGCCGCGTCGGTTCACATCAGCGGACGCGCGGGATAGTTTCCCGCGCTGGTCGCCTGACGGGTCACGGATCGCATTCCTCTCGAACCGCACGGGCAAGTCACAGGTCTGGATGATCTCGGTCGATGGTGGCGAAGCGACCCAGGTAACCGATCTGCCCGAAGGCGTGACCTACTTTGCCTGGTCGCCGGACGGCTCGACCCTTGCTCTGGTCAGCAAGACCGAGGCGGCTCAGCTCGAGAAGCGTGAGGGGGATGAGGAAGACGAGGAGAAGAGCGACGTGGTGCGGATCACCCGCATCCGCTTCCGCGCCGACGGCGTCTCCGGCTTCCTCGACGACAAGCGCTCGCACATCTGGTGCATCCCGGCCGCGGGCGGTGACCCATGGCAGGTGACATCGGGTGACTTCGACGACGCGTGGCCCGTGTGGTCGCCCGGCGGGCACGAGATCGCCTTCGTCTCGAACCGCACGGAAGACCGAGAGTACAACACGGTGAGCGAGATCTGGGCGGTCCCCGCGCGCGGCGGTGAGGCGCGGCCGATCGCGACGGGTGATGACGCCTACTTCGGCCGGCCGGTGTGGTCGGTCGACGGCGCGGCGATTGCCTTCGCGGGGCATCGCCAGCCGGAGGCGGGCGGTGCGATCGACTCCCACGTCTGGGTCGCTGACGGTGGTGCGACCCGGTGCCTGACCGAGGGCCTGGGGCGCACGGTTGGGGATGCCGGGATCAACGACACCTTCGCGTCAGCGAACCCCGGCCTCGCCTGGACCCCAGATGGTTGGATCTACTTCCAGGTGAGCGACAGCGGGAATACGCACGTGTACCGCGTGCCGGCCGGGGGCGGTGATCCGTCCCTCGTCGTCGGCGGCCAGCGGCGGGTGCTCGATTTCAGTCTCAGCCCGGACGGCAGTCGTATCGCGTTCGTGGCGGGCGACCCGCTCAACCCGTGCGACGTGTACGTCTGCCGCGCGGACGGCTCCGACGAGCGGCGGCTGACGGCGGTCAACGAGGAGTTCTTCAGCTCGGTCGCGCTCAGCCAGCCGGAGGAGTTCCGGGTCCCGAGCCACGCGGATGATCGAGCGGAGATCCACGGCTGGGTGATGAAGCCGATCGGCTTTGAGCCGGGCCGGAAGTACCCGCTGGTGCTGGAGATCCATGGCGGACCGCACGGGATGTACGCCAACCACTACTTCCACGAGTTCCAGCTCCTGGCAGCCCAGGGGTACGTCGTGGTGTACACCAACCCGCGGGGAAGCCAGGGCTACGGCACGGAGTACGCCTCCTACACCCGCGCGGCCTGGGGCGAGAAAGACATGCCGGACCTCATGGCGGCGGTCGACTATGTCATCGAGCAGGGCTACGTCGATCCCAACCGCCTGGGCGTCACCGGTGGTTCCTACGGCGGCTACATGACCAACTGGGTGATTGGGCACACCGACCGCTTCAACGCCGCGGTGACCCAACGCTGCGTCTCCGACCTCTACAGCTTCTTCGGGACCAGCGACATCGGGTTCAACTTCGGCGCCTACGAGTGGGGCGGGGTGCCGTGGGAGGTGCGCGAGAACTACGTGCGCCTGTCACCGATCACCTACGTCGAGAACATGAAGACGCCGCTGCTCATCATTCACAGCGAGGAGGACTACCGTTGCCCGATCGCCCAGGCCGAGCAGTTGTTCATCTCGCTGAAGATATTGGGGCGGGAGGTGGAGTTCGTCCGCTTCCCGAATGAGAACCACAACCTCTCGCGCAGCGGCAAGCCCAAGCACCGGGTGGAGCGCCTCCAGTTCATCCTGGGGTGGTTCCAGCGATATCTTTGACGTAATACGTCATGCGTCATCCGTCACCTGGAGTGCGTACTGCGTATTCCGTGTTGCGTATTCCTCCCCTCTCCCCTGGTGGGAGAGGGGTCGGGGGTGAGGGGGACGGTTGACGCATGACGCATCACGCTTCACTCCCCATCCCGCTCGGCCTGGATCAGGGCCTTGCCGGCTTCGAGGATGCGGCGGCGCTGGTCTTCGGTGAGGTCCCGGAGGGAGAGCCACTTTTCGAGCGCGGCCACGGGGTCGAGTGTCTCGTGGTCGCGCAGTTCTATGCGGGGACGGACCTGAAGGTCGACGTCGCGTACGACCTTGGCGACGTAGGCGGCACCGCGCTGGAGGAGCATCCGGCGCACCTCGTCGATGCGCAGCAGTTCCTCGCGCTCTGGCGGGACGGCGATGAAGGCGCGGACGATCGCCCCGTCCAAGTCTGCAGTGCGCCGCTCGATCTCGCGCTCGACATCGACCATGGGGTCCTCGTGCAGCGTCTTGATCCGGAGGGTCACGAAGGGGCGTGACCGGACCGGCTGGAAGGTCCATTCGACGCGGCGCTCCCCGGCGGGGCCGGGCTGGATGTCAACCAGGACGAACCCCTTTTCCTCGCGCTCTTCCCCGAAGTCGATGCGCTCTAGGCTCCCGGCGTAGACGGTGGGCGGACGCGCCGTGATCTGCTGGTGCTGGTGGATGTGCCCTAGCGCCACGTAGTCGAAGGCGCGTACGCGCAACTCGTCGGTGTCGAGCACCAGATCCTCGCCGAGCATAATCGACTGTTCCGACCCGAGGCGCGCTCCCTCGATGCTCAGGTGCGCAAGGAGCACGGCCGGCGTATCGGGGTCGAGCTGGTCGACGAGGGCGCTGAGGATGGCCGAGGTGGCTTCCGCCGCGGCACGGCTCACGGCGCCCGGGTCGGGGTTGCGGCGCTGTTCGGGGTCGAGCAGGCGCTGGCGCGAGAGCCACGGGAGAGTCACGACCTGGAGCGGCCCGCCACGGGTTTCGATCCGGAGCACGTCCGGATTGCGCGCTACGTAGATGAAGGGGATATCGAGCGTCGCATAGATGTCCATCGGCGTGGCGCGGGCGTCGATGCTCGGCAGATCGTGGTTGCCGACGAGCAGCACAGTCGGGATCTCGGCCGCAGCCAGGCGGCGGATGCGCTTGGCGAACTCCCGCTGGATCGTCGGGCTGGGGTCGCGGTGCTTGAAGGCGTCGCCCGCGAAGAGCACGGCGTCGACCCGATGCTCGATCGCGTGGTCCACCACCTGATCGAAGGCGGCGAGGTAGTCGCGCACACGGCTCGAGTAGCCCAGCCGCGTGTCGAGCGTGCCGTAGTTCTCCATGCCGAGATGGAGGTCGGCGAAGTGCAGGAGTCGCATGTGGTGCTATTCGTCCTCGTCAAAGCTGCGGTAACGAGCCAGCAGCTCGTGGCCGTCGACGGTCCGGATCTTGGATGCGCGTAACTCGGCTATCAGGCTCGCGCGGTCGTACTGGCGAGTGCGGAGCAGCATCGGCATCGGGATGGCGTGGCCGACGATGAGGCACTGCTGGCGCGGCTCCAGGCTGGCAAGCATACCGCGGAGCTGGTTGCGGTCGCCCACGCCGGTCAGGACGGCGTCGATGTCGCGCTGGTCGGCCAGCAGGCCGGTGATGCGTGTGCCGAGCTGCGAGAGCACGTCGGGGTCGATGCTGGACGGTCGTTGGTCGACGACCAGGAGCGTCACGGAGTACTTGCGCATCTCCCGGGCGATGGTACCGAAGATCGACTGGCGGGCGGCCTCCGGCGTCAGGAACTTGTGCGCCTCCTCCAGCACGATCACCAAGTGACGCGGCTCCTGGCCCAACGCTCCGTCTGCCTGCGCGGCGAGGGCTTTCTCGGTGTAGCGCTGGTGGATGCGCCGGGTGACGATGTTGGCCACGAGCATGTAGTCGAGCAGCGAGTCGTGGCGGCCGAACTGGAGGATGATGTGCTTGCCATCCTCGATGTGGCGCAGCATATCGTCCACCCAGGAGAACCCGGCCTCCTCGACGACGTAGTCCCGCTTGCGAATCAGGGCCAGCTTCTGCCGAAGGGCGTCGACGGCGCCGGGGTGCGCCCCGGTTTGCTGGCAGAACTCGGCAACGTCCTCGGAATCCATCGCGAGCAGCCGCTGCATCCAGCGACTCTTGAAGGCCTGCTGAAGCTGGTGGGCGACGGCAGGGAAGGTCTCGCGCAGGTTCAGCTCGTCCGCGAGCAGTTCGATGTCCTCCGGCTCGATCTGGTTGAGCCCGATCACGACGTCACGGCTGCCGCCCGTGCGCTTGTCGAGCGTGTAGACCTTGACGCGCGACTCGCCGAAGAGTTCCACCAGGCCGGCGATCTCCGGGTCACGCCGGGCATAGGCGTACTCGTCGTGCATGTCGAAGATCAGCGCCGAGGCGACGTCGCTCTTGATCAGGCCGAAGAGCAGGAGGCGGGTCAGGACGCTCTTGCCGGTACCGCTCTGGCCGAAGATCCCGTTGCTGCGCTCGATGAACGCTTTCAAGTCGATCGGGATGGGGATGTCCATGGTCAGCGGGGTGCCGAGCGCGAAGCGCGTGCCGCCCTCCGAGCCGAACACCAGATCGAAGTCCTCCGGCCGGGCTTCGCGGAGGACCGCGAAATGCATCGGGATGTTGCGCACCGGGCCCGGTGGAGCGCCGGTGAGCCTGGATGCGTTCTCGAGCATGAGGCTGGGGCGCACCTCGACCGTGGCGTACGTGTGGGTACCGGCCAGGGCTTGGCGCACGAAGGGTGACCCACCGGCCGGTGGGTGAGCCGTGAGCGATGGGTCTGTCACGCGCAGCCGCATGTCGGCGATCAGGCTAAAATAACGGTTGTCGTTCCCTTCGAGGACGACGAAGCTGCCGACGCGCAGCGCCTCGGTGGGGCAATCCGGAGCCAGGCGAACCGTCAGGCCGCCGGTGAAGCTCCCCTCCGTGACGACGCCGAGTGGTTGCGACCGGACACCCATCTCATCTCCCTCGCGGTCGAGCCACGCGTACGTATAGAACGATTGTACCACCTGAGCGGGGATCAGATGCAGCACGAGACAGCCGGGCCAGGCGAGGCGGCTGAGGGCACGGTGGCGCGCCGCCATGACGCGCTCAACGCGCTGCTGGAGGCAATGCGGGAGCAGGGGGCACCCGGCGGGCAGACACGCCTGCTCCTGGCAGCAATCGACTTCGGCGAGGCGGTCGCGGCCGACCACTTCCGCATGGAAGACGCCTTCGCCATGCTCCTCGACGCCTGGCGGGAGGCCGACGTGCCGGCCGACCCGGCGGTGCTGGGCGCCACGGTGCGCGGCTACACCGACTACATGGTGCGGCTGCGCGGGCTGGTGCGGCGGGGCGGCACCGGGCCCTTGTCGAGCCATGTCGCGCGGCTGGCCGGTCTGCACCGCATCAACCAGGCGGCGACTGCGAGTCTCGACCTGGAAGCGATGCTGCAGACCGTCGTCAATGTGGTGAAGCAGACCGTCGCGGCGGATTCCTGCTCGATCTTCCTCTACGACCAGACAAGCGGAACGCTGGTACTGCGGGCCACGGTCGGGCTCAACCAGGAGGAGGTGGGCCAGCTCCGCCTGCCGCTCGGGGTGGGCATCACCGGTGAGGCGGCGGCGACGCGCCGCATTCTGGCGGTGGCCGAGGCGCGCTCCCACCCGGCGTACCTGGACCACCCGCGAATCGGCGATCAGATCTACACGTCCCAGGTGTCGGTGCCGCTGGCGCTGGGGGCGCCCGATCGGCTGGTCGGGGTGCTGAACATCCTCTCGGCCGCCCGGCGTGAGTTCGACGCCGACGAGCTGGCGTTCTTGGAAACGGCGGCCGGTGAGATCGCCATCGCCATCGAGAACGCGCGGTTGTACAGCGAGACCGATGCCCAACTGCGCCGCCGGATCAGCCAGCTCGCCACGCTGCAGCAGATGTCGCGCATGGTCGCGTCGACGCTCGACCTGTCGGAGGTGCTGCGGCTGATCAGTCGCCAGACGGCGGAGTTGAGTCAGGCGACGGCGGCGGAGATCTATCGGCGGCCGCGGCACGACCCGGCCCGGCTCGAACTGATGGCGCGTCACCCGTCCGATGACGTGGCGCCCGTAGCCGATCGTGCCGTCGTGGTGCCGGTGGTTGAGGAGGCGATGCAGACCGGGGCGGCCATCTGGCGCCGGTTGCCGGCGGAGGAGCCGAGCACGTTCCTTTACGTCGTCCCGATGGTGACTGCGCGTCGCGCAGTGGGTGCGATCTGCGTCTACCTCGGCGAACGACCGCAGGATGTCCAAGACATGCAAGGGCTGCTGGACGCCTTCTCCGACTCGGCGGCAATCGCGATCGAGAACGCCGAGTTGTACGAGGAGGCGCTGCGTGGCTTCACGCGCGCCTCGACTCTGCTGCAGGAGATGCACCATCGGGTACGCAACAACCTGCAGATGGTCGCAGCCCTGCTCTCTATGCAGGCGAGACACGCTGCCGACGAGGGGTGGACCCAGCCGCTGCAGGAGGCCGTCAGCCGGATCCGCAGCATTGCGGCGATCCACGATCTGCTCTCAAGCGGGAACCTGCGCGAGACGACTGTGGAGCGGATCGCCAAGCACGTGGTGGACGAGGCGATCATCAACGTCGTGCCGCCGGGGACCCAGGTGAACTTCGTCATCGAGCCGTCGCCGGTCCACGTCCCGTCACGACAGGCGACGGTCCTCGCCCTCCTGATCAACGAATTCCTGGCCAACGCGGTAGTACACGGTGTCGGCCGGCGCGAGCGAGGTGAGGTCACCATCGCGGTGCGGTGCGAAGGGGACGAGGCGGTGCTGGAGGTGTGTGACGACGGCGTCGGACTGCCGGCCGGCTTCGACCCGGTTCGCAGCGCCGGGCTGGGCCTCCAGATCGCACGGACGCTCGTGGAGGTAGACCTGCACGGTTCGCTCCACCTACGCGCCCGCGAGGGTGGCGGCACTGTGGTCTGTGTGCGCTTTCCCCTTCCCTCCGGCGTCGAGTCCGGGTAGCGGCACAGAGTCGGATGCGTCGGCTTGACCCCGCTTGCCGCCCGCTCTCATAATCTGCGGAGTGACAGCAGTGACCTTACCGTCCGTCGTGGGCGGCTACTGCCGGGAAGGGAGGCGGAGGGTTGGCCGGAACCGAGACAGCGACTGGTACGCCCTGGGCGGTGATCCTCGGCGCGTCGAGCGGCTTTGGTGCGGCGACCAGCCGTGAGCTAGCCGCGGCCGGGTTCAATATCTGCGGGGTCCACCTGGATCGGCGGAGCACGATGCCACTGGCCGAAGCGGTGATCGCCGACGTCCAGGCGGCCGGGCGCGAAGCTGCCTTCTTCAACGTGAACGCGGCCGACCCCGAGAAGCGCGCTGAAGTGATTCAGGCGCTCAAGGAGCGTGGGGCGCGCGTCCGCGTGCTGATGCACTCGCTGGCGTTCGGCACCCTGCGCCGGTACATCGAGCCAGATCCCGCTCAACAACTGACCCAGAAGCAGCTCGAGATGACGCTCGACGTCATGGCCAACTCGCTCGTTTACTGGACGCAGGACCTCTTCCACGCCGGGCTGTTCGACCAGGACGCCCGGATCTTCGCCATGACCAGCGAGGGATCGACCCGTGTCTGGGCCGGGTACGGTGCGGTCTCGGCCGCCAAGGCGGCGTTGGAGGCGCACATCCGCCAGCTCGCGGTGGAGCTTGCGCCGCACGGCATCGCGGCCAACAGCATTCAGGCCGGTGTGACGCCGACCCCGGCGCAGTCGAAGATCCCCGGTGCTGACGAGATGCTGGAGGGGGCAAAGGCGCGGAACCCTGGTGGCCGCGTGACGACGCCGGAGGACGTGGCACGGGCGATCCGCGTGCTCAGCACGCCCGGCATCGGTTGGATCACCGGGAACGTCATCCGCGTCGACGGTGGCGAGGCAATCGTCCCGTAGCGAGACGGGCACGGGACACGCCGAGTCGCTCTGGTTACGCGCGGGCGGTCCCACCTAAGCGTCATCCGTTATCGAACATGCGAATATCCGGCAGAGCGGCGGCCATCGTGTGGCCGCCGCTCGCATCTGGGTGGCCCGTCGCAGGCCAGCCAAATACCACGGGACGTGCCTCCGGTGGGTTGACGGGTAATCGGCTATGGCAGCTCAACCGAGAATCGCTGCGTGCCGTCCGGCACCTGGACAATGGCTCCGGAGCCCCACTGCAATGTTGCGATCTCCAGCGTCAGTTGGCGGGCTTTGGGATCGCGCTGCGGGGTGAATGGACAGACGCGGCGCCAGGAGAAGAGCTCCGGTGGCTTGCCCCCGCCGCTCCCCGCTGCGGGCAATGCATTGTAGACACCACCTCGATCGTCCACCGCGCCAGGTGATGCGGGGGAACCCGCCCCGACTTCCCCCGTCCATTCTGGCGACGGCCTGGAACCGATCCCGGTACAACTCGAGGGAGTGGACGGTCACCCCGATGTCTTCGAACTGCCGGTGCTGTGCGACCGGGATAACGCCCAATAGGCTTGAGCCAGGCTCGTCCCCCGCCGTCGCTGTCGCCGTCCCCGGCTCCCGGCTGAGTGGGAACATAAAGCGCCACGGACCCCCGAGGATCCCCTCCGCCGACCACTCAGCGGCAGGACGCGACTACGAAGGGGTGGGATACCCCCGGGTGTCCGTACCCTTGCGAGGATGGTTGGGGGCAGGTATCATAAAGTCCTGGTCGTGCTAGGCGGGGAACTAGCGGTGCCCTGTACCCGCAATCCGCTATAGCGGGGCTGAGTTCCCTCTCGAGGTCCGGCCTTGTGGGACTGCTCGGGCTAAGTGGTGAGGAAGGTTGGGTCCCACGCGGCAAGGACCCACGAACCCGGTCAGGTCCGGAAGGAAGCAGCCGTAAGTGGCCATCCTTGGGTGACGTGGGGGTGCCTGGCTGGAGCTAACTGGCCCGGTGCAAGCCGGAGGGTCGTGATCGACAGAGGGTGCACGACCTTCTTCGAACACAGAAGCGGACCGTCCCGTTGGGCGGTCCGCTCTTCTTTTTGCCCGAAGCCCTCGCGACATAACTCTGGGCATGATTCGTGAGCCGGATGCTATCCCACGCATGGTCGGGCAGTGCTGTCGATTTCGAGGATGGCCGTTCGACCAAGATGTGGGACCCGTTGCGTACAGCCCGGCCAGGCGGTCGGGTGCCCGGATCGACCCACAGAGGGAGAGGCACCCCGTGCGGAAGATCGTTGTCAATACCTTCCTAACCCTGGACGGCGTCATGCAGGGCCCAGGCGGGCCAAACGAGGACCGAGAGGGTGGTTTCGAGCATGGAGGCTGGTCGGTCAACTACTGGGACGACCGCATGGGCCAGTTTGTGGGCGAGGGGTTGAGCCAGCCGTTCGACCTCCTTCTCGGGCGAAAGACCTACGACATCTTCTCGGCCCACTGGCCCCATGCCACTGACGAGGCAGCCGGCCCGCTGAACGCGGCGACGAAGTACGTCGTGTCCACCACCCTGGCGAGCGCAGACTGGGGTCCCGCGGTCGTGATCCGAGACAACGTTGTCGAGCAAATCACCCGGCTCAAGCAGGGTGACGGGCCCGACCTCCAGGTGCATGGAAGTTCGCAACTGGTCCAGACCCTGATGGCCAATGACCTGGTCGACCAGTACCGCCTCATGATCTTCCCGCTAACGTTGGGAAGTGGGAAGCAGCTCTTTGGCGATGGGGTACGCCCCGGCAACCTGCGCCTCGTGGACTCCCAGGAGTCGACCACCGGCGTGATCATTGCCACCTACGAGCCCGCCGGCGACGTTCGCTACGGCTCATTCGCCCTGGAGGACCAACCGACGACTCCAGAGGGCGCGCCGTAAGGTACCCCGATCGCGAAACGCGAAGGTAGAAACGAGGAGCCTCCTCGGGCCCTGCCGATTCGCTCGATGATTCGGCAAGGTCCGGGAGGCTCAATCGCTTCCGACAGCGGGTTGGGGTTACGAGCGCACCCGCTCGCGGGACGGCGACCGCTTCCGCCGGCGCGCACCGCGGCGGCGGCCGCTGGACACCGGTTCGAGGTAGCGGCGCTTGAGCTCCTCGGCGGCTGCAGCGCGCACCTTGGCCGGATACACGGTGCGGGCCCACCAGATGTAGTAGGCGGCCTCAGCCAGCAGCGCCAGGAGAACCAGATAGAGCCAGAAGCGCTTGTAGAAGCCGAAGGCGCTCACGTGGAGGAACCGGAACGTGAAGAAGAAGAGTCCTAGCCCGAACAGCACCGCGGCGATGGCAGCACCGCGCTGGATCTCCGCGCGGGCGATCGGGTAGCGCTGGGAAAGCCGTATCACGTCGTAGTAGACCAACAGCGACGCGACGAAGCCGATGCCGCAGAGCGCGACAAAGGCGATCGAGAACGGCCCCCAGACGGGCGTGTCCCAGAGCGGTGCGTTCAGATAGTCCCAGCTCAGCGGATTCCGCATCCGCGTGTTCCTCGCTCCCCAGCGTTCAGTGATGTCGTGTACCTCTGCAGTCCGCAGGGTGGGCGGTGACGCGGACCTGCCGCGCGCCGGTGCCCGTGCCCGAGGATGCCGCTACGAGACGTCGCCGGTCAGCAAGCTGCGCTTGACCTCCTCGATGGCACGCGTGACCTGAATCCCGCGCGGGCACGCCTCGGTGCAGTTGAAGACGGTGCGGCAGCGCCAGACGCCCGACTTCTGGTTCAACACGGCCAGCCGGTCGGCTGCACCCTGGTCGCGGCTGTCGTAGATGAAGCGGTGGGCGTTGACGATCGCCGCGGGACCGACGAACTCGTCGTTGGTCCAGGTGATCGGGCAGGCACTGGTGCAGCAGGCGCAGAGGATGCACTTCGTCGTGTCGTCGAAGCGCTCGCGATTCTCCGGTGACTGCAGCCGCTCCGTGGTCGGCTCTGGGTCGTCGTTGATGAGGAAGGGCATCACCGACTTGTACGCGTTGAAGAACGGCTCCATGTCCACGACCAGGTCGCGGATGACCCGGAAGCCGACGAGCGGCTCGATCGTGATGTCGGTGCCTACATCGCGGATGAGCACCTTACACGCCAGCCGGTTGCGCCCGTTGATACGCATGGCATCGGAGCCGCAGACGCCGTGGGCGCAGCTCCGGCGGTAGGTGAGCGTGCCGTCGCGGAACCACTTCACCTTGTTGAGCGCATCGAGGACGCGGTCAGTCGGCTCGACCTCGACGTCGTACTCCTCGAAGTACGGCTTGCTGTCGACCTCAGGGTTGAAGCGTTGAATCCGCAGGTGTACCTGCATCAGTACTTCCGTTCCTTGGGCTCAAACCGGGTGATGACGACCGGCTTGTAGCGCATCTCAATGCCGCCCGACGTACGATAGGTCAATGTGTGCTTGAGCCAGTTGACGTCATCGCGCTCGGGAAAGTCTTCACGGAAGTGACCGCCGCGACTCTCCTCGCGGGCGAGTGCCCCGGCGACGACGGCCTCGGCGATGTCCAGCAAATAACCCGTCTCGATCGTCTCGACGAGGTCCATGTTGAAGGTGCGGTTCTTGTCCCGCACGCCGACCCGGCTGTAGCGATGCCGCAGCTCGGTCAGCTTCTCTCGTAGCGAGATCAGACCCTCCGCGGTGCGGAAGACGCCGCAGTCCCGGAACATGGCCTCCTGCAGCTCCTCGCGGATGACGTTGGCGTTCTCGGTGCCGTCGCCTTCGAGGAGGGCGCTGACCTCGGCGCGGGCGCGGAAGTCGGGCTCCTTGGGCAGCGGGTGGAAGTCGTTCTCGTTGATGGTCTTGAGCATGTGCCGCCCGGCGCGCCGGCCGAAGACGATCAGGTCGACCAGCGAGTTGGTGCCGAGCCGGTTGGCGCCGTGGACGCTGACGCAGGCACACTCGCCGGCCGCGTAGAGCCCGGGCAGGACTGTGTTCTCCTCGTCGATCGTGACCCGGCCGTCCACGTCGGTGGGGATGCCGCCCATGCCGTAGTGGGCCGTCGGCTGGATCGGGATAAGGTCCTTGACCGGATCGAGGCCCATGTAGGTGCGGACGAAGTCGGTGATGTCCGGCAGCTTGGTCTCGATGACCTCAGCGGGCAGGTGCGTCAGGTCGAGGTGGACGTAATCCTGCCCGTTGATCCCTCGGCCCTCACGGATCTCCATGTAGATGCTGCGAGAGACCATGTCGCGTGGGGCGAGGTCGAGCAGGGTGGGCGCGTACCGCTCCATGAAGCGCTCGCCCTTGTCGTTGCGCAGGATACCGCCCTCGCCACGGCAGGCCTCGGACAAGAGGATACCGAGCTTGTAGATCCCGGTCGGGTGGAATTGGAAGAACTCCATGTCCTCCAGCGGCAGGCCACGCCGGAAGGCGATGGCGCAGCCGTCCCCGGCGAGGGACAGCGCATTACTGGTGACCTTGAAGACGCGGCCGAAGCCGCCGGTCGCCAGCAGGACTGCCTTGGCGTGGAAGACGTGGATCTCGCCGGAGTGGATGTCGTACCCCACGACGCCGGTGCAGACGCCGTCGTCGGTGATCAGCAGGTCCAGCATCATCATCTCGTTGAAGAAGGTGACCTGATGCTTGATGCCCTGCTGGTAGAGGGTCTGGAGGATCATGTGGCCCGTGCGGTCGGCGGCGTAGCAGGCGCGGCGTACCGGACCCTCACCGAAGTTGCGGGTGTGCCCACCGAAACGCCGCTGGTCGATCCGGCCGTCCGGCGTGCGGTTGAAGGGGAGGCCCATGTGCTCCAGTTCGTAGACCGCGTCGATGGCCTCGCGGGCAAGGACCTCGGCCGCATCCTGGTCAACGAGGTAGTCGCCCCCCTTGACCGTGTCGAACATGTGCCAGATCCAGTGGTCCTCTTCGAGGTTGCCCAGCGCGGCCGCCACCCCGCCCTGAGCCGCCCCGGTGTGGGACCGCGTGGGGTATAGCTTGCTAATGACTGCCACGTTGGCCTTCCCGGCGAGCTGGGCGGCGGCCATGAGCCCGGCTCCGCCGGCGCCGACGATGACGGCGTCAAATCGATGGTACATGCCTCATCTCCCTGCCGTTACGGCGGCATCCGGGTTGAACGTGACGACCGCGATCGAACCGATAATCAAGAAAATGATCGCGGTGCTCCAGAGGACCGAGTGGGCGAATACGCGCCACCCGCGCGGCCGCACATAGTCGTCCACCGCGATCCGCGCACCGTTCAGCCCGTGCAGCAGTGCCAGGACGAGCATGAGCCAGTCGAACGCGCGCCAGAACGGCGAGTTCCAGCGGTCGGCCACGAAGTCGTAGTCGATTTCATCGACCGTGTTGATGACGTGCATGATGACGACGTGAGTGATGGCCAAGAGAATCAGCAACAGGCCACTGACCCGGAAGAAGTACCAGGAATACAGCTCGAAGTTGCTGCCAGTAGGGCGTTCCCGGCCGACGCGCGGGATCGGTGCACGCCGCGCGGATCGTGGGGCGGCGCTGACCTGATCCGGACCGCTACCCGTGGGGACTTGAACCACCGTTGAACCTCCCATGTGCCGCGGCCCTATGGCCGCAACTCGGCTAGAACAGCGGCCGAATCATCAAGATCGCGGTGGGGATGAAGGCGATGAGAAACAGGGCGACCACCGCGTAGAACATCTGCCGCTCGTACTTCCAGCCCTTCGACCAGAAGTCCACCAGAATGATGCGGATTCCGTTCAGCGCGTGGTAATAAAGCCCGGCAACCAGGATCACCTCTCCGGCGCGAAAGATCGGATGACGATAGATGAACAACAGGTCGTTGAATGCCTCCGGGCCGTAGCCTACGGCGAAGATATCAACGATGTGCAGTAACAAAAAGACCAGCACCCCGAGACCGGCCAGGCGATGGAGTGCCCACGACACCATCCCCTGTGGCGGCCGGTATCCGCGATAGTTTGATGCCACTCGCGGTCCCCCTGCTCCAGCGTCCTCTTGGCCCCAGCGCGCGGCCCACGCCGCGTCGCCGGCTCCCGTTGCGGTAGCCGTCGCAAATCTACGGCTGTTCGCCGGACCTGTCAACAAGCGCTGCGCCCGATCCGGAGGCGCGGGTACGACCCTCTGCTGCTATAATGCCAGCGTCTTGCCTGCCGGCATGGTCGACCGGAACCGGTGGCGGCTCCTTCCGTCTCCTGGGCCGGATGCCCGGAGCCGGCATCTCGCACACCCCTGTGGCTCGCGTGGCGAGCGAAGCGGTGAGAGGGACAACACGTGTCCGAATGGGAAGCCAGGCTCGCACAGCTTCGGCGGCTTGCCGATAGCCTGCTGCCGCGCCTCGCCGATCTGACCGAGCAGATCTGTTTGATTCCAGCCCCGACCTACCACGAAGCCGAACGCGCCCGCTGGGTGGCGCGCGCACTGGAGGAGCGCGGGCTGGCTGTGGAGGTCGATGACCTCCCCAACGTCTACGCCCGCCGCCCGGGGAGCGGACGTGGGGCGACGCTGATGCTCGCGGCGCACACGGATACGGTCTTCCCGCCGGGCACGCCGATCACGGTTGAGCGATCCGACGGGGTGCTGACCGGGCCCGGGATCGGTGATAACAGCCTCGGCGTCGCAGGTCTCCTGGTGCTGGTGGATCTCCTGGAGGCAGCGGGCATTACCACTCCGGGCGACGTGCTCCTGGTCGCCAATGTCGGAGAAGAGGGACTCGGCAACCTGCGGGGCATCAAGGCGGCCGTCGATCGCTTCGAGCCTGAGTTGGGCGGGGTCATCGCGGTCGAAGGGCACAACTTGGGTCGCGTTACGCACATCGCGGTCGGCTCCAAGCGCATCCGGGTAACGGTCACCGGGCCGGGCGGGCATAGCTGGGGCGCCTTCGGCGAGCCGAGCGCGATCCACGAGCTTGCCGGGATCGTCCAGGAGATTTCGATGATTCCGGTACCGCTCCAGCCCAAGACGACCTACAACGTGGGACTGATCGAGGGCGGGGTGTCGGTTAATACGATCGCGCCGCACGCTTCGGCCGTGATCGACATGCGCTCGACCGACCCGGACCGGCTCGCCTGGCTGGCGCAGGAGGTCACGCGCATCGTCGAGCGCCGCCGGACCGACCGAGTGTCGACCGAGATCGAGGTGCTGGGTGAGCGCCCGGCCGGCTCGGTGCCGCCCTCGTCACCACTCGTCCGCCTGACGGTCGAGGTGCTGGAGCAGCTTGGGTTCCAGCCGGAGCTGAACGCGTCGAGCACCGATGCGAACATCCCGATCGCCCGCGGGATACCGGCGGTGTGCGTGGGTCTGAGCCACGGCGTGCGCGCTCATCGCACCGACGAGCAGATCGAGATCGCGCCGGCCGCGGTCGGGCTGGTGCAATTGGCGCTGATCGCCGAGCGTTTTGTGGGAGAGGCACAGGGCACCGGGGGTGTCGACGGGGAGAGGCCGTCGCAGTGAGCGGGATCTACGTCGCGTTGGACCTCGAAGCGACGGGGATGGACCCGGAGCGGGACGAGATCATCGAGATCGCCGCGATCAAGTTCCGCAACGACCGGGTGCTCGACCGCTGGGAGAGCCTGGTGCGTCCCCGCGGCCCGATCCCGTTCAACATCACCAGCCTGACCGGCATCGGCGCCAAGGATGTGCGCCGCGCACCGATATTCCCCGTAGTGGCGCCCCGGTTGCGGGACTTCGTGCGCAACCATCCGATCGTGGGGCAATCGCCGGAGTTCGACATCCAGATGCTCGCCGGGGCAGGGCTGCGGCTGCAGAACCCGCTCTACGATACGTTCCAGCTTGCCACCATCCTGATCCCGGACCTCCCGGCCTACAATCTGGCAACCATCGCGGCTCGGCTGGGAGTGTCGGTCCCGCACCAGCACCGCGCGATGGCCGACGTCGAGACGACCATGGCGGTCTTCCTGGGGCTGCAGGACATCCTCCTCAGCCACGATGCGGAGACCCTGGCGCGGTTGGCGGAGCTGGCGCGCGTGGCCGGGTCGCCGCTGGCGCGACTGTTCGCCGAGGCGCGGCGCGAGGTGGCTAGCCTGGACGGCATGGGCCACGGGACGATCGCAGCCCAGCTTATGGCGAAGACCGGGATGACCCGCGGCGGGCCCGAGGTGCTGTTCCTGTTCCAGCGGGAGCGACCACCGCGCCTGGAGCCGACCGGCTCCGACGCGCCGATCGATGTGGAGGCGCTCCGGGCCTGGACCGAACCGGGTGGGGCGCTGGCGCAGACCTTCCCCGGCTATGAGCCGCGGCCGCAGCAGGTCGCGATGCTGGCGGCCGTGGCCGAGGGCTTCAATCAGGGCGGGACGTACCTCATCGAAGCCGGGACCGGGACCGGCAAGTCGCTGGCGTATCTGCTCCCGGCCATCCTCCACGCCGTGAACCGCGGCGAGCCGGTGGTGATCTCGACCAACACCATTGCCCTGCAGGACCAGCTCTTCCGCAAGGATCTGCCGGATCTGCGACGGGCGCTCAAAGAGATGGCCCGCACGCAGCCGGAGCTCGAGCGCGTGGCGTCCTTCGAAGCGGCTCTCCTCAAGGGCCGCTCGAACTACCTCTGCCTGCGGCGCTGGTTCCTGGCACAGCGTGAGCCGTCCGTGTCGCCCGAGCGGGCCACGCTCTACGCCAAGATCCTGACCTGGCTCCAACAGACAGAGACGGGGGACCGCGCGGAGCTGCACCTATCACCGGAGGAGCAGGTGTACTGGCTGGCGCTGGCCGAGGAGGAGGGGAGCTGCGTCCCCGGCCGGTGCATCTTCCACCGGCGAAACCAGTGCTTCCTCTACCGGGCGCGCCACAAGGCCGAGAGCGCACATGTCATCGTCGTCAACCACGCGCTCCTGCTGTCAGACATGCTGGCGGCCAACAACGTCCTGCCGCCGTACCGCCACCTCATCATCGACGAGGCGCACAATCTGGAGGACGAGGCGACGACGCAGCTCGGCTTCAGCATCAGCCGCCACCGGATCCTCGATTTCGTGTCGCGCTGCGTCGCGCGGGACGACGACGGCGCCTTAGGTGGTGCGCTCGGCGGCCTGTGGAGCGTTGTGGCGAATGCCCGCGTGCCGCTGGCCCGCGATATCGCGGCGTCACTGCAGCCGCAGTTGGACGGGTTGGTGCGCACGGCCCGTGAGGCCAGCGAGGAGATCGAACGCTTCTTCCACGCGCTCGGGGACTTCGTGGAGCGCTACCAGGCGGGCCAAAGTGAGCACGACCGGCGCCTGCGCCTGACCGACGCTGTGCGGCACGATCCGGGCTGGAGTACGATCGAGATTTCGTGGGACCAGGTGGCGGGACGGCTGCGTGAGATCGTCGGGGTGCTGGTCTGGGCCGCGGGGCAGTGGGAGGGGATCAGTGAGGAGGAGATCCCCGAACGTGACGAAGTGGCGACCGAGCTGGAGGTCCTGATCCGCACCGGGCACGAACTAATCGAAAGGGTGCTCGGCGCGATCGCGAACCCGAGCCCCGACATGATCTACTGGCTCACGCGCAACGTCGCCACTGGCGACGTCGCGATCTCGGCCGCGCCGTTACACGTGGGGGATGTGCTGCGCGAGCATCTCTTCGATCGCTGCCGCACGACGATCCTGACCTCGGCGACGCTCACGACAGACGGCTCGTTCGACTACGTCCGGCAACGGCTCGGGATCGACGAGGCGCACGAGCTACAGGTGCCGTCGCCGTTCGACTACCCGGCGACGACGCTCTTGTACCTGGCCGACGACGTGCCGGAACCGGGTCAGCCGGGACACCAGCGCCACGTGCAAGAGGCGCTGATCGACCTCTGCAAGGCGACGCGGGGCCGGGCCATGGTCCTCTTCACTTCGCATAGCGCGCTCCAGACCACTTACCGGGCCATCAAGCGGCCACTGGAGGCGGAGGGTATTCTGGTGCTGGCGCAGCGCATGGACGGGAGCCCGCGCCAGTTGATCGACCGACTGAAGAGCCACCCCGAGACGGTTCTGCTCGGCACCAACAGCTTCTGGGAGGGGGTGGATATCGTCGGGGACGCCCTGAGTCTGCTCGTGATCACGAGACTACCCTTCTCAGTGCCGAGCGACCCGGTCTTCGCGGCCCGCAGCGAGTTGTTCGAAGACCCCTTCAATTCCTACGCTATCCCTCAGGCGGTGCTGCGCTTCAAGCAGGGATTCGGACGCCTGATCCGCAGCAGCACCGACCGGGGTGTCTGTGTGGTGCTCGACCGACGGACGGTAAGCCGACGCTATGGGTCATCGTTCGTGCGGTCCCTGCCGGACTGCACGGTGGTGGTGGGACCGACGTCCGAATTGCCGGCGCGCGCGAGCGAGTGGCTGCAGGCGCGGCCGGCATCGGCCTCGGTCTGATCGGGATCGGGCAAAGCCCGAGGGAGTGGAGGCAGCCGCATGAGTGCGAGTATCGACCGGAACCTGGCGCTGGAGCTGGTCCGGACGACCGAAGCCGCGGCGCTCGCGGCCGCGCGCTGGATGGGGCGCGGCGACAAGAACGCGGCGGACCAGGCGGCCGTCAACGGCATGCGCACCATGCTCCAGTCCGTCCATATGGACGGGGTCGTGGTGATCGGCGAGGGTGAGAAGGACGAGGCCCCGATGCTGTACATCGGGGAGGAGGTCGGCACCAAGGATCCGCCGCAGGCGGACCTGGCAGTCGATCCGATCGACGGGACCCGGCTCCTGGCGAACGGGATGCCGAACTCCCTGTCCGTCGTGGCACTGGCGGACCGCGGTTCGATGTACTACCCGCCCGGAATCGTGTACATGAACAAGATCGCGGTCGGGCCTGAGGCGGCGTTCGCCATCGACATCAACGCGCCGGTGGCGGAGAACCTCCAGCGCATCGCCGACGCGAAGGGGATGCGCGTACGTGACCTGACCGTGGTCGTGCTGGACCGCCCGCGCCACGAGCAGTTGATCGCCGAGATTCGGGCGACCCAGGCGCGGATCAAGCTGATCACCGACGGTGACGTGGCCGGCGCCTTGATGGCGGCGATGCCGGGGACCGGTATCGATGTCCTGATGGGTATCGGCGGGGCACCCGAGGCGGTCATCGCCGCGGCCGCGCTGAAGTGCATGGGTGGCGCGATCCAGTGCAAGCTGTGGCCGCGCAACGACGACGAGCGCCGCGCGGCGCAGGAGGCGGGGCTGGATCTGGAGCAGGTGCTGACAGCCGATGACCTGGTGCGGTCCGACAACGTCTTCTTCGCCGCCACGGGCATCACCGACGGGGAACTCCTGCGCGGGGTGCACTACACGTCGGAGGGGGCGACGACGGAATCGCTGGTGATGCGGTCGCGCTCGGGGACGGTGCGGCGGATCACAGCGACACACCGGCTGAGCAAGCTCCAGGACTTTGCCGCTGTTCCATTTGACTAGCGCAGGACATCATGATATACTGGTCGCGGCACCGGTGGGATCGGTGCCGCGACCTCATCCCCGCCGCTGGCGATTCCCGTATGGAACGGCCCGAAGGGCACCCTGTAACGCTTCGGAGTCCACTGCGCAACCCAGCCGGGGCCGTACTGCAACCCAAACCCGCGCGACGTGTTTGCCTGACACTGAGGCTGGAGCACTTCACGAGCACTTATCATCAGCGCATGAGAGGTCAACCACACGTGGTCACGCGACATGCGCATGGCTGCCGGACAAGTGGTGCCGGACCGCCTGCACCCCTGCCCCGGAGACTCGCTCCACCGGGCGGCAATGTCGTGGCCGCGCTCGGGAGCGAGTGCCGGTTGTGGCCGCGGCCGCGCCGGAACTGAGCGTGCGATCCCCATCATCACCGTGAGCGCCCGCTCCCGGCCGCCGTCAACCGAATTACCACCACGCACCACCACAAGAGATTCAGGGACAACACGCAGCCCGCTCAGCCTCCACGGCGGCGGCTGGTGTGGGAAGAGGAACGGAATGACCGTAACCATCAACGAACTTGAGTCAAAAACAATCGATGAGCTGCATGAGCTCGCGCGCGAATTGGAGATCACCGGCTTCTCTCGCATGAAGAAGCAGGAACTGATCAGCCGCGTGCTCCAGGCGCAGACCGAGCAGCAGGGGAACATCTACGGCGAGGGCGTGCTCGACATCATCGAGGACGGCTTCGGTTTCCTTCGCGGGGAGCGCTACCTCCCTGGCCCCAATGACATCTACGTGTCGCAGTCGCAGATCCGCCGCTTCGGACTGCGCACGGGTGACTGGGTTTCGGGGCACGTGCGACCGCCGAAGGAGAACGAGAAATACTACAGCCTGCTGCGGGTCGAAGCCGTCAACGGCATGGACCCGGAGACAGCGCGACGAAGGCCGAACTTCGACAGCCTGACCCCGATCTTCCCCCTCGAGCTGATCAACCTCGAAACCTCGCCCAACATCCTCTCGACCCGATTGCTCAATCTCGTCGCCCCGATCGGGCGCGGTCAGCGCGGGTTGATCGTGTCGCCGCCGAAGGCCGGTAAGACGATCTTGCTCAAGGCGATCGCCAACGGCATCACCACCAACTACGAAGATATCCACTTGATCGTCTGTCTCATCGGCGAGCGACCCGAAGAGGTGACCGACATGAAGCGGTCGGTCGACGGCGAGGTGATCAGCTCGACCTTCGATGAGCCGGTGGAGGACCACACCAAGGTTGCGGAGATGGTCCTCGAGCGCGCCAAGCGGCTTGTGGAGTCGGGTCGCGACGTGGTCATCCTGCTGGACTCGATCACGCGCCTGGCCCGGGCTTACAACCTGGCGGTGCCGCCGAGCGGCCGCACGCTCTCCGGCGGTATCGACCCGGTGGCGCTGTATCCGCCCAAGCGCTTCTTCGGCGCAGCCCGCAATATCGAGGGGGGCGGCAGCCTGACGATCATCGCGACGTGTCTCATCGACACCGGTTCCCGCATGGACGACGTCATCTACGAGGAGTTCAAGGGAACCGGTAACATGGAGTTGCACCTGGACCGCAAGCTGGCGGAGCGCCGCATCTACCCCGCGATCGACATCCAGCGGTCGGGTACCCGGCGCGAAGAGCTGCTCCTCGACGAGCAGACGCTGCGTCAGGTGTGGACGATGCGCCGCATGGTGTCGATGCTCGGCGGGACCGAAGGCACCGAGCTGGTGCTGGGTCGGCTGGCCAAGACGGCCAACAACGCCGAGTTCCTGGCGACGCTCACCAAGGATCTCTAGTCCGAGCGCGGCTCCAGCAGCGAACGATCGATATCGAGGCGGGCACTGTGCCCGCCTCGAATCATGTTCGGGAGCCCGGAGTGGACTGGTTGCCTCGACCTGCTTGGCGCACTCGCGGATAGGCGGGTATTCCAGCCGTCTCCGCGGCACGCGGGACTCGTGCCTGTCGTCCGAACCTCGAATGTTGTCACTCCAAGAAATGGCTGAAGACCAGGCTGGCGTTGATGCCGCCGAAGCCGAAGGAGTTGGTCATGGCGACCGCGACCTGGGCGGTGCACCCCGTGGGAGGGACGTGCCGAAGTGCGCAGGCGGGGTCGGGATCGTCGAGGTTCGTGGTCGGCGGGAGCCAACCGCGGGCGATGGCTAGAACGGTGATGGCAACCTCGATCGCACCACTCGCGCCCAGCGGATGCCCGTAGAGGCCCTTGGTGGCGCTCACCGCCGGCTGCCTGGGGGTAGCGCCGAAGACGTGGCGCAGGGCGCGAGTCTCGGCCGCGTCGCCGAGGGGTGTCGAGGTAGCGTGCGCGTTGACGTAGCCGACCTCGCTCGGGGATCGTCGCGCTTCCCGCAGCGCGAGGACCATGGCCCGCGCGGCCTGGTGTCCCGAGGGCAGCGGGCGGACCATGTGGTAGGCGTCGTTCGTCGCCCCGTAGCCGAGGATCTCTGCGTATGGCTGAGCGCCACGACGCAGAGCGTGCTCCAGGGACTCCAGAACGACGATGGCCGCTCCTTCGGCCATGACGAACCCGTCTCGCTCCCGGTCGAAGGGGCGGCTCGCGCCGGCAGGGTCGTGGTTGCGGGTCGACAGGGCCCGGATGAGGTCGAAGGCGCCGAACGTTAGCGGCGCGAGGGGAGCCTCGGAACCGCCAGCCAGGGCCACGTCGACCGTCCCGTGCCGGATCGCGCGGGCGGCTTCCCCGATCGCGACCGCGCCCGAAGCGCAGGAGTTGGCGTTCCCAACGATCGGACCGGTCAGGCCAAACTCCATCGCCACGCCGGCGGCGGGTGCACCGCCGAACACGGTCAGGGCGAGTGCGGGCTCAACGGCCCGGATGCCGCGACGCAGGAAGCGAACATGCTGCTCCTCGCCGAACGGGACACCGCCGAGCGCGCTGCCGACGAACACCGCCGCGCGGCGAGTGGCCCGGTCGCGAGCGCCATCAAGCCCGGCGTCGGCGAGCGCCATCCGGCTCGCGGCGATGGCCAGGTGCGTGCAGCGATCGGCGCGCCGGGCGCGTTCGGCGGACACGTGGTCTGAGGGCACGAAGCCGTCGATCTCGGCTGCGACCTGAGATCGGAATTGCGTAGGGTCGAAGCGGGAGATCGTCCGCACCCGCGGCTGCCCGCAGCGCAGCCCGTCCCACAGACCCTCTCGTCCGCAGCCGATCGGCGTGACGGCGCCGATCCCGGTCACGACAACGCGGCGTCCGGCGCCAGGCTCACTCATCCGGGCACCTCCGCCTTCATCTCAGCCAGCTCCTTGATCCGCCGCAACGTCTTTCCGGCAATGTTCGCCACGAAGAGCGGCCCGATGATGCGGTCTGCTACCAACGCGCCGACCACGGGCCAGGGCGGATCGAAATCGTGCACGATGCGGACGGTCAGGCCGTCCGGTCCTGGCTCGAAGAGCCAGGCGACTTCCATGCCCTTGGTGACCCCACCGACGTGCCGGAACCTGATACGCGGGATCGCCGGCTCGCGCACCTGTACCGCGCGCCAGCTCACGGGGATCGCGTCCCGTCGGGCGGCCATCTCGACCAGGCGCTCGTGGCCGTCGTCGCGCAGGACACGAACCCAGCGGTAGTGGGGGAGGATCTCGGGCCAGCGCTCGACCGCAGCGGCAAGCTCGTAGACGGTGGTGGCATCGGCATGGATGACGATCTCATTCGCGGTGTGCATTGGCTCCCCCTACGGTTTCAGCAGTGCCCAGAGGAACCCCGGGTGGAGCGCCGGGCGGGCGGGTGCGTAGTCGCCGAGCACGCCTGTTAGCCCGGCCTCAATCTCCGGGCGTGACGCGATGCGGGCCAGGGCATAGTCGAGCAGCGGCCGCGCCCCGAGGAAGCCCTGGATCAACAGGCACAGCGCGGCCTTGTCGCGGAACGTGGAGCGCCGGGCCTCGGCATACCCGGTTGCAACGACGTCGCGCGCAAGAGCGGACAGCACTGCGTCTGCGGCCAGCGCGGCACCCCGAAGTGCCCGGAAGATCCCTTCGCCGGTGAATGGATCGAGGAATCCCGCCGCATCCCCGACCAGCAGGTAGCCCGGGCCCGCCACACGGCGGACGCGGCTCGCCAGCGGGCCGACTCCGCGGACGGGGGTGACCCGCTCCCCACCCTGCAGTGCCTCCAGAACCCCCGGCACCTCCGCCAGGCTCCGCTCGAAGTAGCTTGCAGTCGGCTCACCGGGCGGCTTCCTGCCCAGCGGTCCGACCAGACCGACGTTCACGACGCCCTCACCGACTGGCGCCAATCCGCAGTACAGGTCTGGGCCGACCCGCATCTCCCCGGTGCTGTCGAGGCGGGTGACGCCCGCGTAGCGTGCGACGAGGCCCAGGCGGCGGGGCCAGCGGACGGGACGGGTGAGACCCAGTGACCGGGCGATGGTTGAGTGGACCCCATCGGCGCCGACGACGAAGCGGGCGCGGAGCACCGAATCGCCCCCTTGAGGCCCGATCCCGGACACCGTGACGCCGACGACGCGGCCCTCTTCCACGACCGCGCCGCGGACGCGGGCACGCTCGCACATGCGCGCTCCGGCCGCCACGGCATGGTCGACCAGGATCTGGTCGAGGACGACCCGCGGAATTCCAAGGCCGCGGCGTGGCGGGTCGGCCGAGGCGAAGTTGAGGTGGATCTTTCCGCGGGCGGTGGCGACCCGCATGCCTCTCAGCCACTTTCCACCCTTCTCGGCCACCGCGTCCAGCACGCCCAGATCGTCGAGTTGTTCGACGACTCCAGGGCTGAGGTACTCGGCACAGGGCTTTTCGCGTGGGAAGGCGGCGCGGTCAAGAAGGAGTACGTCGCAGCCCGCCCGTGCCAAGCGCGCCGCGGTGGCCGCGCCGGCCGGGCCGGCGCCGACGACGATCACATCCGCATCCATCCGGCTCATGGCATCACCGCCGTCACGGCCGCGCGGTAGCCGAGAAAGGTATCAGCGGCCACGACGCGGAGCCCGGCTGCCGTGAGCAGATCGGTCATCTCGGCCAGCGTGTAGGCGCGTCGCGCGGAGAGCGGCGCGTCGTGGCGCGTGAGCGGGTTCCTCGTGGCCACGTGCCCGAGGAGCCACGCTCCTGCGAGACCGATCCGGCTGCGCACAAGGTCGTTGACGATCACGCCCCGGCGGGCGACGCGGGCCATCTCGGCGAGGAGCGGGACCGCGTCGGGCGGGTCGATGTGGTGCAGCAGCAGCGAGCAGTGCGCGACATCGACGGCGCCATCTCGCAAAGGGAGACTGCGTCCCTCTGCGGCGACGAGCCCGAGGTTCGGCCCCGCATCGCGTGCGTGCCGGAGGATCGCGACGCTGCGATCGACGCCGAAGGCCTCGAGGGGGATCTTCCTGCTGCGCGCCCAGTCGATCATCGCGGTGGGGATGTCGCCCGCACCGGTCCCGACGTCGAGCAGGCGAACCGTGTCCCCCGGCGTGCAGGAGGCGAACAGGCGAGAGAGCGCGCGCTCGGAGAGCTGGATGCCACCCAGGAGGCGATTGACCCGGGCGAGATCCTCAAGGTTGCCCTGAAGCGCGGCAGGGTCCACATCGGGGAGGTCGAGCAACTCGGGCCGGTCGGCACACGGCAGGCGCTGCATCGACCAGCCCATCCGGCTGCGTGACAGCCGGGTAGGGATGTGCAGCGGTCTCTGGCGCTTGGACCCGATGTCCATCAGGCACTCCCACCGCTCGCGGAAGCTGGTCGTTCCCGGTCAGGGTGGCATGTATCGCAGCTTTCGAGCCAGCGGCGCGCTGGGGATTGCCTTGCGCGGGCGCAACCGCCATGATTGCCCGGCGCGGCCGCGATGCTGGCCGAGGGAATGACAATGTGGCAAGGAGGCAAGACCGTGGCTGCTCGCACACTCCCCGATAGGTTCATCGCGCGTGCGCCCGTGCCGGCCGATGCCCCTGCAATCGCCCGGCTGATCGCGGCGTGCCAGGAGGCCGACGGCGACGAGCCGGATGCGTCGGCGGAGGAGGTACTGCGCGACTGGGAAGGGCTCGATCTCGGGCAGGAGGCGGTGCTCGTGGTCGCGCCCGACGGAGAAGCCGCGGCGTACGCCGATGTGCTCAACCGCCGGTATGTCCAGCTTTCGGTGTATGGGTACGTCCATCCGCGGTTCCGGGGCATGGGGCTGGGCACCTGGCTGGTTCAGTGGGGCGAGGAATGGATCCAGGACCGGATGCACCTGGCACCCGCGGAGGCGCAGGTCACCGTCCAACACTACATCCGGGCCTCTAGCACCTCTGCCCTCCGCCTCATGGAGCAGCACGGCTACCGACCGGTGCGAGACATCTGGGTCATGGCCATCACGCTCGATCAGCCCCCGCCCGCGCCGGAATGGCCGGAGGGCATCACGGCGCGGACATTCGTGCCCGGCCTGGACGAGCGAGCGACCTACGAAGCGGTTGAGGAGGCATTCGGCGATATCTGGGGCCGGCCGCCCAGCACCTTCGAGCGCTGGCTTTCAATGACGCAGTCGGAGCGGAAGGATCCAGAGCTCTGGCTCTTGGCGGTCGAAACGGATTCCGGGCACATTGTCGGAACCTGTCTCGGCCAGGAGACCGCGGGGAAGGGATGGATCGGCTCGGTCGGCGTGCGGCGCCCATGGCGTGGTCGGGGCATCGCGCTTGCCCTTCTGCAGGAAGTCTTCGGCGTCTATTACCGACGTGGCGTGCGAGAGGTGGAGCTCAGCGTGGACGCGGAGAGCCGGACGGGCGCCCCTCGGCTCTACCGAAGGGCGGGGATGCACGTCAAGCACCGCTACGTCCTGCACCGCAAAGAGATCCGCCCCGGGATCGACCTGAGTACCACGGCGGCTCATTCGTGACGCAGCCGCTGTGCCCCTTGTGCGACACAACAACAAGCGGCGTGCTGCGAGGCCGAGGAGCGTCGCGCGCCTACTCGCCCGCTTCGGTTCACGAACCTTGCCGCGAGAGCCGCTCCGGGAGAGGGCACGGTGTGCCTCACCGGAGCGGCCGATTCTTGCACCTAGTACTCGAAGTGAATGGGCGTATCGATGATGGTTGGAAGGTCGCGCTGGGCCGCAGCACGAATCGCCTCGGCCAGTGCGTCGGGTGACTCGGCGCGCACGCCGGGAATGCCGTAAGCATCCGCAAACTTGACGTAATCCGGATTCACCAGATCCACCGCGATGAAGCGGCGGTCGAACTCGCGTGCCTGGGCTTCCTTCACTGCCGTGTAGGTTGAATCGTTGAAGATCACGATGGGCAGCCCAAGGCGGAACTGGACGGCCGTGGCTACCTCCTGCATGGTGAACTGGAAGCCGCCGTCGCCCACGATCGACACCACCGTCGCATCGGGCCGGGCGATCTTGGCGCCGATGGCGGCGGGGAGGGAGAAGCCGAGGGTGCCGTATCCAGCCGGGAAGAAGAACGTGCGCGGCTCGTAGACCGGGTACAAGCGGCAGGCGACGTAGCTCATCATCGTCATGTCGGTGACGAGGATCCCGTCCCGGGGAATGGCCGACCGCAGCGCGTCGATGTACGGCTGCTGTTCGGCGCCCCATGCAACGGCGCGTGCCCGCTGCCGGATGTCGGCCACCTGGACGGGCGTCCAGCCCTCCTTGCTAACTCCCCGTGCGGCCAGGTGCTCCACCAGGGCACGAGCGGTGAGCGCTGCATCGGCGACGATCGCCTGGGTCGGCGTGTAGTTGCGCCCGATCTCCTCGGGGTCGATGTCCACCCGGACGATCGTAGACGGAAGTGGCATGCGCTGGTACTCGGTGTCCTGGGCACCCAGTTTCGAGCCGAAGACCAGAGCCAGGTCGGCGCTGCGCAGCACCTCCTCAACGGGGCTGCCCGGCTCCCACAGGTTGCCCAAGGCCATCGGATGGTCCTCAGCGATCGAGCCCTTGCCCATGATCGAGGTGAGGACCGGCGCGCCGAGGCGCTCGGCCAGGTCCGTGATCGCCTGGTGGGCCCCGCTTGCCACGGCGCCGCCGCCCGCGTAGATCACCACGCGCTCGGCTGCTTCGATGGCGTCCACGGCGCGTTGGACCTCCTGTGGATCTGGAGCGACCGGGGCGATCGGCTCAGGCGGTGTCACCTCAGCCTCGCCGAAGGCGCGGAGGACGTCCAGCGGGACCTCGACGTGCGTCGGGCGCGGTCGGCCGGTCGTCATCTGGCGGAAGGCCTCGGCGATCAACTGGGGAACGGCGGACACGGTGGTGGCACGGTCGTTCCACTTCGTCACCGCGCGCATGACCCCGAGCTGGTCCTTGAGATCGTGCAGGTGGCCCAGCATCTTCCCGGCCCACTGCTGCTCGACGTTCGCTGAGACGACCAGCACCGGGACGGAGTCGGAGTAGGCCTCGCCAATGGGGGTCGCGACGTTTGTGATGCCGGGACCGGTAATAATGATCGCGACGCCGGGGCGCCCGGAGGCACGGGCGTAGCCGTCGGCCATGAAGCCGGCGCCCTGCTCATGGCGGGCAAGGATGTGGCGGATCGGCGAGTCGCGGAGCGCATCGTAGATCTCGAGCGTATGCACTCCCGGGATTCCGAATACAACATCGACCCCGTGGGCCTCCAGGGCCCGGACCACCGCCTGACCGCCTTTTATGCGCTCACCCATGTGTCGTCGCCCTCTCCTCCGAAGCGTCGGCTGCTGGGCAGCCAATCGCGCACTAGGACCCTGGCATGGCAAGACCGGGCGCCATTCTACGACAAGGTGGTGCCGTGCGCCTCGCGTCATTCGAGCGGTGCGGCCAGGAGCTGGTCGGTTGAGGCCCAGACTCGGTCGAGGATCGCGGTCATCTCCTGCCCGTCGACGATGCGCGGGCGGTAGTAGTTCTCGATGAGGACCGGGACGAGGCGCACGGCGGCGAGGCGGCTGCCGTGGAAGGCGAGATGCATGATGAGCCCCTGCTTCGTCTCCAGCGACCACTCCTGATCGAATACGAAGTTGCCCAGCGAATAGACGATCGGCTTTCCCTGATAGATCTCCATACCCTGGACCCAATGCGGGTGTGACCCGACCACCAGCGCCGCGCCGGCGTCAATCGCACGGCGAGCGATCAGTCGCTGCTCGTCGCTCGGGGTCAGGGTGTACTCGATGCCCCAATGGATGAAGGGGATAACCAGGTCGGGCTGCTGGCTCGCCTGCTCGATGTCAGCCACCATGTAGTCCACCACCATTGGCGCTGTGCCCGGGCTCACGTCGGTGGCGCCGTGCACGTGGCCAGTGATGCCGTCGTATCCCAGGTAGGCGACCTGCACACCGCGGATGTCGAAGATCGCCGGAGCACGTGCGGTGGCGAGGTCGGGGCCGATGCCGAACGGGACGATCCCGGCTCCTTGGAGTGCGGCTAACGTGTCCGCCATGCCGGCTTCCCCGAAGTTCATGCTGTGGTTGTTTGCCTGGGAGACGGCGTCGATCCCGGCGAGGCGGAGGCCCTCGACTCCCGCTGCCCGCGTCATGAACGAGAACGTATAGGGGTCGGTCGGTGGTGGGATGGTGTCTGAGAGGGTCCACTCCAGGTTGCCGACGGTCAGGTCGGCGGCCTTGAGTTCGTCGGCGACGAGGTGGAACGGCGCGGTGTAATCGCCAAGGCGCGTCATGATGGTGTGCACGGTCCGTCCCAGGATGATGTCCCCGACCATGGTGATGGTGACGGCGTTGCCGGGCAGGAGCTGGGCCGGGGGGCCGACGTCGTCCGCTGAGGCGGGGTCGGCGCCTTCGATGACGAGATAGCGGTGGAACGGGTAGGGTTCGGCCTGGTCCGGATAGCGCACGGGATCGAGCCCATCGACGGGCAGGGTTCCAACGCGGAAGTCGACCGTCGAGAGTGGTACCAGCGCGACGCCGCCCGGTTCGCTCGCGAATTGCCCGACGAGAGCCTCGTAGTCGGATGCCACGCTGCCGGGAGCATCCAGCGGCAGCCGCACGACCGGTCCCGGAGTCGGTGAACCGACCTCGACCCAGTCACTCGTGGCGCCGCTTAGGAGGCTACGCGCCTGCTCGGCGCTGAGGGCGTGTAGCGGTAGGCGTGGCGAGACAGCGACGACGAGCGGCTCACGCGCGACGGTAATGGCGTCGTCCCCTGGTGTGGTCGTGAGGACGACCCGCAGGTCTGCGTCGTCCGGGCTGGTCACCGGGGTCAGCCGCGCGTCGCTCAGCGTCGTCTGGAGGGTGGTCATTGCCTCTTGCGCCACGTGGGCGAAGTGCGGAGGGAGTGTGGGGTCGACCCAGATCGAAACGCGGGGCGGCTCTGGCGTCGCGGTCGGAGTCGGTGTTGGCGTCGCGGATGGAGTTGGCGCGGGGGACGCCGGGGACGATGGAGGAGTCGGGAACCGTTGCCCCGACGCAACCTCCGAACGCGGGCCTGCCGACGACGGACCGCTACAAGCGGCGGCCACTGCCCCGGCCAAGGCCGTTGCCACCGCGGTCACGAACGCGCGCCGGCTGAGCATTTCCCCTCGCATCCCCCTTACTATTGCCGCGCGGGGAGAGGGTAGGGTAGGCGGTGAAGGGTGTCAAGCGCGGCCGGGCCGACGCCGAAGCGTCACGCGCCGCCCGCGCTCCCCGCCGGTTCCATGATCCAGACGCGCACCTGGTCCGGGACGAGCTCGGCAAAGCGACGGGCGTCCTCGACTGACCCCACAACGGCGCCGTAGTGGATCGGAATGGCGATGCTCGGCTGCACGCGCCGGGCAGCCTCGGCAGCTTCCTCGGCGGTCATGACGTACGTGCCACTCACCGGCAGGAACGCGTAGTCCACCGGGCCGATCTCGTCCATCTCCGGGATGACGTCGGTGTCAGCCGCGAAGTAGAAGCTCAGGTCGTCGATCTCGAGCACGAAGCCGGTGTGCTGCTCCTCGCGCGGGTGGAAAGGTACGCCGGGCGATCTGAACTTGTCGATGTTGTAGGCCGGAACCGCCCGAATCCGGAGCGACCCGACGGTCGTTGTCTCGCCAGGCGCGAGAACCTGAACCGGCTGCTCAAGCCGGCTCGCAGCCGCCGGACTGGCCACGACCGTGGTCTGCTCGGTGCGGACCTTTGCCAGGTCGTCCGGGGAGAGGTGGTCGCCGTGGTGGTGGCTGACGAGAAGGACGTCGGCCGGTGTCACGTCGTCGGGCAGGTGGTAGGGGTCGATGTAGATGGTGAGGTCACCCACCTCGATGCGCACTGCGGACTGGGCAAACCAGGTGATCCGGGGCTCCATCAGACGCTCCTCCTGGATCCTCGAACGGGCTCCCGATGCCCTGCCAGCGCCTCAAGGACCGCGGCGCGGACGATGCCTGCCAGGCTGGCCAGCAGACGCTCGCCCTCGGCCGCGTTGGCGCGGGCCGGGTCACCGAAGTAACCGAGCGTGCCGCCGGCTTCGGAGAGCGTCCGGGCGCCCTTGCGGAGCCGGGCGGGAAGATCGATTGGCACTTCAGGCAAGTGTGCCATACCGTCGTGCAGGACGGCACCGGGCTGTGCTGCCAGCATAATCGATGTCTCGGCGCGACCGGCGTGTCGCGGGCGACTGCGGAACTCATCGCCGAGGACACTTGCCCAGCGGGAGTCGCGCACATCGGGGAAGACGGCCGGCACCCCGGTCGCGGCGGCCGCGGCGCGGGCGCTTGCCCACACCGCTTCGGCATGCGCCGGCTCCCGGTGGGCGTTGCAGATGCAGATGCACCGGTATCCCTGCGGCAACAGGTTGAGTAGCACGGAGGTCAAGTAGGCGCGGAACGCGTCGGGCTCGGCGGGGGAGGTGCCAGGGAAACACGTAGCGATAAAGCTGGCGCCGTACGGTAGCGGTGGGAGGACCAGGACAGGGAGCCCTTCCTCGGTCAGCAACGCGGCGGCCCGCTCGGCGATGGCCGTGGCGATGATGACGTCCGTGCCGAGGGGTAGGTCCGGCCCGTGGGCCTCGATCGCCCCGATCGGCAGGATCCCAACCGGGCGCTGCTTCAAGAGATCGGCCGCCTCCTGCCAGGTGAGGGCTGCCAGGCTGTGGAGATGGTGGACGTTGTTCATTGGCACTCCCGTCGCTCACCTCTGGCGCACGCGTACATCTCTCCAATGGGGTTCCTTGCGCACAGATGTTGCCACGTTCTGGGCCAAAGCGGTTTCCTGCGTGCCGGTTATGCTATAGTCCGTCACGCGATACGGCCACCCCGGCGAGGAGCGGAGCGAGGCGGATGAAACTGGTAGTCGCTATCGTCCAAGACTACGACGCGAATCAACTGCTGGATGCGATCACGCGGGCAGGTTTCCGTGCGACGCGCATCGGCAGTACGGGTGGCTTCCTCCGGGTGGGCAACACGACCCTCCTGATCGGCGTCGAAGACTACCAGGTCGGCCGTGTGCTGCGGCTCATCGAAGCGAACTGCCGCGAGCGGACCGAGGTGGTACAGCCCGAGATTATCGGGGATATCCACGAGTGGTACCCGCCGGAGCTGGTCGAAGTAACCGTCGGCGGTGCGACCGTCTTCGTCCTCGATGTCGAGCGATTCGAGCGCTTGTGATGGCAGCGACCGGGATGGGGATGTCCCAGTCACGATCACGACGCGGGCTGCGCCGCTGGGTGGCCAGTTGGATGGCCGCAGCTGCGATCAACTTTGAACTCGTCAACGGACCCCGCGGTAGCCGGGCGCGTTTCGCGCCGGTTCCGTATGTCCGAACGCTCCATGCCTCAGCCGAGACCGGGCCGTGGGCTCCGGGGGAACTCGTGACGGGTCCGCGCCCCGGTGTCGTCGTGCGGGACTGTGTGCCGTATGACGGCGTCGTCGCGGTACGCAGGGGATCGTTCGTGTCGGCGAACTAGTTCCCTACGCTAATGCGGCTCGGCGAACCGGCGGCGGGCGCCCGCTACCCGCCGCCGGGGGTGCGTGACCGAGGGAACGACCTTAGCGTGCCCCAGCGAGCTGCCCGCTCACGGGCACGTCCTCAGGGAGCATCGGGCCGAGCAGGCGCTCTACCGCCATGATGTGGCTGCAGGTGCCGAGGCCGAGTGCCTCATAGGAGTGGCACGTGCAGGTCCACCGGGCGTCCTGAAGCCGGACGTCGTACACATCGTGGTCGCCACGGAACACGATGTGGAGCGATCGGATAGCAGCCCGCTCGGGCTCTTCCGCATAGCGGCGCGCCTTCTCGATCTTCCCGATGATGCTCGAGTTCACGAGCCTCACTCCTTTCCGCGGCTGACGGGGCGTTGTCCCCGTATGGCCGCGCGTCACCCGATCGTCCGCGCTCCCAAATCTCGCCAATAACAAACGAGCACCGCGGCGCGCTGCCGGGTGCTCTCCCTTGAACCTATTCTGATGTCTGGACGACCCTGCATGGTTCCGTCGTCCCTTCGTCGCCACCAGAGGTTGTTCGGCAGAAGTATACCCCCTGGGCGACGAGTGGGTCAAAGGTCGCGACCTGGCCCTTTAGTACAATGCCCGGGAATCGTCCGGAGCGGCCACGGGCCAGCAGCGGAAGGACGGACGGGTGACTGCACTAGAACCGCTCAGCGTGGCGATCCTGGCTGGTGGACAGAGCCGCCGGATGGGCCGGGACAAAGCGCTCCTCGATGTCGCTGGGCGCGCGCTGATCGAGCACGTGATCGAACGCGCGCGGCCCGTGGCCAGTGAGATGATGCTGATCGCCAGCGACCGACCGGCCTACGCACGGTTCGGCCTGCGTGTGGTTCCGGATCGTTGCCCGCAGAGTGGGGCGCTCGGCGGGATCTACACGGCGATTGCTGAGGCCGAGCACCCTCATTGTCTCGTGCTCGCGTGCGACATGCCGTTCGTCAATACCGATCTGCTGCGCTACATGGCTGCCGTGCCTCGGGACTACGATGTGCTCGTGCCATCCCTGGCGGCCGAGCGGAGCACGCAGGGCGAGCGGGAGACGCTTGAGACGCTCCACGCTATCTACGGCAAGTCGTGCCTTCCCGCGATCGAGCGGCAGCTCCAGGAAGGGATCCTGAAGGTGATCGGCTTTTTCAGCCAGGTGCGCGTCAAACGGATCCCGGAGGAGGAGATCCGGCAGTACGACCCGAACCTCTTGTCCTTCTACAATGCCAATACGCCGGAGGAGTACGAGTGGGTGCGTCGGCGATACGCGGCCGGGGACGGCCGCGGAGAAGCTGGCGATCCGGTGGGGGGGTCGCCTGAGTGAGAGTGACAGGAGGTGTCGATGCGCGACGGGGGAGCGCGCAGCGGGATCGTCAGTCTCATCACCGACTTCGGACTGAGTGACACGTACGTGGGGCAGATTAAGGCCTCGCTCTTGACGGTCGATCGGGGCCTGCAACTGGTGGATCTGACCCACCAAATTCCAGCCCAGGATGTGGCGGAGGCGGCATTCCAGTTGGCGACGGCGTGGGAGGCGTTTCCTCCGGGGACAGTGCACCTGGTTGTTGTCGATCCGGGTGTGGGAACCCCGCGGCGGCCGGTCGCCTTCGCGTACTGCGGCCACCTGTTCGTGACCCCGGACAACGGGCTGGGCACATTCGTATTGCAGGATCAGGAGCCGGAGCAACTGGTGGTGCTAGACCGGCCCGAGTTTCACCGGCCACGGGTGTCGAAGACATTCCACGGGCGCGACGTCTTCGCACCGGTGGCTGGCCACCTGGCGAGCGGGCGCGAGCTGACCGAGGTGGGGACCGAGGTGCCGCCGTCGTCGCTCGTGCGCCTGCCGCTCCCGGCGGTGGAGCGCGAGGAGCGGGTCGTCCGCGGTCCCGTCGTGTCGATCGACCATTTTGGCAACTGCCGCACGCTGATCCACCCGGAGGATGTGCCCTGGCCGCGCGACAAGGTGTGGGTCCGCTGTGGCTCAGCCATGGTGCGGGGCATCGTGGAAACCTATGGCTCGGTGCCTGAGGAGCACACGCTGGCGTTGTTCGGCAGCCACGGCGGACTGGAGATCGCCGTTCGGATGGGGAACGCAGCGCGGGCCTGGGAAATCACGCGGGGCATGTTCGTTGAGGTGATGCCCGCGGAGTAGGGCGCCAGAGAGGCCGCTGGTATACTCAGGTGAATGCGACCCCAGGTCGGATGTTGCCGCAGGCGCGCCTAGCGCGACGCCACGGAACAGAGGAGCGGGACGAGCAGTGGCGAAGAAGACCAAGACGCGACGAAGCGGACGTCCACGGCTGTCGGAAGCCCAACTTCAGGCGTATCGGCAGCGGCGCGCCATGCTGGAGGCTGCGCAGGCTGAGACACCGACGCCTTCGGGATCGGAGCCGGCTCGGGTTGCCGAGACGCATTGGGGTCGGCTTCCTGACGAGTACGCCATGATCCGGTCCGATCTCATCCGGCTGCTGATTATTTCCGCCCTGATGGTGGTCATCCTGGTGGCGCTGACCTTCGTCCTGAACTGATCCGATATCGGAGTGAAGAAGACGACAGCCCCGGCCTTCTGGCCGGGGCTGTGACGTGTTCGCCGCCGTACGCACGTCCTGAAAACCAGGGACGGCCCGCACTCGGTGTTACTCGTCGAGCGGGACGTCGTCTTCCGGCTCCTCGTCGTCGACGAAGTCGTCTTCCTCGTCCACATCGTCGCCGACGGCCTCGAGCTCCTCCGGCTCCTCGTCGTCGAGTTCCTCTTCTTCCTCGTCGGAATCGAGCAGGAGGTCCGGTTCAAGCTCGCGCTCTGCACGTCCGGTGTCGCGCAGGTACGGCCGCGGCGGCGGCATCTTGGCCTGGCGCGGGAAGGAGAGGTGCGCGGGCGCGTCGGGGTCGCGGTAAACCTCGCGCAGAATAATGCGCACCGTATCCTCGTTCGTGGCTACGACGTACGCCTGATAGCGGTTGCCGGCCTCCAGGAGCTCGAGCAGCCGCTGAGCGATGCGGGGCTCGAGCTGGCCGAGCCGCTGCCCGTCCTGGCTGTAGATGTGCACCACGCCGTTCTCCGGCCGAATCTCGACCTCTTCAGCGGGTGACACCAGCCGGAGGACTGATTGCGGGCCGGGGCGGACCAGGTCGGTCACGTAAGTCTTGCCCACCTCTTCAACGAAGACACTCGGGCGGAAGCCAGGCGTGGGACTGACCTGTGGCGCCGGCTCACCGATGTCCTCAAGGCGCTCGATGTTGCGGCGCGCGATCACGTTGCCCGGGTCGATGTCGAGCGCGGCGCGGTACGCCTCGATCGCCTCGTTGAACCGTCCGAGCTCTATCAACGCCTTGCCGAGGCGGTTGTGCGCCTCAACGTCGCGCGGGGCCTGCGTCAGGATCGCGCGGTTGATCTCGACGGCTTCCTCCCAGCGGCCCTCCATTGCGAGCCGTCGCGCTTCCTCGGCCTGGCGCCGTACTGTGCGATTGCGTCCGTCAGGTTGATAGGTCGTCAATACTTCAGACCACCCTCTCTACTCCGGCGCGAGCGTGATCCCGAACTGCCACCGGTTCGCCGAGCAAGTACCAGGGCGAGGCCTCGGTGATCCGCACGTCCACGAACTTGCCCTTCCAGTCGCCCGGCGCCTCGAAGAACACCAGATCGTTGCCTCTGGTCCGTCCGCGCCAGCGGCCCTTCGCCATCCCGTCGACCAGGATCTCGAACGTGGCGCCCAGGTAGCCCCGATTGCGCTCGCCGAGAATTTGTGCCTGGAGCTTCTCCACCGCCTGGTGGCGCCGCCGCTTCTCATCCCAGGGGATGTCGTCCTCCCAGCGGGCCGAGAGCGTCCGCGGGCGCGGAGAATACATCGCGACGTGGACCTTGTCCAATCGCAGCTCGGCCAGGAGGTCGAGTGTGCGCTGGAACTGTTCCTCGGTCTCGCCCGGGAAACCAACGATGATGTCGGTCGACACCGTCACGCCCGGGATCGTCTCACGGATGTACGCGATCCGCTCCCGATAGAAATCGACCGTGTAGGTGCGGCGCATGCGCCGAAGGACCTCGTCGTCGCCGGCCTGCACCGGCAAGTTGATGTGCTCGCAGGCTTTCGGCAGCGTCGCCACCGCCTGGACGATCCGGTCGGACATGTACTTGGGGTGCGAGGTGAGGAAGCGGATGCGCTCGATCCCCGGGATCTCGTTGACGGCGGTCAGCAAGTCCGCGAGGTCCGGGCTCCCCGGGAGGTCGTGGCCGTAGGCATTGACCGTCTGCCCCAGGAGGGTCACCTCCTTGACGCCACGCTCCGCAAGGCGCTCGACCTCAGCTATGACCTCGGCCATTGGCCGGCTACGCTCCCGGCCCCGGCGATAGGGGACGATGCAGTAGGAGCAAACGAAGTTGCAGCCGTAGATGATGGGTACGAAAGCCGTCACGTCGGAGCCCGCCGCGTCTGGCTGGTAGAAGTGCGGTAGCTCCGCGAGGTCGGTGTCGACGTGAGCCAGCTCCGGAGCGATCTCGACCAGCCGCTCGAACTGGGACGGGCCGTAGAACAGATCAACATGCGGGAAGCGCTCGGCCAGTGCCTGCTCCTGGCCGGTGACCATGCACCCGGTCAGCGCGATGCGCACATCTGGGCGGACGCGCTTGAGACGAGCCAACGAGCCGAGCTTGCCCGCGACTTTGTCCTCGGCCGCCTGGCGCACGACGCAGGAGTTGACGATGATGACGTCGGCTTCTTCTTCGAGATGAGTCTGCAAATAGCCGGCCTGGCTGAGCATGGCGGCGGCCTTCGCGGACTCGGCCTCGTTCATCTGGCAACCAATCGTCCAGATGCAGTAGCGCTTCGCCGCTTGGACGCCGGCGGGTTCGGGCGCTCGGGCCAGGCGCGGGTTCAGTGGAATCACGGGGCTCCTCCGAACGTGCGGGACAGTCACCGTGCGAGCGATCTCCGGGCGCGAATTATACTCGGTTCGCGGCTGCGACTGGGAGCCGTTCCCAGCCACGCGACCGACGCGGCGATTGATCGTCATGGCGGTGGCTGTCGTCCGAAGCGCCGGCCCGCAGCCACATGGCGCCGAGCGTCGCGGGACCCTCCGTGGGCTCCTCTTGCGTGACCGCAAGATGCGCAAGAAATCATGGAATGTCTCCATTATGCGCGAATCGCCGAGATAGACTGTACGGACACGCTGGCGAGACGGGGTGTCTGTGCTACAATGCGCTCGGAACATTTTGCGACCTCGACCCGCGGAGTCGGGCGCTCCGGTGTTGTCGCCAAGGGGGGTGGGCGCACTCCGGACGGACTCTGTGGTCCCCGTCCTCAGCCGGTCGATCTACACTGACCACGATCGAAGGGGCACCGACGTGACCCAGCGCAAGTGCGGGACCTGCCGTCACTTTGAAGAGGGAGGATTGGCGGGATCGGGATGGTGCCGACACCCGCTGAGGCAGGATCTCCAGCACATGGTCCTCGTCCGCCGCACCGAGTTAGCCTGCCGAAACGGTTGGGATCACGACCTGTGGGAACCACGCGAGCCCAGCCAGACCGACGGGAAGGGTGACGCGAGCGCGCCGGCGGCAACCGATTCCAACCCGCCGAACGGAGGCGACTCGGCGCGGACCGACACGCTCGAGACGATATCGATCGCTCCGTTACGGCCGGTCAGCCGCGCGACTGCGCCGGCGTCCGGGCGGGCCGCGGATCACGCACTGCCTTCCGCGTCCCGGGAGGCCGACGGTGCCAGGACCTCACATCTCCGCGAGGAGGTCACGCCTGAGCGTGGACTTCATACCCCGAACGGCGAGTCGGCGAGCGGGGAGCGCCGCGGGATGGGATCTGAGCCGCCTGAGCCGCGATCGGTCGCACCCGCGGCACGGGAGACCAGCATTCCTCGCTCGAACCGAGTGGGCACCGCGCCGCGACGCACAACACCCGTGCGCTTCAGCGGCGCGGCACAGTGGGCGACCCCAGAAGAAATGGATCCCATCCCCGAGAGCCCTTTGGTTCGCCGGCCTGTGACGCCGCGGCCCGGCACGGGGCGGGCGGCGTCTCCGCCCGCAGGCCCGACTCCGACGCGCTCCCGGCCACTGGCACCGCGGCGGGTGGCGGATCCCGAGCCAGTCACACCGAGCAGGTTCGGCGCAACCTGGGTACAATCACGCAGCGGCTCCACGGAGCCGTTCATGGTCATCCCGGATGCCGAGCCGCCGGTGCCGCCCATGGCGGAGTCGCAGGAGCCCCGCGTACAGGCGGCCCCGGAGGTGGAAGCGCCCCCAGGGGGGGATGAGCAGCCCGCGGGGGAGCCTTTGGCACTGACCGGGACGTCCGCGGCGACGCTGCCACGTTGTTGTCGGACATGCCGCGATTTCCGGCCGGCCGAGACGGGAGACCGCGGGTGGTGCAATAATCGATACGCGTTCGAGCACCCGCAGATGGTGCAGGCGGACGACCTGGCCTGCGAGAGCACGATCGGCACGTGGTGGGTGCCTGCTGATGATTGGTGGCTGCAGCGGGCCGATATCGCGCATCACGCGCGACCGACGCCGATCGTGGATGAGTACCTGCACCAGTTGCTCCAGCAGCGAGCGGAGGCTCGGCGGCGCGAAGCGCGCTAGACGGGCCGCGGGTGCAACGTCGGGGAACTCACCCTGGCGGCTTGGGCAGGGCGCCGTGGTGAGGAAGGGAAGCTGACGGGGAACTCATGTCCGAATTCGGCGAACTGCTGCGGCATGCCCGCTCGTACAAGGGCGTGAGCCTGCGCGAGGCGGAGCGGGCCACCAAGATCAACCGCCATCACCTTGCCGCCCTCGAGCGCGAGGAGTTCGAGGAGCTGCCGCCACTCATCTACGCCCGCGGGATCGTACGCAACTACGCACAGTACCTGGGCCTCGACCCGGTTGCGGTGCTGGCGCTCTTCGAGGAGGTCCACGGCCAGCGCAGCGGTGGCTTCCGGGTGGTTCCCGCCACGAAGCCGCTCAACATCCCGTCGCACTGGGCGCCCAACTTCGCCATCATCGCCTTCATGGTCATCATGTCGGCGGTGATCTTCGCTTTTCTCTACAGCGCCTACTTCGCGCCGGAGGATGCGCCGCCGACCGGGCCGGCCGGCATCGTGGGTCTTGCCTCGCCCACCCCGTCGGCGGAGGCTTCACCCACCGGGAGCGAGGGTGGCTCGATCACCATCGCGACGCCGACCACCGAGCCGACCTCGACGCCGGTGCCGGAGCCGACCGTGCCTGCCGCGGCCGAGACGCCGACCGAGGAGCCTACCCCGACACCGGAGCCGACGCCGGTATCCACCACGCACACCTTTGCCGTCACAGCCACCAGTTCCGTGTGGGTGCAGGTGACGGTCGACGGGCAGGTGGTCTTCTCTGACGTGCTGCCGGGCGGGGAGACCCGGGTGTTCGAGGGCGAGCAGATGTATGTAACGGCAGGAAACGCGCCGTTCATCCAGGTGGCGGTCGACGGGGTCGATCAAGGCCTCTTGGGCGAAACCTGGGACGCCTCGCGAACCTATCCGTAGCCAGCACCAAGTGCACCCGGCCCGACGGGCCGGGTGTCCTCCACTTGCCGAAGTTGGACACTCAGCGCGCGATTGGCTCCCCGGCGCCGCGGGGGACGATTACCTGGATCGCTGCTGGGCAAACTTTCATCTCCAGCGGCGTGGTCCCCGCATAATCCCCGTCCAGCTCGATCGGGGCGGGCGGCGACGCTTCCACTCGGACGTGCCGCCCCCGCAGCCGCCGGGCGAAGCGTGACCGGCCAACGTGCCCCACCAGGAACCAGAGGAGCAGCGTCAGTGTCGCCGCGAGGTGCGGCGGATCGAACACACAAACGTCGAGCACGCCGTCATCCGGCCTGATGTCGTCGCCGAACCGGAGCCAGGGATCCAGGACAAACGCGCCATTGGCGACAAGCACCATCCGGGCCACGCACTCCGTCGTCTCGCCGTCAACTGTGATGCGGTACCGCGTCATTGGGACGGTCAGGTGCTTGAGCGCCGGCGGCACATAGGCCAGCCAGCGAGCAAGCCGCTTAAGGGAGCGCTGCGCGTCTCGCATGACCAGCGCGTCGTAGCCGCTGCCCGCCATGTGCACAACGGCGCGCTCACCGGCGAGCGCGACATCGAGGGTGCGTCTGTCATGCGGCCGCACGAGGATGCGTGCCGCCGCTGCCGGTTGCAGTGGGATTCCGAGCGAGCGCGCGACCGCGTTGGCCGAGCCGGTCGGGATGATCGCGAGCGGGGTGTTGCTTCCCACAAGTCCGCTCGCCACGTCCGCAACGGTGCCGTCGCCGCCAACTGCCAGGACCACGTCGGATGACTTGGCGGACTGCCGCGCGAGGTCGCGGGCATCGCCGGGGTAGCCGGTGCGGAGCACCCGCACGTCGTAGACACGCCCCAACGTGCTCTGGAGCATGGCCTCCAGCTCGTGGGCTTCCCGCCTGCCGGTGTGCGGGTTGATGATCGCGGTGGCGCGTGGGCGGGTTGTCAGCCTTCGCTCTGGCTCGTCAGGCTGAACCGCAAGAGGGCGCCGATCCGGCCCAGGTCGCGCATCGGCTCCTGCGTCTCCGGCTGCGTCAGGAACAGCAGGTTTGCTCCCTGCCGGAACGCCCCGGTCACGATTTCCGGCACCACGTTGTCCAGCGCCTGGAGCGGTCCGCCGCAGAAGACGCACTGTTGACCCGTCCCACCCTCTCTCTGTACCGATCGGCAATTCAAGCACACAGCACCCGGGGCCTGGTAGCTGTCGTCGACCAGGAGGGTGAGAATCTGGCCCTGCTGCAACGCCATGAGCGTAGGCTCGAGCCCGGCGACGCCCCGGTCACCGCTCAGCACCTCGTTGCGGAGCATCTCGATGGCGCGCAGCTTCTCATCCAGGATCCATCGCCGGATGATCTCGCAGCTCTCCTCGTGCACCTCGTTGATGTTGGCCTCCATCAGAACGCGCACCGTCCCGGCGTGGCGCTCGCGAACGTAGGGGTGGAGTTGCTCGAGGAAGGCGGCGACGACTTCGTCTGGGCCACCCAGGATCAGCCAGCGGTACGGCTGCTCCTCGAAGATGTGGAACAACTCGTCGGCGACCCGCTTGAAGTGAGCGCGTGCGTGTTCATCGATGTGTCGCTCGTAGCGGGCCTGTGACCAACCGCCCTGATCGTGCTGGCCAGGTACCTCTTCGTCGACGATCTGCTGGAGCTCTTCGAACTTCCCAAGCCGACCGTAGAACAGTCGCGCGCTGTCGCGGGCGATGAGGCAAGTCACGAACGGTTCGAGCTGCTCCAGGATCTTGATCAGCGGGGCGACATGTGCCTCGAAGCCGATCGCGATCTGGCTCTCCACGTCCCGGGGGAGTTCGTGCACCTGCCAGATGCCCGCCTGCGAGGCGGCGAACACGGCTACACCCCGCCCGAACCGATCCCCTTCGTCGCGGAAGAACTCGCGGATCCGCTCGAGGTCCTCCAGGACCGCCTTGCGTTGCTGTGGATTAAAGCGATCGTCGAGGGTGTCGGCGGCCTCGCGAAGGAGATTCTTGAGGCGGATAGTGTAGTCGTCGTCGATTCGCTCCTTGTCGACCCGAAGGATCAGACTGACGATCGGCCACTGGTCGGAGCCGAGCCGGCTCAGGGCATCGACGTCTGCGCGCGTGATCACGAGGGTACCTCCAGCCTGACTAGCAGCGCTTCGGGGTTGCGGCCCCGTTGGCCGTCCGCGGGTGGTGCGTCCACCCGGCTAGTCGTGAAGCTCCTCCTCTTCCGGGCCGAAGATGCGGTCGGTCAGGTAGTTCGCCAGCCAGGTTGCGGCCGCCGCCAGAACCAGGTTCAGAATGCCGCGGACCACGTTCCGGAGCATGATCCCTCCTTTCCCTCTGCCAGCGGGCCGCTATCGCAGCGCCGTGGCAACCCCCGGGGCACCGGGTGATTGGGCTTACGCACGACGCTTGCCGAGCGCGGCGGCGGCGCCGCGCATGCGTGCGATCAGTCTAACATGCGCTTTCGGCGTTCCACCGGCGCGAGATGCCCATTCGTGTCGCGCTCATGGCCCCCCTCGGCCTCCCAGCCGGCGATGGTGCCCACGGCGAGCGCGGCGAGCAGGACGAGCATGGCGGCCGTGACCAGATCGGCGAGCGTCAGCGCGCGGATGAGATGAATCCCGCCCCCGGGCACCTGCGCCACGGGCCAGACCAGGGGCTCGGTGGCCCGGACGAACCAGCGCGTGAACTCGGAGCGTTCCGGCCCCGGAACCGCGAGGATGACGATGCGGGCAAGCAGGAGCGCTCCGAGGACGGCGCCGAGTTCCACGATGACCGCACGCCCTAGCCGGCTAAGCGGCTGCGTACCTTTCGGGCGGCGCTGGCGCGGAGGCTGCATCAGTCGCGCTCCGATGTCCGGCGGGAGCGGAGCAGGCTCGCGACCCGGTCGATGATCACTTCAGCGAGTTCCGCTTTCGAAGTTGGTCCCACCTCTTCCGCCTCCTTGCCCGGCTCCAAGAGGTAAGCCCAGCCCTCATCACTGCCCATGCTGGTACGGGCATCGTTGGCGACGATCAGGTCGAGGTGCTTGGCGCGGAGCTTATCGCGCGCATAGTCGAGGAGACTGGTCGTCTCGGCGGCGAACCCAACCTTGAGGAGGCCGGGACGGTCGATCGATGCCAGGATGTCGGTCGTCCGGGTCAGGTTCAGTGTCAGGTCGTCGCTCGACTTCTTGATCTTGTGCTCGGCGACGCTGGCCGGGCGGTAGTCGGCCACGGCCGCGGTCATGATCAGGACGTCGGCATCCTGGACCGCAGTTTGGACAGCGTCAGCCATCTCGGCGGCGGACTCAACTCCGATCACGGAGGCTTCGCTGTGGGGGGTTAACGCCGTCGGCCCTGTGATGAGCGTGACCGAGGCGCCGGCGTCGATGGCCGCTGCCACCAGGGCGTATCCCATCTTGCCGCTGGAGCGGTTGCTGAGGAAGCGCAACGGGTCGAGGGGCTCCCGCGTCGGACCGGCGGTGACGACGACCCGTACCCCGGCCAGCGGTCCGTTCGAGCCCAGCGTAGCGCGGATGGCGTCCATCAGCCGCGTCGTCGGCACGAGGCGGCCCGGTCCGACCAGCCCCGAGGCGAGCAGACCCTCGTCCGGCCCGACGATGCGGACGCCGCGGTCGGCCAACGTGCGCAGGTTCGCCTGCGTCGCGGGGTGCTGGTACATGTGGTAGTCCATGGCCGGTGCGACGATGACAGGTGCAGGGGTGGCCAGGGCGGTCACGCTGAGCATGTCGTCGGCCAGGCCGTGTGCCAGCTTGGCGATCACCTGGGCCGTCGCCGGCGCGATGATCATCAGGTCGGCGCGCTCACCGAGTGAGACGTGGCCCGATTCTGCCTCGGTCCACTGCTCGAAGACCTCGGTCCGCACGGGTCGTCGGGTGAGTGTCTCGAACGTGAGTGGCCCGACAAACTCCCGCGCCGCGCGCGTCATAACCACGTCGACCTGGGCACCGGCCAGGGTCAACTCGCGGGCCAGCTCGACCGACTTGTAGGCGGCAATCCCGCCTGAGACGCCGAGCACGATACGCTTGCCCTTCAGGATGGTCGTCATCCGAGGTGGTCCTTTCGTGCGGGCGCTGCGAGCGGCCGGACCCGTCCCTCGCGAGCCAGCCGGTCGAAGCGCGCCCTCAGCACGGCCTCGATCTCTGCGAAACCCTCGTTGAGTCGCGGGAAGACGATCCAGGCGACGCCAAGCGCAAACAAACCGCCGGTCAGCACACGCAGCGTGGGCGTGCTTTCGCGCAGGCCGACGAGCTGGGTTAGTCCATCCACCGCCATCGGTGCAGCGAGAAGGGCTCCGATCCAGAGCGAGGCGGGGCGGACGCGGTGCCGGACGACGGCGTAGAGCAGGCCGAAGAGCAGCAGCCCGCCGTAGATAGCCGTGTCGCGCTGGCAGAACGCGACCTGATGGCCGGCGATGAAGAAGCTGTGCTCCGGCTTCTGATGGCAGGTCAGGCTGAAGAATCGGTAGATCCAGCTCGCGGCCACGGTGTGCCCGGTGGCGGCGAGGTACGGTGCCACGAGGGGTGGGACCACGAAGAGCGCCGCGATCCCGTTGAGGAGCCAGACCCAATGCCGTGCCAGGTGATAGATAACCCGGTCCACGGCGATGATGAGGCGCTCCTGCCCGGGAGAGAGCGTGTGGCTCGGCTGTGACATGGTGGTGTCCCTCAGCGTCCTCGTCGCTCGGCGCGCGTTCGCCGCGCCCGGATTCTAACTGAGGCCTTTCCGACACGGCCAGGGGGACACAGTCCTGTTTGTGCTGGCCTGGAATCGCCGGTTGGCCGAGGAGGGGTGGATAGGGTATACTGGGCGACACGCATCTTTGCGCCCCGTGCGGTGGTGGCTGCCGCATAGGGGCGATCCGACGCGGGGAGACAGCTCGCGCGGGGAGGACAGCCAGCGGCCTTGACAGCCATCCAGCAGCAGCGTATAATTGGCGTTTGCGGATGGGTGGTCGCTCGCGCATGCGGATGAGTCAGATAACACAGGGTCTGAGACCGAACAATCAGATGCTTCGGGAGGGTGGATGCCGCCTTCCCGGCTTTTCGTCTTCCCGACGCACCCACCAGTCGAGCGGTCATCCCGGTCGGTGTGATCTGCCGCGGTAACGGCGACCCGGCAGCACCGAGTCTACGCGACCCCGTTTTTCTCAATCTCACAAAAGGAGCGGTGAATGGCCGTAACTCTCCGGTCCCAAGGCGCCCCGGACGCTGGCACGAGGCAGGTGCTCTCCAACCTCGGCATTGACCGGGTTTCCTTTGCCAGCATTCCGACGGTCCTGGAGATGCCCAATCTGGTGCAGCTCCAGATCGAGTCATTCGAATGGTTCAAGACGGAGGGGATGCGCGAGCTCCTCGAAGAGATCTCGCCCATCGTCGACTACAACGGAAAGATGGAGCTCCGGTTCCTGGAGCATCGCTTCGACGAGCCGCGCTACGATGAGGAGACCTGCCGCGAGCGGGACATGACGTACGCAGCGCCGCTCCGGATTCGGGTCCAGCTCCTCATCCGCGAAACCGGAGAGATTAAGGAGAGCGACGTCTTCCTGGGCGACTTCCCGATTATGACCCCGCACGGCACTTTCCTCATTAATGGGGCCGAGCGCGTGGTCGTGTCGCAGTTGGTGCGATCGCCCGGCGTCTACTTCGACCTGACCACCGATCCGACGACCGGGCGCCAGCTCGCCGGGGCGAAGCTGATCCCCAGCCGCGGCGCCTGGCTTGAGTTCGAGACGTCGAACAAGAACGTGCTGTCGGTCAAGGTCGACCGGAAGCGGAAGCTGCCGGTGACCGTGCTGCTGCGCGCCATCGGCATCGTCGACGACGATGAGATCCGGGAGCTCTTCGCAGACGTCGACGACCCGGAGCACCGCTTCATCGAGAGCACGCTGGAGCGTGACACCACCAAGACGCGCGAGGAGGCCCAGGTCGAGCTGTACCGGCGCCTCCGGCCGGGCGACCCGCCGACGCGGGAGAACGCCGCGTCGCTCTTGGACGGGCTCTTCTTCAACCCGCGCCGGTACGACCTGGCGAAGGTCGGGCGCTACAAGCTGAACAAGCGGCTGGGGCTCGACATCGGGCTCGATACCCGCGTGCTGACGCGCGAGGACCTGGTCGAGGTCGTGCGGACGCTGATCCGGGTCAACACCGGGCAGGATCAGCCGGACGACATCGACCATCTGGGCAACCGGCGCGTGCGCGCGGTTGGCGAGTTGATCCAGATGCACGTCCGCACCGGGCTCCAGCGGTTGGAGCGGGGCATCCGGGAGCGGATGACGATTCAGGATATTGAGACGGTCACCCCGAACGGGCTGATCAGCACGACGCGGCCGGTGATGGCGGCGGTCCGGGAGTTCTTTGGCGGCAGCCAACTCTCTCAGTTCATGGACCAGACCAACCCGCTGGCCGAGCTGACCAACAAGCGGCGCCTGTCGGCTCTCGGGCCGGGTGGCTTGAGCCGCGACCGGGCCGGATTCGACGTCCGGGACGTGCACTACTCGCACTACGGCCGCATCTGCCCGATTGAGACCCCGGAAGGTCCGAACATCGGTCTGATCGGCTCGCTGGCGACCTACGGCCGGATCAACGCGTACGGGTTCATCGAGACGCCGTACCGCCGGGTCTATCGCCAGCTCAACCCGCAGGAGGATCACGAGCTGATACTCGGGCGGATCGTGGCGGTCGACGTGAAGCACCCGGAGACGGGCGAGGTGCTGGCCGCGGCGGGCACGCAGATCGACGAGGCGCTGCGTGCTCGGCTGGCCGAGGCCGGCATCACGATGGTGCGCATCGTCCCGTTCGTCAGCGACCAGATCGAGTATCTGTCCGCTGACCGGGAGGACCAGTTTGTCATCGCCCAGGCGAACGCGCCGCTGAACGAGCGCGCCGAATTCATCGAGGAACGCGTGTCGGCGCGCTACGGCGACGGGTTCGTTTCCGCGCCGCCGGAGCGGATCGACTACATGGACGTGTCGCCGAAGCAGTTGGTGTCGGTGGCGGCGGCGCTCATCCCGTTCCTGGAGCACGATGACGCGAACCGGGCGCTGATGGGCGCCAACATGCAGCGCCAGGCCGTGCCGCTGCTGCGGCCGCAGGCGCCGATCGTCGGCACCGGCGTCGAGTATCAGGCGGCGCGCGACTCGGGCCAGGTCGTCGTGGCCGAGAAGGCGGGCGTGGTGACCTCGGTCACGGCTCGGGCCATCACGGTGCGCGAGGACGACGGCACCGAGCGGGTGTACAAGCTGCGCAAGTTCATCCGCTCGAACCAGGACACGTGCATCAACCAGCGTCCGAGCGTGAACAAGGGTGACCGCGTGGAGCCGGGCCAGATCATCGCCGACTCGTCGAGCACCGACAACGGCGAACTGGCACTGGGCCAAAACGTCCTGGCGGCGTTCATGTCGTGGGAGGGTGGTAACTTCGAGGACGCCATCCTCATCTCCGAGCGGCTGGTCCGCGACGATGTCTACACCTCGATCCACATCGAGAAGTACGAGACGGAGGCGCGCGATACCAAGCTCGGTCCGGAAGAGATCACGCGGGACATCCCGAATGTCGGTGAGGACAGCCTGGCGAACCTCGACGAGAACGGGATCATCCGGATCGGCGCCGAGGTGCGGCCGAACGACATTCTGGTCGGAAAGGTGACGCCGCGGGGTGAGACCGAACTCTCCGCGGAGGAGCGGCTACTCCGCGCGATCTTCGGTGAGAAGGCCCGCGAGGTTAAGGATACGAGTCTGCGGGTGCCGCACGGCGTGCACGGCAAGGTGATCGACGTCAAGCGCTTCAAGCGCGAGGAAGGCAGCGATCACGAGTTGCCGGCCGGCGTCAACGAGATGGTCCGCGTCATGATCGCCCAGAAGCGGAAGATCTCCGAGGGCGACAAGATGGCCGGGCGGCACGGCAACAAGGGCGTGATCTCGCGCATCTTGCCGATCGAGGACATGCCCTACCTGCCGGACGGGACGCCGGTGGACATCGTGCTGAACCCGATCGGTGTGCCGTCGCGTATGAACATCGGACAGGTGCTGGAGACGCACCTGGGCTGGGCCGCGGCGGCGCTCGGGCTGAAGATCGCCTCGCCGGTGTTCGACGGCGCGAAGGAGTACCAGATCCGGGAGATGCTGGAGCGGGCCGGCTTGCCGAGCGACGGCAAGGTCGACCTGTACGACGGGCGCACCGGCGAGAAGTTCGACCGGCCGGTGACGGTGGGCGTCATGTACATGATGAAGCTGGCCCACCTGGTGGAGGACAAGATCCACGCCCGGTCCACGGGCCCCTACTCGCTGGTCACGCAGCAGCCGCTGGGCGGCAAGGCTCAGTTCGGTGGGCAGCGCTTCGGCGAGATGGAGGTCTGGGCGCTGGAGGCGTACGGCGCGGCCTACACGCTCCAGGAGATGCTCACGGTCAAGTCGGACGACGTTGTGGGCCGCGTCAAGACGTACGAGGCGATCGTGAAGGGCGAGCCGATCGTGGAGGCCGGCGTGCCCGAGTCGTTCAAGGTCCTCGTCAAGGAGCTGCGGAGCCTGGGCCTTTCGGTCGAGGTCATCAACGAGGACGAGGAGACGATCGACTTTGCCGAGGATACCTCGCGCGACTTGCTGACGAATCTCGATCGGATCAATCTGAGCGGGTTCGAGCGGTCCGAGGATTAGTGGGACTGGTGAGCGACGAATCATGCAGACGATGAGCATTGGCAGGCGGTCGCGAGACTCGCATCAGGGGCTGGACGTCAACGACTTCGACGCGATTCGCATTAGCCTGGCCTCGCCGGAAGCGATCCGGAGTTGGTCGCACGGCGAGGTCACCAAGCCCGAGACGATCAACTACCGGACGCTGCGGCCGGAGCACGGCGGGCTGTTCTGTGAGCGGATCTTCGGACCGACCCGCGACTTCGAGTGCTACTGCGGCAAGTACAAGCGGGTTCGCCACGCCGGCACAATCTGCGACAAGTGCGGCGTGGAGGTGACCCGCTCGAAGGTCCGGCGCGAGCGCATGGGCCATATCGAGCTGGCCGCACCGGTCGCGCACATCTGGTACGTGAAGGGCACGCCGAGCCGTCTCGGCCTGCTCCTCGACATTTCGCCGCGCAACCTGGAGCGCGTCCTCTACTTCGCGTCCTACCTCGTGACCGAGGTGGACGAGGAGAAGCGCGAGGCGCTGATCCGCGAGATCTATGAGGAGCTCGAGGCCGAGCTGGCGGAGCTCGACCGGGAGCTTGAGGCTCGGACCGCTGACATCACGTCGGCGATCGAGGCGGAGCTGTCGCACCTGCGGGCCGGGGCTGAGTCCCTCGGCCAGTCGGTCGAGCAGCGCCTCGCGGAGCAGAAGGCGGAGCTGGACCAGGAGGCGACGGCGGTTCGCGAGCGGCTGGAGAGCCTGCTCGGCGAGGCGGCGCCGGAGGAGATCGTCTTCCGCGGGCGCACCATCGTGCGCGAAGGGGAGGCGGTCAACGAGGATCGGCTCCAGGCCCTCTCCGAGGCGGTCAACGAAGAGCGCGAGGAGCTGGAGCGCCAGGCCGAGCATGATGTGACTAGCGGTCAGGCTCTGGCCGAGGCGGAGCAGGACCAGCTCCGGTACGACGCCGACGAGAAGACGCGCCAGATCGTCCAGGAGTACGAGCAGCAGAAGCAGGCGCTGCGGGCCGAGGCCGAGGCGATGGTCCGCGCGATCAGCGACCTCAAGCCGCTGCAGGTCCTGACCGAGACGCAGTACCGCGAGGCCATGGAGCTGGCGCCCGGTGTGTTCAAGGCCGGGATGGGCGCCGAGGCCGTCTACGAGGTCGTGTCCAAGATGGACCTCGACAAGCTCTCGGCGGAGCTGCGCCAGGAGATCCATTCGGTCAGCGGCCAGCGGCGCAAGAAGGCTGCGAAGCGACTGCGGGTGGTCGAGGCGCTGCGCAAGAGCGGCAACCGGCCGGAGTGGATGATCTTCACCGTCCTGCCGGTGATCCCGCCGGATCTGCGCCCGATGGTGCAGCTCGACGGTGGGCGCTTTGCGACGTCCGACCTGAACGACCTGTACCGCCGCGTCATTAACCGGAACAACCGGCTGAAGCGGCTGCTGGAGCTGGGAGCGCCGGACATCATCGTGCGCAACGAGAAGCGCATGCTCCAGGAGGCCGTGGACGCGCTGATCGACAACGGGCGGCGCGGCCGTGTGGTGTCGGGCAGCGGCAAGCACAAGCTCAAGAGCCTGTCCGACATGCTCAAGGGCAAGCAGGGCCGGTTCCGCCAGAACCTGCTGGGTAAGCGGGTCGACTACTCGGGCCGCTCGGTGATCGTGGTCGGCCCGGATCTCAAGCTGCACCAGTGCGGTCTGCCCAAGCGGATGGCGCTGGAGCTGTTCAAGCCGTTCGTGATGCAGAAGCTGGTGGCCCAGGGCTACGCTCACAACATCAAGGCCGCCAAGCGGCTGGTCGAGCGGGTCGATCCGCACGTCTGGGACGTGCTGGAGCAGGTTATCGCCGACTATCTGGTCCTGCTGAACCGGGCCCCGACGTTGCACCGGCTCGGTATCCAGGCGTTCGAGGTCAAGCTGATCGAGGGGTCTGCCATCCAGTTGCACCCGTTGGTCTGCGCGGCCTTCAACGCCGACTTCGACGGTGACCAGATGGCGGTACACGTGCCGCTCTCGGCGGCGGCGCAGCAGGAGGCGCGGGAGCGCATGCTCTCGACCCGCAACCTGCTCGACCCGTCGGACGGCGACCCGGTGATCACACCGACCCAGGACATCGTGCTGGGCTGCTACTACATGACGCTGCCTCGGCCGGGTGCGCGCGGCGAGGGCAAGGTCTTCGCCGGGCCGCACGAGGTGGAGCTGGCCTATCGGACCGGGGTGGTCGACCTGCAGGCGCAGATCAAGGTGCGCCTGGAGCTGAACGGCTCCGGCCCGCAGTTGGTCGACACCACGGTCGGCCGGGTGCTGCTGAACGAGGTTATCCCGGACGAGCTCGGCTTCTGGAACGAGACGATGGACCGGAAGGCGCTGCGCCGGCTGGTCGCCGCCTGCTACCGGGAGCTCGGGCCGGAGGTCACCGCCGAGATGGCGGACAACATCAAGACGATCGGCTTCAACTATGCGACCAAGGGTGGCCTGACGATCGGCCTGACGGACGTCCACATCCCGGAGAGCAAGGAAGCCATCATTGCCGCGGCCGACGCCAAGGTCGAGGAGGTCGAGCGCCAGTATCGCCGTGGTCTGATCACGGACGCTGAGCGGCATCGCGAGGTGGTCAACATCTGGAACGATGCCCGTGACGAGCTGGCGAAGGCTGTTGAGGCCGGGCTCGGCGTCAACAACGCCCTGTACATGATGAGTACCTCCGGGGCGAAGGGTAACATCAACCAGATCAGCCAGATGGCCGGTATGCGCGGTCTGATGCTCGACCCGGGTGGGAAGATCATCGACCTCCCGATTCGGTCGAACTTCCGCGAGGGCCTCAGCGTGCTGGAGTACTTCATCTCCACGCACGGTGCCCGGAAGGGTCTAGCCGACACCGCGCTGCGCACGGCTGACTCCGGTTACCTGACGCGGCGTCTGGTCGATGTCGCCCAGGACGTGATCGTGACGGTGGACGATTGCGGCACCGAGGAGGGCATGCGCATCGAGGTCGACTCGATGCCGGACACCGAGTCCTTCATCGGGCGGATCGTCGGGCGGATGGCGGCTCAGCCGGTAGTCGACCCGAACACCGGGGAGATCCTCGTCGAGCGCAACGGGGAAATCACCGAGGCGATCGCACGGGATCTGGTGGCGCGCGGCGTCCCGCGGGTGGATGTGCGCACGCCGATGCAGTGCGAGGCGGAGCACGGTGTCTGCCGCTACTGTTACGGGCGGAACCTGGCCAGCGGCCAGCTCGTCGACCTGGGCGAGGCGGTCGGCATCATCGCCGCCCAGAGCATCGGTGAGCCCGGTACGCAGTTGACGATGCGGACCTTCCACACCGGTGGCGTCGCGGGTGAGGACATCACCACGGGTCTCCCGCGCGTGGAGGAGCTCTTCGAGGCTCGCGAGCCGAAGGGGAAGGCGATCCTGGCGGAGCACGACGGTGTGGTCCACATCGTCGAGGACGAGAGTGGCCGCCGCATCCTGCTCAGCCGCGAGGAGATCGTGACCGACGTGATGGCGCTGCCGGAGGGCTACCAGGTGCTGGTGGCCGACGGCGAGACCGTCGCGGTCGGACAGGTGCTGGCCTCGCCGCCGGAGGGCGTCGAGGGCGACCCGGTGGTTGCCAGCATGGACGGTGTCGTCTTCCTTGACGGGCAGGAGTTCGTCCTGCGGCACGAGGAGACGCAGACCACCGAGTACCAGGTGCCGGCATCGGCCCATATCCGGGTCAACGACGGTGACACGGTGACAACGGGCACCCAGTTGACCGATGGGAACCTCGACCCGCAGCAGATCCTCCAGACCATGGGGCGCGCCGCAGTGCAGCGCTACCTGGTCGACGAGGTGCAGAAGGTCTACAAGTCGCAGGGCGTGGTGACCAACGACAAGCACATCGAGGTCATCGTGCGCCAGATGCTGCGGAAGGTCGCGGTGGAGGATCCGGGCGACACCGACCTGCTGGTCGGGGAGCTGATCGACCGGTTCACCTTCAACCGGATCAACGAGGAGATCATCGCCGAGGGTGGCGAGCCGGCGACGGCGCAGCAGGTGCTGCTCGGCATCACCAAGGCGTCGCTGGCAACCGAGAGCTTCCTGTCGGCGGCCTCCTTCCAGGAGACCACGCGGGTTCTGACCGAGGCCGCGATCCACGGCAAGGTCGACTACCTGCGCGGCCTGAAGGAGAACGTCATCATCGGCAAGCTGATCCCGGCCGGCTCCGGGTTCTGGGCGCGCAAGCGCAAGGCCGAAGGTCTGACGGCGCACGACGAGGCGTCGCTGGCCGCGATGCAGGAGGAGCAGCTACGCCAGCCGACCTCGATCGAGGAGGTCAAGGAGCAGCTTGAGGGCCAGGCGTCGGCTCTGCCTGCATCGACCGGCGTGGCGGTGGCTGAGGCGCCGGAGGCGCAGTTGCCGGCCGGTTCGGGCGACGACACCAGCCCGGCATCCGCAGAGCCGGGGGCCGAGGCGGAGAGCGAAGCCGCTGAGGGCGAGGGCGGGGAGGAGTAGTCCTCCCCGCTCCCCGCACCCGCGCAACCCGCCCGTGTTTCCTTGACAGGGCGCGGGTTGCTTGCTAGACTGTGTGCTTGTGGCCGTCCACGGACGGCCACTCCAGTGAGGAAGAGACTTCCTCAAGGACAGCCGACGCCGCAGCTGAGGAGCCCACCTCCTCAGAGCACGGCGACACGATGAGAACGGCTGTCTTGAGAAGGGGTAACGGACGTGCCGACGATCAACCAGTTGGTCCGAAAAGGGCGGAAGCGGGTCATCAAGAAGACCAAGGCGCCGGCGCTGCGCTACACCAACAACGCGCTGGGTCGGTATGCCGGTCGTCTGCGGCGCGGTAAGGGGTCGCCCCAGAAGCGTGGGGTGTGCACCCAGGTCCGCACCATGACTCCGAAGAAGCCCAACTCGGCGCTCCGCAAGATCGCCCGTGTGCGCCTCAGCAACGGTATGGAAGTGACGGCGTACATTCCGGGCGAGGGGCACAACCTCCAGGAGCACTCGACGGTGCTGATCCGGGGTGGTCGTGTGAAGGACCTGCCCGGGGTGCGGTACCACATCATTCGCGGTGCCCTGGATGCCCGCGGTGTCGAAAACCGCAAGCAGGGGCGGTCGAAGTACGGAGCCAAAAGGCAGAAGTCCTAGGCAGCGGCGGAGCTGCGCTCCGGCGCGGTGAATCCGACGCTGCCGAGGTCTTCGGTTAGATCGTTCGGTACGAAAGCGGCCTCACGACGTGTAACGCGTGCTGACCGCTTTTTCGTGTGATCAGCAGCCGAAAAGCCTCTGGCGCCACGTGTGGTGCCGGGGTGGTGAGTGCTCCACGGGCCGCCGTTTGGCGAGTCCGGGCGATGGATGAGTGGCGCGCGCGCCACAACGGGTACGCGGGAGGCGACAGACAGATGCCGAGACGGGCCAAGGTCGTTCGACGGGAGATCCCCCCTGATCCGCGCTACGGTAGCGAGCTGGTGCAGCGCTTCATCAATAAGGTGATGCAGCGCGGCAAGAAGGGCACGGCCGAGCGCATCGTCTACGACGCGCTGGACATCATCCAGCAGCGCACGGGGCGTGATCCCGTCGAGGTGTTCCAGCAGGCAATCCGCAATGCGACCCCCGTGCTCGAGGTCAAGCCGCGGCGCGTGGGTGGCGCGACCTACCAGGTCCCGATCCAGATTGAGCCTGCCCGGCGGCTATCGCTGGCGATCCGCTGGCTGCTGCAGTCGGCACGTGCTCGCACGGGGCGCTCGATGGCCGAGAAGTTGGCCGCCGAGTTGATGGACGCGGCGAACAACACCGGTGCCACCATCAAGCGGAGGGACGATACTCACCGCATGGCGGAGGCGAACCGAGCGTTCTCGCACTATCGTTGGTAACAGCCTCGTTTCGGCGCCGGACGCCGGGGCGGACAGAGAGACGACACTGTAGATTATGAGTACCACTGTAACGCAGACAGCTCAGCAGCAGCGCCTGGAGCTGGCGAGGACCCGCAACATCGGCATCATCGCGCACATCGACGCGGGTAAGACGACCACCACCGAGCGCATCCTCTTCTACACCGGGCGCGTACACCGGCCCGGTGAGACCCATGAGGGCTCCGCCACCATGGACTGGATGGAGCAGGAGCGCGAGCGGGGGATCACCATTACCTCGGCGGCGACCACCTGCTTCTGGCGGGACCACCGCATCAATATCATCGACACACCCGGCCACGTGGACTTCACCGTCGAGGTGGAGCGCTCGCTGCGCGTGCTCGACGGCGGCGTTGTCGTGTTCGACGCAGTCGCGGGCGTCGAGCCGCAGTCGGAGACGGTGTGGCGGCAGGCCGATAAGTACCACGTCCCGCGCATCTGCTTCGTCAACAAGATGGACCGAACGGGCGCGAACTTCCCCCGGACGGTCGAGATGATCAAGGACCGCCTCAAGGCGAAGCCGGCGGTGGTCCAGTTGCCGATCGGCAGTGAGGCGGACTTTGTCGGCCTCATCGACCTGCTCACCCTCCAGGCGTACATCTACCGGGATGACCTGGGCCAGCAGATCGACGTGGTGGATGTCCCGGCTGATATGCAGGAGGAAGTCGAGCGGGCCCGGCAGGAGCTTATCGAGCAGATCGCCGAGACCAACGAGGAACTCACGCTGCGCTACCTCGAGGGTGAGGAGCTCAGCGTCGAGGAGCTGCGCGCTGCGCTGCGCGCGGCCACTATTTCCGGCGAACTGGTCCCGGTGCTGTGTGGCTCCGCGCTCAAGAACAAGGGCGTGCAGCGCATGCTGGACGCTATCGTCGACTACCTCCCGTCCCCGGCGGACATCCCGCCGGTGCGGGGCACCAACCCGAAGACGGGCGAGGAGGAAGAGCGCACGGTGGGCGAGGATCAGCCGCTGGCGGCGCTCGCGTTCAAGATCGTGGCGGACCCGCACGTCGGCCGTCTGGCCTATGTCCGTGTCTATTCCGGTCAGCTTCAGGCGGGCACCTACGTCTACAACTCCACCAAGGGGACCCGCGAGCGCGTCGGGCGTCTCCTCCGGATGCACGCCAACCACCGAGAGGAAGTGCCGGAGATCTCGGCTGGCGATATCTGCGCCGTCATCGGCCTGAAGGAGACCTTCACTGGCGATACGCTGTGCGATCCGGCACACCCCATCCTGCTGGAGGCGATCCAGTTCCCAGAGCCGGTGATCGCCGTGGCGGTCGAGCCGAAGACGCGCGCCGACCAGGACAAGATGGGGATCGCGCTGGCGCGCCTTGCCGAAGAGGATCCGACCTTCCAGGTCTACACCGACCCTGACAGCGGGCAGACGATCATCCGGGGTATGGGCGAGCTGCACCTCGAGGTGATCATCGACCGGATGCTGCGTGAGTTCCGTGTCAGCGCGAACATCGGGAAGCCGCAGGTGGCCTACAAGGAGACCATCGCCAAGCCGGTGCGGGTCGAGGGTCGCTTCGTGCGGCAGACGGGCGGTCGCGGTCAGTATGGGCACGTCTGGCTGGAGCTCGAGCCGCTCCCGCGTGGTGAGGGCTTCGTCTTTGAGGACCGCATCGTCGGCGGCGTGGTCCCGAAGGAGTACATCCCGGCGGTCGAGGCTGGTATCCGGGAGGCGATGGAGTCGGGCGGCGAGGCCGGACACCCGATCGTCGACATCAAGGCGGTGCTGGTCGACGGGTCGTACCACGAGGTCGACTCGTCGGAGATGGCGTTCAAGATTGCCGCCTCGATGGCGCTCAAGGAGGGCGTGCGGCGTGCGGGTTCGGTCGTCCTCGAGCCGTACATGAAGGTCGAGGTCACGACCCCCGAGGAGTTCATGGGCGACGTGATGGGCGACCTGAATGCCCGTCGCGGTCGGATCGAGGGCATGGAGATGCGAGCCGGCGCTCAGGTGATTCGCGCCTACGTTCCCCTTGCGTCCATGTTCGGCTACGCCACGGACCTTCGGTCGATGACCCAGGGTCGGGCGACCTACAGCATGGAGTTCGATCACTATGAGCCAGTGCCGGAGAGCCTGGCAGCGGAGATGAAGGCGAAGGCCCAGCGCGACTAGCACGAAAGGGGCGGCCGGGAGGCGGTTGCCCGCAGGGACTGGAGGAGAGCAGCCGTGGCGAAGCAGAAGTTTGAGCGGACGAAGCCGCATGTGAACATTGGGACGATTGGGCACGTCGACCACGGGAAGACGACGACGACGGCGGCGATCACGAAGGTGTTGTCGCTGGTAGGGAAGGCGAACTTCCGCCCGTTTGAACAGATCGACAACGCGCCGGAGGAGCGGCAGCGGGGGATCACCATCGCGATTTCGCACGTGGAGTATGAGACCGAGAAGCGGCACTACGCGCACGTGGACTGTCCGGGGCATGCCGACTACATCAAGAACATGATCACCGGGGCGGCGCAGATGGACGGGGCGATCCTGGTGGTGAGTGCGCCGGACGGGCCGATGCCCCAGACGCGGGAGCACATCTTGCTGGCGCGGCAGGTGGAAGTGCCGGCGATGGTGGTGTTTCTGAACAAGGTCGACATGATGGACGACCCGGAGCTGTTGGAGCTGGTGGAGCTCGAGGTTCGGGAGCTGTTGAGCCAGTATGGCTTTCCGGGGGATGAGGTGCCGATCGTGCGCGGGTCGGCGCTGGCGGCGTTGGAGTCGAGCTCGCAGGATCCGAATGCGCCGGAGTATGCGCCGATCTGGGAGCTGATGCAGGCGGTGGATGAGTACATTCCGACGCCGCAGCGGGCGGTGGACCAGCCGTTCCTGATGCCGATTGAGGATGTGTTTGGCATCAAGGGGCGGGGCACGGTGGTGACCGGGCGCATTGAGCGTGGGCGGATCAAGCCGGGGGACACGGTGGAGATCGTGGGGCTGCGCGAGACGCGCCAGGTGGTGGTTACCGGTGTGGAGATGTTCCAGAAGACGCTGGATGAGGGTGTCGCTGGGGACAATGTGGGCTGCCTGCTGCGGGGTGTCGACCGGGATGAGGTCGAGCGGGGGCAGGTGCTGGCGGCGCCGAAGTCGATCACGCCGCACACGAAGTTTATGGCCGAGGTGTATGTGTTGAGCAAGGAGGAGGGGGGGCGGCACACGCCGTTCTTCCCGGGGTATCGGCCGCAGTTCTACATTCGGACGACGGATGTGACCGGCGAGATCCAGCTGCCCGAGGGGGTAGAGATGGTGATGCCGGGGGACAACGTGCAGATGCGGGTGGAGCTGATCCAGCCGGTGGCGATCGAGGCGGGGCTGCGCTTTGCCATTCGCGAGGGTGGCCGCACGGTGGGTGCCGGCGTCGTCACCGAGATCATCGAGTAGGGATCTGGGGGAACGGACGATGGCGACGCGACGCCCGACGCAGAAGATCCGGATACGCCTCAAGGCGTACGATCATAAGATCCTCGACCAGTCGGCGGCGAAGATCGTCGATACGGCCGAGTCGACCGGCGCCAAGGTCTCTGGCCCGGTGCCGCTCCCGACGCGCATCGAGCGCTTCAGCGTGATCCGGTCGCCGTTTATCGACAAGGACTCGCAGGAGCAGTTCGAGATTCGGACGCACAAGCGGCTGATCGACGTGCTCGAGCCGAGCCACGCGACGATCCGGGCGCTGATGCGCCTGAATCTGCCGGCGGGTGTGGATATCGAGATCAAGTTGTAAGCATGGGTAATCATGCTCTGTATGCGGCAGCGGGCGGTTAACCGTCTTCTGCCGCGTCCTGATCGGGAGAGAGCCAATGATCCATGGCCTCTTGGGTAAGAAACTCGGCATGACCCAGATCTTCAACGAGGCGGGGCAGGCAATCCCTGTCACCGTCCTTGAGGTCGGGCCATGCGTGGTGACGCAGGTCAAGACGCGCGAGCGTGACGGCTACGAAGCCGTGCAGCTCGGCTTCGGCCACAAGAAGCGGCTAAACCAGCCCGAGCGTGGCCACCTGCGAGCGTCCGGCGCACAGCCCCGGTATCTCCGGGAAGTGAAGGCGGACAACATTGAAGAGTACTCCGTGGGACAGGTGATCGACTGCTCCGTCTTCAAGGAGGGCGAGCGGGTCGACGTCACGGGGACGAGCAAGGGCCGCGGCTTCGCCGGCGTGATGAAGCGCCACGGCTTCGGCGGTGGGCCGGCCACGCACGGCCAGTCCGACCGGAAGCGCGCACCGGGTTCGATCGGTGCGAGCGCGACCCCGGGGCGTGTCTTCAAGGGGCTGCGCATGGCGGGCCACATGGGGAATCAGCGGGTGACCGTTCAGAATCTCGAGGTGGTCCGCGTTGATCCGGAGCGCAACGTCGTGCTCGTGCGCGGCTCGGTTCCGGGTGCGAATGGCCAGTTGGTGCTCGTGCGGCGGGCGGTCAAGTATCGTGAGCGCGCTGCCGCGGCGGCGTCGTAGAGGAAGAGGAGCGACAAGCCGTGCAAGTTCCGGTCTACGATGTCACCGGGCAGGAGACAGGGCAGATCGAGCTGGCCGACTCGGTGTTCGGTATCGAGCCGAACGTGCCCGTGATGCACCAGGCGTATGTGCGCCAGATGGCCAATGCCCGGCTGGGAACCCACGATACCAAGACGCGGGGTGAGGTGCGTGGCGGCGGCCGCAAGCCGTGGCGCCAGAAGGGCACCGGACGCGCGCGGCACGGGAGCATCCGGTCGCCGTTGTGGCGCGGTGGTGGTGTCGTCTTCGGGCCGCACCCGCGCAAGTACACGCAGCGGATGCCCCGCAAGATGCGCCGTCTGGCGATCCGGTCGGTGTTGTCGGCCAAGATGAAGGCGGATCAGGTCGTGGTGGTCGAGGGGCTCACCGAGCTCGAGCCGCGCACCAAGGCGATGATCCAGACGCTGGCGCGCCTGCCCAAGGGCGACGCTCGCTCGACGTTGATCCTGGTTGATGAGCCGCGCGAGAACCTGCGCCGCGGCGCGAACAACCTGGAGCACGTGCGGGTGTTGCCGGCCCAGTACGTCAATATGCGCGACGTCTTGAAGTACGAGCGGCTGCTGCTGACCCGAGAGGCGGTGGACGTCATCCACCGGCTCTGGGCGCAGTAGGGGGTGCAGGGATGGATTATCAGGACGTCTTGCGTCGCCCGCTGATCACCGAGAAGAACACCCGGCTGATGGAGTTGGGGCAGTACACGTTCGAGGTGGCGCGCGACGCGAACAAGATCCAGATTAAGGACGCGGTCGAGCGGACCTTCAACGTCGAGGTCGTCGCCGTGAACGTGATCAATGTCCGCGGTAAGGAGCGGCGGCGCGCCCGGCGCGGCCGGCCGGCTAGCGTGGGCCGCACCCCGAATTGGAAGAAGGCGATCGTGACCCTTAAGGAGGGTCAGACGATCGACCTGTTCGGTCAGCTGTAACGGCGGCGGGCAGGCTAGCGAGGAGAACAGCCATGGGAATACGCAGATACAAGCCGACATCGCCCGGGCGCCGGAATATGACGGTCTCGACCTTCGAGGAGATCACCAAGCGGGAGCCCGAGAAGAGTCTGCTCGAGCCGCTGAAGAAGCATGCCGGGCGTAACAACCAGGGGCGGGTGACCGCCCGTGGGCGTGGCGGCGGCAACAAGCGCTTCTACCGGCGCATCGACTTCAAGCGGAACAAGTTCGGCATCCCGGCCAAGGTGGCCGCGATCGAGTACGACCCGAACCGGTCGGCGCGCATCGCGCTCCTCCACTACGTTGACGGGGAGAAGCGGTACATCCTGGCGCCGCTCGGCCTGAAGGTCGGCGACATTGTGCAGTCGGGGTCCGGCTCGCCGATTCGGGTGGGTAACGCGCTGCCGCTGTCTGACATCCCGACCGGCACGCCGATCCATAATATCGAGCTGTACCCGGGCCGCGGCGGACAGTTGGTGCGGTCCGCCGGGGTGGCGGCGCAGATCATGGCCAAGCAGGACGGCTACGCCCAGGTGCGAATGCCCTCGGGCGAGGTGCGCATGATCCGGCTGAACTGCATGGCGACGCTGGGCCAGGTCGGCAATGTGGACCACGAGAACGTGCGGATCGGTAAGGCCGGTCGCTCGCGGCATCTTGGCCGGCGGCCGATCACGCGGGGTTCGGCCATGAACGCGGCCGACCACCCGCACGGCGGTGGTGAGGGCAAGGCGCCGATCGGCGGCCAGCCGCGAACGCCGTGGGGTAAGCCGACGCTCGGGTACCGGACCCGGCGCAACAAGAAGACGGACAAGTTCATTGTGCGCCGCCGGGGCAAGGGGCGGTAGCCCACGTGCGCGGCGGAACGGAGGAGCACATTGGGTAGGTCGTCGAAAAAGGGCCCGTACATCGATCCAAAGCTGCGGGAGAAGATCCAGCAGGCCAACGCGAGTGGCGACCGCCGGGTGATCCGGACGTGGGCGCGGGATTCGACCATCTTCCCGGAGATGATCGGGCACACCGTGGCGGTCCACGATGGGCGCCGCTTTGTGCCGGTCTTCGTGACGGAGCAGATGGTGGGCCACAAGCTCGGGGAGTTCGCGCCGACCCGCACCTACCGCGGCCACGGCAAGGACGCCGAGCGCTCGTCCCGCCGGCGCTAGGCGTCGAGGGCGGCAAAGGGGAGACGGCACATGGAGGTCATGGCCAAAGCACGGGGGCTCCGGGTGTCGCCGCGAAAGGCGCGACTGGTGGTCGACATGGTCCGCGGCAAGTCAGTGCCGGAGGCGCTGGCGATCCTGCGGTTCGTGCCGAACAAGTCCGCCGAATACGTGGCGAAGGTGGTGAAGTCGGCCGCAGCGAACGCCGAGCACAACCACGATCTGGACCCCGATCGGCTCTATATCAAGCAGATTTACGCCGACGAGGGGCCGACGTATCGCCGGTGGCGAGCCCGGGCCCGAGGTCGGGTGAACCGTCGTCTCAAGCGCACGGCGCACATTACGGTTATCGTCGACGAGATGGAGAAGGGGGCCTAGCTTGGGACGGAAGGTACATCCCATCGGCTTCCGCCTCGGCATCGTGCACGACTGGGAGTCGAAGTGGTACGCCGAGCGGAACTACACCGAGCAGTTGCATGAGGATCTGACGATCCGGCGGCTCATTAACGCTGAGCTGACCCGCGCCGGGATCTCGCGCATCGAGATCGAGCGCGCGGCCAACCGGATCGAGGTGACGATCCACACGTCGAAGCCCGGTATCGTCATCGGCAAGCAGGGCGCGAATGTCGAGCGGATCCGCCAGCTCATTGAGCAGCAGGTGGGTAAGAAGGTCCACCTGAAGATCGAGGAGATCAAGGATCCGGAGCTGGACGCGCGCCTGATCGCCGAGAGCATTGCGGAGCAGATCTCCCGGCGGGTGTCGTTCCGGCGGGCGATGAAGCACGCGGCGACCCAGGCGATGCGCAAGGGCGCCAAGGGCGTGAAGATCCGCCTGAGCGGCCGCCTAGGCGGTGCCGAAATGGCCCGCACCGTGACCGAGATGATGGGTCGGGTGCCGCTGCACACCATCCGGGCTGACATCGACTTCGCGGTCGTCCACGCCCACACGACGTATGGGCGCATCGGAGTCAAGGTGTGGGTTTATCGGGGTGACGTGATGCCGGAGGCGCGCAGTGGGGCTGAGCTGCCCGAACTGGCGGCCACGGCGGAGTAGCGGCCGCGCTGACGGACGGCGGCGGAGATAGGAAGCACAGCCATGTTGATGCCGAAGCGGGTGAAGCACCGAAAGGTCCAGCGCGGCCGGATGACCGGCCAGGCCTCGCGTGGCAACACCGTTGTGTTCGGTGAGTACGGGATCCAGGCGCTCGAGCCGGCCTGGGTGACCAGCCGGCAGATCGAGGCGGCCCGGCGTGCCATCACCAACTACGTGCGCCGCGGTGGGAAGGTCTGGATTCGGATCTTCCCGGACAAGCCGGTCACGCAGAAGCCGGCCGAAACGCGCATGGGTAGCGGCAAGGGCAACCCGGAGTACTGGGTGGCCGTGGTGAAGCCGGGCCGGGTCATGTTCGAGCTCGGCGGCGTGCGCGAGGAGCTCGCGCTCGAGGCGCTGCGCCGCGCCATCCACAAGATGCCGATGAAGTGCCGCGTCGTGCGCCGAGAGGTTGTCGCCGCCGGGTCTGAGAGCGGAACCGGAGGTGGCCAGGCATGAAGCCGGACGAAATCCGTGCGATGAGCGACGCGGAGCTGATGCAGAAACTCGATGAGCTGCGCTCCGAGTGGCGCGATCTGCGCTTTGATGAGGCAATCGGCAAGCTGACGAACACTGCGCGTATCCGGCAGATCAAGCGGGATATCGCGCGGATCAAGACCATTCAGACTGAGCGACGCATTGCCGCCGAGATGGAGAAAGCGCGGGCGCAGTCGTAGCGCCGCGCCGTGTTCGGCGGGGAAGGACGGGCAGACCGGACCATGCAAGCAAGTGAGACAGCGAGCGAGACGAGGCCACGGCGCCGCTTGACGAAGGTGGGCCGGGTCGTCTCGGACAAGATGGACAAGACGGTCGTGGTGTCGGTGGACTACCTTCGCCGCCACCCGCTGTACCGAAAGACGATCCGGCGGACCAGCAAGTTCAAGGCGCACGATGAGCACAACCGCTGCAAGGTCGGCGATCTGGTGCTGATCGAGGAGACGCGCCCCCTGAGCAAGACCAAGCGCTGGATCGTCCGCGAGATCCTCGAACGGGCCCAGGAGATCTAGCACGCGGCTCGGCGGCGAGGAGGAGGAAAGGCGCGATGATCCAACAGGAGAGCAGGCTCAAGGTCGCCGACAACTCCGGCGCGCGAGAGATCCTCTGCATCCGTGTGCTGGGGGGCTCGGGTCGGAAGTATGCATCGGTCGGCGACGTCATCGTGGCGACGGTCAAGTCGGCGCAGCCAAACTCGGCCGTCAAGAAGGGTGACATCGTGCGGGCGGTCGTGGTCCGGACGGCGCAGGAGTATGGTCGGCCGGACGGCACGCACATCAAGTTCGACGACAACGCAGCGGTCCTGATCAACCAGCAGGGCAACCCGCGCGGGACCCGCATCTTCGGCCCGGTTGCGCGCGAGCTGCGGGATCGGCAGTTCATGCGGATCGTCTCCCTTGCGCCGGAAGTGCTCTAGGGCGAGCAGGAGAGCGAGGGAGGAGTCATGGCCGAGAAGATTGTGACCGGCGACGAGGTGCTGGTCATCCGCGGACGAGACAAGGGCGCCCGGGGCCGTGTGCGGCAGAACATGCCGCGGGTCGATCGGGTGATCGTCGAGGGTGTGAATCGGGTCAAGAAGCACCAGCGTGCCCTCCCCGGGGGCCGGCCTGGGGGCATCATCGAGGTCGAGGCCCCGTTGCATGTCTCGAAGGTGATGCTCATTTGCCCGTCCTGCGATAAGGCGACTCGGGTGGGGTTCCGGTTCACCGAGTCGGGCGAGAAGGTCCGGTACTGCAAGAAGTGCGACGCGGTGATTCCGCGGCCGAGGTAGCCGGGAGCCCGGTCGCCGGATGAGGTGAGGATTCGAGATGGCAGCACGCCTTCGGGAACTCTATCGCAACGAGATCGTACCCAAGTTGATGGCGGAGTTTGGGTACCGGCATGTGCATGAGGTGCCCCGCCTTGAGAAGATTGTTCTGAACATCGGCCTGGGCGAGGCGATCCATAACGGGCGAGCGTTGGATGCAGCGGCCGACGACCTAGCCACGATTACCGGGCAGCGGCCGGTCGTGACGCGTGCCAAGCGCTCGATCGCCGGTTTCCGGCTGCGCGCCGGGATGCCCATCGGAGTCATGGTCACCCTGCGCGGCGACCGGGCCTACGAGTTCCTCGACCGGCTGATCGGGACGGCGCTGCCGCGGATCCGGGACTTCCGAGGGCTTTCGCCGCGCTCCTTCGACGGCCGTGGCAACTACACCCTGGGGCTGCGTGAGCAGTTGGTCTTCCCGGAGATCGACTACGATAAGATCGACAAGGTACGTGGTCTGGAAGTGACGATCGTGACCACGGCGAAGACCGACGAGGAGGGCCGCCGACTCCTCGCGCTGCTGGGCATGCCGTTCCGCGAGTCGTAGGGAGAGTCGGAGGAGAAATGGCGAGAAAGGCACTCATCGTCAAGGCGATGAAGCCGCCCAAGTACCCGGTGCGGCATGTCAACCGGTGCAAGCTGTGCGGGCGCTCCCGCGCCTACATGCGGAAGTTCGGCGTCTGCCGGATCTGCTTCCGGGAGCTGGCGGCGAGCGGCAAGCTGCCCGGCGTGACCAAGTCGAGCTGGTAATGGACGGCGAGCGGAGTAGCGACGGACGATGACGATCAACGATTCCATTGCAGACATGCTCACGCGAATTCGCAACGCGGGCATGGCGCGCAAGCCGGAGACCTCCATGCCGTCCAGCAAGATCCTAGTGGCGATCGCCCGGATCTTGAAGGAAGAGGGCTACATCGAGGACTTCCGGGTGGAGGAGCGCCGGCCGTACCCGGTGCTGACGATCAAGCTCAAGTACACGCGGGATCGCCGGCACGCGATTCGGGAACTGCGTCGGATCTCCAAGCCCGGGCTGCGCGTCTATGCCGGGAAGGACGAGATTCCGCGGGTGCGCAACGGCCTCGGCATTGCCATCGTCAGCACCCCGCAGGGCGTGATGTCCGGGCATGAGGCTCGGCGCCGCGGCATCGGCGGCGAGGTGCTCTGCACCGTCTTCTAGCGACGCGCGGGCCTGTCGCGCTACGGAGGAAGCAGGATGTCACGGATAGGCAATCTCCCCATCCCGATCCCGGCGGGCGTCGAAGTCCAGATCGATTCGGGGGTGGTGCGCGTCAAGGGGCCGAAGGGGGAGTTGGAACAGCGGGTTCACCCCGCCATGCGCTTCGAGCGCGAAAGCGGGACGTTGCTGGTGCGCCGGCCGTCCGACGAGCGCCAGTTCCGCGCGCTGCACGGGCTGACGCGGACGCTGGTGGCAAATATGGTGCACGGCGTCACCGAGGGGTACCGCAAGGACCTGGAGATCCACGGCGTGGGGTACCGCGCGCAGCTTGAGGGCAAGACCCTCGTGCTGTCGCTCGGCTTCTCCCACCCGGTGCGGATCGACCCGCCGGAGGGGATCACATTTGTGCTCGAGTCCCCGACCCGGATCGGTGTCCAGGGGATCGACAAGCAGTTGGTTGGCGAGATCGCTGCGCGGATTCGCCGGGTCCGCCCGCCGGAGCCCTACAAGGGCAAGGGCGTGCGCTACCTGGGCGAGCGCGTGCGCCGCAAGGCCGGCAAGGCCGGCAAGGTCGGCAAGTAGCACGATGCGGGTGGGTCCGGGTAGCCATCAGTGGCGTTGCCCCGGCAGGGGCCGCCATCGGGTGGGCATCTCGGGCTGATACCCCTTCAAAGGAGTCACGACGCGGATGGGAAAGTACGAGTACAAGCGGACCCTTTCTCCGCGAAAGCGGCGCCACCTGCGTGTTCGCGCGAAGGTGAGTGGAACGCCGGAACGGCCGCGGCTCAACGTGTTCCGGAGCAACGAGCACATCTACGCGCAGGTGATCGACGACACGGTCGGTCATACGCTGGTGGCGGCGTCCACCCTTGAGAAGGCGGTGCGTGAGCGCTTCCCGGAGGAGCATCCCAAGGTTGTGGAAGCCCGCATCGTCGGCATGGTGGTCGGTGAGCGCGCCCGCGAGAAGGGCATCACCCGCGTCGTCTTCGATCGGGGTGGCTACAAGTACCACGGGCGGGTCCGTGCCCTGGCCGAAGCGGCGCGCGAAGCTGGGCTAGAATTCTAAGCAGCGGGCACGCAGCCCGTGGGGAGTGAGCGGCATAGAGACATGGACAGACGCAGTGACGGCAGGCGACCCCGCGGCGACGACGCACCCGAGTTTCAGGAGCGGGTCGTACAGATCAACCGCGTCGCCAAGGTGCAGAAGGGTGGCCGGCGGTTCAACTTCAGCAGCCTTGTCGTAGTCGGCGACGGCAATGGCCGCGTCGGCGTCGGGCTGGGCAAGGCCGCTGAAGTGCCGGACTCGATCCGCAAGGCGGCGGATGCTGCCCGGAAGAACATGATCCGGGTGCCGCTGGCGGGGCGGACCATTCCACATGAGGTTGAGGTTAAGTTCGGAGCGGCGCGCGTGCTGCTCAAGCCGGCTGCGCCGGGTACCGGCGTGATCGCCGGGGCGGGTGTGCGTGCGGTCGTCGAGGCTGCCGGCATCCAGGACATCCTGGCGAAGTCGCTGGGAAGCGACAACCCGATCAACGTCACCCAGGCGGCTCTCCTCGCCCTGAAGAGCCTGGAGTCGGTCGAGCAGGTGGCGGAGCGGCGTGGTATTCCGCCGGAGCGGTTGCGGCGCCGAGAGCGGGCGGTGCAGGCATGAGCCAGAAGACGATCCGGGTGACCTACTATCGCAGCGCAATCGGGTACAGCCAGGATCAGAAGGACACGATCCGGGCGCTCGGGTTCCGGCGGCTCAACCAGACGCTGGAGAAGCCGGACAACCCGTCCGTGCGCGGCATGATCTATAAGGTGCGCCACCTGGTGCGGATCGAGGGCGAAGACGAGTCCTAACATGTGCGCCCAACTCGCGAGGGCGTACAGGTAGAGGAGTGAAACCCGATGCAGTTGCACGATCTGAAGCCCGCGCCGGGATCGCGGAAAGAGCGGACCCGCGTCGGCCGTGGTGACGGGTCCGGCAAGGGGAAGACCGCCGGGCGCGGTACCAAGGGCCAGAAGGCGCGCGGCACCGTGCGCCGCGGTTTCGAGGGTGGCCAGAACCCGATCTACAAGCGCCTGAGCTACCGCCGCGGCTTCGTCAACATCTTCAAGAAGGTCTATGAGGTGGTGAACGTCGGCCGGCTCAACGAGTTGGACATCGACGGCCCGATCACCCCTGAGGTGCTCTACGAGCGCGGTGTGACCCGCGGCCTGGAGTACCCGGTGAAGATCCTGGGCGACGGTGAGGTGACCCGACCGCTGACCGTGCGGGCGCACAAGTTCTCCAAGAGCGCCCGTGAGAAGATCGAGGCCGCCGGCGGCACCGTGGAGGCCATCAGCTAATGCTCGAAGCAGCCATCAACGCCTTCAGGATCCCGGAGCTGCGGCGCAAGATCCTCTTCACCGTCGGGATCCTGGTCCTGTTCCGCTTCATCGCGACCATCCCTGTCCCCGGCGTGGACCGCGAGGTATTGCAGCAGCTCTTGGAGCAGAACCAGCTCCTGGGCATGCTGAACCTGTTCTCCGGTAGCACGCTGGCGAACTTCTCGATCCTGGCGATGGGCGTCTACCCATACATCACGGCGTCGATCATCATGCAGCTCCTGACGCCGATCATCCCGCGCCTGGAGGAACTGTCGCGGGAGGGACAGCAGGGGCGGAACCGGATCAACCATTACACGCACTGGCTGACCGTGCCGCTGGCGCTGCTGCAGGGCTACGGTCAGGCGGTGTTGATGGCGAACGCCGGGGTGCTGAGCGACTTCGGGCTGTTCAACGCCGATACCGCGCTCCGCAGCATCTCGATCCTGCTCGTCATGACGGCCGGTACCGTCTTCCTGGTCTGGCTTGGTGAGTTGATCACCGAGAACGGGATCGGGAACGGCGTCTCGATCATCATCTTCGGCGGTATCGTGGCCAGCCTCCCGCAGTCGGTGGCGAATCTCATCGGTGGTGGGACGGCGACGCAGAACGTCCTGGGCACCGTCGGCTTCATCCTGATCGGACTGATCACCATCGTCGGCATCGTGCTGCTGAACGAGGGGGTGCGCCGGATCCCGGTGCAGCATGCCAAGCGCATCCGCCGCGGGCGGGTGTACGGTGGCGGCAGCACCTACATCCCGCTGAAGGTCAACTCCGCCGGGATGATCCCGCTGATTTTCGCCATTAGCATCATGGTCTTCCCGGGGATGATCGCCAACTTCCTGCAGACGTCCGACCGGGATTGGGTTCGCAACCTGGCGGGCTCGGTGGCCACCGCCTTCAACCCGAACGGGTTGCTCTACCAGGTCATCTACTTTGTGATGGTGGTGGCGTTCACCTACTTCTATACGATGGTGCTGTTCCAGCAGCAGAACATCGCGGAGAACCTCCAGAAGCAGGGTGCCTTCATCCCTGGCGTTCGGCCGGGGAGGAACACGGAGGCCTACCTCACGCGGGTGCTGATGCGGATCACCCTCGTGGGCGCGCTCTCGCTCGGTGTGGTGGCGGTGCTCCCGTACATTGCGGCCCAGATCACCGGGGTCACGACGCTGTTCCTGGGCGCGACGTCGCTGCTGATCGTCGTGGGTGTCGCCATCGACACCATGCGCCAGCTTGAGGCGCAGTTGATGATGCGGAACTACGAGGGCTTCCTCCGCTGAGGAGAGGGCGCGTCATGGGTGTGGACGGCGCACGACACGTCGTCATCATGGGCCCGCAGGGTGCGGGCAAGGGGACGCAGGCGGCGATCATCGCGCCTCGGCTCGGGCTGGTACACGTTGCCACCGGGGACCTGTTCCGGCAGGTGATGGCCAGCGATACGGAGCTGGCGCGGGAGATTCGCAGCTACTACGACCGCGGCGCGCTCGTCCCTGACGAGCTCACCCTGCGAATGCTCACCGAGCGGCTCGACGAGCTGGCAACCGAGCAGCCCGACGCGCGGGGTGCGCTGATCGACGGCTTCCCGCGCAACCAGGCCCAGGCTGAGGCGCTGGATGCAGCGCTGGCAGCCCGGGGCGACTCAATCGCGGCGGTGATCCACATCGCGGTGCCGCGGGAGGTGCTCATCGAGCGGCTGAGCGGGCGCCTGGTCTGCCGAAACTGCGGGGCGACGTACCACAAGGTGTTCAACCCGCCGAAGCAGCCGGGTGTCTGCGATGCCTGCGGCGGGGAGCTGTACCAGCGGAGCGACGACACTCCGGAGGCTGTCGAGCGACGCCTGTCGATCTACTACGAGCAGACTGAGCCGGTCCTGCAGCACTACGCGCAGGCCGGGTTGCTGGTGGATGTCGACGGTAACCAGCCGATCGAGGCGGTCACCGAGGCGATTCTGACCGCGCTCCGGCCGCGGGTCGAGGCGAGCTAATGGCGATCGCGCTGAAGTCGGCCCGCGAGATCAAGTTGATGCGCGCAGCGGGACTGGTTGTGGCCGAAGTGCTCGACCTGATGCGCGAGCGGGTGGCGCCCGGGATCACCACGCGGGAGCTGGACCGGTTGGCCTACGAACTGATCACGGCGCGAGGTGGGAAACCGTCCTTCCTCGGGTACCAGGGCTACCCGGCCAGCATCTGCGCCTCGGTCAACGAGGAGATCGTCCACGGCATCCCGAGTGACCGGGTACTGGTCGAGGGAGACATCATCTCGATCGACGTCGGGGTGATCATGGAGGGCTACCACGGCGACGCAGCGATCACGCTGCCGGTCGGGCAGGTCAGTGACGAGGCCCTGCGACTGATCGCTGCCACCGAGGGTGCCTTCCACGCCGGCGCCGCCGCCGCGGTCGCCGGGAAGCGGCTAGGTGACATCGGCGCGGCGATCGAGTCCTACGCCGCGGAGCACGGGTTCGAGGTCGTCCGCGAGTACACCGGGCACGGGGTCGGGCGTGCGATGCACGAGGAACCGACCGTGTTCAACTACGGGCGGCCGGGAACTGGGATGCGGCTCCGGCCGGGGATGACGCTCGCGATCGAGCCGATGCTCACCGCGGGGTCGGCTCGGACGCGAGTGCTGCCGGACGGCTGGACGGTGGTGACGGCGGACGGCTCGCTTGCCGCCCACTACGAGCACACAGTGCTCGTCACGGAGGATGAGCCGGTGCTGTTGACCGCGCCGGCCGAAAGTGTGGTATAATCCCGCTTTGTGGCGCACACACGCGGTCCGCCGGTTTTCGCGTGCGCGGGTTGAGGTGTGGTTCGGTGGCAAAGAAGGATGTCATCGAGGTCGAAGGTCGCGTCACAGAGCCCCTGCCGAACGCCATGTTTCGCGTGGAGTTGGACAGCGGGCACGAGGTATTAGCCCACATCTCGGGCAAGCTGCGGTTGAACTTTATCCGCATTCTGCCCGGAGACCGCGTCCGCGTCGAGTTGTCGCCGTACGATCTGGCGCGCGGCCGCATCACGTATCGACTGCGCACGTAATCGACGTGGCGCCCAGCGTGTGAGGGGTGGAGAGATATGAAGGTGACGGCATCGGTCAAGCGCCGGTGTGACAACTGCCGGATCATCAGGCGCCGCGGGGTGGTGCGGGTCATCTGCACGAACCCGAAGCACAAGCAGCGGCAGGGGTAGGGAGGACGGACGCTGATGGCTCGAATCGCGGGTGTAGACCTCCCCCGAGACAAGCGGGTCGAGATCGCCCTGACCTATATCTACGGCATTGGGCTGTCGACCAGCAAGAAGCTGCTGGAGCGCACGGGCGTGTCGCCGGACACCCGCGTGCGGGATCTGACGGATGACGAGGTCGGCCGGCTCCGCGACATCATCGAGAAGGAGATGGTGGTCGAGGGGGACCTGCGGCGCGAGATCAACATGAACATCAAGCGGCTGATGGACATCGGCTGCTACCGCGGGCTGCGGCATCGCCGCGGGCTTCCGGTGCGCGGGCAGCGCACGCGGACCAACGCGCGCACCCGCAAGGGTCCAAAGCGGGCCATCGGCGTTCGCAAGCGCGGGCGCTAGGCTGCGCAAGGTTGGCCGGTAGGCAACTGGGAACCAGCAGAGGGAGGACAGCAACTCAATGGCGGATCGACGGCGAACGGGCCGAGGGCGGTCGGCGCGTCCGCGCCGGAGGGACAGGAAGAATATCCCCCGGGGGCGGGCGTACATCCAGTCCACGTTCAATAACACGATCGTTACCCTGACTGACCAGGCCGGCAACGTGGTGGGATGGGCCAGCGCGGGGTCCTCTGGCTTCAAGGGCTCGCGCAAGAGCACGCCCTACGCCGCCCAGGTGGCCGCGGAGAACGCGGCGCGGAAGGCGATGGACCACGGCATGCGGCAGGTCGATGTGTTCATCAAGGGGCCTGGCGCCGGCCGGGAGATGGCCATCCGGTCGCTGCAAGCCGCCGGGATGCAGGTGCTGTCGATCTCCGACATCACGCCGGTTCCGCACAACGGTTGCCGCCCGCCGAAGCGGCGGCGCGTCTAGGCCGAGTCCCAGTACGGCTTACTGGGCTGAGGAGGACGAATGGCAAGGTACACCGGTCCCGTGTGCCGGATCTGCCGCCGCGAGGGCATGAAGCTCTTCCTGAAGGGCGAGCGCTGCTTCGGCCCCAAGTGCCCGATCGTGCAGCGGCAGCCGGCCAAGAATTTCCCGCCGGGGCAGCACGGGCAGAAGCGAACGCGGCGCCCGTCGGAGTACGGTCTGCAGCTCCGCGAGAAGCAGAAGATCCGCCGCATGTACGGCATCATGGAGCGGCAGTTCCGGCGCCACTTCGAGGAAGCGGAGCGCCGCGGCGGCGTCACCGGCGAGAACCTGCTCCAGATTCTGGAGATGCGCCTGGATAACGTCGTGTACCGGCTCGGATTCGCCGACTCGCGCAACCAGGCGCGTCAGTTGGTCCGCCACGGCCACTTTACGGTCAACGGGCGGAAGACCAACATCCCGTCGTTCATCGTCAAGCCGGGCGATGTGGTCGCAGTGCGTCCGCAGAGCCGGGAGCGCGAGTACTTCAAGATCGTCGCCGAGACGGCGGGCTCGAAGCAGGTTCCCGAGTGGATCTCGCGCGACATGGAGTCGTTGAGCGGCCGCATCATCAACGCACCGACGCCGGACCAGATCGAACGACCACCGTTCAACGAGCAGCTGGTCGTCGAGTTCTACAGCCGATAACCATATGATCCTGGCGCAGCGGGGCCGCTGCCTGGCGCGACGGCCCCGCCCGCACTGGGGATGCCCAGAGGAGGCTGATTCGCTTGTTGGAGATAGCCCGACCGAGAGTTCAACAGACCCACGCCGGTGTCAACTACGGCCGCTTCGAGATCGAGCCGTTGGAGCCCGGCTATGGCATCACCATCGGGAACGCCCTCCGGCGCATCCTGCTCCGGTCACTCCCGGGCACGGCCATCGTGCGGGTGCGCATCGCCGATGTCTGGCACGAGTTCTCGACGATCGAAGGCGTGCGCGAGGATGTGACCGAGATCGTGCTCAACCTCAAGCGGGTGCGGCTGAAGGCGTTGACCGAGTCGTTCCGCGAGGGGCGCGCCAGCCTGTACGCACAGGGTGAGGGAGTCGTACGCGCAGGGGACATCGACTGGCCGGGCGACGTCGAGGTGGTCAACCCCGAGCACGTCATCGCGACGTTGGACAACGACGACGCGCGGCTGGAGATGGACCTGGTCATTGCCCGTGGCCGCGGTTACCAGCCGGCCGAGACGCAGGAGATCTACACGATCGGTGAGATCCCGGTCGATGCGATCTTCACGCCGATCGAGAAGGTCAACTACGTGGTCGAGCACACCCGCGTCGGCCAGATGACCGACTACGACCGGCTCATCATCGAGATCATCACCGATGGGACGATCGAGCCGGCTGATGCGCTAAGCGAGGCGGCCCAGATCCTGGTCGACCACGCCCGCCTGATTGCGGACTTCAACCGGGAGCCGAGCGAGCCGGAAGAGGAAGAGGACAAGACTCCGAGCATCGTCGACAACCGGCCGCTGGCGGAGCTGGGGCTGTCGCCGCGGGTGCTGAACGCGCTGCGCAGCCGGCAGATCGAGCGCGTCGGGCAGGTGCTCTCGCTTCCGCAGGAGCAGTTGCTGTCGATCCGGAACTTCGGTCCGCGCTCGCTGCAGGAACTCCGGGAGCGGCTGGCCGAGCACGGCTACACGCTGGCGATGGACGCGGAGAAGAAGGACAGCGAAGCCGCGTCCGAGGGGGAGGCTGCCGAGGACGCCGAGGCGGCGCTCTCCAGTCAGGTGGAGGAGACCAACGAATGAGGCATCGGGTCGCCGGACGTAAGTTCGGCCGTTCGACCAAGGAGCGGAAGGCGCTCTTCCGCAACCTGGCAATTTCACTGATCCTGCATGAGCGCATGACGACGACCGAGGCGAAGGCCAAGACGGTTCGCCCGATCGTCGAGAAGTACGTCACTATGGCGCGCGAGGACACCGAGCACCGGCGCCGGCTGCTGATGGCCCGGCTGGGTGATGAGCGTGCCGTGGCCAAGCTGTTTGAGGTGCTCGGGCCGCGATTCGAAGGGCAGGCGGGCGGTTACACGCGCATCTACAAGCTCGGGCCGCGGCGCGGCGATGGCGCGCCGATGGCGGTGATCGAGTTCGTCGCCTAAGGCCCGGGCGCGGGTCGGCGATGGGGCAGCCGATCGCCGTTCGCACCTTCCGAGTGGACCTCGGCTACGATGGCAGCGCGTTTTTCGGTTCACAGCGCCAGCCGGGCGTCCGGACGGTGCAGGGGGCTCTCGAATCGGCTGCCGAGCGCCTGGCCGGGGAGCCAACGCGGGTCGCGCTGGCGGGGCGCACAGATCGCGGCGTACACGCGGTCGGGCAGGTCGCCAGCCTTCGCATCCGGTGGGCGCGCTCGGCCGATGAACTGGCGCGGGCGTTGATGGCCCTGACACCGGACGATCTGGTGGTTTACGGGGCCAGGGAAGTCGACGAGCGCTTTCACGCCCGCTTCTCCGCCCGCTGGCGGGAGTACCGGTACTTCGTCTGGGAGGGGCCGGTACCCACGTTGATGCGGGGACGGGTGTGGGTCGTCCGGACGCCGCTGAACCTCGCCGCGATGAACGCCGCGGCGGATGCCTTCATTGGGAGGCGAGATTTCGCAGCGGTCGCGGGCGCCGGGGTGGGAGTGCCGTGGTCGGGCATCGACACGACCCGTACGGTATCCTTAGCTCGCTGGCGGATCGTCGACCAGCCGTTCGAGCGGCACGACCGCAGCGGGCGACTGCTGGAATTTCGCATCCGGGCTGACGGCTTTCTGCCGCACATGGTGCGGAACATTGTCGGAAGCCTGGTGGCGGTCGGCCGGGGAGACCGGCCAATTGGGTGGACAGAAGAGTTGCTAGCCGGCCGGGACCGCCGTCGCGGCGAGGCGCCGGCCCCGGCGCAGGGTCTCGTTCTCTGGCGGGTCGCCTACGACGACGACCCGGATGGCGCCGAGTAATCGGATGACGCCGCAGGCAACACGGGAGTAGAGGGTGATGAAGACGTATACGCCAAAGGCCTCCGAGATCGAGCGCCAATGGTACATCGTCGATGCGGAGGGCAAGACGCTGGGGCGGCTCGCTTCCCAGGTGGCGACGATCCTCCGCGGCAAGCACAAGCCGACCTTCGCCACGCACATGGATACCGGTGACTTCGTCATCGTCATCAACGCGGCGAAGGTGAAGGTGACCGGGAACAAGGAGCGCGACAAGATCTACTACCGGCACTCCGGCTACCCGGGCGGCTTCAAGCAGACCCGGTTCGCAGACCTGATCGCCAAGCATCCCACGCGGCCGGTGGAGCGGGCGGTGCGCAACATGCTGCCTAAGAACGCGCTCGGCGAGAGGATGTTCAAGAAGCTGAAGGTGTACGCCGGGCCCGAGCATCCGCACCAGGCGCAGCGCCCGACGGAACTCCGAATCGAGGGATAGAGGAGGGGCGAACCAGGTGGAAGCAACTGCGAGCACGGCACCTGCCGAAAACCAGACGAACAGCGAGAGGCCGCGCTACTACTACGGGGTCGGTCGGCGGAAGACTGCTGTCGCGCAGGTCCGGCTGTACCCGGGCAACGGCCGCATCACGGTCAACAAGAAGGAGCCGCGCGAGTACTTCGGCGGCCGTGACATCTACCAGCTCATCATCTCGGAGCCGCTGCGGCTGACTAACACGTTCGACCGCTTCGACATCCGCGTCCGCGTGCGGGGCGGTGGTTTGAGCGGCCAGGCCGGCGCGGTGCGGCACGGTATTGCCCGCGCGTTGCTCCGGCACGATCCGGAGCTGCGGCCGGTGCTGCGCCGGGCAGGGCTTCTCACCCGCGACGCGCGCGTGAAGGAGCGGAAGAAGGTCGGGCTCAAGCGTGCCCGCAAGGCGCCGCAGTACACCAAGCGCTAAACGGCGTCTACCCTCAAGAGCACAACCTGCGAGGCGTCGGCCATGCCGGCGCCTCGTTTGGTTACGGACGACCTGGGTGGTGGGTGGTACGACCCGCTCGTAGGGCTGTGAAGATGGCCGCGCGGCAACGGCCGATCGCCGCGGCCAGCCGCCGCTCGGCGGACGGGAGCCACGGGACGCGGAGGGCGACGGGACTCAACTCAAGCGTCACGAGGCCGTCGTACCCGGCCTGAACCAATCCGGCCAGCACGTCATCGAGTGGGAGAACACCCGAGCCTGGAAGCTGATGGTCTCGTAGCAGGGCATTCGCCAGGCCGATGCGGAACGTATGCCGTCCGTAGTCGCTCAAGTGTACGTTGGCGAGATGAGGAGCCAGCCGCGGCACCACATCCAGCACGTCCCATCCCTGGCTGGCGGCGTGGGCACTGTCGAAGGTGATCGCCACGCCCCACTCCTGGGCAAACCGAAGCAATCGGTCCGGATGGTCGAGAAATGGATCCGGATCGGAGCGCCGCAGCCGCCCGGTGTTCTCGACCGCGATGCGCGTGCGCCCCTGCTCCGTCACGGCGAGCGCCGTCTCGATCGCGTCGAACCAGATGCGTGTGCCGGGCGCGTGGAGGGTTGGTGCATTGGGGATGTGGACCACGAGCGTATCGCAGTGGGCCAGGCTGTGTGCGAAGCGTGCCGAGAGGAGGATATCGTCGGCCGCCTGATGAAGTGAGGGCTCGCGCAGGCGCATGACCGCGTGCACCGCGCGGACCGGTACACCGGTCCAGTTCTCCAGTGCCTGAATCCGCTCCGGTCCACGGCGGACCAGGCGACCGGTAAGCATCAATTCGACGCCATCGGCGCCGGCCCGGCGAGCCAGGTCGAAGGCAGTCCGCAGTGGGATGCCGGTCAGCGACCCTGTCGAGATGAGAATGTCCATCAATACGTCCTCGGTCTGAGGATGACCGCTCCACCGAGGGTCGGCTATTAGGGCCCGCCTGGGAGGTCCGCTCCCAGTCTAACACGTCCCGCGCTTCGAATCAGCCCTGACCCTCAGGACGGCGAACACTCCGGACAATAGCCTCGGCCACGGCACGCTGCGCCGCCGTACACCACGTCAGCACCGCGTTGTCGGGCGGCGATCCCTCCCGGCGTGCCAGGACGAAGACGACATCGCCGTCGAAGAGGGTATGCGCGGGGCGAACTGCGCGGGCGATCCCGTCGTGCGCGGCGACAGCCACCCGCACGAGTGCGTCGCGGTCCATCTCCCCGTCAATGGCGACCACCCCGATCACCGTGTTGAATGCTGAGTCCTCGTCCGACGATCCGCCACGTAGGATGGCTCGTTCGGTGTCGGCCCAGGTACCAGGCGCGTCGCCGCGTGTTCCGGCGAGGATCTGCCCGGTCTCGGGATCAACCACATCACCGTAGGGGTTGACGACGAACAGCGCGCCGAGCGCGCCTAACTCTGTCTGGACATAGGTCGATCCGATCCCCGTCGGCGTCGCGCGGGCGCGCCCCGCCAGCTTGCCGGCAGTCGCTCCGCTGCCGGCACCGACACGGCCCGAGATCCACCCGTGGGGCACCGCGTTGGCGGCTGCCTCGTAGCCTGAATCTGCCGTCGGCAGCGGCGGCGTTGGGCCGTCGAGATCGAAGATCACCGCACCCGCGACGATGGGAACCGGGATACTGGAGGTTGGGAAACCACGCCCGTGCTCGCGCAGCCACGCAACGACGCCGTCGGCGGCAGCGAGACCGAACGCGCTCCCGCCGGTGAGGAGAACGGCGTCGACGCGCTGGACCAGCCGTCCCTGCTCCAGCAATGCGACCTCACGAGTTCCCGGTGCGCCGCCGCGCACGTCGGCCACCGCCAGCGCGGGCGCATCAGCGACGATCACCGTGCAGCCGGTCGCACCGGTGGGATGCGTCCAGTGACCCACGCGGAACCCGGCAATCTCGAACGGCTCCCACTCGCCGTCACTCACGCGGTGCTGCTCCCGTCCCCGGCCTTGTCGGAACCAAGCTTGAACGTTGCATAGGGCGTGGCGACCTCCACGGGGCCGCCGAATGCATCCATCGCCTCAGCGCGCAGCCGGTCGCGCCCCAACTCTACCCAGTAATGGGTGAGGAGCAGAGTACGGGCCTCCGCAGCCGCTGCCATCTCCCCGGCTTGCCGCGCGGTTAGATGGCCAACCGTCGCGCTGAATTCCGGGTCGTTCAGGGTGGCCTCGCAGATGACGAGGTCGGCCCCGTGGGCGAAGCGCGCGACGTCCGGCGTGGGTGCCGTGTCGGCGAGGTAGACGAGCGAGTGCTCGCCGTCCTCGATGCGCATCGCCCAGCACGGGATTGCGTGCCGGGTGGGGTGGAATCGGATCGTCAGCGTTCCGACGGTGAGCGTGCTCGCCGGGTCGTACTCAGTGAGCGCGAAGACGGATTCGAAGAAGTCGCCTGCCGGTTCGCCGTCGGTCGCCAAGGCTCCCGCGATGCGGTCGAGGAATGCCAGCCCACCGGGCGGGAGAAAGACCGGTAGACGGCGATCGGTCGCGCCCGGCCCGTACTTCAACCCGTAGCGCAGCGGCACAAGGTCGAGCGTGTGGTCGGCGTGCAGGTGGGAGATGATGATCGCGTCCAGCGTGCGCATGTCGGTAAGATCGCGCAACACCGGGAGGATCCCCGGACCGCAGTCGAGGACAACGCGCGTGCCTTCGTGCATGACAAGGTATCCGGCGCACCCCTGTGCCGGGTTGGGGCAGGCGGCTGCGCCGCCTAGGACGGTAAGGTCCACCCGGTTGCCTCCGTTGTTTGGTCGAGATGAGAGATGTCGTTCCAGCAGTGGAGCGCAACGGCCCCGGACGGTGCAATTTCAAGGTGCGTGACGCTGCAGTTGGCGACCAGGAACTCGTCCCACCGATTGGGGTCGCCGGTCAGGAGCTGCGCCAGCCCGGACCCGATCACCATGAGGTGGCTCACGATAACCAGTCGCGACCCGGCGTACAGCTCGCGGAGGGCATCGAGGGCGCGCGCGACGCGGGCATGAAACTCCCGGCGTGTCTCGCCGTTGGGGAAGCCTGCATCGAGATCACGACTGTCCATCAGCCGGGCGTAGAGGTCGGGGTGCTTCTGCTGTAGTTCCTGGAGCGTGTGTCCCTCCATGTCGCCGAAGTTCAATTCCATGAGGTCGTCGTGCAGCGTCGGAGTCAGGGAGAGTCGTCGCCCGATCGTCTCAGCGGTGGCGCGCGCTCGCTGGAGAGGGCTGCTGTAGAGCGCGCCGATATCCGTGAGGCCGGCGAGCCGCTCAGCAACGCGCTGCGCCTGCAGCCGCCCGCGCTCGGTCAGCGGGAGGTCGGTCCGGCCGTGCAGGCGCCCGTCCAGGTTTCCGGCGGTCTCCCCGTGTCGCACAAAGATGATCTCAGTCCCCATCGGTGTCCCCCACTGAGTGACCACCACGCGGGACAAACCGTTCGACTGTGCTATTCATCATAACACCGGGGCGCCGCTTCACGTTCCCGCCGCGGCTTCCTGGCGCGACGACTGACACCCTGCCTGGTAGTAGTCACAGAGGTCGCTGATACAGCACTCGTCGCAGCGTGGCCTCGTGGCCTTACAGACCCGCCGCCCGTGCCGGATGAGGCCGACATGGAACGGGTAGACTTCGTCTGGTTTCAGAAGCGGCTCCAACCGGTCGTGCGCCGCAGCTTCGCTGACGCCCTGGTCGATCAACCCGACCCGGCGGGATACGCGATAGACATGGGTGTCGACCGGCAACGCAGGGCGTCCGCAGGCGAAGAGGAGCACGCAGGCCGCGGTCTTCGGGCCGATCCCCGGCAGGCTCGTCAAGCGGCGCTTCGCTTCGGGAAGCGGCAGGGTGAACAGCGATGCCAGCGGCGGGTCCTCACCCGAGTTCAGGGCAGCCGCCAGCGCCGCCTGAATGCGCGGCGCCTTCTGCCGCGCGAGCCCGCCGCTCCGAATCGCGTCGGCCACCTCCTCCACCGGCGCAGCGACGACCTCGTCCCACGTTGGAAACCGTTGCCGGAGCTCGGCGTAGGCGCGAGCCGAGTTCACGTCCGAGGTGTGCTGCGACAAGATCGTCTGAACCAGCTCCTCGACGGGCGTGCCGCTTGGCTGCAACGGGCCGACTCCGTGGGCCACGCGCAGGCGGCGCGTGATTTCGGCAGCTCGCTTGCGACGGTCGCTGCCGTCGAGGGATGCCTGCGCGGTCTCTCGGTACTCCATGGTCCCCATTGTAGTCGACGCCTATCTCTGACGGCACGCCATGGCATCATTCCGGCGCGGGGTGGGCGGAGAGTACCGCGCAGAGGGAAGGCGGGACCAGCGTGGTAGTGTCTGGCAGGACGGCAGGGATCCTTCTTCACCCGACGTCGCTCCCGGGGCCACATGGGGTCGGGGATCTTGGCGGGTCGGCGGCGCGGTTCATCGACTGGCTCAGCGAGGCAAGGCAAGGTCTGTGGCAGATCCTGCCGCTGGGGCCTCCCGGCGCCGGGGACTCGCCGTACGACGCGCGGTCGTCGTTTGCGGGCAACCCGCTGCTGATCGCATTGTCCCCGCTGGTCGAGTGGGGTCTGCTTACCGCCGACGAGGTGCCGCCACCGCTGATGTCCGACCCGGAGCGTGCCGACTTCGCCGGGGCGACCAGCGTCAAGCTGACCGCCCTTGCGCGGGCATTCGAGCGCTTTGAGGCAAGCGGCGATGGCGAGTTGCGCGTTGCCTATGAGGAGTTCTGGGAGCGGGAGAGGGCCTGGCTGGCCGATTACGCGCTCTATGCTGCGCTGCGCACGGCGCACGACGGCCTGCCCTGGTACCGCTGGGAGCCGGGCCTCGTTCGGCGCGAGCCCGCAGCACTTGCCGAGTGGCGGGCGCGGTTGGACCGTGAGGTCCGCTTTCACGCCTTCCTCCAGTTCGTCTTCGATCGCCAGTGGACCACTCTGAAGCACTACGCCAACGAGCGGGGCATCCGTATCGTGGGGGACATCCCGATCTACGTCTCCCACGACAGTGCCGACGTATGGGCGCACCAGGACCTCTTCACCCTGGATGAGGCGGGCCAGCCGACAATGCGCGCCGGGGTTCCGCCCGACTACTTCTCCGCGACCGGTCAGCTCTGGGGTAACCCGTGCTACCGCTGGGATGTGCTGGCCGCCACCGGCTACCGCTGGTGGATTGACCGGTTCCGCCGTGTCCGTGAGCTCGTGGATCTGGTGCGGGTGGACCACTTCCGGGGGTTCGCCGCTGGGTGGCAGATCCCGGCCGGGGAGCAGACGGCGATCAACGGCGCGTGGGTACCCGGTCCGGGTCTGGACTTCTTCCGCCGTCTGCAGAGCGAGCTAGGCCCTGTCCCGATCATCGTGGAGGATCTGGGGATCATCACGCCGGACGTCCATGCGTTGCGGGAGCAGCTCGGCTACCCGGGCATGCGGGTCCTGCAGTTCGCGTTCGGTAGCGGCAGCGACAACCCGTACCTCCCCCACAACTACGAGGCGGACACGGTCGTCTACACCGGAACGCATGACAACGACACTACCCTCGGCTGGTTCCGAAGTTGCCCGCCCCACGAGCGGGACCACGCTCTCCGTTACCTGGGGACCGACGGCCACGACATCGTTTGGGATCTGATCCGGCTCGCGTTCATGTCGGTGGCGAGCATAGCGGTGGTCCCGCTGCAGGATGTGCTGGAGCTGGGCAGCGAGGCGCGCATGAACGTCCCGGGCACGGCGAGCGGCAACTGGAGGTGGCGTGTTCGCGAGGACGCGCTCACCCGAGAACGCGCGCATCGCCTGGCTTCCCTCACGGAAATCTACGGCCGTGTGGGAGGCGCGGGACAGTAGCGCCGATGGGCTATACGTTCGCGGTCGTCTGGTCGCGGATACGGCGCAGTTCAGCGGTCTCGCGGACCTCGTCATCCTCCAGGGGGTGGAGGAGCAGATCGATCGCGATCCAGATGGTGCGGGCGATCGGGTAGAACGTCACGGCTACTACCGCGTTGACCGCCAGGCCCACCAGGAGCAGCGGGAGCATCGGCACGTCTGGCCAGGTTATGATCACGGTGGCCACCATGATGGCGGCGAACACCAGCTCGGTGACGATCAGGTTGATCGCCATCGCGCCGGTCCAGTAACCCTCTTCGCGCTCGAAATGGAGCCCACACTGGCGGCAGCGCAACCGCATCTTCCACCACCAGCGATAGGGGCCCGGGTCACCACAGTTCGGGCAGCGGCGCAAGAACCCGCGTAGAAGCACGCGCAGAGACGTCCCAAGGTTTTGCATTCACGCATCCTCCGTCGAAGAGGACGAGTGCGTCCTCCACGATCTAACCAATTGTACCACTCCCGGCTGTGCCCTTCGGTTCCGCTTGCAGCCCGCTGCACAGCGAGCGCGCTCCCCGTGGAGGTTGTCGCAACACTGTGACTGGCGGGTGACCGACCTGACGAGATTGTAATACCCCCTGGGCTACAGTGTCAGTGGGCGCGAGGCGCCCTCTGCCGGAAGAGCGGCCGGCTGTGAGGGGAACTGACGATGGGACACGCAGTCTCAGCCAGCACCGGTGGTGATGACCTGGTGCGAGCGGCTCGCGGGCGCGAGGCCCGGCGCGCCGACGTTCTCGAGCAGAGCCTGCGTCTCTTCCGGCCCCTGGCACGCTACACCCAGCAGGAGATCGAACGCCGCTGCTGTGAGGCCGGCGTACCGGCAGCGCGCGTGCCGACCCGGGATATCCTCGCTCGTGTGTACCTCACCGCGAGCATCGAGCCGGACGGTGCGTCGCGGATGGGGATCTATCCCTGGCTCCGCAGCCTGGTTCGCGACGAGATCGATGCGGCGCTGGCGGTGTGCGCGCCGAGTCCGTCGCCGGACGTGCAGCGCGTGCCCACGTCTTCCGGCGCGACGTCGGTGCCGGAGTCGTGGCAGGAGATCCACCTGCTCCACCACGTGGATGGGTGGCCGCTGGAGGCGATCGCTGAGGTCGAGGGGCGGGACATCGAAGAGGTCGCCCGCATCATTGGGCGCATGCTCGGTGACGAGCGCTGATCGCCGACCTCAACGCGACGCGAGGTCTGCGGCCGTGGGTGCGGGGCAGCGCGGGATGCGCTCCTGCCGGTAGCCCAGTGCGTGGCCGGCCTGCATTCCGGTGTGGATCTGGCTCGTCCCGCCGAAGATGACGCTCCCCTTGGCGTTCCACAATAGGCGCTCGAACGGCTCGTAGGGCGGCGGCCCCAGTGTCTCGCGGATCTCCAGCGCGTCGCGGCAGGCCTGATACGCGGCTTCGGTCGCTTGCCACTTTGCCAGGCCCGTCTCGCGCGCGTTGGGCACTCCCTTGTTCTTCAGTGCGCCTGCCCGGTGGATAAGGAGGCGGCTGCGCTCGACTGCACAGACCATGTTTGCCACGCGCTGCTGGACCCACTGGCTTCGCGCCGGGCCCGTGCCGTGCGGGTCGATCTCCCGCAGGAAGGTCACGATGGCATCGAGCGCGGCCTGGGCCACCCCCACGGCACCGGCTCCCACCGTGTACAAACCGTTGCCCAGGGCTGACATGGCGACCGCGAATCCTTCGCCCTCGTGGCCGAACAGCGCGTCCTTCCCGACCCGCACGTCTTGCAGCACCACGCTCCCCGTGCTCCCGGCCCGGATGCCGAGCTTGCCTCGATAGCAAGTCGTGCTGAGGCCGGGAGTCCCGCGCTCGACCAGGAACGCCGTGATGCCGTGATGGCGGCGGGAGCGATCGACGGTGGCGAAGACCAGGAAGAGGTCTGCCTCGTCTACGAGGCTGATCCAAGCCTTCTCGCCGTTCAGGACGTAGCCGTCGCCGCAGCGGCGTGCGCTGGCGATCAGCGAGCCGACGTCGGAGCCCACGCCGGGTTCTGTCAGGGCGAAGGTGGCGATTCGCTCGCCCCGCGCGAGCCGAGGCAGCCAGTACGAGCGCTGCTCCTCCGTACCCCACTGGAGGATCGCCAGGCCGACCAGGGCGAGGTGGACGGTCACGGTGATCTGATGCGCGGTGTCGATCCGTCCGAGTTCCTCGCAGAGGACGGCGAGGGCGCGGTAGTCGTACCCAAGGCCGCCGTAGCGGGGCGGGAGGCTCCATCCGAGAAAGCCCTCGGCCGCCATGGCGGGGATCGCCTGCGCGTTGGACCGGCCCTCGCGGAACTCTGCCGCGATGGTGGGTGCGAGTACCCGCTCGCCGAAGGCACGGACACGCGCCGCCAGTTCCTGGTATTCCTCCATGGCCGTCGTGTTCCTCCGGATGTCGTGCCGCCGCCCGACCCACACGCGATCGCTGCGCAAGATCCGGGAGAGAGTGGGGCACGCCATTATAGCGCAGTCCGTCAGGTTGTCTTTGTGGCCGCGGTCTCAGCGGGAATTCCCGCGGCGCCGGAGTCGTTGCGACCGGTAGCGAAAGGAGCCGGCCGCCGTGCTGGATCGCCGGCCCCACCGTCGGGGTGGGCCGGTTGCTTCGCATCGGCGGCCGAACGGTCCAGCGTGTCGAACGCATGGCCGCAGGGTCAGCAGCGAGAGACGTGGACGGGCATATGCTGATCCCGCCGATACGGTCCCCCTCGGCTCCCTGGGGCCGCCAGTCGCCTGGTACACTTCACGGACGTCAACGGCAGGGGGCAGAGAGGATACAGTGATGGTGATGGTCACCGGAAAACGGCCTGTCGTTCCCGAGATCGATCCCCAGCAGGCGTGGGAGCGGGCATCACGCGGCGACGCCGTGATCGTGGATGTGCGCGAGCCGGATGAGGTCGCGGAGGTCGCCGTGCCTGGCGCCTTGGTGATTCCACTGGGCAAGTTGGATGAGGAGGTGGAGACCATCCCCTCCGATCGGGAGGTGCTCTTCCTGTGTCGCTCGGGAAATCGCAGCGCCTACGCGACGGACTTCTACCGGCAGCGCGGGCACGAACGCACCGCAAATATCACGGGCGGCATCATTGCCTGGACCAAGGCGAATCTCCCGACGACGCGCGGCCGGTGACGAACCCCAATACTTGACCTTGGGCGCGGCGTGAACGTGATCCCGCAGCTCACCGAAAGCGGCGCCCGTTCCGGCGGGCGCGGAGGGCGAGGAAGAGGCCGAGCGCCAGCGTGACGAGCACGCCTGCGCCGACCAACGGAGCGAGCCACGTCAGCAGCCACGGCGGGTGGTAGACGGTCAGCAGGAGGCCCAGGCTGACCAGGCTGGAGGCGATCAGGATAGCACCGATCAGACGGTTGACCAGCAGGTGCGCTTGGCGCGTCATCTCCTCGATCCCGATCACCCGCATCGCAACCTCCAGATCGCCGTGCTCGGCGCGAGTCAGGAGCCGGTTGGCGCGACGAGGAAGGGTGGTGAGCAAGCGCATCGCGTCGTCACCCGCGGCGAGCAATTGCGGCACCCAGGTTTGGGGCAGGTATTGCTCCAGGACTGCCCGCCGCACGTAGGGCGCGGCCACGGCGAAGGGCTCGAAGTCCGGGTCCAGCTTGCGACCCAGTGCCTCGTACATCGCGAGCGTCTTCAACAGCAGGCTGAGTTCGGCGGGGAGCTGGAGCCGGCGACGGCGCACCATCTCCATCAGGTCTTGAAAGATCTCGTTGAAGCGGTACTCGCTCAGGCTTACGCCGTAGTACCGGTCCAGAAGGTGCTGGATATCGCGCCGGAGACCGTCCCGGTCAGTGCCGCGGCCCACGACCGAAAGCGCGGCCAACCCGTCTACCAGACCATCGGCGTCCTGGTTCACCGCCGCCAGGACGACGCTCATAAGCGCGTCGCGCGTTGCGTCGTCGATGCGGCCGATCATGCCGAAGTCGAACGCGGCGATGCGGCCGTCTGGTAGCACGGCGAAGTTGCCGGGGTGTGGGTCCGCGTGGAACATGCGGTGGACAAAGACCTGATCGAGGATGAGGTTCGCGGCGTTGCGGGCCAGGCGCCGGCGGTCGATCCCGGCGCGGTCCAGCGCGTCGATGTCGTCGATGTGGATGCCGTGGAGCCGCTCCAGGGTGATGACGCGGGACGTTGTGTGCTCCCAGAAGACAATCGGGATCACGACGTAGGGTGAGTCCGCGAAGTACTGGCGAAGCTGGTCCGCATTGCGGCCCTCGCGCATGTAGTCCAGCTCGCTGCGGAGCGTCCAGCCGAACTCGTCCACCAGCGCGACCAGGTCGTAGGCCTCAGCAAGGGGGGCGCGACGCTGGGCGAACCGCGCCATCTGCATCAGGATCGCCAGATCCTCCTCGACCTGCGCAGCGATCCCCGGCTTCTGGACCTTCACTACCACCGGCGTCCCGCCTGGGAGGCGCGCCGCGTGGACCTGCCCGATCGACGCGGCGGCGATCGGAGTCGGGTCGAACTCGCTGTAGAGGTCGGACAGTGGACGGCCGAACGACTCCTCGATGGTGGCGATGATGGCCTCGGCGGGGACTGGCGGCACATGCTCGCGCAGCTTGCTCAGCTCCGCCACGTACTCCGGCGGGAGCAGGTCCTCACGGGTCGAAAGGATCTGACCGAGCTTGATGAAAGTCGTGCCCAGCTCCTCGAGCGCGAGGCGCAGGTGCTCGGGTTGGGTGTATCGCGGAACCCGTTTGGCGTGGCGCAGCGGCAACCGCTGGAGTGGCACCAGCGTGCTCAGGCCAAGCTGGTACAGGAGCCAGCCCAGCCCGTGGCGAGAAAGGACGGTGATGATCTCCGCGTAGCGGCGCCGGTGGAGGAAGACCGGGCCGCGGAGCGAGAGCGACGGCATCGGGCACCACACTCCTGAGGGTACAAGTCAGGAACGGCAGGGAGCGCAGGCGTGTAGCCGGCAGCGTATCAGGGGATGTTCATCTGCCGCAAGCGGAGGGTCGCGAGCGCCAGCGCGGCGATGACCAGCACCGCGAGGACGATCGTGGCGGAGGAGAGCTGCAGCGCACTATCGAGCCGGACGGCCGGGTTGTCGAGGAGCCGGACGAAGACCGACTGGGCGAAGTGACGCACGCTCAGCATCTTGATGCCAGGAATGAAGCGCGCCAGTGCCGACTCCCAGATCAGGACGTAGATGATCCCTACCAGCAGGGCCCGCGGGACCAGCAGGCTGACCAGCAGGAAGAGCGCACCGTAGGCGGCGACCCCGGCCAGGGTTCCTCCCAGCAGGGCGCCCAGCATGCGCCCCGAGCCGCTGCCCCCAGACGCGACGACCCACGTCGCCACCAGTCCGATCGTGAAAGCCAGAGCCGTCACGAGTGCCGAGGCAATGAACTTCTCGACGATCAACCGGCTGCGTGCCACGGGCTTGAGGACGATGTAGACGAGCGTCCGGTCGGCGATCTCGTTGCCGAGCGCGTTGGTCGCCAGGATCAACGTGGCGAGGGGCAGGATGGTCGGCGCCAGAATCTCAAGGAACAGGTTGGTCAGAAACTCGGCGGCGTCTCCCGTCTCACTGCTCCAGCGGAAGATGGCGGCGAAGAGGACGGGGGTTGCTGCGAAGAGAGCGACCAGGAGGGTGGCTCGACCGGCGCGAAACTGGCGCAGCGTGAGCCACAGGATCGGCGCGCGGCGGGTAATCGACATGCTGCTCTCCGCCCTCCTCGGGGTCTAACGTGCGGTCACGTAGGCGAAAACGCTGGCCAGAGAGTCGTCGAGCGCCGTGACCTCGTACAGCCGGATACCGAGCTCTCGCGCAACCTTCGGCACGGCGCGGTAGAGATCCCGGACGTCGCCGGTCTCGATCAGCACGGCGTCGCCGTCGACGCGGACGCTCTCAAGTGCCGGCAGGCGGATCAGCGCGGCCGCCAGGGTACGGGCGTCATCGGCGCGCACCCGCACCCGGCGGGCGTGCTCGTCGATCTTGTCGCGAATCGCGCGGTAGTCACCCGCCGCGGCGAGCTTCCCGTTGACCAGCACCAGAATCTGATCTGCCAGGCGCTCGACCTCGTGCAGGATGTGGGAGGAGACGATCACCGTGCGACCTTCGGCGCCGAGCGACCGGATGAGCTTGATGAGCTGGAGGCGCTGCAACGGGTCGGTGCCGGTCAGCGGCTCGTCCAGGATGAGCACTTCCGGCTCGTGGACCAGGGCGGCAGCCACCTTGATCCGCTGGCGCATCCCCTTCGAATAGCCGCCGACCGGTCGATCCGCGGCCGCCGTCATCTCCACCCGGGCGATTGCCGCGGCTGCGGCGGCGTCTGGATCGGGCAGCCGCTGAAGGATTGCGTTGAGCCGGACGAACTCCCGACCGGTAAGGAAGGGGTAGACCACCTCCTGCTCGGGCACGAGGCCGACGCGTCGGTAGAGCCCCGGATTGGCTCGTACCGGCTCGCCGAGCACGCGCACGGTCCCCATGGATGGGGTAAGCAGCCCGGCCAGCATCTTCAGGATCGTGGACTTGCCCGCACCGTTCGGTCCCAGGAGGCCAGTCACCCCAGGACCGATCGCGAATGAGACGTTCGACACGGCGACGACGTCACCGTACCATTTTGACACCTCGGTGACTTCGATCGTCCGCGGGCCGTCCGGAGGCACGAACCCGGCGACCGGCCTCTGCTCTTCGGCTTGCTGTTCGACTTCTACCACCGTGCCGTGCCTTTCGGTCCGACGTAGTGCGTCAATCTTCGGCCAGGTAGCGCTGGTACATGACGACGCCGCAGATAGCAGCCACGGCGGCCACCACCAGGAGATAGAGCCATCCCTGTAGTGGTGTCCCGATCGGCGGTGAGCCGACCGCCGTTGCGCCGCCGAAGATCCAGTTGATGATTCGGTCCGGGACGTCGGCGAGGCTGATCAGGTCCAGGAAATCACGCCACGAGGCCGTGATGGCGCTGGCGAGCGCTTGGACGATCGCCGTCTCAATGGTGATGAACCCGATGTAGATGGCGGCCGCTACCCCTTTGCGGGCGGTGAACGACGCGATGACCAGCCCGATAGCGGCATAGAAGATTGAGAGCAGCGTACCCGTGGCCAGAATCCGGCCAACCTCGTCGGGCTGCTCACGCAGGTAGGTGAGCGGGGAGTCGGCTAGCAGCACGTTGCCGATGAAGAGGAGCAGCGGCGGCAGAATCGCGATCGAGCCCAGAAGAATGCCGAGTGCCGCGATCTTGGCAAACAGGTAGTCGCCGCGCGTAATGGCCCGGGAGAAGTAGAGCGGGAGGACGTTCTCCCGCCGATCGTCGCACAGCATCTCCGGCGCAGCCGCCGCGGCGAAGATCAGGAGCAAGGGCGAGAGGGCGATGTACAGGGTGCTGTAGTTGAACCCCTCTGCCACCGGGCCGACCAGGGCGCGAATGCCGATGATTACCGCCACCGGTAGGAAGGAGGCGGCGTAGAGAAAGATCGGGATAATCTTGGCCGTCCAGCGCTTCTTGACGCCCAGCGCGCGCCGAACCGAGTACCAGGTCAGCGCACGCACCGCGTGGGCACGCCCCTCCCGACGTCCCTCGTAGTGCTGGTAGCCACGATCGAAGACCTCGCCATAGCGCCCGCCGGACTGGGCGGCGCCGGCCTCACCCGGCACGCTCGACACCGTCGCTCCCTCCGTTGGCTGCCAGTACCTGCTGGACATAAACGTCCTCCAACGAGCGCGATTGCACCCGCAACCCGCGAAGGGCGACATCGAGGTCCGCAGCCGTGTCCCGGATCAGATCGAAGACCAGGTCATCGGTGTGCTTCACGGCGAGCATGCCGTCGCTCGCCGTTACGGTCGCGCCGCGCGCGATCAGGGCTTCGCGGAAGCGAGCTGCATCACCGTCGACCTCTACCAGGATGTCGCCGGCCCCCGCGATCAGCTCACGCACCGGGCCATGCTGCACCAGCCGGCCCTGGGCAATCAGCAAGACATAGTCGCAGACGCGCTCGACGTCATCGAGCAAGTGGGAACTGAGTACCACGGTGATCCCCACCTCGCGGTGGATCCGGTTGATGAGCTGCAGCATCTCGTCCCGGCCCTGCGGGTCCATGCCGTTGGTTGGCTCATCGAGGAAGACCAGATCGGGGTCGTGGACGATCGCCTGGGCCAGCTTGACCCGCTGCTTCATGCCGGTCGAGAACTCCCGGATCAGGCGATAGCGCTCCTCGTCGACGCCACAGTGGTACAGCACCTCTGCAGCCCGAAGGCGCGCGGCTCGGGCAGGTAGCCCCGACATCTGCGCCATGTGGCCCACGAAGTCGGCGGCGGTCACATCGCCCGGCAGGCAATCCGATTCGGGCATGTAGCCGGTGCGCTGGCGGATCTGGATACCGTCGCGGGCGATGTCAAAGCCGAGAACGCTGGCCTCGCCCTGGGTCGGGCGGATCAGTCCGAGGAGCAGCTTGATGAGGGTGGACTTGCCAGCGCCGTTTGGTCCCAGCAGACCGATGGCGCCGGGCGGCACCTCCAGGTCGAGGTGATCCAGCGCGACAACAGAGCCATATGCCTTGTGCAGCCCGCGGCTGATGATGACCGGTTCGTCGCGGTGCGGTTCCATCGACCACCCTTCAGACAAGCCTTGCTTACACCAGCGAGGCAGCAGCGCGCTGGACGCTCACCAGTATACCGCCTCGCGGCAACTCTCGGGCCCATTCCCACCGCGTCGGCCTCGTCGCTACGGGTATAATTCAATCGAGGTGGCTCGGTACCTTACATAAAGCGAGGAACAACGTGGCAAGCACTGTCGGTCGAATGGCCCGCTGGGGCCGAGACACTGAACTCTCTGTCCGCATGTTCATCGTGATGTTCTTGCTGGCAGCCGTTTACCTTGGCTTCATCGCGGTGTTGTGGTATGCCGGGGTGGACTTCATCACCATGACCGTTATCGCGGCTGCGTTGCTGGGAGTTCAGTACTTCGCGTCGGACAAGATTGCGCTCATGACGATGGGCGCCCGAGAGGTCTCCCCGCAAGAGGCGCCGGAGCTGCACGCGATGGTTGATCGCCTCGCCCAGATCGCCGACCTGCCCAAGCCGCGTGTGGCCATCTCGCCCTCACGCGTACCAAACGCCTTCGCGACGGGGCGCAACCCCAAGAACTCCGTGGTGGCCGTCACGCAGGGGTTGCTGGAGCGTCTCGACCCGCCTGAAATCGAAGCGGTGCTGGCGCACGAGCTGAGCCACATCCGCAACCGCGACGTCATGGTGATGACGCTCGCGACCTTCTTCGCCGTGGTCGCGCAGTTGTTGATGCGCTGGCTGTTCTGGGGCGGCATGTACGGCGGGTTTGGGGGCCGGCGTGGCGACCGGCGCGATGGCGGTGGCGGAGCGATCGCGCTCGTCTACCTCGCGTCGATTCTTGTCTGGGTGATCAGCTACTTCTTGATCCGCGCTCTGTCGCGCTACCGGGAGTACGCCGCGGACCGCGGCGCCGCAATCATCACCGGCGCACCGTCGCAGTTGATGTCGGCGCTCATCAAGATCAGCGGCGTGATGGATCGCATTCCCGAACGCGACCTGCGCGAGGTGCAGGGGATGAACGCGCTGTTCATCATCCCGGCTGCCAAGGGCCGGGATCTGGCCGAGCTCTTCTCGACGCACCCGTCGCTGGAGAACCGCCTGGAACGGCTGCGGCGTCTGTCGCGGGAGATGGAGGGGCTGTGAGGCGGTTCCTGGATGCGCTGCTGGGGCGCGCTCGACCCCTTCCGGCGAAGAACGAGCGCCTGTTCGCCATCTCCACGGCGATGGTGACCTTGGAGCTGCAGCTCGGCCTGAAGGCGATCGACCGAGCCGGGATCACCTTCAAGCCGGTCGAGTCCAACTACTTCGAGCGCATGAGCGTCGACCTGAACGCGCTCCTTGAGATCAGCACCCGCGACACCGGGTCGCGCTTCGAGACGAAGACTGACCAGTACAACTTCCGCTGGATCATCCTCCAGGATCCTGAGTTCGAGGACCTGGTCGCGACGATCCACATCGTGAGCGAGGAGCTGGTCGCCAACGGCTTCGGCGAGCAGCTCCTTGCGAGCGTGTTCGGCTTCACCACAGCCGAGGGGCAGCACGTCTACTGGATTTACAACTACAAGCGAGGACGTTTCTACCCCTTCGTCCCGCGGGGTAATCGCGCTCGCGACAACGCGCTCGAGCTGCGGATGGGCAGCGCGATGGAGCGGGAACTGCCCGTGGAGCCGGAGCTCGAGCGCTGGTATCCCATCTGGGACATCCCGTTCTAACCGCGACGACGGCGGGCGGGCCAGCCGACGTGATCCAGCGTGAGCAGGCCACCGTCATCGGTCCTGCACGAGCAGCCACCTCGGCCGAGGGTGACACCAACTAGAGAGATCACGACGAAGGGGAGCCATCATCGCTGCTCCCCTCTGTCACCCATGGAATTTTCGTCGTGCGGTAGCGTCTAGCCCGGAACCAGCCCGTCGCCGATGAACATCTCGCTGGCCTCTTCGAAGGTCGTGTCGGGAGGCGGCAGGACGATCTCAGATTCCACCAGCTCCTCCGCCGGGACGGGCGTGCCATGCTCGCGCACGAGGGCCAGCAGGTCGTTGAGCAGCACCTTGAAGCGGTCCTTGTCGCCGGCAGCGATGGCCGCCACAAGGTCGTTGTCGATCTCGTTCAACTTGTCGAGGTAGGCGCTGTCGATCCGGTATTGGCCCTCGGTCGCGATCCGCACGATCATTGCTGGCCTCCCTCTGGGAGCGTCTTTGGCTGCTCAGGAGCACCAAGTTCGGCCTTGAGCGCCGCCAGTTCGGCGTCAACGCTTTCGCGCACGGTGATCTGCGCCAGCTCCCGTTCGATCGCATCACGCCCGGAGGTCGTAAAGTCCTCCAATGCGCCGGAGGCGATCAGCTCGTCGATGGCACCGGCGCGAGCCTGGAGCTGCTCGGTCTTCTCCTGGGCGCGATCGAGGGCCAGACCAACGTCGGCCAACTCCTCGGAGAGTCCGGTTACCGCCTCACCGATACGCACCTGGGCCTCGGCCGCTGAGTACTGGGCCTTGACCACTTCCTTGCGCGTGCGGAAGGACTCGATCTTCATCCGCAGCCGGGTCTCGGCCTGCTCCAGCTTCGCCTGCTCCTGATCGAGCTGCGCCGTCTGCTGATCCAGGTCCGCCAACTGCTGCTGGATCATGGCGCGGCGCTCGAGCGCGGCGCGTGCCAGGTCATCCCGCCCAACCGCGACGGCCTGCCGCGCCTGTTCATTGAGCCGGTTGACGCTCTCCTGCAGCTTGGCCTTCTGCAGCTCTAGCCGCCGCTTGGAGGTCGCTACCTCGACGACTCCGCGCTTGACCTGCTGCAGCATCTCCAACTGGCGCTCATAGGAGTAGTCGAGCGTCTCACGCGGATCCTCGGCCGCACCGAGCAGCCGGTTCACCTTGACCTTGATGAGGGTGGTGAATCGGGATAGCAAACCCATCGTCCGTCCAATCTACTCAGTGCGATGCGCACTGCGGGCGCCGGTGAGTCGTTGCCGTCATTATAGCCGCATCCAGCCGGCAAGTGAACGAAGGACAGGAACGACGACGCGGCGGTGTAAGGGGTATCGCGGCGAAGCGCGGCGGCGGACCGCGCCGCCGGCGTGCCGGGTGGGGAACTGGGGAAACGGCCGCTAGCGGTAGCGGTAGGTGATGCGACCCCGGGTCAGATCGTAGGGTGACAGCTCCACGACCACGCGGTCGCCAGGGAGCACACGGATGAAGTGCTTGCGCATCTTCCCCGCCAGATGAGCGAGGACCGTATGCCCGTTGTCGAGTTCAACCCTGAACATCGCGTTGGGCAGGGCCTCAGCGACCCGTCCCTCGACGGTGATCGCGTCGGGGTTGCTGGGGCGCGGCCCGCGTGCTGGCGCCTGCGCGCCACCTCGTCGCTGTGTTGGTCGTGCCATGAATCCTCCTTCTCCGCTCGCGCGGCCGATCTTCAGCCTGCCTCGGGCCTGTAGCCCGTGCACCCACACCACGGGTGGGATGCGGCCTTCGGCACGCGCAAGCCTCGTGTCTGTATCGCATCACGTGGACCGGGACTGCTATGGGAGTCTCTGCCAGCCGCGTGGTGCGGAATCCTCGCCCACGACCGGGACCGGCCGCGGCCCGCACCGGCACTTGTCGGGGTGTTGAAAGCGCCGGAGGGGCGAGAAGGCAAGAACACAACGTAATCCTACCACATCCGGCCGACCGAGGACGCCGAACCTGACCAGCTCTCGCAACCGCGGGTTGGTGCTACCGGTGCCTAACCCGCCGAGCTCGCGCGCCCGACCAGCAGGGAAACCGGGAGCGTCCGGAGCGCGTGGTGAATGGGGATCGTCCAACCTGCCGAGCCCTGTCGGGCGCGAAGTCGTTGCCCGGTCAGCGCATCGCGCCAAACAACCGGCGCGCCGGGCGGGAGCAGGATGCACGTGTCTCCCCACGTCCGGCGGCCGACCGGTGGGGCCGCCCTCGGTCGGAGCGTGGCGATCAGTCGTGGTGCGATCGTGACCGCCCAACGGTCGTCCTGGCGCCGCGCGAAGGCTACCAGGTGGGTTGCACGTTCGCCCCGGGACTCCAGCGGGAGGTAATCACCGCCGGCGAACAGGTCGGGCTCGGCCCGCCGGGTGGTCAGGGCACGCGTCAGCACCTCCAGCTTGATGCGCCCGTCGCTCCAGTGAGCAAGGAGGTGGGCTGAACGCCGATCAAGGGCTGAGCCGCCCTCGTCGCCGACTTCGTGCAGCATCTGTCTCAGGAGCTCGTAGTCGATCGGGCGACGGTTGTCGGGGTCTGCCAGCGTCAGGTCCCAGACCTCAGTGCCCCGGTAGATGTCGGGAATTCCGGGCGCGGTGGCGTGCAGGACGACCTGGGCCAGTCCGGTGATGGCGCCGTAGGCAGCGATCCGGCGCGTGAAACGGACGAAGTCGGGGAGGAACCGGTTCTCCTCTCCAGGCGTGAGGATGGCCTCGACGAACCCCAGCACCGCCTCCTCGTGCTCGACATTGGGCCGGAGCCAGCTCGTGGCTGCCTTCGCCTCTCGCATGGCCTTGCGCAGGTACGTGCCCAGCCGCTCGCGGAAGTCGGTCAGGTCGGCATCCGCCAACGGCCAGGCACCGACGAGGGTCTGATAGAGGAACCACTCCTCGTTGGCGTCGGGGACGGGACGGCCCTCGACGATCGTCTTCCACGGTTGATTCCAGCGACTCCAGCGGCGCACCGCTCGCTCCCACTCCCCAGGCACCTCGGAGAGCGCGACAAGCCGGGCACGCACGTCCGCGCCGCGCTTGGTGTCGTGCGTCGAGGTGGTGTTGAGACTGTGCGGCCACGCTGAGCGACGATGGGCATTGAAGGCGTGGAAATTGGCCACCGGTTCTCCGTTGATGTCCGGGTCACCACCGACCTCGTTGAGGGCGAGCAGCCGGTTGTAGACGTAGAAGGCCGTATCTTCGACACCCTTGGCCGTCACCGGGCCGGTGAGCTGCTGCCACTGGGCGACGAACTCGCGCCAGGCGCGGCGTTGCTCCTCGCTCAGCGTGGGAGGGAACGCCAGCGAGAGCACGCGGCGGAGGAAGGAGAAAACCACGGCGGGCACCGTGGGCTCGTCCTGTTCGGCGGCGGCGATCGCGGAATCGACCCAGCGCGAGTCTTGTGGTGCCGATCGGTCACCCGCGGCGTAGGTCCGGTAGACGGGGAGGCACGCTGTGACCGCCACGAGCGCGGCCCGCAATTCCTCCGGGCTCAGATCACGAGCGTGGCGGTCGTGTGCCGCGATCGCTTCAAGTCGCCGCACGAGGCTCTGCGTCTCCCCCGCGAAGAGTTCGTGGATGACGCGGCGTTTCTCCCGCCGCGCCACCTCATCGAACGAGTCGTAGGCGCCGGTAAAGCGGCCGTAGCTGTTCCCAAGCTCGGCCAGCCCGTCGGGGTCGACGAAAACGGCCGTCAGGACGTTGAGGAAGTCGTACCCGGTCGTGCCGGCGACAGGCCAGTCCGGTGGGAGGTCTTCACCAGGCGCAAGGATCTTCTCGACGACGATGTAGGGCGGCGGGGTGTCGGCGTGATCCAACCGCCGCCGCAGGTAGCGCAGGTACCCGGCCGGGTCGCGGAGGCCGTCCACGTGGTCGATGCGCAGTCCCTGCGCCTTTCCCTCTTCAATGAACCGGAAAATGAGGGCGTGGGTCGCCTCGACGACCGCCGGATCCTCGGCTCGGACGGCGACGAGGTCGCTGATGTCGAAGAAACGCCGGTAGGTCGCCCGCTCGGCTGCGACCTTCCAGAAGGCGAGCCGGTATGGCTGCGCCTCGAGTAGGGTGTGGAGCCGATCGAACGACGCGGGGTCCCCCGGCGTACCCTGTGCCGCGGCTAGACAGTCCTCGACCGCGGCGCGTCCGGTCCCTCCGCTGGTGTAGAGGGACCACAGGCTTTCGATGATAGTCCGCCCCTCCCTCGTACGACGCAAGTGGTCGTCGTCACCGAGCTTCCCGGTGGTCAGCGCATGGGAGGCTGCGGCGATCGCCCTGATCCGCTCTCGTGCTTCGTCCGAGATGGCGGCAGGGCCGTCGAGATCGAGCACCAGGTGGTACGTGCCCGGATTCAACGGGAAGCGGAGCCCGTGGTAGTCGATGAAGAGGCCGTCGGCGTCCAGCTTGAGCTGCAGAGCGCCTGACTCGAGCGCTTGCGCATACGGCTCGCCGAGGACCGGAACGAGGATCTTCTGCGGCGCTCCGGATGACGGATCCGGGCCGCGCCAGTCGATGGCGAAGAAGCCCGCGTACGGTGACGCAGGGCCCCAGGTCAGCACGTCGGTCCACCAAGGGTTCTCGGTGCTGGCAGCCATGTGGTTCGGGACGATGTCCAGGATGAGACCCATGCCGTGCGCATGCAGCTCGTCGACGAAGGCCGCGAAGTCGGCGTCCGTCCCGAGCTCATGGTTCACTCGGCGGGGATCGACCACGTCGTACCCGTGGGTACTGCCGCTCCGGGCCGCAAAGATGGGCGACGCGTAGACGTGGCTGATCCCGAGCCGGTCGAGGTAGGGGACCAGCGCGCGTGCCTCTGCGAAGCCAAAGTCGCGGTTGAGTTGCAGTCGATAGGTCGCGGTCGGGAGGGACGGCACGCTACTCATGGCGCTTCCTTGGCGATCTGGCGGTGGTAGAGCACGGCGGCGCGAGGCGGCAGCGGCACCGCCGTGGCCTGACTGGCGTCCACGGCATCCGGCGCACGGCTACCCGATCCGCCCCACGTAGGATCTGCGGTGTCGAGCCGCTTGTGCCAGTTCCCGCCGGGAACCGGGAGCAGTACCGTCGCGGGTTGGTCGTCGAAGTTCAACGCCAGGATGGTGGCATCCGGCCCATGCCAGCGGTGCACCAGGAGAACCCGGGCAGGCCGGGCGACTGTTACCTCCAGGGTGTCGCGCCTCAGGTGCGCCAGGGACGGCAATTCCCGCCGCAGGGTGAGGAGTTCGCGGTAGAGTGCCACGAGCTGCCGGTGCGGTTCACGATCAGCGAGGTCTGGGCGCAGGCGTGAGGAGATGAAGAGCGTGGGATCCTGGGGATCGGGCGCGTCGCGGTCCCAGTGCTCCGCGAATTCGCGCTGGCGTCCTTCACGAACGGCAGCCACCAGGTCCGGGTCGGTGTGGCTGGTGAAGTAGTGGAAGGGGGTTGTCTCCCCATACTCTTCGCCCATGAAGAGCAGGGGGACGTAGGGTGAGAGGATCGTCGCTGCGGCGGCAAGCCGGAGCCCGTCGAACGACGTCAAGGTTGCCAACCGCTCGCCGTCCACGCGATTGCCGACCTGGTCGTGGTTCTGGACGAAAATCACCAGTTGCTGCGCCTCTACGCCCGTGAGCGGGGCGCCGAAGCGGCGTTGCCGACGCTGCGAGTACTGGCCTGAATAGACAAAGCCATCGCGGTAGGCGCGGGCCAGGTGGTCGATGGTGCCGAAATCGCGGCGATAGGGGCTCCTCGCACCGGTGAGGAGCGCGTCGACGGCATGATGAAAGTCGTCATTCCACTGGGCGCTCAAGCCGTATCCGCCAAGCAATGGAGGGCGAACGAGCCGCGGGTCGTTCAAGTCGCTCTCAGCGATCAGATGGACGCGCCTGTTCCGTCGCTCTGCCACGTCGTTCACCGATTCCGACAGCTCCTGGAGGAAGGGATGAGCTGAGCGGTCGAAGATCGTGTGCACCGCGTCAAGCCGCAGTGCGTCGATGTGGAGCGTGTCAATCCAGTAGCACGCGTTCTCGATGAAGTAGCGGCGAACTTCGTCGCTATGCGGGCCGTCGAAGTTCAGCGCCGCTCCCCACGGCGTGTGATAGCGCTCGGTGAAATACGGTCCGAAATCGCCCAGGTAGTTGCCCTCTGGGCCGAGATGGTTGTAGACGACGTCGAGGACCACCGCGAGACCGCGCTGGTGGCAGGCGTCGACGAGCCTCGCCAGTCCCTCCGCGCCGCCGTAACTGTTCTGAACGGCGAACGGGTAGACGCCGTCGTAACCCCAGTTGCGCTCACCCGGGAACTGTGCCACCGGCATGATCTCGATGGCCGTAATCCCAAGGTCGCGTAGGCCGTCGAGGTATGGGATCACTCCGAGGAACGTTCCCGCATCGCTGAAGGTGCCGACATGCAGCTCGTAGACGACAAGGTCACGGAGCGGGAGACCGCACCAGCCCTGGTCCGTCCAGGAGAACTCGGAGGGATCAATCACCTCTGACGGACGGTGGACTCCCTCCGGTTGGGAGCGAGAGGCCGGGTCGGGTCGCTCCAGCGTGCCGTCAAGGACAAAAGTGTAGCGGGAGCCGGGCTGGACATCGTCGACGGTGGCGGCGTGGTAACCGCGCGGCAGAGGCCTGAGGCGCACCTCGCGCTGCGTCGGGCCCAACAGTCGCACATCAACCGTGGTGGCAAACGGAGCCCAGACGAGGAAGTGGGTCTGTCCGTCACCCAGATAGGTCGCGCCGAGTCCTGGCTCGGCGGGCCGCATCATTGCCGGGCCTCATCGGGGGCGAACAGCACGGCCCCGAGCGGGGGAATGGTGATGGTGATCGACTGGGTGTAGCCGTGCGACGGAACCGGGTTGGCAGTCACGCCGCCGAGGTTACCCTGGCCGCTGCCGCCGTATACAGTCGCGTCGCTGTTGAGGATCTCGCGCCACCGGCCGAAGCGCGGTACGCCGATGATGTAGTTGTGGCGCGGTACGGGCGTGAAGTTGAAGGCAGCGACGATCTCGCTAACCTCAGCCCGCCCCCTGCGGAGAAAGGTCACCACGCTCTGCTCGGCGTCGTTGGCTTCGATCCAGGCGAAGCCCTCCGGGTCGAAGTCGCGTTCGTGCAGGGCCGGCTGCTCGCGGTAGAGGCGATTGAGGTCCTCGACCAGCCGCTGGATGCCCTGGTGGGGCGCGTACTGGATCAGGTCCCACTGCACGCTGCCGTCGTGGTTCCACTCCTGCCACTGCCCGAACTCGCCGCCCATGAAGAGGAGCTTCTTTCCCGGCTGGGCCCACATGTAGGTGAGAAGCAGGCGCAGGTTGGCGAACTTCTGCCAGTCGTCGCCTGGCATCTTGCCCAGCAGCGAGCCCTTCCCGTGGGTAACCTCGTCGTGCGACAGCGGGAGCACGAAGTTCTCGGTGAAGGCGTAGATCATCCGGAAGGTCAACTCGTGGTGGTGGTAGCGCCGATGAATCGGGTCGCGGGCCATGTAGCTGAGTGTGTCGTGCATCCAGCCCATGTCCCACTTCATGCCGAAGCCGAGGCCGCCGACGTAGGTCGGGCGGGAGACCATCGGCCAGGCGGTCGACTCCTCTGCGATGGTCTGAACATCGGGATAGTGTCGGTAGACCTCTTCGTTCAGGCGGCGCAGCAAGCTGATGGCTTCCAGGTTCTCCCGACCGCCATGCTCATTGGGAATCCATTCGCCTGGCTTCCGGGAGTAGTCGAGATAGAGCATCGACGCGACTGCGTCCACGCGCAGCCCGTCGGCGTGGTAGCGATCCAGCCAGAACAGGGCGTTGCTGAGGAGGAAGCTGCGGACTTCGTTCCGGCCGTAGTTGAAGATGTAGCTGTTCCAGTCCGGGTGGAACCCCTTGCGCGGGTCGGCGTGCTCGTAGAGGTGCGTGCCGTCGAAGAAGGCCAGGCCGAAGTCGTCAGTGGGGAAGTGGGACGGTACCCAGTCGAGGATCACGCCGATGCCGTGCTGGTGCAGGTAGTCCACCAGGAACATGAAGTCCTGGGGCGTGCCGTAGCGGCTGGACGGGGCGAAGTAGCCGGTGATCTGGTAGCCCCACGAGCCGAAGAAGGGGTGCTCCATGACCGGCAAGAACTCGACGTGAGTGAAGCCCATGCGGGTCACGTAGTCGGTGAGCCGCGGCGCCAGCTCGCGGTAGCTCAGCGAGCGGTTCCCCTCCTCAGGGACGCGCATCCAGGAGCCCAGGTGGACCTCGTAGATCGCGATCGGCGCGTCGGCAGCATTGCGGGCGCCACGGGTTGCCATCCACTCCTGATCGCCCCAGGTGTAGTCGAGATCCCAGACAATCGATGCCGTCTTGGGCGGAACCTCGGTGAAGAAGGCGAACGGGTCGGTCTTGTCGACTTCATAGCCGTGGTAACGCGAGACGATGTGGTACTTGTAGAGGGCACCGTGTCCGACCCCCGGGATGAACCCCTCCCAGATGCCCGACTGTTCGCGTGGTCGGAGGAGGTGACGGGTGGGGTCCCAGCCGTTGAAGTCGCCGATCACAGCGACCCGCTCGGCGTTCGGGGCCCAGACCGCAAAGTAGGTGCCGGGCACATCCCCCACAACGATGGTGTGCGCGCCGAGATGCTCGTAGAGGCGCAGGTGGGAGCCCTCGTTGAACAGGTAGAGGTCGTCGGCGCTCAGCAGCGACGGGCTGGCTGCCGGGGACGGCCCCGCCGCGGGCGGTAGGGACGTCGATCGCCGGTCGATCTCGTTGGGCACGGTGTTTCCCCTCCAGCGCGCAGTGTCTCTTGGCTTGTCCCCGGCCTTCCAAGCGGGTGAGCGAGGGCCGGCTCCGTCGATCCTCCATCCACCCTCCCCGCTGGCGCAGGCTTCGTGCCAGCTTTCCCGTCAGTGCTCGGGAACCGCCGATCTGCCCAGGATCGCCAGGATGCCCGCCAGCGGGATCCGTAGCCAATCAGGCCGGTTGTTCAACTCGTAGCCGACCTCGTACACGGCCTTCTCCAGCAGCAGTGCGTCGAGCAGGATCTCCAGATCGCGCCGGTTGGACGGTACGAACGGCGCTCCCTGGGCGGTGCTGAGGTAGCCCTGGAGGAAGGAGACAGCGACCCACTGGTACCAGAACTGAGCGGCCGGTTCCAGCGTGACCAGATCGGCGTCGCGCACGATCCCCTGGTCCTGGGCCCGTAGCAGCGCGGCGTGCGTGGCGTAGTGGAACGAACGCAGCATGCCGGCGACGTCGGTGATAGCGGAGCGCTTGCGCCGGCGCTCGCTGATCGGTCGGGCTGGCTCCCCTTCGAAGTCGATCATCACGAAGTCGTTGCCGGTGTAGAGCACCTGCCCGAGATGGAGATCACCGTGGATGCGGATGCGGACGCCGGACAAACGCTCGCTCCGCACCGCGTGGAAGCGTTGGAGGATCTCCTGCTCCGCGGCCAGTACCGCACGAGCCTCCTCCTGCAGCGGCTGCTCCAGGGCATTCACGCGGCGGCGCAGCGTCTCCAAGACCTGCAGGGTGAGCGTGCGCATTGACTGGTAGAGCGAGCGCTGATCGAAAACGGTCATCGGCTCCGGCGTGAAGGCCGGGTCTTCCGTGTTGCTGGAGAGCGCCAGGTGCATCTCCGCCGTGCGCTGGCCGAGGCGGTGGGCGTCTGACAAATAGCCCTCCAGGAGCGCGTGGGCCTCGTCCGGTGCCTCGCTGTCGGCGAGATCCAGCAGGGTCGCGGCCCGCACCGGTTCGCTGGTGAGTTCGGTCGGGACCGTGAGCGCGCGCTCGAAGAAGCGACCGAGCGAGTCGAGGGTGTAGGTCCAGGCATCACCCTCGTTGGGAACGAAGCCCTGGAGCAGGCCGAGGCTCATCGGCTCTCCACCCTTGCGCCGGTACTCAATCGACCCGGCGAACGGCGGGGTGTTCGGGAACCGGCGTGCGGTCAGGTAGCGGTTGAGTTCGAGATCCGGATTCACGCCGGGATGCAGGCGCCGATACAGCTTGAGGACGAGGCGATCGCCGTAGACAATCGAGGTGTTGCTCTGCTCGGCGTGCATGACGCGCGGTTCCAGCTCGTCGCGCGACGCTTGGTTCCGGCGCAGGTAGCTGGCGCGATCGCCGACGATCTCCCCGGCCATGCCCTTAACGCGGCGACGGCTCGCGATCACGTCGAGGAGGGTGTGACCGATGGCGGGATCAACGAGTGCGTCGAACAGCAGCCACTCGGCACCGCTCCGGGCACGGACGCGCGCGACGGCGGCGTGCGGTGCCGCTTCCAGGATCTCGGCGCCCTCCGTGATGTCCGCAGCCGACATCAGCAGCAGGTAGTGCTCGGAGTCGCCTTCCCGGTAGTCGACCTGGGTGACGACCGCGTAGGCAGGCTTGTTGCCGTTGGGCAGCGGGATCACGTCGAGGATCACCGCCCCCTTGATCTTGCGCGCCTTCCCGCCGAACCAGCGCCGGGTTGGGAGGTAGGTCGGCAGCACGTCCGCCAGCCGCTCCAGCCCGCGTCCCTCGAAGACTTCCTGCCAGTCCCGCGCGACGGTCACGGTTTGGATGGTGTCCCGTTCCGTCGTGATCTCGATTCGATCACCCGCCACCCGCTGTGGCTCCATGATGAACCAGTAGAACGAGTGGGGGCCCAGCGTGAGGAAGTAGGGCTGATCGGTCACCGGCGGGAACTCGATGTGCCCGAACATCTCGACCGGCATGAGCCCCTGGAACTCGGACAGGTCGAGCTCGACCGCCTGGACGAAGCGGGACAGGTTGGCGACCACCAGGATCTGCTCGTCCTCATAGCGGCGGATATAGGCGAGCACTTTCCGGTTCTCCGGGTAGAGGAATTCGAGGCTGCCGCGACCGAAGGCCCGGTAGCGCTTGCGGAGGGCGATCAGTCGCTTCATCCACCAGAGGAGCGAGTAGGGGTTGTTCTGCTGCGCCTCGACGTTGACCGCCTCGTAGTGGTACTCGGCGTCGACGATGACCGGCAGGTAGAGCTGCTGCCGCTTGGCCTCCGAGAAACCGGCATTGCGGTCGGCGGTCCACTGCATGGGCGTGCGGACGCCGTCGCGGTCGCCCAGGTAGATGTTGTCGCCCATGCCGATCTCGTCGCCGTAGTAGATCACCGGCGTTCCGGGGAACGAGAAGAGCAAGCCGTTCATCAGCTCGATCCGACGCCGGTTGTTCCCGAGGAGCGGCGCGAGGCGACGGCGGATCCCGAGATTGATCCGCATCTGCGGGTCGTTGGCGTAGACGCGGTACATGTAGTCGCGTTCATCGTCAGTGACCATCTCCAGCGTCAACTCGTCGTGGTTGCGCAGGAACAGCGCCCACTGGCAGTTGTCGGGGATGGCCGGTGTCTGTGCGAGGATGTCGATGATCGGGAAGCGGTCCTCCATGCGCAGCGCCATGAACATGCGCGGCATCAGCGGGAAGTGGAAGGCCATGTGGCATTCGTCGCCGTCGCCGAAGTACTGGACGGCGTCCTCGGGCCACTGATTCGCCTCGGCCAGGAGCATCCGGTCGCTGAACCGCTCGTCGATGTGCGCCCGCAACTCCTTCAGGAAGGCGTGGGTCTCCGGCAGGTTCTCACAGTTGGTGCCTTCGCGCTCGTAGAGATAGGGGATGGCGTCGAGCCGGAGACCGTCGATACCCATGTCGAGCCAGAAGTCGAGGATGCGGAAGATCTCTCGTCGTACCCGCGGGTTGTCGTAGTTGAGGTCCGGTTGGTGGCTGTAGAAGCGGTGCCAGTAGTAAGCACCGGCCACCGGGTCCCAGGTCCAGTTGGAGCGCTCAAAGTCCTTGAAAATGATGCGGGCATCTCTGTACTTGTCCGGAGTGTCGCTCCACACGTAGTAGTTCCGCCAGACACTGCCGGGTTTGGCCCGGCGCGCACGCTGGAACCACGGGTGCTCGTCGGAGGTGTGGTTGCAGACAAGCTCGGTTACGACGTGGAGGCCGCGCCGGTGCGCCTCGCGCACGAAGCGCCGGACGTCGCGTAGGGTGCCGTAGTCGGGGTGGACGTTGGTGTAGTCGGCGATGTCGTAGCCGTCGTCGCGCAGGGGCGACGGGTAGAACGGCAGCAGCCAGATCGTGGTGACACCCAGGTCCTGGATGTAGTCCAGCTTTTCGACCAGACCCCGGAAGTCGCCGATACCGTCCGCGTTGCTGTCGTAGAACGCGCGAACGTGCACCTCGTAGAAGATCGCATCCTTGTACCAGAGCGGCTCCCGCTCGAACAGCGGCTGGTGCTCCCGTCGGCCGACCATGACCCGCGCGAACCCTCCCCGTTACATGAAGTACTCGAAGTCTCGCTCTGTCCGAAGGCGGCGCTTGACACGCAGGATGTGCGCGGGAACGCGACTGGGATTCAACTCGACATAGTTCCAGGCGCCCTGCCACAAGTAGTATGCATCAGTGAGGAGATCGTGGACCTGGTACGGCTGGTCCGGGTCGAGGCCAAAGCGCTCCAGCGGTAGTTCGAGCCAGCCCGACTGGGTGTAGTGCGGATCGAGGTTCACAACCACCACGATGCTGTCCTCCCCCGGCGCGACCTTGGAGTACGCCAGGATCTGGTCGTTGTCGATACGATGGAACTGCAGGCTCCGGTTCGACTGGAGCGCGCGGTGCTCGCGGCGGATGCGGTTGACGCGCGCGATGAAGGGCCGGAGGCTGTCAGCCCGGTCGATATCCCAGTGGCGGATCTCGTACTTCTCGGAGTTGAGGTATTCCTCTTTGCCGGGCGCCACGGCCACGTGCTCCATCAACTCGAAGGGCGGCCCATAGATCCCGTAGCTCGCTCCGAGGGTAGCGGCCAGGACGAGGCGGCTCATGAAGGTGGGCCTTCCACCGTGCTGCAACTGCTCGGTCAGGATGTCGGGCGTGTTCGGCCAGAGGTTCGGCCGGAAATAGTCGTGCACGTCGGTCTGGGTCAACTCGGTGAAGTAGTCGATCAACTCGTGCTTGGTCGTTCGCCAGGCGAAATACGTGTACGACTGTGAGAACCCGAGCTTGGCAAGCCGGTACATGACCTTGGGCCGGGTGAAGGCTTCGGACAGGAAGATGACCTCGGGATAGTCGCGCTTGATGCTGTCGATGAACCACTCCCAGAAGGCGAAGGGCTTGGTGTGCGGGTTGTCGACCCGGAAGATTCGAATGCCTTGCTCGATCCAGAAGCGCGCGATGGAGGCCAGTTCCTCCCACAGCTCGCGCCAGGCCTCGCTCTCGAAGTCGAACGGGTAGATGTCCTCGTACTTTTTCGGCGGGTTCTCGGCGTACTGGATCGTGCCGTCCGGCCGCCAGCGAAACCACTCCGGGTGTTCGCGGACGTACGGGTGATCGGGTGACGCCTGGTACGCGAGGTCGAGCGCGACGTCGATCCCGAAGTCCCGCGCGCGCTGGACCAGGCGGCGCAGGTCGTCGAGTGTCCCCAGCTCCGGGTGGACGTCCTTGTGGCCGCCCTCCTCGGCGCCGATTGCCCACGGGCTCCCTGGATCTCCTGGCTCGGCCACGACACTGTTGTTGCGACCCTTGCGCTTGGTGCGGCCGATGGGGTGGATCGGCGGCAGGTACAGCACATCGAAGCCCATTTCGGCGATGTACGGTAGCCGCGCCTCCACGTCTCGTAAGGTCCCCGGGCGGCCAGGGTCGGGCGACGCCGAACGGGGGAACATCTCATACCAGGTGCTGAACCGCGCGCGCTCCGGCTCGACGACGACGGTGAGGCCCTTGTCGTACAGGGTGGCGAAGCGCGTGTCGGGATAGCGGGCCACGAGCGCCGCCAGCTCCGGGTCAAGTGCGATTTGTGCGCGCTCCGCTGGTTGGATGTCCGCGCGTAGTGCCGCAGCGGCGGCGCGGAGCCGGGACTGGTCTTCCTGCTGGGCGCGGTCCGCTGCCGCGTCGATCAGGTCCGCCCCGATCAGGAGGTCGATCGAGACATCCTGGCTGGCTTCGAGCTTGCGCTGGAGCCCGTGGTGCCAGGTCTTGAAGTGATCCACCCAGGCGCGGATGGCGTAGTGGTAGCGGCCTAGCCGGGTGACGACGAACTCGCCGCGCCAGCGGTCGTTGACGAGCGGCACCAGCGGCACCTCAGCCCAGTCCTCGTCCTCCGCGTGCCGGTACAGGAGCACGGCGGAGATCAGGTCGTGCCCGTCGGTAAAGATGTCGGCCTCAACCTCGACCGGCTCGCCCACCACGCGCTTGATGGGGAAGCGACCACAATCGATCTCGGGACGGACTCCTTCGATCACGACGCGTTGACGACCTGTTGAGTCCAGCATCTGGGTGTCGACGTGGTTGGGCTGTGCACGAGCGGTCATCGGGGTGCGGCTCCTCTCTCATCGAGGTGCACTCGGGAGCAGACGACTGGTGCATAGCGGGAACGGAGTTGAAAGCGAGCGGCCCGTCCCCCTCCGGCCGCCGCGCGGGACCGCAAGTCTTGTACCGGTGGGGACGCCGCGGGCGCCGGTCTGGCGCACCGGGCGGCCCAACCGGGCGTGGCGGGGGCGCATGGGAGTCGAACCCACCCGCGAGGCTCGTCACCCCGCGCACTGATTTTGAAGACCAGGCGGGCCACCGGGCCCGATCCGCCCCCAGGATCGCTGCGTGAGCGGCTCGGCAGCCAAGTATAGCAGCCGGTTGGCGCCGGACGGGTCGGCGCGCCGCAGGCGCCGGCAAGGGGTCTACCGGCTGGGTGACCGGCGCCGAGCGTAGGCGTTCTCCAGGAGATGGTCGATATCTTCGTTCGTGAAGAGATACGTTTGCGGCACCCCGAATGTCGAGTCCGACCGTGAGTCGACCGTCGCGTACGCCTTGATGAGGAACCCCTCGGGCGTCTCGATCAGTGCGATACGCGTGAACCGGTGTTCATCCAGATAATGACCGATCGCGCGGAATGTGTCCTCGTATCGGACGCGGCGCGTACCGGTGTGATCGAGCATCCTCGTCCCCCTCTGTCGCTAACCCAAACCCAGCTCCTGAAGGCAGCGCTGCTTACCGGACCCGGTGGAACTCGTAGAAGCCCTGGTGGTGCTCCGTTGGGTCAACGGCGACATCGACGACCGCCGGCCGCCCCGCCTGGTTGGCCTCGCGAGCGGCCTGGAGCGCCGCATCGAGGTCCTCGGCGCGCTCGACGCGCGTTGCCCAGCAGCCGGCTGCGCGGGCGACGGCGACCAGGTCGACCGTGGCCGTGAACTCGGTCGCGATGACGCGTCCACCGAGGGCGGTCCGCTGGGTCCAGCGGGGCCAGCCCAGCGCTCCGTCGTTGAAGACCACCCAAGTCACCGGCGCGTTCTCCTGAACCGCGGTAACGATCTCGTGCATGCCCATCTGGAACGCACCGTCGCCGGTCGTGCAAACAACCTGCCGATCGGGCCGCGCCAGTTTGGCGCCGATGGCGCCCACGACGCCGAGCCCCATGACGGTCTGCTCCGCAGGGGGCACCACGCAGCCGGCGTCCTTGACCTGATAGTAGGGCCAATAGTAGGCCCACAGGTCCTGCGCGCCGTTTTCCAGCACGAGGATGGTGTTGTCACCGAAGACCCTGTTTATGCTGTGGACGATGCGCTTTCCCTTCAACGGGCTGGAGTTGTCCTGGGCGTCTTCGGCGGCCCGAGCGATGGCCTCGGCCCGGCGTGCACGCAACTCCTCGACCCGGGCCATGTCGGCGCGAAGGCCCCGCCGGGTCGCGCCCCGCAGCAGGGCGTCGAGAGCGAGCGCGGCATCGCTCTGAATGGCGACGTCGGGCACCCAGTTGCGCCCCAGCTCGAACGGGTCGATGTCGATCTGGATGAAGCGCGCACCCTCGGGGAAATAGTGCCAGACGCCGGACTGGAACTCCTCCATGCGCGAGCCGACCGTGATCAGGAGATCAGCCTCCTGGTACACCGCCTTGGGGAACTCGGTGCGATAGAGGCCGACGCTGCCGCAGAACAGCGGGTGTTCCTCGGAGATGATCCCGCGCCCGGCCGGTGTCACCAGGACAGGGATACCGAGGGCATCGGCAAATGCCTCGACCTCAGCGGTCGCGCGGGCGAGGACTGCGCCGCCGCCGCCGACGAGCACCGGTCGCTTCGCCTGCTCGATCAGGTCGAGTGCCGCTTCGATGCGTTCGAGGTCGGGCCCAGGGCGGACACTGCGGTCCGCGGGCTGGTACGGTGTGGGCTCGACCTCCTCCAGCGCGATGTCGGCGGGGATCTCGACGTAGACCGGGCCCGGCTTACCGGTGGTCGCGATGGAAATCGCCCGGCGGATGGTCCAGGCGACCCGGTCGGGTCGTTCGACGGTGACGGCCCACTTGGTGATCGGGGTCATCATCCCGACGTGGTCGGCCTCCTGGAAGGCGCCCATGCCCTGGATGCGTGTGCTGGCGCGCACGCCGAGTGCGAGTACGGGGATGCACCCGGAGTAGGCCTCCAGGATACCAGGAACGAGGTTGGCGACGCCCGGACCCGGGCACCCGAAGCAGCAGCCGACCTGCCCGGAGACGCGCGCGTAGGCCATCGCCATGAAGGCGCCCGATGTCTCGTGCCGAACGAGGACCGGCCGGACATGCCGCGCGTCGTAGAGCGCGTCATAAAGGTGTTTGGCGCCGCCAGGGAGTCCGAAGACAAACGGGATCCCCTCAGCTTCGAGCGCCGCGACCACCTGCTGCCACGCGTTGACCTTCACCAGCTATCCCCTTTCTTCCCGTCCCGCAGCCGGGCAGGACGCACTGCGAGGCCGGTCGGTCATTCCCTCCGGGGTTGGTACGGTGCGTGTCAGGTTCATGCCCGGTAGGCCGGGCCTCGGCGAGTTGTGGCTATTGTGGTGGGCGGGCGAGTTCGGTGCAAGTACAATTGCTGAATCTGATTGCGTCCGAGGAGGGATGGTTTACGGGAAGCCTGTGCTACCTGCGCGTGTTGATGAGCTAGAACGGGTCCGTCTCGAACTCGAGCTGCGCCGCCGCACGCTGGCGCTCGAGCAACTCCGGGCGCTCCTCACCGAGGAGGAAGCGGCCCAGGAGGCGCTACGCCGTCGCATCGAGGATCGACTGGGACCGCTGCGGCGGGAGATCGAGCGCCTGAAGGCCGAGCTCGAGCGGATTGACCAGCGGCTCCAGCGGCTGCAGTTCGCGCGGCAGTCGCTCAGTGACGAAGAGCTGGACCGCGAGGAGGAGACCTTCCGGGCCGAGGAAGCGGCCTGGTGGGCCGAATGGCGCCACCGGCGCGCCGAGCGGCAGACGCGGCGCGGCGAGGTGGTGAATCGAAACGGCCACGACGACATCACCCTACGCCAGCTTTACCGAACGCTGGCGCGCCTGGTGCATCCAGACCTGGCCCGCGACCCCGCCGACCGCTCGCGGCGGGAAGCCGTGATGCGCCTCGCCAACTCGGCGCGGGAGGCGGGCGACCTGGATCAGTTGCGACGCCTCCTGGCCATCTGGGCCCGGCCGGACGAGGGCGAATGGCCGCGTGATGTCGAGATCCTGCGGGCGCGGGTCGGGCAGCGGCAGGTGGAGATCGGAGAAGTACGCCGCCAGCTCAACAATCTCCGACGGCAGCCGATGGGTCGCCTGCTGCGCCGGGGTGACCTCGAAGTCCACCGCTACCTGCGCGCAGAAGAGGTGCGCCTCAATCGAGAACTTGCCATGCTCCGGCTGCGCCGGCGCAGGGCGTTGCGGCAACTCGAGGAGCGGCGTCGCGAACTCGGGGTCTCGGCAGCCGAATAGCGGCACTCCACAACATCTTCCACCCGGCGCTCCATAATGCGTCGTGTTCCGCGCTTCCCTGCTATGCTTGGGATGTAGTGCCCAACGGGCGATCGTCTCCCGGGCGGCCGGCAGTGGAAGGAGCGGATGGCACTCGTGAGCCGACGTGCGGCGGCAAGTGGCCCTGGCGCCTGGCGTTGGCGCGGTCGGGGACCGTCCATGCGGGCGGTGGAGGGCAACGTCGTATCCGAAAAGGTTCCCGGCGGGTCCCTCATCGCCGCGGTGCTGGACCGCGAGTTGATGGCGTGGAGCGACCGCGGCGGCGCCAGCCGCTACCTGGGCGAACGCTGGTCCGAGCAGTGCACAGTTGCGCTCGAAGAGGCCGTCGGCTCGGAGGTGCCGGTGCCGCGGGGGCGACCATTTACGCTGCGCGCGGTCGTCCGGCTCGATGAGAACCCCGAGATTGCGATCCAGGCCGGCCAGCACAAGCTCGTAAACCCCGACTTCGTCCTCTACGGGAGCCGTGATGGCGAGGAGCACATCCTCCAATCGGCCGATGCCAAATTCGCGGTCGATACTATTCGCTCGCCCCAGGTGAGCGCAGCGGCACTTGAGGCGCTGCTGGCGGTCGAAGGGGGGCTGGTGGGCGCGGCCATCGAGGCCAAACTCGGCGGCCCCGTCGGTGACCCGTACCGGGTCGAGCAGGGAGTGTTCCTCAGCCCGATCAGCCCGCTCACCGACTACTTCCTGCCGCGCGTGACGTCCGGCCCGGGGGCACCGGTCGACCCACAGGAGGTCATCCTGCTACCGGTGGACCCGGTGGCCATGTTCACCGGTCTGCCGATGACGCGGCTGATCGGCATCCTGGCCCGCATTGACCGACTCCCGGTCAGCCCCCGGGAGAACATCCTGTCAGCGATGTACTACTTCCGGCTCGCTTGCGCCTGCGCGTGGATGTGGGTCGAGGAGCACACACCGCTGCTCAGCAACGACCCGCCGCCGGAGGTCGATCCCACCGGCCTGGCCGACGAGACCAGCCGCCGCGTTCGGGGCGCACACACCGCCTATGAGGTGGTGCAGGAGTGGTACGAGACCGTAGAGCGCGTGTCGCGGTCCCGGCAGGAGGTCCGCTCCATGGCGGTGATGCCGGTGCGTATGAGGGAAATCCGCGCGATGGTTGAGGCGGCGGGGCTCGGCGAGGATCGAGGTGTCCTGCGCCGGGTGCGTGGTGCGCTGGAGCGACGGTATCGGACGCGGCTGGTAGAGACGGTCGGAGAGATCCCGGCCCGGCCCAACCGGCCACTGCCCGCCATCCTCGAGGACGTCGCCAATGCCAGCCGTGGGCTCTATCCAGAGCTGCGCCGTTTGGCCGCCGAACTCGTCGAGCGCGAGGCCGCCGAGGCGCGCGGCGAACGGTGATCTTACCCGGCGAACGCCGGATTCCGGTCAGTCCAGGTGCATCACCTCGGTCGCCACGTCGGCGAGGTAACCCGCCTGCAGGTTCCCCTCGATGAAGCGGATGACCGTCTGCATCGTGTCGTCGACATGGCGAGACGAATTGGAGAGGCAGACGAAGGCGACGGTGGCGACCTGCCAGGAGTCCTGATCCGCTACCTCGGCGATCGACACGTTGAAGCGCGCCCGGACTCGTTCAGTGAGCGAGCGCACGACGCGGCGCTTCTCCTTGAGCGAGTGCGCCTCCGGCATCTCGATCGTCAGGTGGCAGATCCCCAGGACCACGGCAGTTGGCGCTCCCTGACCTAGATGACGTTGTGCTCCTGTGCCAGGCGACCCTCGCGGAAGCGGCTCGGGGCGAAGGCGGAAATGTCGACGGTCGTGGCGCGACCCTCCGTGATGAGCTCCGCCATGCACATGCCGACCGCCGGGCCCTGCATGAATCCGTGCCCGCTGAACCCTGCGGCAACCGCCAGTCCCTCGACCTCGTCGATCCAGCCCAGGAGCGGGTTGTCGTCCGGCGTGATCTCGTAGAACCCTGCCCAGCCCCGCATGACGCGCGCCTCCTCGAAGGCCGGTGCCCGCGCGCACAGGGCTTCAACGGTCCGCATCATCCACTCGTCGTCCACGGTCTTATTGAATCCGGGCGGGTCGTCGGGGTTGGCCATGCCGAAGAGGAACCCGTGGCTCTCCGGGTGGAAGTAGAGGCCGGACCGAAACTCGATCGTCATGGGGACGGTCGCGGGCACCGCGTCGAACGGCTCGGTGATGAAGCTCATGCGCCGGTAGGGCAGGATGGGGATATCGACACCCGCGAGCTCACCCACCCCGCGGGAGTGCGGTCCGGCGCAGATGATGGCCAGCGGCGTCGAAATCACCTCATCACCCGCGCGCACGCCCCGGACTCGGCCGCCTTCGATCACGAATCCGGTCGCCGCGGTCTCCTCGCGGATTTCCACGCCGAGCTGGCGGGCAGCACGGGCGATTCCGGTGGTGGCGGAGTATGGGTCGGCCCAGCCGTCGCGCGGGCAGAACGTAGCGCCCAGCACGTCGTCCACGCGCACAGCCGGATTGAGCGCGCCGATCTCGGCAGGATCTAGCCAGCGCACGGGCACACCGAGGCTCTCCTGGAGCGCGGCATTGGCTCGGAAGGTCTTGACCTCATCGTCCGTGGTCAGGAGGAACAGGTAACCCTGTTGGCGCAGGCCAATCTCGGTCCCGAACAGCTCCGGGAAGTGCTCCCAGACCTCCAGGCTGACCTGGGCCAGCCGGATATTCGTCTCCGTCGAGAACTGAAGCCGAATCCCACCGGCCGCGTCGGCGGTCGCGCCCCGAGCAATCTGATCCTGCTCCAGGACGACGATGTCCTTCACTCCGCGGGACGCGAGGTAGTAGGCAATGCTGCACCCCATGATCCCCGCGCCGATGATGACTGCATCCGCCGTGCGCGCCATGCGCTTGTCCTCCCTCTCCGCAGCTCCCCTGCACCATCCGCCGCAGTATAGCAAAGCGACAGGCGCGACCCGGCCGGCACTCGCGGGGTGTGGCTCATGGTACAGTGAGCCGGCATGATAGCCACTGCACCGCGGGTGAAGGGGTGAGAGGAGCGACGAGGAGCATGGTTGGGGAGCGAGAGCGGATCACGGTTTTCATCACCTCGCCGCTGGAGCCGGAGCACGTCGATCGAATACGGGAGGTCGGCGGCGATCACGTTGAGATCATCTACGAGCCGGACCTGTTGCCACCCACCCGCTACGTGGCAGACCACGACGGGCCACCCGACTTCCGTCTCTCGGAGGAGCAACAGGCGCGCTTCAATGCGCACCTGGCGCGGGCCCACGTGCTTTGGGACTTCCCGAAGCGCATCCCCGGCGACGGCGCCCTCCTGCGGATGGCGCCGAGGCTGAAGTGGGTCCAGACGACGAGCGCGGGGGTTGGGCAGCTCGTGGCGCGGCTCGGGCTGGTCGACTCCCACCTGATCGTCACGACCGCAAGTGGGGTCCATGCAGGGCCACTGGCCGAGTTCGTCTTCATGGCTCTCCTGATGCACGTCAAGGAGTATCCGCGCCTCCGAGACCAACAGCAGGCGCACCGCTGGGAACGCTTCGCATCCGATGAGCTGGCGGGCAAGACCATGGCGATCGTGGGGCCGGGGCGCATCGGCCGTGAGGTTGCACGAATCGCTCGCTGCTTTGGCATGCGCCCGATCGCAATGGGGCGGGACTCGTCGCCGGAACGAGCGGCCACACTGGGGGTCGAGCGGCTCTACCCGCGCGAGCGACTGGGGGAGATGCTGAGTCAGGCGGACGCCGTGGTGCTCTGTTGCCCGCACACGCCGGAGACGGAGAACCTGATCGACCGCGATGCCTTCGCCGCCATGAAGGACGGCGTTGTCTTCGTCAACATCGCCCGAGGGCAGGTCGTCGACGAGGAGGCGCTGATCGATGCGCTGCGCTCGGGCAAGATCGCATTCGCCGCTCTGGACGTGTTCCGGACGGAGCCGCTTCCGGCCGACAGCCCGCTCTGGGATCTCCCGAACGTCTTGATCAACCCACATTCGGCCAGTACGGCGTACAGCGAGAACCGGAAGATCACCGAGATCTTCTGTCACAACCTCCGTTGCTTCATCGAAGGACGCGTGGACGAGATGCGCAACGTGCTGGACAAGGCACGCATGTACTGATGCAGGGACCGGACGCGACGCCGGATCGTGGCGGATACCGCTTCCTCGCTCTGCGGAACGGGCCGGGAGCCGAGCAACTCGCTGTGACCGAGGCGATCCTTGCGGGTGTCGCGTCCGGTTCCTCACCGCCGACATTGCGGCTCTACTCCTGGTCGGAGCCGGTGGTGATCCTGGGAGTGAGCCAGCCGGCGGCCGATCTCGACCTCGACGCCTGCCGCTCGCTCGGCTACCGGGTGATGCGGCGACTCTCGGGCGGGACGGCGGTTTACCACGACGCCGAGGTGGTCAGCCTCGACCTGATCGTGCCTCCCGGTTCCTGGTTTGCGCCGTCTGATATCACCCAGACCTATGCGCGCGTCAGCCAGGTGATCGGCAGTGCCGTGGCGCGGCTGGGAGCAGATGTCCGCGCGGTGGATGTCGCCGATGCGCGCCGGTCCGTCACGCGGCCCGAGTTGCAGCCGGCATGCTTCGGCGGCCTGGCTCCGTACGAGCTGGTAGCTGGCAGTCGCAAGGTGGTCGGACTGTCGCAGATCCGGCGGCGCGAAGTCGTTGTCGTCCAGGCAGCGCTGTACACCCGTTTCTCCTACGACGCACTGGCCAGCGTGCTCCGGGTCGCAGCCGCGGCGGGCACGGAACGCTGGACTGCATTGCTGCGCGAGCATGCGGCCGGGCTTGACGAACTGCTTGGCCGCCGGGTCGAGCCTCAGGAAGTTGGCGCTGCGCTGCAGGCCGCGTTTGCCGAGGCGATCCCTGGCGGCCTGGCGACCGATGGGCTCCTCCCCGCGGAACTTCGAGCCGCCGAGCGACTCGCGGTCGGGCGCTACGGGTCAGAGGCGTGGACCCTGCGTCGGTGACTCCCTGTCGAAGCTGGCACGGAAATCGCGCTGCTGTCGTGCCCGGATTCACACCGGTCGAGTGTGCTGCCGCCGGCGTCGCCGGCGGCAGATCGTGAGGGAGCATGCGCATGACGCAGACGACGATGGAAGTCACCGTCAAAGAGATCATGACGCCGAATGTGATCACGGTCTTCCCTCAGACGGGCGTCGATGAGGTGGCGCGGCTGCTGTATGCCCATCGAATCAGTGGAATGCCCGTGGTGGACGAAACAGGTGCCCTGCTCGGGATCGTCAGCGAGTTCGATGTGATCAGCAAGAAGGGACGGACGGCCGCGGACATCATGACCCGCGACGTCATCAGCGTCTTGGAGGATGCCCTGGCCGAGCAGGTAGCCGGGATCCTGACCGAGCGAAACGTGCGACGAGTCCCGGTGACGTCCGAGGGCCGGCTGGTCGGTATCGTCAGCAGGTCCGACCTGGTGAGGCTCTTCTCGATCACCAGGTGGGCGTGTCCCGATTGCGGCTACTTCGTGCGCGGTTTCCACCGTCCCGACGCGTGTGAGATGTGCGGCTCGACCGCCATCGAGCTGCAACGAGACCCACCCGGCATGTAGCGCCACGCCACCGTCAGGGGACCGCGGAGGTCGCCGGCTCGGCCTGGGCAGGAGCCTGCGTGGCTGCACGCTGCCGCACACGCCAGAAGTACCCGGTGAAGACCGAGGTGCTCCCGATCTGTGACAGCGCGAAGATGATGAAAACGGCGTTGTAGCCGGCCGCGACGATGATCTGCCCAGCCAGCAGGCTGGCTGCGGCGTACCCAAGGTTCCACATGCCGCTGCGCAGGCTGAAGGCGTTGGCTCGTGCCCGCGACGGGAGCATTTCGGAGATGAAGGTCGAGTTAATCGGCCAGGCCACGCTCAGCGCAGTCATCCGCACGATGTGCGCGATCAACGCCAGTCCCAGGCTGGGCACCAGCGGCAGTACCAGGAAGAAGGGGACAGGCAAGAGGCGCAGCAGTGCCTCGGCGCCCAGCGGGCCGAACCGGCGGCCGATCGCCGGTGCCCCCAGTCCTACGACCGCAGCAACCACCCCGGCCAAGGCGTAGATGAGTCCGATCTGGCTCGGACCGGCACCGATGCTGGCCAGGTAAACGTTGTAGAACGGCACGACCGCGCCGGAGCCGATGCTCAGGACCAGCCCGGCGAGCACGAACATCGTGATATGGCGGCGCACGGTGCGTCGCGTGGGCGTCGCCTCGCTGACGATGAACGCCTGCTGCCCCGTTTCGCTGGCCCGGTGGCCGCGAGCATGCTGCATCCGCCACAGCGGGACGAGCGCGAGCACGCCGAGCACCACGCCGGCGATCAGAGTCACACGGTAGGCCGTCACGCCCGTGGGAGAGACATCGAAGATCACGCTAATCAGTCGCGGGGACCAACCGCCGATGAGGCTGCCGAGCGTCGCTGACAGCGACTGGATCGAGAAGGTCACTGCGGCCGCGACCGACCGTTTCTCCGGGCGAGCCCATTCGACGATGAACGGCATGACCGGGACGACGACGAAGGCCGAGGCGCCGCCTGCGATCACCGACGTCGCGAGGATCACCCAGGGTCGATCCACCATCGCGAGGATGAGCGACGCGACGAGGAAGACGGCTGTGCCGAACGTCAGGCAGGCCCAGTTGCCGAACCGGCCGATCAGCGGCCCCATCACCAGTGCGGCGCCGGCCATGGCGAGGGTGTACACCGCGTTGTAGCTGCCGATGAAGTCCTCGCGGTGCGACAGGCTCACGAGATAGAGGTTGTAGATGAGTGCGAACACGCCGATGGCGATGTTGGCGAAGAGGTTGAAAACAAGGAAGAGCCTAATCTCCCGGCGAAAGCGCTTGATCTCATGCACGAACTCGACCACGGTCCCCCCGGTCAATCCCTCCACTGTTCCCCAGCGCCCTGAGCGGCGCCGGGTGATTATATTAGTCCGAGGGGGTGGATGTCTGGGATCCAGGTCATGAGATCTTCCGGACCGTCCGACCAGGGTGCCCAATGGAGAGGGGGCCACGTGACGCAGGCCATGGAGGTTGCTGAGCGTGCGGCTGCTGTGTTGGCACACCGCCCGGCGGGCTTACTGACCGATATCGACGGTACGATCAGCCGGGTTACCGCGCCGGCGGAGGCGGCCACGGTGGAACCCGCTGCCCGGGCGGCACTCGCGCGCCTCGCAACCGTCCTCGATGTCGTAGCGGTCGTCTCCGGCCGCTCCGCGGCCGATGCTCGGCGACTGGTCGATGTCCCCCGACTCGTCTACATCGGCAACCACGGGCTTGAGCGCTGGCACGATGGTCAGGTCACCGCGTCGCCCGAGGCCACCCGGTTCCGCGATCGGATGGCGCGCGTGGCAGCGCAGATGCAGGCGACGCTGACGCTGCCGGGCGTGCGCGTCGAGGATAAGGATCTGACCCTCTCGATCCACTACCGCGAGACGGCAGACCCGGCAAGCGCCGAGGAGGCCGTGCGTGCGGCGCTTCTTCCCGTGTCAGAGGCCGAGGGGCTCGTCGTTCGGCCCGGCCGGATGGTGTTCGAGGTGCGGCCGCCGATCACGATGAACAAGGGGACGGCTGCCCGCGATTTGATCCGGGAGCGGGGCCTGCGATCCGTCGTCTTTGTGGGCGACGACGTGACCGATCTGGACGCGATGACCGAGATCCAACGGCTCTCGGCAGAGCAGGGACTGCGCGCGCTCACGGTCGGCGTGGTTGGCCCAGAGACGCCCCCCGCCATCGCCGAGCAGGCCGACATGACCGTTGACGGCGTCGATGGAGTGATCGCCTTCCTCACTGCGCTTGCCGACCGACTGGGATAGGGTCACCGCGCCACTCCGGACGGTCCCATGCCACCCATGACGCTGCAAGGGACGGGAGAGGCTGCGCGGGCAGGGACTAGCCCGGCGGCAACAGTGGATCGAGCGGCGCGATGGGGCGACGAAGGCGCTGGTAAGGGAAGAATCCGAAGTCAGGGACGGTCACCCCGGGTGTGGCGACGGCGACCATGTTGGCGGAGACAGCGCTGAAGCCGACGCGGTAGCGCAGGCTCGACTTGACGACCAGAATGCGCTTGGCCGACGGGTCGATCCCGTGGGCGCGGAAGATGGCCGGATCGTCGAGCTCGACGCGGCGCTCAGCCAGGATGATAGCGACATCCCCCTCGTGGCGGCCTCTCGCTTCCAAGACGACTGAGCGACCCAGATCAACGTGGCGCCCGGTGTCGATCGGCCCCTCGCGTACGATCCTCCCGGGCCCGATGAATGCCACACGGCCGCGGACATCGATGGGGTAGCCGTGAAGCCGGTCACGCCGCGCTCCGACGGACAGTGCCACCTCGGCGCCGACGCCCGCAGCGATGGCCGCGTCGACCGCGTCGGGGTCGGTCAGCACCCCGATTGCAGCCCCGCGTGCTCCCAGATCAAGCAGACCCCAGAGAAGTCCGGTCCCGTCTCCCGGCCCGCCCGCGCCCGGATCGTCCCCGGTGTCGGCCAGGACGACCGGATGCTCCCGGGCCGCCATCGCGTCGTGGATGGCGGTCTCGATGTTAGCCGGGTACACCGCCAAATGGTCACAGCGCTCGACGACGGCGGCCTCCAGAGTTGAAGCAACGTCGGCGGCGCGAGCCGGCTCTCCGTCCGTCGCCACGACGACGGCCGCTCCGGCGTGTGGCACGTCTGCGTAGGGGAAACCGCCGGAGACCACGGTGCACAGCACGTCCGGTTCCCGTTCGAGCTGACGCGTCAGCTCCGCGATCTCGGCCATGGCACCGACGCCGGTGTCCTGGGCGGAGAGTGGCACGAGGACTGGGACTTGGCGCAGCGCAACGGCAGGCCGGACCTCACCTGAAGCGACCAGCGCGAGGAGCGTCAGCGCCCGCTCCCCGCGGGCGGCAGGGGCGATTTCCGGGACCGTGCTCGGGCCGACCACCAGCGTCGCCATCTCAACCAGGCGGGGAGAGATGTTCGCGTGTGGTCCGACCGTGGCGACGATTGGGACTGACTCACCCACGGCGTCCCGCACGGCTGACAGGAGGGTCGCTTCCGCCTCCGGGTCGCTGACCGTGATTAACCCGCCGCTGACATCGAGTAGCACGCCGTCGATCGCGCCGCGCTCCTCACGGAGGCGGGAGCACAGTTCGTTGGTCAGGCGCTCGAAGTCCGTATCGGCGAGCGGGCCGCCGCTCGGGGCGCGGGCCTCGATCAACGGGACGATATCGTGGCCGAGACGCGCTGCCGCCCGGATAGCTCCGGCAAGGGTGGTGTTGGCATCGCTGGCGGCGTCGATCAGGGCGTCGCCTTCGATGTACCGGCATGCCGCAAAGTCGGCCAGGGTGGTGGGAACCGGCGAGAAGCTGTTCGTTTGGTGCCAGATCGCCCCGATGGCAAACCGCACCGCAAGCGCTCCCTTCTACGGCGCGTCCGCTCCGCCACTGCGGGTGCATGGTAGCAGACTCGCCAACCTGCTGCCCCGGGGTCTGATATGATCGTGGCAGCGACGACAGGAGAGACGGAAGCGCGGTCGGAGGCGACGATGGGACTCAGCCGGGAAGCCAGACCCGAGGAGAGTCGTACGCAGCGGGCGGACGGGGTAACGCAATGCCCGCAGTGCGGCGCTGACCTCACTACGGATGCAACGTACGCGCGCTACGGTGTCTGCGCCGCCTGCGGGCACCACATGACGATCCCGGCGCTGCAGCGGATTGAACTGCTTGTCGACCCGGACTCGTTCGAGGAGTTCAACCAGCATCTGGTCTCCGTCGACCCGCTCGTCTTCTCAGACCGCCTGCCGTACCGGCGTCGGGTGCTGGAGGCGCGCGAGCAAACCGGCCTGACGGAGGCGGTCGTCACCGGGACGGCGCGCATCATGGGCCACCCGGTCGTCGTGGCAGTGCTCGACTTCCGCTTCCTCGGCGGGAGTATGGGCTCGGTTGTCGGCGAGAAGGTCACCCTGGCGTTCGAACGGGCAGCCGAAAAGCGCATCCCGATCATCACCGTCGCCGCGTCGGGCGGCGCCCGGATGCAGGAGGGCATGCTCAGCTTGGTCCAGATGGCCAAGACGGCCGCGGCGGCCAAGCGAGCGCACGACTCGCACGTGCCCTACATCTCCATCCTCACCAACCCGACGACGGGCGGCATCTATGCCAGCTTCGCCAACCAGGGCGACATCATCCTGGCCGAGCCGAAGGCGCTGATCGGCTTCGCCGGTCCTCGCGTGATCGAGCAGACGGCGGGTCGCGATGAGGTGCGGTCGCACTCGGCGGAATTCCTCTACGCGCACGGCTTCATCGACCAGGTGGTGGCGCGTCCGCGCCTGCGCGACACGGTCGCGACGATTCTCCGCATCGTTAGCCAGCGCGGGGTGATCAAGCGCGATGAGCGACCCGTGATGCCCAAACCCGGCGCCAGTGCCGAGCGGGCCTGGGATATCGTTCAGATCGCGCGACACCCCGAGCGTCCCACGACCCTCGACTACATTCGGCGCATCAGCCCGCAGTTCGTTGAGCTGCATGGCGACCGGCTGTATGGCGACGATCCCGCGATTGTGGGCGGGCTTGGCGAGATCGCAAACCGCGGTGTGGTCATCATCGGCCATGAGCGCGGCCACGGGGATCCGGCGCGGCGCGGAGGGCAGGCACTGCCGGAGGGTTACCGGAAGGCGATGCGGCTTATGGACCTCGCGGCACGCCTGCGCCTGCCGGTCATCACCCTGGTGGACACCCCTGGGGCCTACCTCGGCGAGGGCGCCGAGGAGCGCGGGATCGCGATGGCGCTAAGCGACTCGCTCGCGCGGATGAGCGTGCTCCCGGTGCCGACCATCGCGGCCATCATCGGTGAGGGCGGCAGCGGCGGGGCACTTGCGCTTGGTGTTGCCGACCGGATCCTGATGCTGGAGCGTGCGGTTTACAGCGTGATCGCTCCCGAAGGCGCCGCGGCGATCCTGTTCCGCGACGCGTCCCGCGCGCCGGAAGTCGCGGAGTCGCTGAAGATTACGGCGGCCGACTGCTTCCGGCTCGGCGTGGTCGATGGCGTCGTGCCCGAGCCGGAGGGAGGCGCCCACACCGATCCGGACTACGCCGCCGCACTCCTGCTCCACGCTCTGACGGACGCGCTGGGTGAGCTGGTGGACGTTTCGCCTGAGAAGCTGGTTCGCGAGCGCTACCGCAAGTTCCGGCGAATGGGTCAACATAACACGTACCTGCGTGAGATGATCGCGCAGGAGGTGACGGAGTGGAGCGGGCGTGTTTCCCGCACCCTGGGGTCGATCCGAGACCTGCTTCCGTTCGGCGAGGGGGAGCACGAGGATCACGGCGACGAGCCCGGTAAGGTGCCACCCCAGGAGGAGGTCGTCTCGTGAACGCCGCTCCCGGCGCCCGCGCCGAACCGCTCTGACCAAGGCAGGGTAGCCCGAGCACGCGCAGGGCCACCGTCCGACTAAGGCGGGCTGTATGCCGCTCAGAGTCTCCCGCGCGTCTTCGTCGGGGGAGCGGTGCGCCATGCACCGCCGGCGGCAACCACAGCACACCACTCGCCCCGAGCGGGACGTTTGCCGTGTGACCGTCGTGGATCCCGGCTTACTGGCTCGGCGGGATCGGCGCCCGGAGTCCGTTCTCTTCGGCGAAGGCAATCGCCTCGGGGTAGCCCGCATCGACATGGCGCATGACCCCGATACCCGGGTCGTTCGTCAGAACCCGCTCCAGACGGCGGGCGGCCTCCGGGGTGCCGTCCGCGACGACGACCATGCCGGCATGGATCGAGAGCCCGATCCCGACGCCGCCCCCGTGGTGGACCGATACCCAGGAAGCGCCGGACGCGGTGTTGAGCAGGGCGTTCAGGATCGGCCAGTCGGCGATCGCGTCCGAGCCGTCGCGCATCCCCTCCGTCTCCCGGTACGGTGAGGCGACGGAGCCGGTGTCCAGGTGATCCCGGCCAATGACGATCGGCGCCTTCAGTTCGCCCGTGCGAACCATCTCGTTCAGGCGCAGGCCGAAGCGGGCCCGCTCGCCGTAGCCCAACCAGCAGATGCGGGCCGGAAGGCCCTGGAAGGGCACCTTCTCCTCAGCCATGGTCAGCCACCGCCGGAGTGCCTCGTTCTCGGGGAAGAGTTCGATGGCGGCCTGGTCGGTCTTGCGGATGTCCTCCGGGTCACCTGAGAGTGCCACCCAGCGGAATGGCCCCTTCCCCTGGCAGAAGAGCGGTCGAATGTAGGCCGGGACGAAACCGGGATAGGCGAAGGCGTCCTCGACCCCGGCAACCAGTGCCTGCCCGCGGAGGTTGTTGCCGTAGTCGAAGACGACCGCGCCTCGGCGCTGGAACTCGAGCATGGCCTGGACGTGCTGGGCCATGCTCCGCATCGCGCGGTCGGTGTAGATCTCCGGCGACTTCTGACGCAGGAGCAGCGCGTCTTCTAGGCTGATCTCGGCCGGGACATAGCCGCCGACCGGGTCGTGGGCAGACGTCTGGTCGGTGACCACGTCCGGCATGAAGCCGCGCTTGAGGAGATCGGGCAGGACCTCTGCCGCGTTGCCGAGCAGGGCGATTGAGAAGGGGCGGCGCTCGCGGCGTGCGGCCTCGACCTGGCGCAGGGCATCGTCCAGGTCGGCCGTCCACGCGTCGCAGTATCCGATGCGCACCCGGCGTTGGATTCGCTCGGGATCGACTTCAACGACGAGGGCCACACCGCCGTTCATGGTGACGGCGAGCGGCTGAGCGCCGCCCATGCCGCCGAGGCCGGCGGTCAGCACAACCCGGCCGGACAGAGAGCCGTCGAAGTGCTGGCGGGCCACTTCGGCGAAGGTCTCGTAGGTCCCCTGCAGGATGCCCTGGGTTCCGATGTAGATCCAGCTCCCGGCCGTCATCTGGCCGTACATGGTCAGACCGAGCGCTTCGAGCCGTCGGAACTCGTCCCAGGTGGCCCACTGGGGTACCAGCATGGCGTTGCTGATCAGCACCCGCGGGGCCAACTCATGCGTGCGGAAAACGGCTACCGGCTTGCCGGACTGGACGAGCAGCGTCTCGTCGTCCCCGAGCTGGCGCAGTTCTCGGACGATGGCGTCGAAGCATGCCCAGTTGCGCGCCGCCTTACCGGTGCCGCCGTAGACGATCAACTCCTGCGGCGCCTCGGCGACCTCCGGGTCGAGGTTGTTCATCAACATCCGGAGCGCGGCCTCTTGCTGCCAGCCGCGACACGAGAGTTCTGTGCCCCTGGGGGCCCGCACCTCCCGCGGTTGTCCCTCGATCATCAGACGCCTCCCTCTTCGATCTCCTGCGCCGTGGCACTTTCAGGTGACTGGACCAGCGCTGCGTCGACCGCCTGCTGAAGCGTCCCTGAGCGGATCAGGTCGCGCGCGGTTTCGATGAGCTGGTGGAGCGGCGGCCCGTCGCGTTCGAGGAAAGGGATCTGCGCGCGAACAGTGCGGTAGGCCGCCTGGGTTCCGATCCCCCACGGTTCGCGCTCGTTCAGGTCGAGGGCCTGCGCGGCGCAGAGCACTTCGATCGCCACAATCGTCTCGGTGTTCGCGACGACCCGCGCGAGGTGCCGCGCGGCTGTGGTGCCCATGCTGTTGAAGTCTTCGATGTCGGCCGACGTCGGGATCGAGTCGACGCTGGCCGGATGTGCCAGCGTCTTGTTCTCACTCGCCAGCGATGCAGCCACATACTGGGCGATCATGAACCCCGAGTTGATCCCCGGCTCGGGCACCAGAAACGCGGGAAGGCGACTGGAACGCGGGTCGACGAGGCTGGCGATGCGGCGCTCAGTGAAGGTGCCCAGCGACGCGATCGCGACCTTCAAGTAGTCCGCCGGGAGCGCCACCGGGTGACCGTGAAAGTTGCCGCCGGAGACCACGCCGGTGTCGTCAGGGAAACAAAGCGGATTGTCCGTCACGGCGTTGATCTCGATCTCCACCGCCTGCCGCACGTGCTCAAGCGCGTCTCGGACGGGCCCGATCACCTGCGGGATGCAGCGGAGGGTGTAGGCGTCCTGGACCGCGCCGCGGCGCGGGCGGGGGAGCGTTCCATCCCGCTCGAGCAAGTTCCGCATTCGGGCGGCCGTTGCCACCTGTCCCGCGTGGGGTCGAATCTGGTGCACCTGCGCGGCCAGCGCCGCGGGGTCGCCCCCGATTGCCTCGAAGCTCATCGCGGCAGCGATCTCGGCGGCGCGCAAGAGGCGCTCGCTGTCCGCCACTGCCAGCGCCAGGAGCGCAGTGATGATCTGGGTGCCGTTGATGAGCGCCAGCGCCTCCTTGGCCTCGAGTGTGATCGGAGTGATGCCGGCCTCGGCCAGGGCATTCTCAGCAGGGAGCACCTCGTCGCGCCGGCGCACCTGCCCCTCCCCGATCAAAGGGAGCGCGAGGTGAGCCAGCGGGGCGAGGTCGCCGCTCGCTCCGACTGAGCCTTGCTCGGGGACGACAGGGTGGATCCGTGCGTTGAGTAGATCGATGAGGCGCTCTACTACGATCGGACGCACCCCGGAGTAACCGCGAGCGAGTGCCTGGGCGCGCAGCAGTAGCGCAGCACGCACCACGTCATCTGGAAGCGGCGGACCGACTCCTGCCGCGTGGGAACGCAGCAAGTTCACCTGGAGTGCGGCCCGGTCTTCGGGCGAAATAGCCACATCGGCTAGCGCCCCGAAGCCGGTCGAGACGCCGTAGACAGGCCGACCCTCAGCGATGGCCTCGTGGACTGCGGCGCGGCTCCGCTCCATCGCCGCGCGGGTATCGTCAGCAAGCGCGACGGTCCTTCCCGCGCGTGCGACGGCAACCACGTCCGCAATCCGCAACGGGCTGCCGCTGAGGGTCACATGATGGTCGCTGTCGTTTCCCGACACTGATTGTCCCTCCTCGTGGCGCGCGGATTGGTCGTTGCCGCGAGGTCGTGACACGACATCGGTGTGAGCCAGTGTACCCGGTTCCGCCGCCGGGCGCACCGGAGGGACCGTCCGAACGCATTCGGCTATCATTGGCGCGTAATCTGCAATTTGGCGGGGGTTGGGGGCAGTCCGTGTGCGACGCGTGAGGGGCCAAGACGTGGTTGGAGAGCAGAAACCGTGAGCGACGAGGTCTTGGCTGCGCGTTGGAAGCGTTGGCTCCTGGTCACAGCGGCGGTGCTCGTTGTGTTCTGGGTGCTGTGGCGTACGCGCGACGCGCTTCTGCCGTTCCTGCTTGGCGCGATCATCGCGTACCTCCTCGCTCCAGCCGTCGACTTGCTGCAGCGAGCGTTGCCCCAGCAAGGCCGCCTGGCCCGGCTGGCTCGCCCGCTCGCCATCCTCCTGGCGTATGTCTTCGCGCTCGCGATCCTGACCGTCGCCGGCTTCTATCTCGTCCCGCCGCTCATTGACCAGACAGTTGAGTTCGTCCGCGACCTCCCCAGCTACTGGGACGACGTCCGGCGCGAGAGCAACGCGCTAATGCGGCTGTATGAAGCTCGTGTCCCAGAGGACATGCGCCGTCAGATCGAGGCGAATCTGGGTGCCCTCGGGCAGCAGGTAGGCACCGCTGCGCGCACCGCGATGATGGTCACCTTCGGCGCGGTGACGACGATCATCGGCTTCGCTGCCGGGCTCCTCTTGCTGCCCTTGTGGCTGTTCTACGTCCTCAAGGACCAACAGCGGGGGCTTGAGTGGTTCTACGGGCTGTGGCCGGAATCCTGGCGACCGGACGTTCGCGCCATCGTCGGGATGGTCGATGACGTGATGTCGGCCTATGTCCGGGGACAGCTCTTTCTCGGGGTCGTGATCGGCGTGGTCACCGGGATCACGATGTGGCTGATTGGCATCCCGCAGTCGCTCGTCCTCGGTGTGCTGGCCGGCTTTTTTGAGTTGATCCCGGTGCTCGGCCCGTGGTTGGCCTTCGTCGCCGCGGCGCTGGTCACGCTGGCGACCGAGCCTGACCGCATCCTCTTCGTGGGAATCGCCTTCCTGGCGATCCAACAGCTTGAGAACACGTTCCTGGTGCCGAAGATCCAGGGCGACGCCGTGCGGGTTCACCCGGCCCTGATCATGGTGCTGCTCGTGGTCGGCGGGTCGCTGTGGGGCGTGCTCGGGATGATCTTCATTGTGCCCCTGACGGCCGTGCTCCGCGATATCTTCGTGTACCTCTACCACCGGACGGGTAAGGTGTGATCCCGAGTGCGGGTCATGCCGTGAGGTCGTGTCACCTGGACGCGGAGTCGCCGCGCGCCGCGCAGCGGCGGACAACTCAGCTCAGGATGACACGGGCGCGTCACGGGTGCAGGGTGCCCTCAGGCGTGGGAATGAGGCGAAAGGGAGGGCGAGTGCCCTCCCTACGCGTCATCGTCCGTCTCTGTGCTCGGGGTCGGAAGGCCGGCGAGGATCGGAGTCGGCTTGGAGCGCAGGTGCGGGAAGAGGATGACCTCACGGATGTTCTGCTGGTCGGTCAGCAGCATCGTCAGCCGGTCGATTCCCAGCCCGAAGCCACCGGTGGGCGGCATACCGTACATCAGAGCGTTGATGAAGTCGTCGTCGATCGGCATCGCCTCGAGGTCACCGGCCGCGCGGTCGCGGGCCTGCGCCAGGAAGCGCTCGAGCTGATCCATTGGATCGTTCAACTCGGTGAAGGCGTTCCCCATCTCCATCCCGGCGATGAAGGGCTGGAAGCGCTCGGCGATGCTGGGATCCTCCGGGCTGCGCTTGGCCAGTGGCGACAGCTCCACCGGGTAGTCGACCAGGAAGGTCGGCTGGATGAGGTTGGGGCGGACGAACGTCTTCATGAGCTCGTCGATGATGCGCGGCCACACCGTGGTCGGCTCGACATCGGCACCGAGCGCCTTCGCCCGCTCATAGAGTTCGCGCTGGTCGGTCACTTCGCGGTAGTCGATGCCGGTGGCGTCGATCAGTGCCTGGCGCAGTGGCACGCGGGGCCAGGGCGGGGTCAAATCGATCTCGTGGCCGGCGTAGGTGAGCTTCGTCGTCCCGAGCGCCTGCTCCGCGACGTACACGAACATCTCTTCGACCAGTTCCATGACGTCGTGGTAGTCGGCGTAGGCCATGTAGAACTCGAGCATGGTGAACTCGGGCGAGTGCCGCGCGTCGATTCCCTCGTTGCGGAAGTCCTTCGCGATCTCGTAGACCCGCTCGTAGCCACCGACGAGCAGGCGCTTGAGGTACAGCTCGTCGGCGATACGGAGGTAGAAAGTCTGGTCGAGCGCGTTGTAATAGGTGGTGAATGGCCTGGCCGCCGCGCCGCCGTACAGCGGTTGGAGCACCGGCGTCTCCACTTCGAGGAAGCCACGCTCGTCGAGGAAGCGCCGGATGGCTCGGATCGCGTTCGCGCGAATGACGAAGATGCGGCGGGTTTCCTCGTTGGCCATCAGGTCGGCGTAGCGCTGCCGGTAGCGGGTCTCGACATCTTGGAGACCGTGCCACTTCTCCGGCGGCGGGTTGATGGCCTTGGCCAGCAGCCTGAACGCCTTGACTTCGACCGTCACCTCACCGGTGCGGGTGCGGAAGAGGTTCCCCTCTGCCTCGATGAAGTCACCCAGGTCGATGAACCGCTTGAAGTGGGCAAGCGCATCGTCGCCCACGACGTTTCGGCGCAGGTAGACCTGGATCGCGCCGCTCCCGTCGCGGATATGGGCGAAGACGGACTTTCCCATGTCGCGCACGGCAGTCACACGGCCCGCAACGGTGATCGTCTCGGGGTCGTGCTCGGTGTCCAGGGTCGGCTCGATCTCGGTGAAGCGCGCCAGCGCCTCCTCAGCCGTGTGGGTGCGGTGGCTGTGAGGTGGGTAGGGATCGATACCCTGCTCACGAAGCGCTTCGGCCTTTTCCAGCCGCTGGCGTTGCTGTTCGTTCAACTCGATCAACAGTGGATGCTCCCTCCACGTCGGCTGACCTGTTGCCGACGGAACGCGACGCAAATCAAAAGCCGCGGCGCTTATACAGCGTCCGCGGCTTTCCCGTCCAGTGTGATCGGCTCACTCAACCTTTTCAATGGTGAATGAGGTCTCACCCCCGGGCGCGCGGACGACAACCGAGTCGCCCACGCGTTTGTCGAGCAGGGCGGCGCCCACCGGTGACTCCGTGGAGATCTTGCCCTGGAGGGTGTTGGCCTCCTCGGGGCTGACCAGGATCCATGTTTCCGCCTGCCCTGTCTCGTCCACGATGGTGACGCGCGAGCCGAGCTTGACGACGCCGTCGCTCTTCCCGGGCGCGATGACGCGCACGCGGCGCAGCAGGTTCTCGATCTCCCGGATGCGCGCCTCCAGTTGGATGAGTTCTTCCTTGGTGTCCTCGTACTCGCTGTTGTCGGACACATCGCCATCCATACTCAGTTCCTGGATGCGCGCGGTGACGTCAGGGAGCTTAACAGTCCGTAGGTGATGGAGCTCGCGCTCGAGGTCGGCCTTGCCCTCCGCCGTAAGCGTGACAGGACGCTCGCTGGCCATGTCTACCCTTCTTCCACGAGCACGTCGAGCCGCAGCCCCACAGGCCGAAAAGTCCGCCGACGCGGCGACGACGGGACGCCGGATCGGATGTGACGTAGGACAACCGCTGCGTGTGCGTAGTCGCCGCCGGGGCGTGCGGCCACGATGCGGACGTGCGAATAGCCTGATAGCCGAGGACACATGCACCCTCGGCCGTCCACGCTGTGCTTACTAGTATAGCCAGATTGGCGGGGCTTGCAACGTTTCGGGGGTGGTCTCCGGCGCAAGCGAGCTGTGACCGGCCCGCCGGCTGCCCCGGCCGTCTGGTGGGTGAGCAGGGACTTGAACCCCGGACCTCGCGGATGTGAACCGCGCGCTCTGACCAGCTGAGCTACTCACCCGCGCGCCGGTGCAAGTATAGCACCCACCAGTCCGGCTCGGCAATGCCGGTGAAACTCCGGATCGGCGAAAAGCCTGTGCTATCATGCTACCCATCAAGCTCGCGTGGCGCGGCGTGATCCGTTGCCGCGAAACTGTCGCGCCGCGGCGTAGCTCGCGTTAGCAGGAGAGCCGCCAGGGAGGCGGTTACAGCAAGGGGCAGGCGGGAGGAGTGCGCATGCGCCCGAAGGTCACGGTAGTCGGGGCAGGAGCGGTCGGCGCGACGACCGCGCAGTATATCGCCCAGCGCAATATCGCGGACGTGGTTCTGGTCGACATCGTGGAGAACCTACCGCAGGGGAAGGCGCTCGACCTGATGGAGGCGGGGCCCGTGCTCGGGTTCGACACCGCCGTCATCGGTGCCAACGACTACGAGGCCACCGCGGGCTCGAACGTGATCGTGATTACTTCCGGTTCGCCCCGTAAGCCCGGGATGAGCCGGGACGACCTGCTCCGCGTCAACATGAACATCGTTCGGAGTGTCACCGAGCAGGCAGTGGCGCACTCGCCCGATGCGGTCATCATCGTCGTGACCAACCCGTTGGACGCGATGTGCCACGTCGCCCTTGAAGCATCCGGGTTCCCGCGGGAGCGAGTCCTGGGCCAGGCGGGTGTGCTCGACTCAGCCCGTGCTCGGGCCTTCATCGCCATGGAGCTGGGCGTCTCGCCGCGGGATGTCTACATCGCGGTGCTCGGCGGGCACGGTGACACGATGGTGCCGTTGCCTCGCTACTCCACGGTCGCCGGTATCCCGGTCACGGAGCTGCTCCCGCCCGAGAAGATCGAGGCGATCGTGCAGCGGACCCGCGATGGCGGCGGTGAGATCGTCAAGCTGCTGGGCACCAGCGCGTTCTATGCTCCGGCCGCCTCGGTGGCTGAGATGGTCGAGGCCGTGCTGCTCGATCAGAACCGGATCCTCCCGGCGAGTGCCTACCTGACCGGTCAGTACGGGATCAACGACCTGTACGTGGGTGTCCCGGTCAAACTCGGTGCCGGCGGCGTGAAGCAGATCATCGAACTCAAGCTCACGGAAGACGAGCAGGCGGCGCTCGAGCACTCGGCGAACAGCGTGCGCGTGCTCGTGGAGGCGATGAAGAACCTCTAGCGTTGGGACTTGCCATGGCGGGCGACACGGCTCGGCGGGCTCCGGGGCCCTGGACGCGGACGTGGGAGGACCCCGAGGCGATGCTCGGGGTCGACGCCGCGCGGGAACAGGTGCTGGCCGCCGTGCGCCCGCTACCACCTGTCGAGCTCCCCCTGCTCGACGCGGCCGGCCTGGTGCTGGCCGAGGACGTGGTTTCCGACGCTGACATCCCCCCGTTCCGAAACTCCGCCATGGATGGCTATGCGCTGCGTGCGGCCGATGTCGCCGGAGCGACCGCCGAGCGGCCGGTCCGCCTGACGGTCGTGGGCGAAGCCGCCGCCGGCACGGGCTTGCCGCCGGCGATCGGCCCTGGGCAGGCGGTGCGTATCATGACCGGCGCGCCGATGCCCGAGGGCGCGGATACCGTCGTTCGGTTCGAGGAGACCGACGAGTTCGACACCGGGCCGCGGCGCTCCGAGGTGGCGGTGCGGCGGGCCGTCCGAGCGGGAGAGAACGTGCGCGAGGCCGGTGAGGATGTCCGCGCGGGCGCGGTAGTGCTCCCGCGCGGCACGGTGCTCCGGCCGGCCGCGATCGGCGTGCTGGCGTCGCTGAACCGCGCGACCGTCCGGGTTCACCGTCGGCCGCGGGTGGGGATCCTCTCAACCGGAGACGAGGTTGTCGACCTCGGCCCGCCGCTGCGTCCGGGCCAGATCCGCAACAGCAACAGCTACACGCTTGCCGCGCTCGTCCGGGAATCAGGCGGCGAGCCGGTCCTGCTCGGTGTGGCGCGGGATCGGACAGAGGAGATCCGCGCCAAGCTGCGCCAGGCAGAGGACGTCGACCTGCTCGTCACCTCGGGCGGCGTCTCGATCGGTGACTTTGATCTGGTCAAGCAGGTCCTGCAAGCCGAGGGAGAGGTAGCGCTGTGGCAGGTCCGCATCAAGCCGGGCAAGCCCATGGCGTTCGGCCGCATCGGGTCAGTGCCCCTACTTGGCCTGCCGGGCAACCCCGTAGCTGCATTCGTGGCGTTCGTGCAATTCGGTCGACCCGCGCTGCGCAAGATGCTCGGTTACCGCGACCCGGGCATCCCCACGCTACGCGCCCGGCTGCTCAGCGGGCATGAGAACCGCGGCCGGCGGCGGCACTTTGTGCGCGGCATCGTGGAGCGCCGCGGCAACGAGTGGGTCGCCTGGCCCTGCGGGCTCCAGGGCTCCGGCGTGCTGACCTCCGTCACGGCGGCTAACTGCCTCATCATCTTGCCGGAGACCTGGGACTCCGCGGAGCCGGGAGACGAGGTGGAAGTCCAGCTCCTCGACGGCGTCTTGCCCGGAGGCGCAGCCTGATCCCCGGCGCGCAGTTCGACACCGGTTCTCGCGACCAAGTAAGCTTTCGGCGTGATACGCTGGTCGATCTGCGCCAGCGAGACGAGCAAGCGCCGAGCGCGCGAAAGGTGACATGACGCCATGGGGATTCGAGACTTTGTCAGCGTCGTTCGAGAACTCAGCTTTGACCAACTGCGCGCCGAGGCGTTGCTGGCGCCTCGGATCCTGGTGATGGCCAAGGACCACGAACAGGTCGTGGCTTGCCGCGATCTGCTGTTCGGGGCTGATTCCGAGGCGTACGTCGATCTGCACCACACCGGCGAGACCGCTCCGGACCCGCTGGAATACGACGTGGTTGTCTCTGTCGGGCCGCTGGATACCGCAACGGGACGCACCTGGCGCGATCTGTTCCGCCGGGTTGACGAGCCGATCCGTGTCGTCGAGGTGGACCCACGCCTTCTCCAGGGCATCGGCAATGTCGAAGACGTGCGCAAGCGCATCGCCGACGTTGCCGACGAGCGCGCGCTGGCGATCGGCCGCTACATCGACGCTATGCGCGACGCGTGCGCCGAGCAGACCGTGGGCTCGACTTCGGCGGTGAACGCGCAGTTCGCGCTGTTGTCGAACCTGCCGACAGTATTGCCGGTGGTCGGTAACCTCGTCGCTGTGGGGGCCGACTTCCTGGTCCTCACCAAGAACCAGTTGATGATGATCTACAAGTTGGCGGCGATCTACCAGCGCGACCTGGACGACCGCTGGAGGATCTACGGCGAGATGGTCCCCGTCGTCGGGAGCGGTCTGGTCTGGCGCACGATCGCGCGGGAGGTCGCGGGGTTGATGCCGCTGGCAGTGGGTACCGTCCCGAAGGTGGCGATCGCCTACGCCGGCACATACGCGACCGGACGCGCCGCGTTACTCTACTACCAGAAGGGCGCGCGGATCGATCCCAGCCAGATGCGGATCCTGTACGAAGAGGCGCTTACCACCCTGCGTCGGAACCCGCTGCTGTTCACGCGCAATGGAGCGAAGCGCTCGGACGAGCCGGTGAGCGAACACGCGGATCAGCAGTCCGCGTCCCAGGACCAGCCGCCCGAAGCGTGACAGCGCCTTCGGGAAAAACGGGTGGAGTTAACAGGGTTCCATTCTGCTGCGTGAACGCGCCGTGCCAACACAGTGAGGACAAGCAAACGGGGTTGGCGAAGAAAACACTCGCCAACCCCGTCCCACATTCCCGCGGTAACTAGTACGGCGCCATCGAGGTGACTTCGCCGGGGATCCCGTAGTCGATCAGCTTCTGCTGGAACTCACCGATGTCGAGCCCGAGGAGGGAGGCGGCCGCCACGCGGTCGCCTTCGACCTGCTTCAGGGCCTCGATCAGCATCAGTTTCTCGACCTCTTGCTGCACCTCGGTGATCGTCGCGCCACGGCGCACGCGGGCCGCGATATCGACGAAGTTCCGCTGGTCGGCAGAGGAGAAGGTGATGTGGTCCTCAGTGATCACCGTCCCCTGAGCCAGCACGACCGCGCGCTCGATCAGGTTTTCCAGCTCACGGACGTTCCCTGGCCAGTCGTATTCCTGGAGCATCCTCATCGCGCCGGGCGTGATCTTCGCCGGACCTGAGCCCGCGGTATAGCGATGCTTGTGCAGGAAGTGCTCGACCAGCATCGGGATGTCGTCCAGGCGCTCCCGCAACGGCGGCAGGTAGATCGTGATCACGTTCAGCCGGTAGTAGAGGTCCTCGCGGAAGCGGTTCTCGCGGACCTCCTGTGCCAGGTTCTTGTTGGTCGCCGCGATCACGCGGGTATCGACCTTGACCGACACGGTGCCGCCCACTCGCTCGAACTCTCGCTCCTGGAGGACACGCAGCAGCTTCTTCTGCGTCGAGAGGCTCATCTCCCCGATCTCATCGAGGAAGATGGTCCCCTTGTGGGCCATCTCGAAACGGCCCTTACGCTGGTTCAGCGCGCCGGTGAAGGCGCCCTTCTCGTGGCCGAACAGCTCGCTTTCCAGGAGCGTCTCTGGAAGCGCGGCGCAGTTGACCTTGACGAGCGGGCCACCGGCGTAGCTGGAGTTCCGGTGCAGGACCGTCGCCACCAGTTCCTTCCCGGTCCCCGTCTCGCCGGTGATCAACACCGTCGCATCGGAGCGCGCCACGCGGCCGATCGTCTTGTACACCTCCTGCATCGGCGCGCTGTTACCGATGATGTAGTCGTTTGGATCCGTGTCACGGAACTGGGTGCGGAGCCCCTGTACCTGCTGCTTGAGCGTCTGGTGCTCGAAGTAGCGGCGGATCGTCAGCAGCACGTCGTCCAGGTCGAACGGCTTGGTGATGTAGTCGTAGGCACCAAGCTGCATGGCGTCGATGGCGATCGACGAGCTGCCGTAGGCGGTCATGATGATGAACGGCAGTTGGTTGCCGTAGGTCTCCGACAGGTCACGGAGGACATCAATCCCGCTCTTGTCGGGCATCCGGACGTCCATCAGGACCAGCGCCGGAGCGTTCCCGTCACTGCTGACTGCCGACAGCACCTCCGCGCTGGTTTCCGCCTCCATGACGTCGTAGCCCTCATCCTCGAGGAAGTCCCGCAACAACTGGCGGATCCCGGCGTCGTCATCGGCGATTAGGATGCGCTCCATCGAATCCTCTTCCCTCACTCCGCACGCACGTGACGGCCCGGCTTCTCCCCGCCTCTTGTGGAGTGTGCCCTCGCAGTATAACAAATCGGTTTGGATGTCGGGAGCACCCCGATGGACGGCGCTTGGAGCCGGGGGTAGAATCGCGCCGGCCCCAAGGTCCGGCGACCACGCGGGAAAGAGGCAAGGCGGCGTGATGATCCTGGAGCGCGTTTACCTGATTGGCTTGAGCGGCAGCGGGAAGACCACGCTGGCCCCCCTGCTCGCTGAGCGCCTCGGGTTCGAGGCGGTTGATATTGACGCCGAGGTCGAACGGCATTTCGGCCGCTCCATCCCCGACATCTTCGCCGCCTTCGGCGAGCCAGTGTTCCGTGCCGCGGAGCGGGATGCGCTGGCGCAGGCGAGCCGTCGCACGCGGGTCGTCGTAGCGACCGGCGGCGGAGCGGTGCTGGACCCCGCGAACTGGGCCTCCATGCGGCCGCGCAGCGCGATTGTGCACCTGACGGCAGCACCCTCGGTGCTCATCGAGCGGCTCGAAGCGGCTGTACGCGCGACGCCGATGGCCGAGCGCCCCCTCCTGCGGGGAGACGACCCGCTGGCGCGGTTGGAGTCGCTCTGGCAGGCACGGCGGCACCTGTACGAGCAGGCCGACCTCACGATCGACACGACCGGCAAGTCGCTCGATGCGCTCGCCCAAGAGATAGCCGGCCAGATCACGGCCCTCGACCGCGCCGGCGTGATCCCGGTCGACAGCCTCGGCACGCCGAGTGGTCGGTCGGATCTCTACGCCGCTCCCGGCTTGCTCGCGGAGGTGGGAACTCTCGCCCGGCGGCGGTGGCCGAAGGCGCGGCGGGCATGGGTCATTGCCGACGAGCACGTCCTCCCGCTGTGGGGCGCGCCCGTCGAGGGGTCCTTTACTCAGGCAGGCTTCGACGTGACGATGCGAGCGGTCCCGGCTGGAGAGGGCAGCAAGTCGTTCCAGGAGGCCAGCGCACTCCTGGATTGGCTGCTGGGTGGCGGGATCGAGCGCGGCGACGTGGTGGTGGCACTCGGGGGTGGCGTGGTTGGCGACCTTGCCGGATTCGTCGCAGCGATCGTGCTCCGCGGCGTCGGCCTCGTGCAGCTCCCGACGAGCCTGCTGGCGATGGTCGACAGCAGCGTCGGGGGTAAGACCGGCGTGAACCACACGCTGGGCAAGAACTTGATTGGCGCGTTCTACCAGCCGCCGCTCGTCGTAGCCGACCCGCACGTCCTGCGTACGCTGCCGCCCCGTGACCTGCGAAATGGCTGGGCGGAGATCGTCAAGCACTCAATGATCGAGTGCACGGCAACCGCCACACCGGAGCCGGTCCTGCTCCCGTGGCTTGAGGGGCGAACGCCCGTCGGGGGTCTCGGAGAACCGGGAGAGCTGGCGGCGCTCATCGCCCACAACATCCGCCTGAAGGCTGCGGTGGTTCGGGCCGACGAGCGCGAGGCGGGGTTGCGCCGCATCCTCAATTACGGTCATACGCTGGGACACGCCATCGAGGCGGCCGGGTACCGCTACCTGCACGGCGAAGCAGTGGCGCTGGGGATGCGCGCCGCGGCGCGGCTCGCCCACCGGCTCGGCCTCTGCGACGCGGACCTGGTCGCGCGCCAGGATGCCCTGCTCGATCGGCTCGACCTGCCGCGGACCTATGACGGCGAGTGGGAGCCGGTGCGGGAGCATCTGCTGCGGGATAAGAAGGTCGTGCAGGGCACGCTGACCTGGATCTTGCCGGAAGGGCCAGGGCGCGTGGTCGTTCGCCGCGACGTTCCACTGGAAGCCGTCGAAGCCGTTGCCCGAGAGATCGGCGCGCGTTGATTCGGTTTCCGTAGCTCCTCTGCCGCGGGCAATCCGCATTCGGTTGCCCGATTCCCGCAACGGCAGTATCCAAAATGCCGAATTCGTACAGTCAGATGACGGTGCTGAGCTCGAGGAGGAGTAGGAGTATGCTCGGACGTCAGCTCACACGTCGTGCCGCTCTGCAGACGATCGGGGGTGGCGTACTCGGGAGCCTGCTGCTCAGTGCGTGTGGCGGCTCGTCCAACGAGACCACCCAGACCGCTGAGAGTACCCCAACGCCCACTACTGCTGCATCCGGCGGCGGAACGTCGAGCACCCCAACCGCGGAGGCCAGTCCCACTCCTACCACCCAGTCAACTACCGGGGGGACGCCGGCGTCAGGCGAGCCGGTGCGCGTCGGTGTGATCGCTACGCTCTCCGGCGTCTACACGTCGCTCGGGGAGAACATGATCGGTGGGATCCAGGTCGCTCTTGACGAGGTGGGCGGCGTCGCCGGGGGACGGCCGATCGAACTCGTGATCGAGGACTCGGCCGGTAGCCCGGACCAGGCGCTCGCCAAGGCACGCCAGCTCATCGAGCGGGACCGGGTGCACATGCTGGCTGGCGTGATCCTGAGCAATGAGGCGGCTGCGCTGCGCGACTATGTCGTACAGCAGCAAGTCCCGTGGATCATCGGGAACGCGGGTCTCCCGGGCCTGACGCGCGACCCCAACCTGCGGAGCCCGTACATCTTCCGCGTCTCCTGCGCCAACGGGCAATACGAGGCACCGTTTGGGCAGTACGCCTACGAGAAGCTGGGGTACCGGCGCATCATCCTGACCGCTCTGGACTACTCTGCCGGTCACGACAAGGCCGGCGCGTTCGGGAAGCGGTTCGTGGAGGCCGGTGGCGAGATCGCGGGCGAGGTCTACGCGCCCATCGACACGCAGGACTACGGGCCGTACCTCCAGCGTATCCAGCAGATCGATGCCGATGCTGTGTTCGCCTTCTACTCCGGCGGCGACGCCGCACGGTTTGTCCCGCAGTATGTGGACTTCGGCCTCGCCGACATCTACCCGTTGATCGGCTCGGGCGACACGGTCGACGAGAACATTCTGGCCGAGCAGGGCGATGCCGCCATCGGCGTGATCAGTGTCCTGCACTACTCGCCGCTTTACGACTCGCCGGAGAACCAGAAGTTCGTCGAGGCATTCCGCGAGCGCTATGACGCCGCCACCGGCCAGTTCTCGTACCAGGGCTATCTGAACGGGCGGGTCATCGTGGAGGCGCTCAACGCGATCGACGGCAACGTCGAGGACACGGAATCGTTCTTGCAGGCCCTCCGCGAGGTCCAGTTTGTCGGTCCGGCTGGGGAGTTCCGCTTCCACCCCGAGTCGCAGGGGCCCGTCATCCCCGTGTTCGTTCGGCGCGTCGAGGAGTTGCCGGATGGGACGCTGGGCAACGTCGTGATCGACGAACTCGGCGCTGTCGACGACCTGTCGTACTAGAGATGCGAGGCGATTGCAGGGAACCGTACGGGATAGTGGGGAGAATACTGTGACCGCAGAGAAAACCCGCTCCTTGCAGGACATCGTCAGCAGCGTGCCGAACGTGGTGGACTTCCTCCGCAACAACATCTCGGGGGCGCGCATCTACCCAGTGGTGCCCCCGGAGTTCACCAACTGGCGGGACGAGCAGCATTCCTGGCAGGAGACGGTCTGCCTCTTCGACCTCTCCTACCACATGACCGACCTGTATGTGAGTGGTCCCGATGCGTTCCGCCTGCTGGAGCGGCTGGCGATCAATAGCTTCCGAGGCTTTGAGCCCGGCGGCGCCAAGCAGTTCGTCTGCTGCACGCCGGACGGCTACGTGATCGGCGACGGGGTGCTCTTCTACCTCGAGCCGGAGCACTTCAACCTCGTTGGTCGCCCCTCGATGCACAACTGGGTGCAGTACCACGCCGAAACGGGCGGCTACGATGTGCAGCTCGAGCGCGACGAGTGGGCGGTCGGAGACCCGAACCGGCGCCGGAAGGTGTACCGGTTCCAGCTCCAGGGGCCGAACGCACCGGCGCTGCTCGAGAAGCTCAACGGTGGCCCGCTGCCGCCGATCAAGTTCTTCCACACCGGCTGGATCACCATCGCCGGGCACAAGGTGCGCCTCCTGCACCACGGGATGATCGGCGTCGCGGGTGGCGAGCTGATCGGCCCGTTCGAGGAGGGGCCGGAGGTCAAGGCGGCGATCGTCGAGGCCGGCAAAGAGTTCGGCCTGCGGCAGGTCGGCTCCCGCGCCTACTCGAGTAACACGCTGGAGTCGGGTTGGATCCCGTCGCCGCTACCGGCGGTGTATACGGGCGACGAGCTGCGGGCCTACCGCGAGTGGCTGCCGGATACGTCTTTCGAGGCGGTCGGCTCGCTCGGTGGGAGCTTCGTCACTCCCAACATCGAGGACTACTACCTCAATCCGTGGGAATTGGGTTATGGGCGAATCCTGAAGTTCGACCATGACTTCATCGGGCGCGAGGCGCTCGAAGAGATGGCGAAGCGGCCGCACCGCAAGAAGGTGACGCTGGCTTGGAACGGCGAAGATGTCGCAAAGGTCTTCGCCGCGCTCTTTACCAAGCCCAAGGGTCAGCGCCCCAAGTACATCGATCTGCCGGGCACCCAGTACGCCACCTGGATGTACGACGCGGTCCGGAACAAGCAGGGCGACATCGTCGGCATCTCGACCTTCTGCGGCTACAGCTCGAACGAAGCCTCGATGCTCTCGCTCGCAATGGTGGACGAGGCGTACGCGAAGCCAGGCACCGAGGTGATCCTGGTCTGGGGCGAGCCGGACGGCGGCACCCGGAAGCCGTCGGTCGAGCGGCATGTGCAGGTCGAGCTGCGTGCCACGGTCGGCCCCGTGCCCTACGCCGAGCCGTCCCGCCGGTATCGGGAGACGGTCGTCGGACGCTAGGCTTGAATGACGCCCCGGCGCTTCGGAGCGCCGGGGCTCGATCTCGCTTAGGTAGTCCGGCGTTAGCGGGGAACGCCTCGCTCCACGTGCCCGACCTCAGCGCTCGTGGGCGCACGCGGGCGGGGCGGGATGGGAGTTGTGAACGATGGATGAGATGCGTTTGTGGATTGGCGAGCCCCGCTTTGACCTGGCGCACCTGGCGCACGTCGAACTCATCACACCCACCCTCGACGAGAGCGTGCGCTTCTTCACCGAGTTCCTCGGCTTGATCGAGAGCGGCCGGAAGGGCAACTCGGTCTACCTCCGGGGTTGGGACGACTACGCTCACCACACCTTGAAGCTGACCGCCGGCCCGGTGCCGATGATGGAGCACTTCGCCTTTCGTGTGACGTCGCCTGAGGCGCTCGATCGCTGCGTGGCCGAGGTCGAGAAGGCGGGTCTCGGTATCGGCTGGATCGACGGTGACGAGGGGCACGGCCGGGCCTACCGCTTCCGCACGCCCGACGGCCATGTCGTCGAGTTGATCTGGGACATCGAGTGGTACCAGCCGACCCCGGAGACGAAACCGGCCCTGAAGAACCAGGCCTCGCGGTTCCCGGCGCGAGGCTGCAACCTCCGCCGGCTCGACCACATCAACCTGTTCGCCGTCGACGTCCGCGCCTGCCGCGTGGCGTTGCAGGAGACGCTCGGTATGCGCTTTACCGAGGGGATCGTGTTCGACGACGGCTCTGAGAAGGGCGCGTGGCTCACCTCGAACAACAAGGGGTACGAGGTGGCCATCACCGAGGATGCGACCGGTACACCGGGCCGCTTCCACCACGTCTGCTACGCGGTCGATACCCGCGAGGAGGTGCTGAGGGCGGCGGACATCGCGATCGAGTTCGGCGCCCCCATCGAGTACGGCCCTCACAAGCACGCGATTCAACAGACGGTCTTCCTCTACGTCATCGAGCCGGGCGGGCATCGCGTCGAGATCGGTTGCCCCGGCGCGCGGCTCGTGGTCGCGCCCGACTGGAAGCCGATCATCTGGAGCCAGGCGGAGCGCCAGCGTGGGCAGGCCTGGGGGTTGCAGACCGTTGCGACCTTCCACACCCACGGCACCCCGCCGGTGAAGTAGCGAGCTGGCGTTGTCGCCGCCGAGCGATGCCAGCGGGCAGTTCGATGTCCACCGTCCGGTGGTGTGCCTGTCGACTTTGGCCGTCCCTTCGGGTGTACCGCACGACTTAACTGGAGAGGCCCGGTGCGTTGTCGCGCTCCGGGCCCTGTGCTATAGTGCGGCGCAAAGTGAATAGAGCGGTCTCTCTTATCCAGAGTGGTGGAGGGAACGGCCCGACGAAGCCCGGCAACCGACGGATCGCACGGTCCGCGCGGTGCCAATTCCGGCAGCGGCGTTGCCGCTGAGAGATGAGAGTGACGCGGGAGTCAACCGGCTTCTCGCTCACGAGAGGCCCTTTTGTTTGCACCATGATGCGATCGGGGATACGGACCGGTTCGACCGTGCCGCCTGGTGGGCTCCGATGAGCGACCCTGCCGACATGCGGCCCCTGGTGTGGGAGCGGGGCGTACTCCGCCTGCTGGATCAGACGCGGCTTCCGGAGGTCGAGCGCTGGGTCTCAGCGGGCTCGGTCGAGGCCGTCGCGGACGCCATCCGCATTATGCAGGTGCGCGGAGCGCCGGCAATCGGGATCGCGGCGGCGGCTGGGATGGCGATTGCCGCGCGGACCGCGCTCGAACAGGGACAGCCGGTCGACGCAGCCCTTGACCAGGCGGCGCGGACGTTGGGTCAGACCCGACCGACCGCCGTCAATCTGCACTGGGCGATCGAACGTGCGCGCCGGGTGGGTCTCGGTGCTCCGGACGCGGCGACGGCCGTGGACTGGCTCGACCGTCTGGTGGAACGACTCCTTGACCAGCAATGGGCTGCGGATCGCGCGCTCAGCGAACTGGGGTCGGCGCTCTTGCCTTTTGGTGCTCGTGTGCTGACCCACTGTAACACGGGGGCACTGGCGACCGGGGCCTATGGCACCGCGCTCGGGGTGATCCGGACCGCGCACGAGCAGGGCAAGGTGGCGATGGTCTACGTCGACGAGAGCCGCCCCCGCCTTCAGGGTGCCCGGCTGACCGTTTGGGAGTTGACGCGACTCGGTGTGCCCCACACGCTGATCCCCGACGCAGCGGCTGCGGCTCTGATGGCGCGCGGGGAGGTTGACGCGGTCGTGGTCGGGGCCGACCGGATCGCCGCCAACGGGGATGTGGCCAACAAGATCGGGACCTACGCGGTGGCGCTGGCGGCGCGGAGCCATGGGATCCCGTTCTACGTGGCGGCGCCGGTGTCGACCCTCGACCCGGACACACCCGACGGCGCCAGCATCCCGATCGAGGAGCGATCGCCGGACGAGGTGCGCGTCGTGGACGGGATCGCGATCACCGTGCCGGATGCGCCGGTGTGGAATCCCGCCTTCGACGTGACGCCGGCGGAGCTGGTGACGGCCATCATCACCGAGCACGGTGTGCTGGAGCCGCCGTACGACGAGGCGATCCGACGGGCAGTAGCCGCGGTGGCAGAGTAGACTGAGGCGATGCCGCGGTTGGGCGTGGTGAGGCGACGAGCGGAAAGGGACATGGATGGCCGGGAGCACGGACGTCAGGTACGACATCAAGGACATCGGGCTGGCCGAAGCGGGGCGCCGGCGGATCGCCTGGGCGGCTCGCGAGATGCCGGTACTCGGGTTGATTCGAGAGTCGTTCGAGCGTGATCGGCCACTCGAGGGCGTTCGCATCGTCGCCTGCGTCCACGTGACCACGGAGACTGCCAATCTGGCCTATACCCTCCGCGCCGGAGGCGCCGAGGCGGCCATTTGTGCCAGCAATCCGCTCTCGACCCAGGACGACGTCGCGGCAGCGCTCGCCGCGGACGGTTTCCGCGTCTACGCCATCAAGGGCGAGGACAACGAGACCTACTACCGCCACATCCATCAGGCGCTCGACCTGCGCCCGCACATCGTGATCGACGACGGCGCCGACGTGGTCACGACCATCCACCGCGACCGCCGGGAGTTGATCCCGGAGATGTACGGCTCGACAGAAGAAACGACAACCGGTGTGATCCGGCTCCGGGCGATGGAGCGCGACGGGGTGCTGGCCTTCCCGGTCATTGCGGTCAACGACGCCGATACCAAGCACTTCTTCGACAACCGGTACGGCACCGGGCAGAGCACGCTCGACGGGATCATCCGGGCGACCAACATCCTGCTCGCCGGCAAGACGGTCGTCGTCGCCGGGTACGGCTGGTGCGGCAAGGGGATTGCCATGCGGGCCCGCGGCATGGGCGCCAAGGTGATCGTTACCGAGGTCGACCCCATCCGCGCGCTCGAGGCGGTGATGGACGGCTATCGCGTGATGCCGATGGTGGACGCCGCCCCTGAGGGGGACATCTTCATCACCGCTACCGGCAACATCAATGTCATCGACCGCCAGCACTTCGAGGCGATGAAGGACGGCGCCATACTCGCCAACGCCGGGCACTTCAACGCGGAGATCAACTTGACGATGCTCGACGACATCGCGGTCGAGGGGCGCGAGGTGTTGCGGCCCTACGTCGAGGAGTACCGGCTGAGCGGGGGCAAGCGGATCATCGTGCTCGGGGAGGGGCGCCTGATCAACCTCGTCGCGGCCGAGGGGCATCCGGCGAGCGTGATGGACATGAGCTTCGCAAACCAGGCCCTGTCCGCTGCGTACCTTGTACGAGAGGCCGGTCGCCTGGAGAAGCGGGTTTACCAGGTGCCGGAGGAGATCGACGTCGAGGTGGCACGGCTGAAATTGAAGGCGATGGGGATCGCCATCGATCAACTCACCCCGCAGCAGGAAGAGTACCTGCGCTCGTGGCAATCGGGCACGTAGAGGAATGGCAGGCGCCATCCCCGGCGGCCGGATCGCGGACTAGCGAAAGGGCAACCAGTGACGACCAGTTTCATGCGCGCGGCCAAGACACTCTTCACGTCGGAGTCGGTCACCGAGGGGCATCCAGACAAGCTCTGTGACCAGATCTCCGATGCCGTTCTCGACGCGATCCTGGCTGAGGATGCCGACGCGCGCGTGGCATGCGAGACGGCCGCCACCACCGGGCTGATCTTTGTCTTCGGGGAGATCACGACCAGCACCTACGTTGATATCCCGGCCATTGCCCGGCAGGTGGTGGAGGATGTCGGCTACACCCGCGCCAAGTACGGGTTTGACGCCACGACGGCCGGGGTTATTACCTCGATCAAGGAACAGTCGCCGGAAATCGCACAGGCGGTGGACCTTGCGCTTGAAGTGCGTGACAAGGACGGCGGCGACGGGCTGGATGCGATCGGCGCGGGTGACCAGGGAATGATGATCGGGTTCGCCTGCACCGAGACGCCCGAATTGATGCCGCTCCCCATCTCACTGGCCCACGCGCTGACGCGACGCATGGCGGCCGTCCGCAAGAGCGGGGAGTTGGGTTTCCTCCGCCCGGATGGCAAGAGCCAGGTGACCGTTGAGTACCGGTACGGACGGCCCGCGCGGGTGGACACCATCGTTCTTGCGGCACAGCACGACCCGGGGGTGACCAACGAGGAGATCCAGGAGGGCCTGCGCGAGGTCGTCGTGAAGGCCGTGGTCCCAGACAATCTTCTCGACAACGATACGCGCGTCCTGATCAACCCCAGTGGACGCTTCTCGGTCGGCGGGCCGATGGGGGATGCCGGCCTGACCGGCCGCAAGATCATCGTCGACACCTACGGCGGCATGGCGCGACACGGCGGTGGCGCCTTCTCCGGCAAGGATCCGACGAAGGTCGACCGCTCGGGGGCGTACGCTGCGCGGTACGTTGCCAAGAACGTGGTGGCCGCGGGCCTGGCCGACCGGTTCGAGATCCAGATCTCGTACGCGATCGGCGTGGCGCAGCCGGTCTCACTTCACATTGAGACGTTTGGGACGGCACGCATCGACGAAGAGCGCATCCTGGAGTTGATTCGGGCCCACTTCGACCTCCGTCCGGGAGCAATCATCCGAGACCTCGACCTGATGCGGCCGATCTACCGCCAGGTCGCAGCCTACGGGCACTTCGGGCGTCCCGACCTTGATCTCCCCTGGGAGCGGACCGACAAGGCCGCGCTGCTGCGTGACGCCGCCGGCTTGACCGCCGCAGAGATCCCGGTGGGCGGGTAAGGCGCGTGGCCGGTCGTACGGCGGATGTGACGCGATGCGGGCGCTGATTACGGGGGGCAGCGGCTTCGTCGGGCGGCATCTCGCGGCGCACCTGCGCGCCGAAACCGATTGGGAGATCGTCGCGCTCGGCGCGCGCCGGGCTCCGGTGTTGCCGGGCGTCACCGGCGCCGCCTGCGATCTGTCCGATCGGGCCGCGGTGGATGCGGTGCTCCGGCGCTACCCGCCCGATATCGTCTTCCACCTTGCCGCCCGCACATCGGTGCCAGAGGCGTTCGTTGAGCCCGGGGCGACGCTGATCAACAACGCCATCGCCCAGATCAACTTGTTCGAATCCATCCACGCGCTGGGCCTGGATCCGGTCATCCTGGTGGCCGGGTCGAGCGAGGTCTATGGCCCGGCACCGCCGGAGGCGATGCCGCTGGACGAGCGGCAGCCATTCCTGCCTGCCAACCCGTACGCCGTGAGCAAGGTGGTGCAGGATATGCTGGCCGTCCAGTACGGCCTGAGCCACCAGATGCGCATCGTACGGGTCCGTCCGTTCAACCACATCGGACCGGGGCAGAGTGAGCGCTTCGTGGTGGCGAGCTTCGCGCGTCAGATCGCCGCGGCGGAGCAGGGCCTGATCGAACCTGTCGTCCGAGTCGGGAATCTGGACGCGCAGCGCGACTTTCTCGATGTCCGGGACGTCGTGCGAGCCTACCGCCTCGTGGCGCAGCCGGAGCTGGCAGGCGAGGTGTTCAACGTCGCCAGCGGCGTCCCGCGCTCGATCCGTCAGGTGCTCGATCGCCTGCTGGCGCTCGCACGGCGGCCGATCGAGGTTCGTCCAGACCCGGCGCGACTGCGCCCCTCTGACGCGCCGGTGGTCTACGGATCATCCGCCAAGCTGCAGCAGAGCACCGGCTGGGAACCGGAGATCCCCTTCGAGCAGTCCCTGATCGATACTCTGGAGGACTGGCGGGAGCGCGTCGCCCGCGAGGGCTAGCGATCGTTTCTTCCCTCGGTGATCTTGGCGTCGAGCACGCCGTCCGCGAGCTGGATGGCGGCGCCTCGCGGTCCGGGTTGGACCAACTCGCCGAGGGAGATTCCCGGCCGCACTCCGGTCACGAGGGAAATGATGAACGTCCTCCTTCCGTCGGTGAACCAGGGTTGGTAGCCCAGCGGCAGGATGCCGCGGGCGAAGTGCCAGGCGCGGGTGCAGGTCCACTCCGGATCGATCTTCAGGTCATCCTCCTCAGGCCAGCCCTCGTAGCTGGCTCCCGTCGTCGGTTGGGGGCGTGGCCGGAGCGCGCCTATAGCGGCCTGCGCGACCACTTGCACCAGCAGGTCGGCGCCGACCTCGGCGCACCGTGCCTCCAGCACGTCGCCGGGCAGCCCCGGCTCGACCGGAATCGTGTGCTGAGCGACGATATCCCCGGCGTCGAGTCGATCGGTGAGGAGGTGCACCGTGACGCCGGTGTGGGTGTCTCCGCACCGGTAAACCCAGAAGAGCGGGTCCGGCCCTCGGTGGCGGGGAAGGAGCGATGGGTGGACGTTGACCGCTCCGCGCGTCGCCAGTGACCGCACCTCCGGTGGTATCCAGAGTGGAAAACACGAGACCGCGATGACATCCGGCGCAGTCTCGGCGAGCGCGTGCCGGGTGGCAGTCGCGCGGAGGTCGGTGACCTCGAACATCGGCGCGGCGACCTCCGCGGCCAGCGAGTCTAACGCCGGTCCATGGGCCTTCCCAGCAAGAGGCAACGTCGGGCCACGGCGCGGCTCGCGGCGGCGGATCGGTGTCGCATGCGGCCCTGGTCTCGGCGGGGCGGGTACGACCACGCCGACGAGGTTCGCGCCCGCGTCGATCAGCGCGCGCAGTGGGACAGCGGACAGGCGACAGTGCCGGCCGAAGAAGAGTACGCGGCTTCCGCGCGCGTTAGCGGCGTCCACCGCAAGTTCCCCGCGTTCCGAGGGCGCTGCGTTTGACATCCGTTGTTCCGATCCGCTACGCTAGCGAGTCGATAGTCTTATGCAGCCGAAGGAAGGGCCGCATGGCCAGACTAGTGCAGTGTGCCAAACTGGGGCGTGAGCTACCGGGTCTGGAGAAGCCACCATTCCCTGGTCCGCTGGGCGAGCGCATCTACAACGAGATCTCGGCCGAGGCCTGGGACATGTGGAAACAGCAGCAGACGATCATCATCAACCACTACGGCCTCAACCCTGCCGACCCCGATGACCGCCAGATGCTACGCGAGTTGATGGAAGAGTTCTTCTTCGGCGCCGGTGCGCGTATGCCCGAGGGTTGGACACCCGTCGGTACCGGGGGCGGCGGTGCCCCGGCGAAAGGCGGCGGCGCTCCGCGCCGCAAGAAGTAGCGGCACCGGCTGCGTGGCCACGCTCAGCGCGCTGGAGCCGCGATCGGTCGGAGCCTGATCTCTGGCGTGATGCGGATCCGCAGGCGGCCGTGCGCCTCTCGGAGCGCTGCCTCGACCGCTACCGGCGTCTCGGCCCGCGCGAAGATGAACCCAAGATAGCTGGCCCCCTCCGGTAGCGCCGCGATCGGATGATTCAGCCGGGCGGTGATCTCGACCCCGGTGATGCCCGGCACTTTGGATGCTTCCTCGACACCATCAACCCGACGCAAGATCCCGGATGCCGGGATCGGGATCATCATGACCCCGACGGCAGGTGCCGCCATGTCCGGTTCCGGGAGCCGCTCGCCGACGGCCTGCAGTAGGATCAAGTCCTCTAGCTTGTATCCAGTGCCAAACTCGAGCACGGTGGAGCAGAGGCCGCCGATTGAGCGCCCGGCCATCTCGATGATCCACGGACCGCGTTCATTGATCCGCAACTCGGCGTGGATCGGCCCCTGGCGTAACCCGAGTGCGGCCGCGCCACGTGCGGTCGTCTCCGCGATGGCGGCCTGGGTCTCCTCGGGCAACCGTGAGGGGGTGACGTAGATCGTCTCCTCAAAGAAGGGGCCGTCGAGCGGGTCCGGCTTGTCGAACAGCGCCAGTACCTGTAGCCCGTTTTCCGTGAGCAGACCCTCGAGAGCCACTTCGAATCCCGGGAGAAACTCCTCCACCAGGATCGACGCCGCTTCCGGCGCCCAACCTTCGGAAGCCAGGATGTCCCGGGTGCGGGCGAAGGCGGCAACGAACTGGTCCGGGTCGTCGGCGCGGATGACCCCGCGGCTGCCGGAGAGAATCGTCGGCTTGACCACGCATGGGTAGTTGACCTGTCTGGCGATGTGGGCCGGATCGCTGGCGGCCGAGAACCGCTGGAAGTGGGGGACGGCCACGCCCCCAGCGGCAAGCATCTCCCGCATCAGGTATTTGTCGCGCGCCGCGAGGGCCGCATCCGGCGCGTTATGCGGCAGCCCCACTCGGGCGCAGGCGAGCGCCGCCAGGACCGTCGCGCTGTCGTCGAGCGGTAGGATCGCATCGACCGGCTGCTCCCGGACGAAGGCCGCGACCTGCTCGGCGGCGCGCTCCGGCCGCGTGAAGTCGACACCGAGCGGCACGTTCCACTCGCGCGCCAGCGGCTCCGGCAGGTCCACCGCCTGGATCGCTTCCAGTCCGAGCCGCTCGGCCGCGGCCAGGAACGCGGGCGTCCGGTAACTCGCCGGGGTGGTCAAAAGGAGAACACGCTTCCGCTGGTTCCCGTTCGTCTGGCCCATCTGAACTCTCCGGGGTCGTCGGGCGAAGGTGAACGCTCAGCCGGTTCAACGTGTGCCGGTCGGTTTGCGGCCGATGCCACACCGAAACTATAACAGAGGCACCGCCGGTGCTCTTCCCGTGCGCCATCCCGGCGGTGCCCGATCTCGCCCAGGCTGATTCCGGTGGTGGCGTATCCGCCGCGGCCGCACGCGGACCGCGCTATCTCCTCCGTGCCTGCTCGCTCCAGTCTTGCAGTTCTGCCTGCATCGCGGCGAAGTTGTCGGCGGATGCCGGGTGGAGTTGGAGCTTTGGCCCTGGTGGGTCGAGGAAGCGCCCCTCGATATACCCGGCCATGCCGTCGGCGACGATGAACCAGCAGTGCCCGATGCCCTCGAAGGCGGGCTCAGGCGCTGTCGCTCCGAGCGTGCGCGCGATGTCGCGCGCTGCGGCCTCGGCTTCGGCCGTCGCGAAGACGGCAGCCTTCGGCAGCGGCATCCCGTTGGCCGTGTGGACAGCCGACGAATCGCCGATGGCCCAGATCCCGTCGATCTCGGTCCGTAGCGTGTCGCGGTCGGCGACGAGCCAGCCGCTCTCGATCAGCCCGGATTCGGTGAGTACCGACGGCGCCGCGTGCGGCGGTACTACCACTAGCAGGTCCCAGGACTCGGTCCGGCCGGATGCGAAGGTCGCGCTTCGCTGCTCATGATCGACCGCCGACAGTTCCTCGCCGGTGTGGACCGTGATGCCCTGCTCCTGGAGCATCGAGCGGATCGTCTGGCCCATCTCCGGCCCGCCAGCCGCGATCGGCGACGGCTCGGGCGTGAAGAGGTCGATCTGGACCCCACATGTCACACCGCGCTCGCGGAGTCGGTCGGCAATGAGGAGCGCGGCCTCGTACGGCGCGGGTGGGCACTTGTAGGGGAGGCGGCTGACGATGATGCAGACCCGGCCGCCGGAGAAGCTCTCAAGGCGGCGGTTCAGCCGCCAGGCACCCGACAGGCTGTAGAACTCCTCGGCGGCGTTCGCGTCGATCGCCTCCTTGAGTCCCGGAATCAGATCGGGACGGAGGTCGGCGCCGAGCGCCACAAGCAGTGCATCGTAGGCGATCTCACCGGCCGATGTGCGGACGCGCCGCGCACCCGTGTCGATCCCCTGCACCTCGGCCTGGACGAACTCCACTCCTTGCGGGAGAGCGTCGCGAACCGAGATCGATGCCGCATCGGGCTCGAGCCATCCGCGCATGACGAGCAAGTGGCTGATACCCAGCGTCTGTCGGTCGGTCCGATCGACGACCACGACGCGGTCACCGTCCGGCAGATAGTGCCTTAGGTGCTGGGCGGCAGCCGACCCACCGGGGCCAGCGCCGAGTACGAGAACGGTCCTGGCCTGCATGACCCTTCCTCCCTCCTGCTGCCCAGGGCGTCTCGAGACGACCCCCTACCTGTGGAACCGTACCGCGATTCGCGGGCGCTGGCCAGAGGGGCCATCGCTTGACAGGTCGTTGGGTGCCCGCCGAGAATCGGCGCGCGGATGCATTTGGGAAACGAGCGGTGGGCGTTGGTTGCCGCAGGCCGGACTTCCGGTGGAGCGAGGAACACGCCCGCCGATCGGTGAGGAGGGATTCCGTGGATCCGAGGCTGTTCCGGTCGCTGGAGTGGCGCTGCATCGGTCCCCATCGGGGTGGACGCGTGTCGGCCGTCGCGGGTCACCCGACCGAACGGGAGACTTTCTACTTCGGCGCATGTGCCGGCGGCGTCTGGAAGACGACGAGCGGCGGCGCCTACTGGGAAAACATCTCCGACGGATACTTCAAGACGTCTGCTGTCGGCGCAATCGCAGTCGCCACCTCGGACCCGAACGTCATCTACGTGGGCACCGGCGAGTCCAACATCCGCAGCAACGTGTCGCACGGCGATGGTGTCTACAAGTCGACCGACGGCGGCCGAACCTGGCGCAACATGGGGCTGGCCGATACCCGCTACATCAGTGACATCCAGATCCACCCAGCGAACGCGGACATCGTGTTCGTCGGCGCGCTGGGGCACGCCTGGGGCCGCAACGAGGAGCGCGGAGTGTACCGCTCGCTCGATGGCGGCGTTACCTGGGAGAAGGTGCTCTATAAGAGCGATCGGGCAGGCGTCGCGGATCTCTCCATGGACCCCAGCAACCCGCGCGTCATCTTCGCGACCATCTGGCAGGCCCAGCGCTACCCCCACGCACTGATCAGCGGCGGGGAGGACTCCGGGCTCTGGCGGAGCCTGGACGGTGGTGACACCTGGGAGGACATAACCCGCAATCCCGGTCTCCCCGGTGGGATCTGGGGCCGATGCGGTGTGGCGGTGTCCCCGGCGAAGCCCGGGCGCGTCTGGGCGCTAATCGAGGCCGAGGATGGTGGGCTCTACCGGTCGGAGGACTACGGGAATACCTGGCAGAAGGTGAACGACGACCGGGAGCTGCGGCGGCGCCCGTGGTACTACATGCGGGTCTTTGCCGACCCCTCAGACGCCGACACTGTCTGGGTGCTGAACCTCCAAGCGTGGAAGTCGACCGACGGCGGAAAGACGTTCTTCGCGGTCCCGACGCCGCATGGCGACAACCACGACCTCTGGATCGACCCGAACGACTCCAACCGCATGATCGAGGGCAACGACGGCGGCGCCTGCGTCACCTTCGACGGCGGCCGCACCTGGTCCAGCATCCTCAATCAGCCGACGGCTCAGTTCTACCATGTGATCACCGACGACCAGGTGCCATACAACGTCTACGGCTCACAACAGGACAACTGGGCGATGCGCGTGCCCAGCATCGGCTTTGAAGGTGCCATCACCTGGGCCAACTACGTCGAGCCGGGTGGCGGCGAGAGCGGCTACATCGCGATCAGCCCCAAGCCGCCGCACCGCGTCTTTGGTGGTGGCATCGGAACCGGCGCCGGGCACGGGCGGCTCATCGCCTGGAACCCTGAGACGGGCCAGAAGCGCAACGTCACGGTGTGGCCGGAGGTGCACGGCTTCGGTGCAGGGGCCGAGTCGCTGAAGTACCGTTTCCAGTGGACTTTCCCGGTCCAGTTCTCGCGCCACGATCCCAACGTCCTTTACATCTGCTCCAACCACGTCCACCGCAGCACCGACGAGGGGTCGAGCTGGGAGACCATCAGCCCCGACCTGACCCGTAACGACCCGGAGAAACTGCGCCCCTCGGGCGGGCCGATCACCGACGACAACAGCGGCGCGGAGATCTACTGCACCATCTTCGCCTTCGCCGAGTCGCCCCACGAGCCGGGCGTCCTCTGGGCGGGTTCCGACGACGGGCTCATCCACCTCTCACGCGACGGCGGGCAGACCTGGCAGAACGTCACTCCGCCCGACCTGCCGGAGTGGGCGCTGATCTCGATCATCGAGCCCTCGCCCCACGACCCGGCGACGGTCTACGTCGCGGCGACCCGCTACAAGCTCGACGACTACGCGCCGTACCTGTACAAGACGAACGACTACGGGGCGACCTGGACCCGGATCACCAACGGGATCCCGGACACCGAGTACACCCGGGTGATCCGCGAGGATCCGGAGCGGCGGGGACTCCTCTTCTGCGGCACCGAGACGGGCATCTATGTGTCGTTCGACGACGGCATCAACTGGCAACGCTTCGAGACGAACCTGCCGGTGACGCCGATCCACGATCTCGTCATCAAGGGGAGCGACCTGGTGGTCGCAACGCACGGTCGCTCGTTCTGGATCCTCGATGACATCACGCCGCTGCGACAGGTCGAGCCGGGGATCGAGGCGGAGCCGGTGCATCTCTTCCAGCCGCGCCCGACGATCCGGTTCCGCGTGTACGGTCGTGCCTTCACACGTGAAGCAGGGACAGTCAACTACAAGATGGCCGGGCCGGTGACGGTGGCCTACGTGCCCGTTGAGACCCCGATGGGTACGACGGTCGAGTCGTTCCTCGACGCCGGGCAGAACCCGCCCGACGGTGTGATCGTGCATTACTGGCTCAAGGAAACACCCGAGGACGAGGTGACCCTGACATTCCTCGACGCCGAGGGCAACGTGATCCGCACCTTCTCCAGCAAGTCGGAGACACCGCCGCGGGTGCCGGTGAACCCGGGCGCGAACCGGTTCGTCTGGAACCTGCGGGGCGAGAAGGCCACGCCGCTGGACGAGCCGATCAGCCGCGACCGCATGGCACAGGTGGCTGAGGAGAACGTCGCTCCCAAGGTGCTGCCCGGCGAGTATCAGGTGCGGCTCCAGGTGGGCGACACGGTGCTGACCCAGTCGTTCCGGGTCGAGCCTGATCCACGCCTGCCGGTGACCTTCGAGGAGCTGAAGGAGCAGTTCGAGCTCAAGTGCGCGATCCGTGACCGGCTCTCCGAGGTGCATGAGGCTGTGAACCAGATCGGTCGCATCCGCAAGCAGGTGGAGGATTGGGAGAGCCGTGCCCGCCGCGTCGGGAAGGAAGAGGCGATCGCTCAGGCCGCGGCCCAGCTCAAGGACAAGCTGAGCGCCGTGGAGCGGGCCTTGATCCAGGTGGATGCCAACAAGCCGAAGCCGGGTCTGACCCGGTTGAAGGAGAAGCTGACGACCCTGAGCGGCATGATCGACGAGTCCGACGACGCCCCGACTCAGGGTGCGCGCGAGGTTTACGCCCTCCTCGCTGCCCAGGTGGAGGCCGAGCGAGCCAACCTGGATCGGATCATCCGGGAGGACCTGGCGGCCTTCAACCGGTTGCTGCAGGAGAGCGACATCGCTCCGGTTGTCGCCTGACGCCAGAACGAAACAGGAGCCGGGGCCGCAGGCCCCGGCTCTTCATTTGCCAGGCAGACGCCACACTCCCAGCCTTCGGATCGTCGGGGTTGCCGTATGCCGCTGCGATCAGAAGGGCAGCCCCTTGCCGCCGAGGACGCCTTTCAGCGCGCAGATCTCACCGGTGTGGTGGGTGGTGTGCCCCGCAACGATGTTGGCAAGGAAGGTACCGAGCGGCATGTCCCCCAGACGGCCGAAGGTCACGGTCCGATCGAGGTCTGCTTCGGAGAGTGATGAGAGGAACTCATCGGTGGCTTTGTACACCTGCTCTGCGAAAGACCGCAGTTTCGGGAAATCAACTCCCCGCACGGATGTTTCCCATTCTTCACCCGTACCGGTGCCGGCCGGGAAGGGCAGGATCTTCGTCTGCTCGGCCCAGTTCTCCCGCTCGAAGAGCGGCGTCTGCTGGAGGACGAAACGATTGATGAGCCAGTCCTCGGCCTGCACACAGTGGGCGTAGACCGTCGCGATTGAGCGGATCGTCCACCCTTCGCCGCGGTGGTGGAGCTGCTCGTCGCTGAGGTCGGCTACTGCCTGCTCCAGGAGGCCGTGGGTCCACTCCAGTTGTGCGCGCAGAATACTGATCCCATCCACCGAAATACCCCTCTCTTGGGTCGGTATACCGCACATTTGTTCTGCACGTACAGTAACGCTTCGCGTTGCGGCCGTCAAGAGGTATGAGAATCGACGTGTCGACAGGTGAGTAGCGGTGGTATTCGGGGGAAGCGGTGGGATGAGCGAGAGTGGAGTCGTATTGTCTCTGGAGGCGGCTCGCCGAGGATCCTCGGCGAGCCGCACCGGCCCGGCTTCGTGGGCCGGCAGGCATGGGAGGGCGCTAGCGGACAGTCACCGTGATGATGTGCTCGCCGATCTGCCGGTCGTTCGAGTCAAACGCCCGGGCGATCAGCCGGTGCTGCCCGCGGCCCCAGGAGCGGGTATCAGCCGGAAGGGTCCACCCATCAGAACCGTTCCAGTCGCTCCCGAGCCAGACCCAGTTGTCGCGCCAGAACCGAACGCCCGCGGTGCCGGAGGGCGCGGAGACCCTGAGGGTCCCGGACCCGGTGATGGTGATGCCATCCTTCGGGCTCTCCCAGGTGAGGCGCCCGCTCGGCGCCGGGGTCGGCGTCGGGGTCGGGTTGCCCGGATTCGGGGTCGGAGTCGGGTTACCGGGGTTCGGGGCCGGTGCGTTGCCCGGCCCCTGCCGCTCGGTCGCGATGACTGCGTCGTCAACGTAGATCGTGGTCGGGGTTGGCGACAGCCGAGACGCGTAGTTCGTCACGCCCCAGGTGTTGCGGCCGCCGGAGTAACCCGTCCGCACGTTCCGGACGTCGAAGAGCTGGACACCATCCTGCCACACTGTCACGCGGCCGGAGTTGTCGCTAGCCTCTTCGTAATAGACCTCAAGGTGCACCCACTTGCCAACCGGCAGGTTGGCCACGTTCTGCTGGTACGAGCGCTTGTTGATCCAGTCGCGCAGGTAGATGTACATCGACCCGTCGGAGCGGTTGCCGACGTACAGGATCCAGAACGGATCGTTGCGGCTCGAGGTGCGCGACTTGAACTGGAAGATGTTCCACCAGCCGCCCTGGACGTTGACCCGCTGCGGGAAGAAGTACCGGGCGCTGTAGTACGCACCCTTGTACCGATCTGCCTCCGTCCAGCGGTGGAGACGGGCACCGGTATCCGACCCGTTGGCGTTGATGGTCATCTTCGCCGAGCGGGAACCGCTGTAAGCCCGCTCGTTGGTCACGGTGACGTTAGCATTGCCGCTGTTGAACATGCCTCCGCCGCCGCCTGCGCTCCAGGCGTTCAGCGTCCCGTCCTCGAAGTCAGTTGACCACACGACGCCGGCCGCCTTCGCGGTGTGCGGCTGGCTCATCACCACGCTGGTCAGGGCCAGCATGGCGGCGAATGCGATACTCGCGAGCGACACGAACTGTCGCGGCAAGCGATAAGTCATCGTTTCCCTTCCCTTGACCCGGATACGGTCGTCCACTCGTCACGCAGGGCCGTGTCGTGGACTCGGCTCGCGCTCGGCGTGGCGGTCCCAAAGATCGCCCGGGAGCCGGGAAGGGTGATGTGTGAGAGACACGAGGAGCTAAGGCCTGAGGCGTTGCCCCAGACTTGAGGTCCCCGCTGATACGCAGGTTACCCGTATCACGCAGCGGCAGGCATGACCTGGCTGTAGGACAGGGCGCAACTCAGCGTCACGAGCTGTCCTGTCGGCGCTCAGGTATCACTTGGCTGCCGGAGAGATTCCGGTTGCCGCTCCTGCTTGGGCCGGGTGTTCCCCGGCGCTGCACGTGTTGGAACCTGGTGGTCACGATGAGCCGGGTGTCCCCTACAACCGGCTACATCAATGCCCTACCTCGAGGCCGGAGCTACGATGGCCTCCAGGCTTCCCTTCCCCGTTAGTGCGTCCCAATGAGCGCTCCTGCCGGCACGACAACGGCGCATTCGCGCTAGCTGCGTGCCGGGCACCTCCTTCCGCTCCGTGAGGCTACTCAGAGCGCCGAGCAACAGCGGTTTGCCTCGGAGGGGCAACACCGTTGTCGCCCGCGCTGTGCCGTCCCTCGGCGTCGAGCTGGGGTCCCCTAACCATCTCGACTACTCGGTACGGCATCCCCTCTATGTCAGCAGCGTCATCGTACTGCGTTGTCCCCCAACAGTTACGACTGAGCCGCTGACCAGCCACAAGTTAGCATGACGCTTTTCACTTGTCAACGCAGTGCGCAGCCGCGATTCCAGCCGTTTACTCGCCCATGTCGCCCCTTCGGAGGAAAGAAGTCGCGCAAATGGGCGCGTGACGGCTATTTTCTGACGACACGCGCGAGATAATCACCCAAGCTCAACGCGTCGGCATCTCCGGTAATGCTCAGGGCACACCTGGCAGCGCCTGGCCAGATCCCGAACCTGACCAGTGGCGCCTTGGTTGACTCGACTTGCTCCACCAGCTCCACCTCGCTTTGCAGCCCTGCGAAGGTCGCTTCGTCGAGGTACACGCTGCAGCGAATCGCCGCGGGCGAGTCGTCGACGATGTAGCCCAGGTCGCGCAGCAAGGCCACTGCGCTGCTGGGTGCCTCAGGGGCAACGCCGATGAGCGGCCGCAGCTCCGCCGGTAGTCGCAGCGAGCGACTCTCGAGGAGGCGGTACCTGCCGAACCAAGGGCGGCCTGCTCCAGGGACGTCCAGGTCGCGGACCAGGACCGCGGCCCGGTCCGTGGTGTCGAACCGGATCTCCAGTCCGTCGCTGTCCTCGCGCAGGTCCGCCCTGAAGGCGGCCTTCTCGCGCCACCACCGGCTGATCGAGCGCAAGTCGGTGATCCAGACGCTCGGCGTAAGCGCGGTCGCTTCCCGAAGGACGGCTTCGAGCGCTGATGCGGAGCGGTCGAACAGCTCGGGGTGGAACATGAGGACGAACAGCTCACCTCGGGAATGGATCTTCCTCAGGATGGCTACCCAGACCTCGGCGACGGCATCGGGGGCGAGCCTGAGGCCGTCGTAGAGCTGGAGATCCTCCGGCAGCGAAACCGGGATCTCGAGCAGCCCGTCGTCCAGCCACGGCAGGGCGAGTTTGCGGTTAGCCGGCTCCGGGCAGTACGAGCCGAGGAGACGCGTCATCACCGGTGTGGCGTCGTCCAATCGGGCGGAAGGGATGACATCCCACCAGAGTGCGCGGTTGCTGCTGTACCGGAAAGCGCCGTTGGGGAGCGCCGCGTGTTGTTCCGCGCTGAAGCTGAGATAAGGGCAGCGGAAGCCATCGACAGTGAGCCCGGCCTCCTCGAAGGCCTGAACCGCCTGGCGGTATTGTGCTGCTGCCTCGTCCGGTTCCAGCTTCCGGAAGTCGACGTGGTCGTAACCGTGGACCGCCAGCTCGGCCCCCAAGTCCTGGATCCTGCGGAAGAACTCGGGCTTGCTGGCTACCACCCGACCGGGAGTGGCGAAGGTGAGCCGGCCGTTGTACCGGCTGAGCAGGCGGACGCAGTCGAGCAGTCGGCGTTCGGCCCGAGCGGTCCCCAAGCCATACCGTGAGCCGAGTGAAACCGCCCGGATGGCGTAGTAGTGGAGCTGCATCATCCGGGGGACGGTGAGCGCGCGGCGGGCTCTGGCGTCGAATCCCGACCCGTCCTCGGAGCGCGGCACCGTTCCGCGCAGCGCGTCTCGGGCGACGCGCTCGTACGCGTTCAGGAGGGGACGGACGGAGTAGCGCCAGGCCAGGTGCCGCTCCACGCGCTCGCGCCCGCGGGCACCGAGCGCGGCGCGCCGTTCGGGATCGTCGATCAAGGAAGCGATCGCCGCCGCGAACGCGGCCTCGTCGTTCGGGGGAACGTAGATGGGGACATCCGCACCCGAAGCACGATGCTCGGGCAGGTCGAACGCTACGACCGGCTTGGCGAAGGCCATGTAGTTCATCAGTTTGAGCATGGTAGACCGGTCGGTGAACGGGTTGGACGGGTCGGGAACGACGCCGATGTCGATGGTGGAAAGGTAGCGGACGAAGTCCTCGTGCGGGACCCAGCCGGTGAACCACACATGGTCGTCGAGACCCAGCTCGCTGGCGAGCCGCATCAGGTCGAGCCGCGCGTCACCTTCGCCGATGATGACGCAGAATGCCTCGCGCCGACCGAGGGTGTGCACGAGGTGGTGGAGGGCCCGGAGGAGGTAGTCGACACCGTCTTGCTGCCCGATGACCCCTGCGTAGCCGATGATCGCGCTGGAGCGAGCGCGAAGATCCGGGTCGGCCGCCACCGGTTCCCACTGCTCCGGGTCGGGGCCGTTCCGGACAACCGTGATGCGATCGGCGGGGATCCTGCTGAGCTCCATCTCGCGCCGCTTGTACGACTCGTTGCTGGCGATAACGTGGTGGGCCAGCCGGCAGGCAAGGACCTCTGCGAGCGTCTGCGCGCGGTAGAGCCAGGAGCTGCCTGCATCCCCGAACCGGGCGAGATACATCTCCGGGGCCAGGTCATGGTGGTCGAAGATCACGCGTGCTCCAAACGGACGGTAAACGGCCGCGATCAAGGCGAGGACGTCGGGGGGATTGTGGGCATGGACGATGTCGAACCCGTGACGGAGACGGACATAGAGCGAAAGGACCGCTATCGCCGCGAGGGAGTAGGCGTACTCGATGAGGTATCCGATCGTGCCACTCCCCTCGGGTGGCGCGGGATAGCGGTAGAGGCGCACGTTATTCAGCACGGCGTGGCGCGGGTCGCCCCACTCGCCCGGGCAGATTACCGTGACCTCGTACCCGGCCTCGGTGAGAGCTCGTGCTTCGTTCTGGACGCGGGGATCGTCCTCGAAGCGGGCATTCTCCAGCAGCATCAGCACGCGCCTGCGGAGTTTCGCTCCCGCGGCGTCGTCCGGTCCGGTCTGGCTCTTCTGCCGCGTCCGCAGCTTGGTGAGGGCCGCGGCCCCTGCGACCAGCCCGGCGAGGAGCATCATCGTTCGCAGGCGATTCCGACGTCCTACCACCGCTCCACCTCTCGTTGTCGAACCGGTCCCGGCCACGTCCCTCGTGCCAGAAATACCGGTGTCGGATCAGAGCCCGCGATCGGCGCGATCCGGGTTCGATGGCGGTCCGGATGGGTGCCAAGAGCGGGCGTCGACGGCTGGCGTCACATCACGCTGGCGACAACCCCTCTGCCCCGTGCATGGGAGCAGTTGGGGCAGCGCCGTGGTTCGCGCGGTCGGCGCCCCTGGGTGTACCGGTGTCGGTCCGGAGCCGTCGCCATCAACTGCCAGCGGACGTCCCATGGCCGACCGGTGTGGTGCTCATGACGACATCGTCGATGTAGATGACCGTCGGGCTCGGATTGAGGCCGCTGGAGTAGCTGTTGACACCCCACGAGACCCGCCCACTGTCATAGTTCGTCTGGACGTTCGTGATGTGGAACAAGAGGGTGCCGTCTTGCCAGACCATGATCTCCCCGGTCGGATCCTGCGCCCGTCGCAAGAAGACCTCGAAGTGAACCCACTGCCCCACGGGCAGGTCCTTGACGTACTGGTCATACGACACCTCGTGGATCCAGTCGCGGAGGTAGACGTACATCGTGCCGTCTTCGCGGTTCCCGACGTTGAGGATCCACCACGGGTCGTTCGCGGTTTCATTTCGGGACTTGAACTGGAAGATGTTCCACCAACCTGCCGAGACATCGACATGCTGCGGGAAGTAGTACCAGGCGCTGAAATAGGCCGCGTCGTGCTCTGACGGCTCGCACCAGCGCATCAGTCGCGTTGCATTGTCGGTGCCGTTGTCGGTGGCGACCGACAACTCGACCGAATAGCGGCCGCTATGCGCCACGGCATCGGTCACCCGAGCCTCCCCATTGCCGGTGTTGAACTCCCCACCGCAGCCATCCGCCTCCCAGGATGAGAGGTCACCGGACTCGAGATCTGCCGCCCAGACGAGTTGCGGTGGCGGGACGGCACTGGGTCCAGGGAGCGGCGTACTGGTGGGTGCTTCCGTAGGCACCGGGGTGGGCTCGGGCACGGTCGGTCCGCGTACCTGATCAGCAACGAGCACGCCGATCACGCCAGCAGCGACCGCGACGAGCACGATCATGACGATCGAGAGTAGCCTCCTGATGTCCATATCGCCTTGCTTCTCTTGCTGTACTCGAGCGCACGCCGGGAGCACTGGCGGGCGGCTCCATCTCCTCCACGGCCGTCCACGACAGACACCTGGCCGGGGTGGAGCTGCCCCCGGCCGCAGCTCTGACGACTACCAGGCGATACCTTCGTACCGACTAACAGCAAGCTGGGCGCCACGAACTCCGCCAGCAAGGTCGATCAGGATCTGATCGTCCCGCAACAACGCGGGAGTCCGCTGCGCCGCCGGCCCCGTGCTGGCGACGACCACGACATCCACTTCCTCCACCATCTCCTCCAAAGACGGCCGTAGCATCGAGGCGATGTGCGGCAGCTCCTGCTCGAGGTACGAGCGGTTGGCGCCCACCAGGCGCGTGAGATCGACGATCTCGTCGTAGACCCGGACCAGATAACCACGGCCGGACAGCGTCTCCACGAACGGCACGACCGGGCTCTCGCGCACGTCGTCGGTGCCAGCCTTGAAGGTGAGGCCGACAACGCCGACCCGCTTCCGCCCGGTACGCTCTACCATCTCGATTCCCTTTTGGATCTGCTCCTGGTTGCTCTGGAGCGCCCCTCGCAGGAGCGGGAGGTCGATGTCGTGCTCCTTGGCACGGTACAGCAGGGCGCGCAGATCCTTCGGCAGGCACGAGCCCCCGAACGCGAACCCGGGCTTGAGGTAGGCTGGCGAGATGTTGAGCTGCCGGTCCTGGCAGAGGATGTCCATTACCTCGCGTCCGTCCACGCCGTGTGCCTTACATACGCGCCCGATCTCGTTAGCGAATGCCACCTTCGTGGCGTGGAAGGCGTTGCTGGCGTACTTGACCATCTCGGCCGTTTCGATGGTGGTACGCACGCGCTGGGCGTCGATCCCTGCGTAGAGGGCCTCGGTAATGTCGCCGCTCCGCTCGTCCACCTCGCCGATGACGATCTGGCTGGGATGGTAGTAGTCCTTGATGGCGCTCCCCTCGCGCAGGAACTCGGGGTTCATCGCGACGCCGAAGCCATCGCCTACATCCCTGCCCGAATACTCCTCAATCAGGGGGATCAAACGCAGGGCGCAGGTCCCCGGCAGCACGGTGCTGCGCATCACCACGACGTGGTATCCGTGCTTATCGCGGAGCGCGTCGCCGATCTCCCGGCACACGTTTTCGACGTACTTCAGGTTCAGGCTTCCGTTGCCATTGCTGGGCGTGCCGACGCAGATCAAGCTGACGTCGCTCGCGGCCACCGCATCGCGAGCGCTCGTGGTCGTCACGAGTCTCCCGGCGCGAACGCCCTCCGCGACCAGCTCATCCAGGCCGGGCTCGACGATTGGGGATCGGCCCGCTCCGACCGTCTCGACCTTCTGAGGATTGACGTCGACCCCGACAACCTGGTGTCCGTCGTTCGCCAGGCACGCGGCGGAGACACAGCCGACGTAGCCAAGGCCGAACACACTGATCTTCATGGGGTCCTCCTTCTTAGACGCGTGGTTGAATGACGCGTGACTGCATCGTCAGGCCGGTACGGTGTCCGGAGGTGCCGGGGCGTCATCGCTCAGCCCACGGTGCCACAGTTCGACGCTCCCCAATGCCCAGCGCAGGGGATCTTGGTCTGCTAACACGTGCTGGTGTTCCGCCCATGACTCTCCTCACTATTCACCGTGCTCGCGCGTTCCCGGGACGGCGTATTGCTGCCCGGTGCCGGCTGTCGCTGCGGACGCGGCAAGGGTGAGCGTGTCGCGGCCAGCGCCGGCCGCGAGCCCGGAGAGGATCGCCGCCGTCTGGTCGGTGTTGCGGAGCGAGAAGCGCTCCTCGGCGATCCGCCGGTTCTTCGCCCCCAGACGTGCCCGCTCCTCCGGCGAGCGGTACAGGTAGTCGATGGCGAGCGCGAGTCCTTCGGGGTCTTTTTCATCGACGAGGATCTCGTCGAGGATGCGCGGGATCTCGACGTGCCGGGTACTGATGACCGGCTTGCCGAAAGCCATGGCCTCGGCGATGGCCGTCGGAAAGCCTTCGGCGCCGCCCAGGCTGTCGTGGTGGCTGGGCAGGCAGAAGACGTCGCAAGCCCGGTAGAGGGCTTCGAGCGCCTGTCCACCGAGCGCGCCGAAGAAGACCACCTGGGACTCCACGCCACGTCGTGCGGCTAACGCTCGGGCGTCGACCACCGGCTCTCCCGGGCCGACATCGCCCACCACCCAGACCTCGATGTCGTCGCGGCCCAGCCGGCGCACGGCTTCGAAGAGGACATCGTGTCCCTTCTTCTCCACGAAATAGGCCACGATGAGGATGACGAACTTGTCCGCCGGCCGGTAGCGCTCGGTATCCACCGTGATGCGCACGACGGCGACCCGCCCGGGGTCGACGCCGTAGCGTTCCGCGAGGATCTCTCGGTTGTACTCGGTCACGGTGATGATCTGGTCGCACGCCGCGAGGGCGCGGCGGAACAATCGAGGGTTCGGGTTCTGATACAGCTCGTAGGCATGGATCGTGACGACCAGCGGGAGTCCGATGATCCGCTTGCAGAAGTAGCCAACGAAGAGCTTGTGATCGCCAAAGGTGGCGTAGATCACCGAGGCATCAGCCATGGTCCGGGCGAAATACCAGGCCAGCATGAAGTCGACAATTGCGCCCATGGCGGCCGCTTCGCGCAGCAGGCGTAGGTAGATCCCCGGCGCGCGCACAAAGCTGCGTGGCTGCGCTGCCAGCACCCCCAGCGGGCGCCAGCGGTGAACGTCCCACTCGGGCTTCGGGTTGTAGAGCCCAGTCGCTTGCTTCGTGGGGTAGAGACTGATCGACATACCCCGCTTCTCCAGCGACGTGAGCTCTCGATAGACGAAGTGTTCGAGTCCTCGCTTCATCGAGGCGATGACGGCAACGCGCATAGTCGTTCAGCGTACGGTGTCGTACGCTGCCTCCTTCCCCGTGGTGTCCTCGGTGAGTGCCTCGGCGATGAGCAGGTGGTACAGAATCATCGCCAGGTAGCGTGGATACGAGCGCACATCCCGCAGCACGCCGTAGTCGCGCTGGGAGTGGATGAACCCTCCGTCGGGGCGCTGCAGACTGACGAGATACGCGTAAGCCCGGCGTGCCAGGTCGGTGTACTCGTAGATCCCGACGCGCTGGGCCTCGGTAAAAGCGGCGGCAAGCGGCCCGGTGTGGTAGCTGACGCGGCGCTGGACGCTGTTGCAGGCATAGGCCGCGTGCCCGTCGGGCCGAATACCGGCGCTCAGGAACCGCAGTACCTGGCGGATGATCGGCAAGACGCGATCGTCCCCGGTGAGCGTGTGGTACTGGATCAGGTCCAGGCACTCGAACGCGTTGTACTGGTAGCACTGGAAGTGCGTGCGCCCTCGAGTGCCTGCGACGCCGTCCACGGAGTAGGGGAGCTCGCCGGTAGAGAGCTGTGCCCGTTCAAGGAAGGTGACCAACCCAGGTGTTTCATCGAGGTAGCGCCGATCCTCTGTCGTGGCCCACAGCGCGCCGAGCAGGTAGAGGTAAAGCGTGCTGTTGTTCGGGACCCGCGCGTCCTTCCGGCGCGCGAAGTAGTTGACGGCCACCTCGTCGCCAATGCGCTGGAAGCCGATCTCCCGGTGGAGGTATGAGTGCCACCGGAGCGCCCCGTCGAGCAGGTGCTGCTTACCCGTCCGACGGTATGTCTCGATGAGCCCGATGCTTGCCCACGTCCCCTCGACGGTCGCCACTCGCCCGGCCCACTCCGGGTTGGGATAGTCCCAGGCACCATCGGGTCGCTGGCGTGCCAGGATCTGGTCGGCGCAGTCGACGGCCATCTGGGCGTGGGACTTGTCGCCCGTGCGTTCGTGCAGGACCCAGTTGGCCAGGATCCAGTAGGCCTGCCCTTGCAGGTAGTACAACTGGTCGTTCCAGGGCACGAAGCCCAGATACCCCTTGATGAAACGGCCGACGCGGTAGTTGAAGCGGATCCCGGGATCGGGACCGACGAGCGCTCCTCCGTCGCCGTGGTGGGTCACCAGATAGCGATAGAGCTTGTCGGCGGCTACAGCGTAGTGATCCACGGTCTGACCTCCTTCCCGCGGGGCGACCGAGTGGAGGTATCAGCGAGCGCGCGGTCGTAGACGGCGCGCGTCTGCTTGGCGATGACGTCCGGGTGACACTCGGTCTCCAGCTTTCGGCGCCCGGCCTGCCCCATTCGGTGGCGTAGCTGGGCATCGGTGAGCAGGCGGACGACGGCATCGGCCAGGGCGTGCTCGTCGCGTGGGGGGACGAGATAGCCGGTGCGGCCGTCCTCGACGAGAGCGGGGAGGCAGCCGACGTCGGTGGCCACGACTGGCTTGCCGGCCATGTAGGCGAGCGGCGCGACACCGCTCTGGGAGGCCTCCACGTACGGAAGGACGACCACGCTCGCCTCGGCGAACAATGCGGCCCGTTGCTCGTGCGACACGTAACGGTTGTGGACTTCGAAGTGGTCTGGGTTCTGCATCATCTGCCGGTAGCGGGTGAAGTCCTCACCCTCGCCGGCGATGACGATCCGTGCGTCCGGGACCCTGGCTGTAATCAGAGGCTCAGCGCGGATCAGGTAGTCCAGCCCCTTGTACGCCCAAATCCGCCCGAAGAAGAGGATGCGCTTCGTGTCTGCTGACACCGCGTCCTTGATCTCATCGTGACCTACAAGCACCCGCTGGATCACGTCGATGCGCGAACCGGGCACGCCGCACTCCTCCACGAGCTGCTGCTTCATGCGCTCGCAATGAGCGATGACGCGGGTCGCACGGCGGAACCCGTAGTCGAAAATCACCTGCGGCGTCTTCTGGGAGGACCGATCCCCCGGGTGGTGGCGCACGTCGTGGACGGTGAGCACGAGCGGGTAGCGCCGTAGGAGGGGAAGGGCCAGGTTGAACCACAGGTGCCCCTGCTGCAGGTGCACCACGTCCGGGCGGAAGTCATGGATCTCACGAAGCAGATGGCGCAACGAGAGGAGCTGCCGGAACGGCTGCCGCATCCGTGGCTTGTCGAAGGGGATGAAGCGGACGTTCGGGCTCACCAGGGAGAGATGTGGCTCGGAGATCTCGCTCGGTAGGATGAGCTGTACCTCGGCCTCCTGCGCCAACGCACTGGCCAGCCGAATGCAGTACTCCGCGGAGATGTAGGAAGCCAAGGTCACTCGCATGCGTGTCGTGCCCTTTCCCAGCGGCGCTGTTTCATGCCGCGGTTCGCGAGTCATTCCGACCACAGGTAGCGATAATGGGTGCGGACGTGCCGCACGCCGCCAGCGGACCACACCGTCAGAACACCGAGAGCAGCCGCGTACACCAGCGCCGCAGTTGCGATGGTGACCACGATGTTGTGGTGCCCGAAGACGACCAGGAACACCCCCATGCACAGGCTGGCGAGCGCGGGGGTGCGCATGGGCGCGAGCAGGTTGACCGAACCGGCGATGCGGGAAACCTGGATGTAGTGCTGCACAACGCCGATACCTCGGGTTGCCACGATCGTGAGCGCGGCGCCGATCAGTCCAAACTGGCTGATGAGGATCACTCCCACAACCAGATTGGCCATCGTGTTGATAGCCACGATGCTCAGCGTGATCCGCTCTCGGTCCCCGGCGAGCAGTGTCTGCCCAAGGGCGGTCGTGTAGGCGCGGAGGAAGACTTCCCAGACGACGATGCGGAGCACGATGGCGCCCAGGGCGAAGTCCTGCCCGCCGTAGACCAGCACCAGGATGCGCTCGGCCAGAAATGACAACCCCACCACGATGGGCAGACCGATCACCAGCAGCAGCTCGGTGACGCGCTCGGACAGCCGCTTCAGACTCTCGAAACCCGCTTCGTAGCGGCGGCACATCACGGGGAACAGGCTTAGCACCACACTCTGGTAGAGCAGGACAACCGGTGTGAGGAGCTGCGACGACGCGCTGAGCAGCCCGACGTCGGATTCGCTCCGGAACGACGACAGCAGGACGATCGTGATCGTGCCCCAGAGGGAGATGAGGACATCGATCGCGAGGAAGGGCGCCGTCTGGCGCAGGGCACGGTGGATAAAACCGAGATCGATCCGCAACGCCGGCCGGGTGACGCGCGAGACAACAAGTGCCAGCTCGAACGCGGCAATCACTCCCTGGGTGAGCAGCAGCAGCCCGACGACCGTGTAGATCCCGCCACCCTCTCGCAGCAGGACGAACGCGCCGCCCGCCTTCGCGAGGTTCAGCGGGATGTTGACGTAGGCGATGAAGTGCATCTGCTCGACCGCCTGGAAGAGGGCCTCGCAGATCGTGGAAATCGTGTACGGGAGGAGAATGAGCGCCAACAGCAGGATCACCCGCGCGGTGTCGGCTCCGTAGCCCATGATCCGAACGAAGCCGAGAAGCAGCACGAGCGAGATGAGCGTCGCCCCGGTGACGATCGCGATGCCGTTGACCAGGTACTGGCCGGTCTTCGATCGATCCTTGGCCGCCTCGCGGATGATAAGAGTCTTCAGCCCGGCAGTGGCAAAGATCTGCGCCGTATAGACGACAGTCAGGGCCAGCGAGAGCTGACCGAAGCGGAACAGACCTAGGTGCCGCGTGACCAGTGCGTAGAGCACGAAGGTCGACGCTCGGGTGACCACGTCGCTGGCGAGAACGGAGGCGGCGTTGCGGGCTATCGTGCGCAGGCTGATCGAGAAGGTGTTGGACATCGGCGGCTACCCCCCTACCCCAGTAGTGCGGTAGTTGGGGATAAACGCAGGCAGGCGCACCCAGTGGCTCGCCGACCGCCGAACCAGGTCGGCGCGGCTGAACCTGGTCAGGGCGATGAGGAGCCCAGCGATCAGGAACAGGGAGTCAAGTTGTGCCCAGCTCTTGTAGACATCGACGAACATGTGCACCGCTTCCCCCAGCAGGGATCCGAACACGGCCACGGCGAACGGCGCGAGGTCGGGACCGAGCGTGTTTGCGCAGTGCCATGCGCGGCGCACCGCGGCGAACACGATCCAGAGGAAGGCCAGCAGGCCCACCGGGCCGATCTCGGCCCAGATGGTCAGGTAGTAGTTGTGGATGCTGTAGATGAAGTGCGTTGAGAATTCAGGTCCGACATACGCCGGCAGCACGGCCGTGAAGTTGTTCAGTCCCACGCCGAGCGGATGGTCGCCGATTACACGGAACGCGATCTGCATCAGCGGGATGCGCGCTTCCGCTGCGCCATGGTCTTCTCCAAACAGGCGCGCGACCAGTGTCGGCCCAAAGATGACGGCTGCCACCGTCCCGACCGCGGCCATCGCGACGATGGTCGAGGCCGCGAACCATCGGCGGTGCAACCCGATCGCGACGAGCACCATCAGCGCGATGCCTGCCGATAAGAAGCTGCCCCGCGAGAGCGTCAGGATGAGGGCGATCGTGCCCAATGGGAAGGCAGCACCGCCGAGCCAGCGCAGGCGTCTTGGCAGGCGACAGATCGTGAGCGCGAGCGCCGGTGCGACGAGGAAGGCGAGGTACGAGCCCGCGGCGTTGGGTGAGCCGAGGGTGCCGGCGGCGCGGGTGAACCCCCCGGCGTAGACGCTGGTGGTGGTTACCCGGGTCGAGATACCCGCGACCTCGAAGGTGACCCCCGTCGCGGCGACCCCGATCATGATGATGCTCTCGAGCGCGAGCGCGACCATCATTGCAGCGATGATGACGTAGACATCCCGGCGCGTCTCCACGGTGCTCGCGACGTACAGGAACAGCGCCACGATCTGGACGAGCCAGAAGGTCTCGAACAGGGCCGCGGTGACGTCCGGCGCGAAGAGGATCGACACCACGTTCAGGAGGAAATACAGGAAGACCGGGAGCGCCTGGCGGAGCACCAGGCGCGGAGCGCGCGCAACGCCGGTGAGCGCGGCTCCAATCCAGAGTGCGTACAACCCTCCCAGCGCAGCGGTCCCCAGCGAGATGTTCCACCCGCCGATCCCGCCCAGCATGCCGATCTCTTCCCGGTAACCCAGGTAGATGTCGGGGCCGATCGGGATCGTCACGATCGTGAGAATGAGGAGGATGTAGCGCACGCGTCCCACAACCGCTGCGACGAAGGGAGCCAGGAGCGCGGCGAGCAGCAGCGGGGCGAACCGGCTGTTCGACCCGGTCACGACGATCGCGGCGCCGCCGAGCGCGAGCCCGACGGCGGCCGCGAGGACTAACTGCGCAGGCCAGGACGTGACCAGACGGCCGATACCGCCCTGGCTCACTTCGGTGATCCACCTCGGTTGGACGAGGTTCCAACTCGCCACGCTCATGCTCCTCAGCCGACCGCCGCACCCGCCAGGGCGCGAGGTGGCACGTGCTTAGCCGGACGGGCAACCGCGTCGCTGTCAGTCAGCGGTCCGCGCGAGCCCCGGTGCGGGTTGCTCCCGCTCCAGGACGTCGCGGATCGCGCTTGCGACATAGTCGATCGCGTCGTTCGACATCTCCGGGTACATGGGGAGCGATAGGATCTGTTCGGCGACGGCCTCCGTGACCGGGAAGGCGCCGCGCTCGTAGCCGAGATTCCTGCAGGCCGGCTGCAGGTGGATCGGGATCGGATAGTGGATACCTGTCGCGATGCCGCGCTCGGCCAGTGCGGCGCGCATGGCGTCCCGCTGGGGAACCCGGATCACGTAGAGGTGCCAGACCGGCTCTGCGTACGATGGCACCGAGGGGATGACGACGCTCTCCGGTAAGACCTCCGAGTAGCGTTCGGCATGGCGGCGCCGCGCGGCGTTCCACTCGTCGAGGTGGCGGAGCTTGATCCGCATGACCGCCGCTTGCAGCGTGTCCAGCCGGCGATTGAAGCCAGACTGCAAGTGGTGGTACTTCTCGCGCTGGCCGTAGTTGCCGAGGAGTCGAACCGCGTCGGCTACCTGGGCGTCTGCCGTGACGACCATACCGCCGTCGCCATAAGCGCCGAGGTTTTTTGCCGGGTAGAAGCTGAAGGCTGCGGCGTGGCCGAAGGTGCCGACCCGCCGGTCTTTGTAGCGAGCGCCGTGCGCCTGGCAGGCATCCTCGATCACGATCAGGCCGTAGCGCCGGGCGATTTCCATGATCGGGTCCATGTCGGCCGGTTGGCCGTACAGGTGGACCGGCATGATGGCCTTGGTGCGCGGCGTGATGGCCTTTTCCAGTAGCTCCGGATCCATGTTGTAGGTGCTCGGATCCACGTCCACGAGCACCGGCGTCGCCCCCGTGTAGGCGATCGCAAACACCGTTGCGACGAACGTGTTGGCCTGGGTGATGACCTCGTCCCCTGGGCCGATATTGAAGGCCCTCAGCGCGAGCTCCAGCGCCGATGTGCCCGAGTCGACACCAACGGCGTGTTCGATTTCGCAGTAGTCGGCGAACTCGCGTTCGAACGCCGCTACGTCGGCGCCAAGGATGAAGTCGGCGCCGCGCAGCACGCGCGCGATGGCCTCATCGACCTCGGGCGCGATGCTGTCGTACTGGGCGGCCAGGTCAACGAAGGGGATGCGACGCTGATTCTGCTGGATAGACATAGAGCGACTCCTCCGTACTCACGAGTTCGACCGGCGTGCCACGCATGGCCATCGACTTGTCCACTGCCTCAAGAACACGCACCACATCGCGCCCGGCGTCGCCGTCCGTGAGTGGCCGACGTCCGTGGATGACGCAGTCGGCGAAGTGGCTGGCGAGTGTCTTGAGCGGCTCCCGGGGTTGGATGCTCGGGCTAATGATGTCGCCGTCGCGCACCACCAGCTGGTCCCCGCTGTAGCCCTCCCCGTTCTGCATCAAGGGGGCTACGCCCTTCTCAAAGACACGCACTTGTTCCATGGTTTGAAGGTCGTTGAAGACAATCCGCTTGTCGCTTCCAACGACAACGACTTCGCGAACCTTGTGGGGATCGGCCCAGCTCACATGGATCTGGCCCAGCACGTTGTCGGGATACCCGAGGACGATGAACCCGACGTCCTCGCGACCGTTGCGCAGCGCTCGCGAGCCGACCGCGCTGACCCAAAGCGGGGCGGTGCCCATGAAGTAGTTGAAGATGGAGATGTCGTGCGGGGCGAGGTCCCAGAGCGCATTGACATCTCTCCGGATTGGCCCGAGGTTGGTGCGACGTGCGTACAGGTAGTAGATCCGACCCAGCTCTCGCCGGTCGATGTACTCTTTGACGCGCTGCACGCCCGCGTTGTAGAGGAACGTATGCCCTACCATGAGGGTCAGCTTGCGGGCCGCGGCGGCCGCGATCAGGTCCCCGGCGTCCTCGCCCGTCGTCGCGATCGGCTTCTCCACCAGGACGTGTTTCCCTGCACGGAGACACTCGCGCGCCACGCGGTGGTGGGAAGTGGCCTCGGTGCAGACCACGACGGCGTCGACGCCCGGTGTGGCCAGGGCTTCCGCGACATCCGTCGTCACGGCGACGCCTGGGTACCGTTGGGCGATCTCGCGCACCCGCTCGGGCCGTTGGTCGCAGGCCACGACGACTCGCGTCTCGGGGATCTCGTTGAAAACTCGGACGTAGTTGACGCCCCAGTAGCCGCAGCCGAGGACCGCGATGCCTACCTGTTCAACCATGTCCCTCCGTCCTCCCGTAGCTCGTGCGTCGACTATCCAGCTCCGGTGCCCCGGAGCACCGCCGGAACCGTCCGGGCGAGGATCTTGAGGTCCAGCGCTGTGGACTGGTTCCGTACGTACTCAAGGTCGAGCGCGATCATCTCGTCGAAGGTGAGCGCGCAGCGGCCGGTGACCTGCCACAAGCCGGTGATGCCAGGCAGGGCTGCCAGGCGCTCGAAGTGCCACGGCTCGTAGTGCTCGACCTCATAGGTGGGTACCGGCCGTGGCCCGACGAGGCTCATGTCGCCCTTGAGCACGTTGACGAGTTGCGGCAGTTCGTCGAGGCTGGTTGCCCTCAGGAAGCGCCCGACCCGGGTAACCCGCGGGTCGCCGGTGAGCTTGAAGCCGCCCTTGCCGGGACCACGCCGCACCTGCCCGTTCGCGTAGGCAGCGATGTGTGCCCGGTGGAGCGATTCGTCCGCGTTGTGCACCATCGAGCGGAACTTGTAGAAGCGAAACGGTCGGATCTCCCATGCCCCGGTGGATCCGCGACGGCGCAGGCGCGCGCCGACCCGCTCGTGGGCGAAGATCACCGGTCCCGGAGAGTCCAGCTTGATCGCTAACGCGATCACCACGAGCACCGGCGACAACAGCACCAAGGCGGCACAGGACAGGACGATGTCGATGCAGCGCTTGGTGGCGTAATAGCGCAGTCGCCGTTGATCGATTTGCGTGACAACCACCCGTGGGATCTCCACCGCCTGCTTCGCCTGCTTCATGACTGTGTCCTTCCCCAGGTTCAGCGCGGTGGTCTGGGAGTGCGGCGAGTGATCCTGAGCGTGTGCCATAGTCACTCTTCCCCACGCAGTGACGACTCAGAAGCTTCTTCCGCTACCCGCTGGCGCCGTCGCGCGGACCGCCCGTTCGGGATAGCGACCGGTGCTAGTTGCTCGTGCACGACTGAGCGAGCGCTCGTGCCCACTTCGTAGCTCTCCGCCGGCTCGTCGTCGTCGGCGTCCGCCTGGTTGGCGACGACCCCGACCACGCGTGCCTGGAGCGTTTCGAGCTTGCGGATAGCGGCGATCACGGCCCCCTCGCGGGCGCGCCCGCGCTGGACCACCAGGATGACGCCGTCGACGATTCCGGCCAGGATCGCGGCATCGGCCACCTGTTCGAGTGGTGGCGCGTCGAGGAGGATCAGATCCGCCGTCCCGCGAAGCTCGGTCAGGAGCTGACCCATCCGCTCAGAGCCGAGCAGTTCGGGCGGATAGGCCGGCTCGGGGCCGCTGGTCAGCACCTGGATTCGCGGGATCCTCGTAGTCTGGAGTGCGTCGGCCACCGGCGCCTCGTCGCGCAGCACGCTGGTTAATCCACAGTCGTTCGGCAGTCCGAAGAACTGGTGCTGTCTCGGCGATCGCAGGTCGGCATCGATGATGACAACGCGACGGTTCGCCCCGGCGAGCACGAAGGCGAGGTTCGCCGTCACCGTGGATCGTCCCTCGCCGCGCTGCGAGCTGGTGATCACGATCGCCTTCAGCGGTTGACGGGCGCCCTGGTAAAGCAGATTCGTTCGCAGCCAGCGGAACGCCTCGAGCAAACGGGCGTTCGCCGAGACGAGCAGGATGCGGGCACGTCGCCCGGAACGCGGGATGACAGCGAGGATCGGGACCCGTGCTGTGCGCCGGATGGCCCCCGTGGTATAGAGGCGATCGTCCAAATTCTCGACGAGGAAGGCGAGCCCGACGGCGCCGACGAGGCCGACACCCAGTCCCAGAGCCAGGTTCAGCAACTGGTTGGGCGAGCTCGGGCTCTCGGGGGGTACGGCTGGGTCTGCCAGCACGATCTTGTCGCTACGCGTGGCCTCGGTGACCCGAGCGCGGTCGTACTGCGCCTGCAGCGAGTTGTACTCCTGCTGCCGCATGTCGAGTTCAATCCGGGCAGCAGCGACTTCGGTCGGGTCCGCCTGCGGGTCCGCCGCCAGCGACTCGTACCGGAGTCGGGCTTCGAGCAGCGCCTGCTGGGCCTCCGCGAAGTCCTCTCCCAGGGCCTGGCGCGTTTCGGGATTCTCCTGCTGGGCAGCCTCCACATGGGCCGCCAGTGCCGTCGCGGCAGCGTTGGCGATCGCGGCAGCCATGGCGGGGTCGCGGTGAGCGGCGCTAATATTCAGGAGTTCCGAGTTGGCCGGAGCGGTCCCGGAAATCTCCGGCAGGGAACTAAGCTTCAGCTCCTCCGCCACCTGCTCGCGCACGGAGTGGCTGGTTACCAGCGTCAGGTAGGTGTTGAGCAACCGGTCCGTATAGGTCGGGTCCCGGATTACGTAGTCAATCGAGCCCGACGTCACGGAGACCCGAGCCGTCGCGGTCGCGACGTAGACAGGCGTAACCAGCCGATTCGCGGTGACCGCGACACCCAATGCTGTCAGAACCGTGAGGAGAACGATCCACCTCCGGCGCCACAGGATGGCCGCGTAGGCGCGTAGTTCCATTCCACCACTCTCGTCTAGGGAGGCAGCCACGCGACACCGCGTCGGTCTCCTCCGAGGTTTGGGCTGCTCCCAGACTGTCCCTGTCGCGCCCGTTCGGTCCACCGAGCCACCCCGCGCCGTGAGCGCCGGTGTGGGTGACGTCGCCGCTGCGGCGGAGTGCAGCGTGAGTCCGCTCCGAATAGACCCTTGGGCGGGGGACAGTGACCCGCGCAGCTCCGGTCCTGCGCTGCGCGCTGATCGGGCCGGCGTCGTGAACTCTCCACCGACCGACTAAGGCCCGACCATCGACCGGAGTTTTCGTGTGTCAGTATGGCGGTGTCTAATTAACATGGGGCCTTGAACTGTCCGCGTAGTCGATAACAGTAATGTTACTGACTATCTCTGGGGGCGAGCCTGGGGGAGACGCGTTTGGGCGCGTCGACCCCCGCGGCGGGCCAGACAGTGGACGTCACGTGCGCGGCCCCGGGTGGCAACCGGCCCAGCTAGGCGTAGCGGTAGACGAGGGCCCCTGCACGCGCCACGAGCGGGAGCGGCAAGCGCCGCCACGCAGGCTTCGTTAGCCGCCGCAGTGTGCTGGCACGCGAGCGGGTACTGGGGATGTTCTGAGGCTCCGGCGGGTGACTCTCTCGGTAGCGATACATCGGCCGTGGCTGTCCACCCCACTTGCGCTTGTACCGTGCCAGACCGCTCTCTGGGTGGGCGTCGCCGAGGTCGACGCGACGATATCCCGCCTCCCACGCGGACTGGACGATATGCCACTGGATCAGGTCCTGGCAGTGGAGCTGCCCCGCAATCGGGCTCCGGGCGATGTACTCTCCAAGAACGGTCTGGGAATTGAGGAGGAGGATCTCTCCCCCGATGAGTTCCGTGGCCTCTCCCGTCCGCCGCTCCACCACGAGGAGCTGGAGGAGTCCCGCCGGGCGCAGGTGGTGCCACGCCGCATCAAACAGGCGAAAGGGGAGCGGCGGGGATTCTTTCTCCCGCATCGTAGCCACATACAGGCGATACCATGCGGTGAGATCGTCGAAGCGCTCGGCTTCCCGGAGCCGCAAGCCATATTCTCGTGCCTTCTTTACCCCGCGTTTGATCACACCATGCTTGGCTGAAGGTCCGAAACGGAGAGGCTCTGTGCGCTCCGGAAGGTCGATCACATAGGTCGGACTACCCTCGACCCTGGTGAGGACAGTGCCTCCTGGGTCAATGTCCGGCACCATCGAGTGGAGTACTAGCTGGCGAGCGGGCGGTTCCTGTGCCAACTTGATCGCAGTCTGAATCAGGGCATTCGTGGCTGCAGCACTGGTAGTGAGCGGACCGGCCACGGCCGTGCAGGGGAGCGACCAGAGCTGACGGCCGCGGATCAACCCGCGTCGGTAGACCAACGGCAGCACCCCGTGCAGCCTCCCCTGGTCGTCTTCGCAGGCGAGATGAGCAGGAGGGTAGCCGAACGTGTCGGCGAGAGTTGCGATCCAGGCGGGGTGATGGAACGCCAGCCCGTCCGGATGCGTTGTCACGAACGCCGCCCAGCGGGGGTCCGCCGTGGGGTCGACCAAGTCGACGCGTAGCCGGCCGGGATCGTGTTGGGTCTGCGGGATCGATGCGGTTGCCATGGTTGCCATTCCCAGGTCGTCTCGAGTCGCGTGCCGCCATCGGATGACGCTCACAGATAGTGGGTCACCATGGACCCGATCCACTCGGTCGCGGCCAGTGGGACGTGCTGCCAGCCTGCCTGGCCAAGCCGGGTCAATCGCCGCTGGAGCGAGGCGGGACTGGTGAGCCGGGCGTGCTGTCGGCCCGCTGGGTAGAAGTACCGGTAGACGGGATGCGGCTGCCCGCCCCACTTCCGCTTGTAGCGCACCAAACCCTCCTGACCGGTCGGCACATTTCCCAGGTCGAAGGCGCGGCAACCAGCCTCCCACGCGATGTGAAGCGACTCCCAGTACAAGAGATCGTGGAGGTGAAGCGTGCTCGTCCGGTCACGCTGACCGATGCCTTCGCCAACCGCCGTCTCCGACACCATGAGGGTGATGGCTCCGCCGACCAGCTCGGACGAGCCTCCCGACTGCTGCTCGATCAGAATGAGTCGCAGGAACCCCTTGGGGTGCAGGTGATGCCAGGCAGCGTCGAAGAAACGGAACGGGTTGGGGGGCGACATCTTTCGGCGCATGCCCGCGAGGTAGAGCCGATACCATGCACGCAGGTCATCGATGCTCTTACCCTCCCGCGCCCGGAGGCTGTATTCTTTGGCTTTCTTGACACCGCGCCGGATATCGCTCTGATACCCAGGAGCGCCGATCCGCAACGGGTCGGTGCGGTTTGGCAGGGGTATCATGTACGTCGGGTACCACTCGCAACGCTGCAACGATGGAACGCGCTGATCGAGATCCGGACACAGCGTCTTGAAGTGGAGGTGCTGCCCCACCTCGTACTCGGTGAACTCCACGGCAGCCTGCACCAGGGCGGTGGCCGCCGCATCGCTGGTTGCCAGCGGTCCGGCCAGCGGCGTGTGCGGGAGGGACCAAAGCGCCTTCCCGCGCAGCCATCCATGGCGGTACACGAGCGGGAGAAAACCGCACAGGATTCCCTGGTCGTCCTCGCACGCCAACGCGACCGCCCGGTACCCGAACGTGTCGACCAGCGTTTGGAACCACGCAGGATGGTGGAAGGGAAGGCCGTCCGGGTGGGACTCAACGAACGAGGCCACCCGCGGGTCGGCTGTGTGGTCAACCAGCGTTACTCGCAAGTGTTCCCGTGACAGGGGCGTTTCCAGGAGACTTTCGGTGCGCATGATGTCTTGTCCTTCACCACTCTCACGCACTACAGATACCGGTGGATCCAGCGACCGAGCGGCCTCGTCGCTGCCGGCGGCAGGCGGCGCCAGCACGCAGCCGCAAGCCTGGCCTGCCCCCGAGTGCGCGAGCGCGGACTAGACAGGCGGGTGCCCCAGTCGGTGGGGGGGTGGAAGTAGCGGAAGAGCGGGCATGCGCGCGCGCCCCACACCTCCTTGAACTGTTGGAGTCCTGTCTGGTCGGGCGCGGCACTGCCCAGGTCGTAGCGTCGATAACCGGCCTCCCATGCCTGTTTGATGGCCTGGCCTAGGATCAGGTCGCTCGGGTGGTACTGCCGGGCGTCCACCCGGTCGGCAGCGAACTGATCGGTGACCGTAGTGCTCCCGTGGAGCAAGACGGCTCCGCCGAGGAGTTCTGTGCGTCCGCCCGCTGACCGCTCCGCCAGGAGCAGGCGGAGCAGTCCCTGCGACCGCATGTGGGTCCAGGCAGCCTCGAAAAGGGAGAGTGGGAGTGGTGGGTGGCCGAGGCGGCGGAGCGTTTGGACGTAGAGGTCGTACCACGCGTGGACGTCGGTAACACCTTCGGCGTCGCGAACCCGAACCCCGGCGCGGACCGCCTTGGCTATTCCCCGACGCCGGGACTTGGAAAAGCGAAGGGCTTCCGACCGATCTGGCAGGTCGATGACGTAGTTCGGGTACCAGTCGACGCGTAGGAACGGCACATCGTTGACTGCGAGATCCGGCAGTTCGGAATGGATCTGCAGGCGTTGCCCGGCTGTATCGCCGGCAAGTTCGGCCGCGGTGCGGACCAGCGCCCCTACGGCGGCCCGGCTCCGAGCCAGCGGGCCGGCGATGGGTGTGTATGGTAGAGACCAGAGCTGTCGGCCACGGAGCAGCCCGCGGCGGTAGAAGAGCGGCAGGACTCCGTGTAGCGCGCCATGCTCGTCCTCGCAGGCCAGATGAACGGGGGCGAAGTCGAATGTGTCGGCCAGCGTGGCGAGCCACGCAGGATGATGGAATGCCAGCCCGTTCGGGTGTGATGCCACGAACGCAGCCCACCGGGGATCGGTAGTCGGATCTACCTGCCGCACGCGAAGCGCCGGCGTGCTGACAGGCCTGTGCTCGATTACGGGCTGCATCGACAATCTCCTTTCCCAACCCCGGTGTGACCCTGCTAGCGTGTCTCCCGATTGAGTGTGCACGCCCGATGGACCGTACTGGTGTAGGATCGGGGAATCCCGGCCACCGGGGCCGCACACGCCGCCTTTCTCACAGGTATTGGTAGATCCCCTCGCCGAGATGCTGTGTGACTGTGAGCGGCAGCATCCGCCACGTCGCTTGCGCTGCTGCCCGCATCCGGCCGCGCGACGCCACGACGTCCATGACGACGTCTTTGGGAGCGGGGTAGAAGTAGCGGTAAAGCGGCCGCGGCTCCGCACCCCACTTCAGTTTGAACCGCGCCAGGCCGTCGTCTCCCGGCTCCACTTCGCCCAGGTCGAACCGATGGTGTCCTTGCTCCCATGCCGTGTGGATGGCAGTCCACTGGATCAGGTCGTTGGGGCGTAGCGAGAGCGCGTCCTGACGGTATCCGGTGAAGGCGAACATCGTCGTGCGCGCACAGGGGAAATAGACACATCCGCCCAGCATCTTCGTACCGTCCGGGGTGGGCAGCTCGGCTAACAGGACCGACATCAGCCCCAGGGGTCTGAGCCGCTCCCAGGCAACACTGAAAAAGCGGAACGAGCGCGGCGGCACGCCCAGCCGACGCATGGTCAAGAGGTAGAGGTGGTACCATTCGCGCAGCTCATCCAGCGTGTGGACCTCCCGCGTGACCACCCCGTTCTTGAGCGCCTTCTTGACTGCCCGTTTGATCCGCTCGCGATGGCGGGACGAGAGGAAAGGGGGTGGCTCCGGCGGGCTAGGCAGGTCCACGACGTATGTCGGATCCCACTGGACAGGCGCCAACCCTTCGCCGTCCGCGCACAGGTCGGGCGCGTCTGCCTTGATCATGAGCCCTTGATTGCCGCCACTCCTGGCGCGCTCCACTGTGGCGCGGAGGAGCGCGGCAGTCGCGGTCGGGCTGGTCGTGAGCGGACCGCACACGGGGGTGTGCGGCAGGGACACCAGGCGGCGTCCGCTGATCAGTCCACGCTGCGAGAAGAGCGGTAAGACTCCCAGCAGGTTCCCGCTCGCATCTTCGCAGGCGAGGTGGGCCGGTTGGTAGCCATAGGTCTCTTCGATCACCTGTGACCAGGCTGGATGGTGATACACATGCCCATCAGGATGGGCGGTCACGAAGTCCGCCCACCGGCGGTCCGTCTCCGGGTCGATCTCCACGACGCGGAGGGGTTCTGTCAGGTCGGTGTCTTCACCGACACCAGGCGTGTCTGAACCGGCCGACCGCGCCGGACCGATCAACCCGACATCATCCCTCGCCAGGTGGTTACTCGGCACGGGATTCCTCCAATACTCCACTGGGCGAGACTTCGATCCCTCGAAGTCCCCTCCCGTCGATGATGCCGAGGATCGACTCCCCGGCCGTGACGTGCTCGCCAGGACGGACGGTCACGCGCAGTCCCTCGACTGCGGGCAGCACTAGATCCACCTGTGAACCGAGGCGGATCACGCCGATGCGCTGGCCCAATGAGACCTCCTGGCCTTCGTTCACGAACGACGCGATCTGGCGGACGAGACGCGAAGCGATCTGCACCACTGCGACCTGGAGGTCGCCGTTCTCGATGACAGTGGTGACGCGCTCGTTGGCGAAGATCATGTGCGGGTCCCGCAGCGAGCCGAACAATCCGGGGAAGCGTCGGAGCGACGCGATTCGGCCCGCGATCGGGGCCCGATTCACGTGCACGTCCAGGAAGCTCATCCCGATGCCGATCACGATGGCACTCTGAATCTGCAGCGGGGTTCCAGTCAGTTCGCGCAGGGTGTAGTTCCGGCCGTGCTTGGTGGCCACCGGTAGTTCGCCGTTGGATGAGTGGTGGACGTAGAGCACGGTGCCATCGGCCGGACTGACGATGGCGTCGTCGCGGTCGGGAGCAACGCGCTCCGGATCGCGGTAGAAGCGATAGGCGAGCACCGCAAAGGCCCCCGCGAGCGTCGACGCACCGGTCAGGACGGCGCGAACACGACCGCTGAGCGCGAGGGCTTTGCCGAGCATGGTCACCAGGGTAGCCGACGCGGTCGCCAGTGCCGTGACCGCCGCCGCGGTGCGGCGTAGACCGAGCTGCCACTTCCAGGCCAATGCGAGTGCGGTACCGAGGGCCGCCAGGCCCCCGGCGACGACGTAAGAAAACATGTCTTAGAACCCCCGTTTGATCGCTTCGTACGGGATCAGTGCGAGTTCGAAGATCCCGGGAAGGGGATCCTCGCGCGCGAAGACCGACTCGATGTGGATGCCGCGCAGCGAGCGCAGGTAGGAGCGCAAGGACAGGGTCCCAGCCTTGATCTCGACGGCGCCGGTCGGCAGGTCCGTCACCAGGCGGATCCAACGGATACCCGGCTGGGCACGGCAGGGCTCGACCGGCAGGCCAACCTGGTCGGCGTACAGGAGGTACGGGAAGTCCACCCCCGCCCGTTGCCCGAGGGTGTGGTAGCCCCAGGCACGCGCGTTGATGTCAAGGAGCTTGTACCGCCCGTCGCGCGGATCGAGCTTGTACTCCATCTCCACGAGGCCGTAGAAATTGACGTGGCGCAGGAAGCGCTCGGACAACTCTTCGAGCAGAGGGATATCGACGGTCTCAGCCAGGGTGCTCGCCCGCCCGAACTCCGGCGGGTGCTGGCGCCGCCGCTGGGCGACCATGCTGCCGATCGCCTGCCCGTCCTTGTAGAAGGCGCAGTAGGCGAACTGGTGGCGCCCGTCGCCGGGTATCACTTCCTGCACCATCGCTTCGCCGGGCTCGACCAACGCCGCGGCGCGCTGGAACTTTTCCCGCAACTCCTCGCGGTTGTCCGCTCGCCAGGCTTTCGCCTTCGTCGCGTAGATGAAGTGCTCCTTGATGGCAGGCTTGATTGCGACCGGGAATTCGAGATCCAGCTCGTCGAGCTCACCGACATCTCGGGGACACCAGGTGCGCGGTGCCGGGATGCCGAGTTGACCGGCCATGTCGTAAGTCCGGCGCTTGTCCCAGATCCACTGGACGCTGTCCCAACCAGGGCTCGGCACGCGAAACTGGGTGGCGAGTGTGTCGCGGTAGCGGGCAAAGGCCGCCACGTTCTCATCTCGGGTTGGGTACAGGATCCATCCGTCCAGTCCAAGTCGCCGCCCGACGTCGAGGACCGTGTCGACTGCGCGCTGCTCATCGAGGAGGTCGGGGACGCGGACGTGGTGCGTGGTGTACCGGGAGACCCGGCTGACCGAGATCTCGTCGTCGATAACGCACACCGGGATGCCGCGCCGTCCGAGGCTCCGGACGATGCCGAGCCCAGGGAAGTTCCCGCCGACGACGACGGCACCGACCGTCTCCGTACCCGGGTAGGCACCGAACTGGGTCCAGCGTGGCTCGGTGCGGGCCGGGCTGTCCGCGTCCTGTCGATCGACGGTGCTCGCAGCACCCCGTTCCGACGCTGTGTGCTCCCGAATGGTGCGTTCGGTCACGGCCTGTTCGCCCTTCCAACCTGTTCCTCGCGGCGGTGTCGTGCGATGTGCGAGCCGGGTTAGCGGTGGTCGCTGGCTGCCACCTGCGACTCGGACGCAGCTCGGGTAAAGTCACGGCGATCCCCGAGCAGCGCATCGTGCTCGCGGCTGTAGTACGTGGCGAGAGACTCGTCCTGCGGTCTCGGGGTGATGCGGTCAGCGAGCGGCATCGTTTGCTGGAAAAGCGTCCACCCGTACTCCAACGCACGGGCGTACACGTCTTGGACTTCGTCAAACTCGGGGTAGATGGAGTACTCCACCTGGGCGATGATTGGCCCGTCGTCGATCCCCGGTGTGATCTCGTGGATGGTGACGCCGTGCTTCTGCTCGCCGTTCTTCAGCGCCCAGTTGATTGGCGACACGCCCCGGTAGCGGGGGAGGGGGCCGTTGTGGAGATTCCAAATCCGCTCACACTTGGCGATGAACCACGGGCGGATGATGTGCCCGTAGAAAACCGACATTGCCAGGTCGACGCGCCAGGAGGCGTCGTGCACCCCTTCGATGTCCCGGTAGTGCCCGGAGGAGACGACAGGGACACCGTGCTCGTGTGCCCAGGCCGTCAACGAATCGGTCCAGATCGGCTCGGGAACCACCGGAACGACCTGTGTCAGGTGGTAGTCAGGGCTTCGATGAAACCAGTCGGCGATCCGGATGGCCAGGGTTCCTTTCCCGAGCACGATGACGGTGCGCGGTCGACTGGGCTGCAGGCTCATGGGTGTGGTCCTCACCTTCGGCGCTGGTGACGATCGAGAGGGCATTACCGTTGCCAACACCCGTTTGCGCCGCGATGCCGGCGGCGTGGGTGCTGTCCGTCTACTACCCAGTGAGCCTAGTTGGGCCAGATGAACTCTCGCTTACCGGACATTGCCAACAACCTAACAATTCTTGGATCCCTGGCAAGAACGTGGACACTGCCGCGTCCATACAGGGGATAAGGAGCGCCCAGGGGCGTGAATTGGACGCCATTGGACACTGTCCGGAGGCGTCGAGAGTGATTGCGTGGACTCCACGTGGGTAAACCACGCCGGCGTGGTCGCTCCTCTGGGCACTGGGGAGTCGGTTGCAGGGTGAGTGTCGTCCCGTTCCTGGTGTTCACTCCGACCCCCGAACCGGCCGGCCTTTCCAACCGGATGATGATGGATGTCGCCTCGGATCGCAGGTTCGGGTCGGTGTTCGGTACTGGCGGGCGAACGGCTGCGCTCCACTGAGTTCACCGTGTGGGGATGTTCACAGGGGCGTCCGCTCCAAGCCCCGGAATAGCCACCCGCCTCGAGGGCGCTGCGGAGCCCGGCGATGCACTGACGTTGGGACCGGTCGTCAGGTGCAGGGTTGGGCGTGCGCTGCGGCCCGTGCGTCCCTTCTAGGCGGGCACGGTGGCGGCGCCCGCAGTCACCAAGAGTGGTACCAGCAAGTCAGAGAGGATTGCCTGCACCCGGTGTGCCACGGATACTGACAGAGTGGTCAGCTATTCCCGTGGTCAGTCGCTGGTGCGGAAGCAGATGCGGACTGTTCCGAAACGGAACAGACGCCGCCCCTGTCGATATGGTCGGTGGCCGATCGACTATCCAAAGAGGTTGTTATCTTCAGCGGCTCCGGTGATGCCGGAGCCTAGCGAGACGGAGCCGAGGATGGCGCAGACGATCACTCCGTGCCTGTGGTTCAACGGTCAGGCCGAGGAGGCCACAAACTTCTACCTGTCGGTCTTCCCCAACTCGGAGGTGCTCAACGTCACCCGCTACACCGAGGTGGGACCGGGCGAGCCGGGGTCCGTCGTCACGATCTCCTTCCGGCTCAACGGCCAGGAGTACCTTGCCCTGAATGGTGGGCCGGAGTTCAAGTTCAACGAGGCCGTGTCCTTCATCATCGACTGTGCAACGCAGGAAGAGGTCGACCACTACTGGGAGAAGCTGACCGCTGATGGCGGCGAGCCTGGTCCCTGCGGGTGGCTGAAGGACAAGTTCGGGGTTTCCTGGCAGGTCGTCCCATCGATCCTGGACGAGTACCTCCGGGATGAGGATCGCGAGCGGGCGAACCGCGTCATGGAGACGATGCTCAAGATGTCTAAGCTCGACATCGCCGAGCTCCAGCGCGCATACGAGGGACGTTAGGCCAGGGACTGTGCGGCGGGCGACTCCGCCGCACGGCTCGCTCAACGCGCCCGCCGAGAGCTAGTGCCTCGCTGGGTTCCACCGCAGACGGCGTGACAGCGCGCTGCGGGATCGTACGCCGACGCCCGAAGCGTGGCGCCATGCCGGGCGCTGGGAAGACAACAAGACGGCGACCCAGATGGGTCGCCATCTGTGAACTCTTGCAGCGGGAGCGACGGGATTCGAACCCGCGATCTCAGCCTTGACAGGGCTGCATGTTAGGCCACTACACCACGCCCCCACGCTATCGGTCCATACTTTACCATGTTTTTCGCCGTCGTGCCCGCGCCGGCTGGTTCCTCCGTGGCCATGCGCGAGACTACGATGCCGCATACGATCCGTATGGCACCAGAACCGGACTCTGCGGCAAACAACACAGCGACCCGCGTGGGTCGCCGTGTGAGATGCTGTCTGGCGGAAGCGACGGGATTCGAACCCGCGATCTCAGCCTTGACAGGGCTGCATGTTAGGCCACTACACCACGCCTCCAGGCCAACCGGCCGGTATGGTACCACGGTCCTCCCGAGGTGTCAAGAGAAATCGGCGTCCTGGCGCGGGAACCGGGGAAATGCGCGACCTGGTACGTGGTTGCCGCGGACTCACGATGCAACGGTACGAGCCCGCCCCAGCAGGGCGAGGACGATGTTCGCCTCCTGCCTTCCCACAGCCCCGGAGACGACCAGCGCAGCCGCGTAGGAGAGACTCGCGGCGATCGTTGCCGGGATCGCACCGGCGCGCCAGGTGAGAAGCAACACGGCGCCCATTGCGCACGACGCCAGCGCCGGCCGCACGGCGATGCCGGCCCAGTTGAAATACCCGATGTAGCGCCGCACCGCCACCGCGAGCGTGGCGAAGATGACGACCTCGGTGGCGACCGTCACCGCCGCGGCGGCGTAGATCCCAAAGCGCGGCACCAGCAGGAGGTTGGCGCCAAGATTGAACACCACGGCGGCGGCGAAGGCTCCGGTTATCGTCCGCTGACGGTCCACCGCGATCAAGACGTACTGGGTTACGCCATTGACATAACTCAATGGCAGGAACCAGATGAGGACTCGCAGCGCGCTCGCGGAGTCGGGGAGGAACTCAGCGCCGCCGAGGATGCCGATCAGGAGCGGCGCCAGCGCGACCGTGCCGAGCGTCATTGGCCAGGCGATGATCAGCATGAACTTGGTCGCGAGCCGGTAGCTGTCGATGAGGCGCGTCTGATCGGACGCCGCGTATCGCGACAGGATGGGGAAGACCGCCAGGGTGAAGTAGGTCGGGACCAGGAGAACCGTGTTGATGAACTTGTAAGCGGCGTCGTAGACGCCGAGTGCGTGGTCACCGCGCGCAGCCTGGATGATGAACACGTCGGCCCGGAAGAAGAGGTTCACCAGGAGCGAGTTCAAGAGGAGCGGCCAGGAGACGGTGATCAGCCAGCGCGCCTCGCTCCGGGTGAGTCGCCACACGGGCCGGACTCCGACGTGTCGCAGGGCAACGTGGTAGGCGAGGGTGGACACGGTGGTCGTCACCAACGCGACGAGTGCCAGTCCGACGACACCGAACCCCGCCACCAACGCGGCCAGGCCCAGGCAAACACGGAAAAGATTGGTGGCGACATTGAGCGCAGCGGGCAGCTCCATCCGCTCGTGGGCGTTGAAGATCGAGTTGATCGCCTCCGTGTAGCTGCCGGGGACGAGCGACAGGGTGAGCAGGCCGATCGCAATGGCGCTCGCGCGAGAGAGATCGAACAGGTGCGTGCCGCCGACGGCATACGCGGCGATTGGCGGGACCAGCGCGGCAAGCACGACGATGCGAAGCAGGGTGCTGGCACCCAGCAAGTAGCCCGCGCGATCGGGTGAACGCGCCGCCTCGCGCGTGACAAGGACGCTGAGGCCGAAGTCTGAAATCGTCTTCAGGTAGAGCCAGGTCACGACGGCCACCGCGTACTGCCCATTGGCAGTGGCACCGAGGAGCCTGAGCACGAAGGCGGCGAAGATCAGATCGGCTGCCCGGTTGGCGAGCTGCCCGGCGATCGGGGCGGCGCTGTTCTTGGCCAGTCGCTGGATAGTGTTAGCGGAGATGCGGTCCACGCCGGGGATGCCGAACCGGGCGAGCGCGAAAAGGAGGGTCGCAAAGAGGGCGGCACCCGCCAGGAGCACCGCCGAGGTGTAAGGCCAGGTTACGAGCGCGTCGGTCATCGTTCGGCGTGCATCTCCCGTCGCTACTGGCCGGACGACACACGGTAGGCGATGGCCAGCCCGACGGTCACCATCATGCAGCCGAGCAGGAGGTAGAAGACGAGCGCGATCAGGAGGATCGACCGCTGCGCATTCCTGCTCGGGGGACGGGGCTCATCTTGGACCGCCTCATCGCCCGGCGGCTCGGGCGCTTGATCACTCATCGTTCCGCCATCACTCGTCGATACAGCGCTAGGTGTGCGTCCGCGGCGGCCTCCCAGGTGAACTGTGCGGCACGCGCCCGCCCACGTTGCACAAGGTCTTCACGCAGCGCCGTATCCTCTAGCACGCGGCACATTTGCTCCGCCAGCTTGTCTGCGTCCCCTGCCGGTACCAGCAGGGCGGCGTCGCCCGCGACCTCGGCAAGGGCTCCATGATCGCTGGTGATCACCGCCGCCCCGCTCGCCATCGCCTCAACCACGGGAAGGCCAAACCCCTCGTACCACGAAGGATAGACCAGCGCCGTGCTCCCGGCGTAGAGTCCCGGGAGCAGCCGGTCGTCGATCCGAGACAGCAGGCGGACCGGGAGTCTTCGCGCTGCGGCGTCGATCTCAGCGACGATCGGGTCGGCCAGCCACCCATGCCGCCCGACGATGAGCAGGGAAGCCTCGGGAAAGGCCGCGTACACCTGGGCGAACGCCTCGAGGAGCGTGCGATGGTTCTTGCGTGGCTCGATCGTGCCGACCGTCAGGAAATACGGGCGCCGCACTTCGAGCTTGGCATGGACCCGTCGGATCTCCTCCTGCGATGGGGGATGGAAGCGGGGATCGACCCCATTGGGGATGACGGTGATGCGCTCCCGCGGTGCGCTGTAGTGCTCGACCAGGTCGGAGGCGGTCGTCTCGGAGACGGCGACGATCCCCGCAGCGCGCTCGAGTGCGCGGGGCACGGCCTGCATCAGGTAACGGCGCAGGGCAGGGTGCGCGTACTCGGGCGTGACGATGTAGCTCAGATCGTGGATCGTGACGACTGCCGGTGCGCTAGTTGGCGGGATGACGAAGTCGGGACCGTGAACGACGTCGACTGACCCGATCAGGTGCTCGAGCCGGAACGGGGCGTGCAACCGGTGCCAGGCGCCCGTCAGCACACGCTCGGGCAGGGGCACACGCCGAAGCTGCACACGATCGTTAGCCAACGAGGGTGGATCTTCCGGCTCGGCATCCCGCGTATGCCAGAGGACAAGCTCTTCGCCATCACTGAGGCGCCCCGCGAGGGCGCTGACCAGGCTCCGCGTATAGCGTCCGATTCCCGCTCCCTGCCTGATGGCGGGGGTGTAGTCGATCGCGATCCTCATACCTGCCTCACCGCCACCGCCAGCGGGTGATGAGATAGAGAACCGCCCCGACGGCGATGACGCTCCAATACGCCACGACCCGGTCGAGGAGCGCCACCGACGCGGCGGTCTGGTGGAACACCCCGAACAGGGTCAACGCACCCACGATACCCAACTCTACGAATCCCAGACCAGCGGGTGTGACCGGGACGACGGTCAGCAGGCTGGCGAGCAGCGCCACGAACAGGGCGGCAGCGAGCGAGATGCCCGCGCCGACAGACATGCTGACGAAATACAGGCGCACGCCTTCCAGCAGCCAGATGATCGCGGTGAGACCCAATACCGTCGGGACGCTGCCAAAGGAGCCGATCACACCTTCCTCGACACGGACGTAGTGGTGCCGGATGCGGGTGGGCACCAGCCTGCGGAGCAAATGTCGGAATCGCATGATGATGAGGAGTCCGGTGACGACGACCACAGCCAACCCGGAGGCGAAGAGCATCCATGACGTGATGTTGCGCGGCAGGCGGCTCCCAAACACGATGAAGCCGGATCCGACGAGCAACGCCGCCAGTGTCGCCAGATCGACCAGCCGCTCCGCGAAGATGGTCCCGAGCGTGCCACTGAACGACGTGCGTGCTCGCTGCTTGAGCAAGAAGCCGCGGTAAGCATCCCCGAGCTTGGCCGGCACGATGCAGTTGGCGAACCAGGAGAGGACGAAGATCGCGCTGAGGCCGGGTAGCCCCGGCAGCGATTGGCCGTCCGGTGGGCGAATATCCGCGCTCTCCAGCAGGGAACGCCATCGTGCCGCGCGGAAGCCGAAGGCGCCGTAGTACGACGCGAAGGCAAGCCCGAGGTAGAGCGGGTTCGCGTGTCGCATCTCGCTCAGGACCGCACGAAGGTTGAGGTCGAAGCGAGTGAGCATGAAGGCGACAATGGCGGCGGCGAGTCCAAACGAGACGAGCGTCTGTGGGCGGAGCACCCGCCGGAGGAGCGAGACATCGCTCCAGCCGTTGTCGTCGGTTGGTGCGCCGTCCCCGGGGGTGGCGCCGTTTAGGTCGGCGGCCGTTATAGGGGCGGGTGCGTGCTCCTGGTGTGTCTCATCGAGTCTTGGTGATGTCCTCACGCGCTGTTCGTTCCCTCTCGCGCCCGCGTGACGCCCCTCCACGGTGGATTGTAGAGGGCGAGCACCGCGAGCGCCCAGATTGCAGCGAGCTGGATGCCAAGGCTCAAGACATGCAGGTTCTCCACGACATTGTGCACCATCAGGGCCACCGTCACGCCGACCGCGCCCAGGCCGACCGCTCGGCTCAGGGCGTCCTGTGTTGTCCGGGCCGCCCGTAGCGCTACCGCCAGGGCGGTTCCGATCAGCCAGAGATAGGCGGCGAGGCCGAGCGTGCCGGTCTCCGCGGCGGTGTGGATGTAGTAGTTGTGCGCGTGTCCCGCGGAGTTGGGGAAGCCGGGATGAATCTGGAACTCGCGGAATCGGGCGTTGTAGTTCCCGACACCGACGCCGAGGAGTGGCTCGGCCTGGAACATGGCGATCCCTGTCTGCCAGTGGGCCATGCGTTCCACGGAGGCAAAGTTCTCCGCCGTGACGATCACCTGGCGCGAATCGAAGAGCCGGACCTGGCTAACAAGTTGCTCGTAACGCGCTTGCACCGCCTCAGGCGCGTACCGCATGCCACCCGCGAACAGCGCAACGGCCACGGCGCCGGCGATCGCTACGCGGGCGATCGGCAGCCCCCTTGCTGAGACGAGCAGCATGGCGAGCAGTCCTGCCGCGGTGCCGAGCCACGCACCGCGGGAGAAGCTGAGCACGATACCGACCAGGCCGGCCAGCGTACACCCCGCCATCCAGAGGGAGAATCCGGACCACCGAATCAGGGAGGCACGCTCGGCTCGGCTCGCGAGCATCCCGTGCAACCGGGACTGTCGGTAGGTGTGGAACTGCTGGACGACCTGACCGATACCCCACCCGGCGAGCACCAGGAGCATGGGCACGCTCAGTTCAAGGTAGGCCGCATAGGTGTTGGGCTTACCGAAACTGCCGTAGGCGCGGGAGAGCCCACTTCCGGCGGCGAAGCTCTCAGGCCCCAGCTCAAGGAGCGACTGGATCACACCCGACGTCGCCTGCCAGAGCACCCCAGCACCGATGGCGATCGGGATGGCCAGCGCGGCCCGTCGTGATCGCACCACGTGCAGGACCAGCAGGAAGGTGAAGAGCGGTGTCGACCAGCGGTAGATCTCGGCGATGGCGGGGCGAAGGTACTGGGCGTCATGCATCGACGCCACCATCACCAGCAGGTACGCGCTGTACGGCACCAAGATGCTCGACCATCGGATGGTCTCACGCCGGGTAACCAGGTGGATGGCGAGCGCACCCATGGCCGCGCCCAGCGCGACCTTCGTGGCGGTCCATTCGACGCCGCCCGCACTGATCGCCCCGGTTGCCTGCACCGGGACCGATGCGACGAGGAAGACCGCCGCGGCGGCGGGAACTAGCAGGTAGAAGAGCCCTGCCGCGACCGCAGGGATTGCCAGCAAGTCGAACGGTCGGGGCAGTACCAGGATGGCCAGGACTGCCGTGACGGCGAGCACCCAGCCAATCAGCGTCGGGGCCGGCAGACCGGGGAGCGGTTTAGCCGTCGAGAATCGCACGTGGGTCCTGCCCTACGTAGCGGCGAAAGTAGGCGATCGTCTCCCGCAGGCCGTCGTCGATCGACACGGTTGGTTCCCAGCCTAGCAGGGTGCGCGCCCGGGTGATGTCAGGGCAGCGGCGCTCAGGATCGTCCGGCCGTTTTTCCAGGAACTCCACCTCGGACGGGGAGTCGCACAAATCCAGGATGATCTGCGCGAGTTCCAGCACCGTCCGCTCATCCGGGTTCCCCAGATTGATGACCTGCCCGCGAGCCTCATCGCGCTCCATCGCCAGGATCAGGCCGCGGACGAGGTCGCTGACGTAGCACAGCGATCGGGTCTGTGATCCGTCTCCAAAGATCGGGAGTGGTTCGCCCCGGAGAGCGCGCATGATGAAGTTGGGCACCACGCGGCCGTCCTGCGGGTCGTTGCGCGGGCCGTAAGTGTTGAAGATGCGAACGATGCGCGCGTCCAGGTCGTAGCGCCGGATGAACTCCATGGTGATCGACTCGCCGAAGCGCTTGCTCTCGTCGTAGCAACTGCGCGGCCCGATCGGATTCACGTTGCCCCAGTACGTCTCGGGCTGTGGGTGGACTAGCGGGTCGCCGTAGGCTTCCGACGTCGAGGTGAAGAGCAAGCGCGCGCCGCTGCGCTGAGCGAGACGGAGCAGGTTCAGTGTCCCGACCGAGTTCACCAGGTGGGTCTCGATCGGGTGTCGCATGTAGCCCTCGGGACTGGCCGGACTGGCCAGATGATAGATCTGGTCGGCTTCGATGTCGAGCGGCTCGATGACGTCATGCTCGACCAGGGTGAACCGCGGATGCTCCATCAGGTGGGCGACGTTTGCCCGGCGTCCGGTGATGAAGTTGTCGACGGCGATCACGTCGTGGCCGGCTGCCAGGAGCGCGTCACAGAGATGAGACCCGATGAAGCCGGCGCCGCCGGTGACAAGTATGCGCACGCGATGCCTCCTTAGCCGGTATCACCGCCGGTTCGACCGACCTCAAGGTCGATGATCGCAGTCACGAGCCAGAAGGCAAGCGCCAGACCAGGAAGGAAGTAGCCGTTGTCAACCAGCCCGTGGGTAGCGCCGGCAACGAGTGCGCCCAGAGCACCAAGTCCGAGCCGGCTCTGCTGGCCGACGATGCGGTGAACTCGGCGGACGAGCACCACGGCGTAGGCTGCGGCTACGCCAAGGCCCATTATACCGAGCCGAAGCCAGAGGTCGAGGACAATATTGTGAGGGTGCGAGGTGAACCGCTCCGGCCAGGCTTCGGGCGACACGTATCGCGGGGCGTACTGGTAGAGGAACTGGTCCAGCCCGACTCCCGTGATGGGATGGTCTCGGATCATCGCCAGCGACGACTGCCAGATCGCGAGCCGGAGCGAGCCACTCCCACCTGAGAAGAGGCTTAGCAGCCGCTCGCCCGCTACCAGAACCAGCGCACCACCCAGGACCACGGCGCCAAGGACCAGCGCTCCGGCCATCCGCCGGCGTCCCGCCAACCAGGCGACGACAAGCAGGCCGGCCCCGGCACCCAGGTAGGCACCGCGGGAAAAGGTGAGCAACAGGCCCGCCGCACAGAGCGCCGCTAATGCCAGCCCGCGGAGGTCCAAGCGCGACCTGAACGCGATCCCGAGCGCAACTGCGAATGGGACAACCCGCTCCAGATAAAGCCCCAGGGCATTGGGATGCGGGTAGGTGCCGCTGATGCGCACGACGCCCTCGACCGCCAGTCCACTCCCCCCTAGCCCGGCTACGACGGCATACATGGCAGCCAGAGCGGCCGCACCGGCATACAGCCAGGCGGTGAGCCAACGGTCGGACCGGTCGGTGAGGTACCAGCGCAGGAGGAAGGCGAACACGACCGGCTCCAGGATGACCCAGCGGTACTCGCGCAGGCTCTCGGCACGGTGGCTCGGGTCAGCGACGGTGAAGAGCGACAGGGTGCCGACTACCAGCAGCGCGATCGCCACCGGACCGAAGCCGGTCAAGGCGAGGGTACGTGCGCGTCCCATCGCGTACCGGACGGCGGGAATACCGCTACGGAGTAGAGCGAAACCGGCACGCAGGGCAATGCCTCCGAGCGCCGCCACAAGCAGGACCTCGGCGGGATTGAACCGCAGTGCGCCGAACGGAACGGGAACATCGATCAGCGCGAGGGCCGCCGCGATGCTGGCGAGCACGCCAGGCGGATGGATCGCCGCGACGCCTACAGCCACTGACAACAACGCGGCGACGACCGGCATCGGTGGCTTGGCATACAGCCCGGCCACGGCCAACGCGGCCACAGCACTCGCGCCCCAGGAGGGAACCGGGTACCTTCTCTCGGCCGCCTGGCCCAACTCCGACGCCCGGGTGGCCTTCATCGGCGGCCTCCACTTGGGGATTCGGCCCGTGCCGCGGGTGCCCAGCCGAGCCGGTGGACCGCCTCCCAAGCAAGTCCTCGCAGCGCCACGACGAGAAGCAACAGCACCCCGCCGTAGAAGAGCGCGAAGGCCCAGGGAAAGGGCGTCTGCGCCTCGACGATGATAGCGGAGATGGCGAGCTGTCCCTGGGAGCCGTTGGTGATGGTCAGGTCGTGCTCGCCGTGGGCGAGCCCGCTGACGACGACGATGTCGCGGTCCGCGGCCTTGCTGGCCCGCAGGCGCACGAAGCTGCCAAGTTCGTCACGCTCCAGATCCGGCACCGGTTCGCCGTCCACGGTGATGTAGGCGCGGCTTGATTCGGGACCGACGCGCGCGGTCAGGAGCACCTGTGTGCCGTGGATGCGGAGGCGGGCGGCGGCACCGGGCTGGTCGGTCACGACGCTGGTGACATCGCCCAGTGGCTGGGTGTACCAGTCGCCCACCAGTTCGACAGGGGCGTCGACGACACGGTGCTCCCCCGGGGCGAGGATCCCGGCGCTCGCCGCGCGCTCGGGCCCGGGCACGCGGATGGAAGGCAGTGTTGCTTCGAGGTGGATGCCCCACAGGAGCGCAAGGAGCAGCACGGGCACGGCCGTGGCAAGCCGCCTGGCGGTGAGGCCCGGACGGGGACTCCGCGGTGGGAAGCCGCGCGTCGGTTGAATGTCCTCGGCGTGATCGATCATCATGGGCGTCGTCTCATCAAAATGCCGGCGGCGGCGACTCCCGCGAGCCCCGCGAGCGCGTACGCGCCGAACTGAGTATAGGTCCGGCGGTACGCGACGGCGACGCCGTCGATTGCCAGCTCCGAGGCGGAGCCGAGGGTGAGCCGTACCCGGTGCTCAGCCTGGGGCCGATCGCTGCCGAGGCCGGAGACAATGGGGATCTCGCGCGTGCCTACCGGGAGGGAACTCAGGTCGATGTAGGCGCGGCCGGCGCTGTCGCGCTGGATGCCTGCCCCCGAGGCCGGACGTCCGTCGACCTCCACGTACAGGCGCCCACGCGGCGCAACGGGCGGGAGCAGCAGTGTCACCTCCGAACCGGAGAAGCGAAGCTCGATCGCGGCGCCGGGCTGATCCGACCGGATGTACTGTCCGCCCATGGCCCGTTGGTCGCTGACCCGCGGCCAGGTACCGAAGGCGACGATCGGCGCCTCCATCTCCCCGTAGATCCCGGGCAGGGCGAGCTGCCGGGCGGTCGCATCGCGCTGGACCGTGAGGTACGCCCGGCGCGGTGTGAACTCGACATCGACGATACGGAAGTAGTACAGCGGGTCACTCGGCGGGATGTTCCCGATCTGGCGGAAGTACCAGATGCTGACTGTCCCGACCCACGGGAGGTTCTCGCGCATCCACGCGATCCCCTCGGGGGTCCACGCCGCCTGCTGGTCTTCGGTTACTCGTCGCCAGACGAGCTGGTCCGCATCCATCGTGTCCGGTGCCGCGTTCCACCCGTATTCGTTGAGCCAAACTGCCTTGTGCTCGTCACCAAACTCAACCATGACTTCCCGCAGGAGCTCAATCCGGCGGACGTTGATCCGGTCGGGATGCGGCTCGGCTGTCGGAGGCTGGTCCAGGCCGTAAGCGGAGGCGGACATGATATCGAAGTAGGCGCCCGCGCCGAGGCGGTAGAGTTCCCGCCAGTAGTCCAGTTCTGGCATCGCGCGGTCGGAATGCTCGGTCGTCATCGCCATCGGCGCGCTGAGGATCACGACATTGGGATCTACCGCCTTCGCACGCCGGTACGCCGCTTCAAGGAGCCGTGCGTAGCCGGCAGGATCGACCCGGCCGCCCCACTCGACCGCGAGATTCGGCTCGTTCCAAATTTGGATGAACTGGACCCGGCCACGGTAGCGCTGGACGAAGGTCGCGACAAAGTTGGCGAAGTCCTCCGGGTCCGTCGGCGGGGTATTCGGCGTCGTGTCGGGTGGACGTGCCCAGGCGGGCGTATGGTCGAGCCGGGCGATAATTCGGACGCCGTAACGCTCGGCGAGGGCAACGATCTCGTCGTACTTCTTCCAGGCGTCCTGTTGCCACTTTTCGTCCCAGTGGCTGCCACGGGCAGGCTCGATCTCGCTCCAAAGGAATCCCTGCTTGATCCACCCGATGCCCGCCGCCGCGATCATCTCCATCGTCTTCTCGCGCTTCCACGGCTCGACATCGTCGGCGAGGAAGGTGTTGACCCCGTAGGGATTGACCTGCGCGAAGGTGATCGTCTGGATCGGCGTGGGTCGCTCCCGGACCGGTGCCCAGGGCGCGCGGACGTAGATGTTCCACGCCTCTAGACCGAGGCTGGCGATGAGGAGGAATAGCGCGGCAATCGTGCCGGCGCAGGACCGGCGCGTGGTTCGAACGCCCGCCCGGATGTCTTGCTGTGGGGCTACTGTGTGGCTCATGTGCCTCGCGTCCCAGGTCGCCGAGCACGCGCGGGCTGACCACGCATTCCCTGGCACCGGGCCGCCCCGGCACGGCTCGGAGTGGCGGCAGACGCGCGCCCGATTATAGCAGTCGCCCCCTTGCGAGGACGGCGCCGGGCCGCTGGACGGCGGGTACAATGGCCGTGCAAGCGGGATCGGAACGGAGGAGGGTGCCATGGCGGACGAGCCGCGCGCAGTAGTCGGGGTGATCGGCGGGAGTGGGCTCTACAAGATGCCGTATCTCACCGACGTGGAGGAGGTAGAGATCAACACGCCCTTTGGACCGCCGAGCGCTCCGCTGGCGATTGGGACACTGGCGGGGGTACGCGTCGCCTTCCTGCCGCGCCACGGACGGCATCATGAGTACCACCCGTCGCGGGTTCCGGCGCGGGCCAACTTCTGGGCGCTGAAGGCGGTCGGGGTTCGTCGCGTTATCTCCGTGAGCGCGGTGGGCAGCCTGCGCGAAGATATCCACCCGCTCGACCTGGTCGTACCGGATCAGGTCGTCGATCGGACCGTTGATCGTCCCCGGACCTTCTTCGATACGGCCCCTGTGGTTCACGTCGAGCTGGCCGACCCATTCTGCCCGGAGGTGCGCGCGGCGCTCATCACGGCCGCAAACTCGGTGGCGCCCCGCGTCCACTCAAGCGGTACCTACCTCTGCATCGAAGGACCGCAGTTCTCGACCCGCGCGGAGTCGGAGCTCCACCGGCGTTGGGGAATGGATCTGGTCGGCATGACGGCGATGCCGGAGGTGCGCCTGGCGCGCGAGGCGGAGTTGTGCTTTGGGATCCTGGCGCTGGTGACCGATTACGACGTGTGGCACGAGAGCGCTGAGGACGTCAGCGTGGCGCAGGTGATCCAGAACCTGCACCAGAACGTCGAGACGGCTCAAGCGGTCTTGCGCGCCGTGATCCCCTCGCTTGCAAAGGAACCCGCGTGCACGTGCGGTACGGCGCTAAGAAACGCCATCGCGACGGCACCGGAAGCCGTCCTTCCGGCCACGCGGGAACGCCTCTCGCTCCTCCTCGGCCGGTACCTCCCCCTGGAGCCGACCGGTTGACCGGGTGTCCCAGCGTGTAAGATTCCGGGCTGCAGCCACCCCGAGGCAGTGGCCGGGTGGCGCGTCGGTCGGTCTGACGGGAAGGGTTCTGCCGCGTGCTGGCGGCATTGCGCCGGTTCCGCTTCACCGAGTTCCAGTTGCTCGTCGTGCCGTCGTTGATGGCCATCGTCGGGCTGCTCACCATCTTCCTGGCACGCACCGGCACCGTCGAGTGGACCTGGCGAGACATCTGGGTCAGCCTCGCCTATGTGGCCATGCTGATCGGTATCAGCGCCTGGCTCAGCATCTCCGGGTTCAAAGGGGACCAGGTGCTCTTCCCAATCGTGGCGATGCTCGCCGGGCTCGGATTGCTCATGACCCAGCGCCTGCAGCCGGTTCTAGAGGCCAAGGGCGCCGCCTGGGCCCGCTTGCCCGAGCGTCAGCTGATCTACCTGGCGATGGGGCTGGTGCTGTTCTGGGGCATGATGACCTTCGTGCGCCAGCTCGACTGGCTGAGGCGGTACAAGTACACCTGGGCCTTCGCCGGCGTGCTGCTGATGGCGATCACCTTCGTCTTCGGCCAGGAAGTGAACGGAGCCCGGCAATGGCTCGACCTGGGGATCGTCACGATCCAACCGGATGAGATCGTCAAGCTCATCCTCGTCGTGTTCCTGGCCGCCTATCTGGACGACCACCGCGCGGCGATCAACAGTGTCTGGCGCCTGGGACCGCTGAACCTGCCGCCGATTCCGTACCTGCTCCCGATGGTGTTGATGTGGCTCATCGCCGTGGGGACGGTGGTGCTCCAGAACAACCTCGGGAGCGCTCTTCTCTTCTTCGGGATCTTCCTCGTCATGCTCTACGTCGCTACCGGGCGGACCCTCTACGTCGTCGTTGGAGCCGCGTCGTTTGCGGCTGCCGTCTACATCGCATACCAGCTCTTCGGCCGTATCGCCGATCGGGTGCAGAACTGGATCAACCCGTGGGTGGATCCCTGGGGCAGGGGACTTCAACCGATCCAGTCGGACTACGCGATGGCCGCCGGGGGGCTGTTCGGGACTGGTCTCGGAAATGGATATCCCCAATTCATCCCCGTGGTCGAGACGGACTACATTTTCGCGGTGATCGGGGAGGAAATGGGGCTGCTTGGGACGATCGGCGTTCTCTGTCTGTACCTGTTGCTGATCGGCCGTGGTTTCCTGATCGCGCTGCGGGCTGAGGACGGGTTTGCTCGGTTGCTCGCGACCGGGCTGACCACGATCGTGGCGTTGCAGACGCTCATCATTGTCGGCGGTGTTGTCCGGCTGATCCCCCTTACGGGGGTGACCTTGCCGTTCATCAGCGCCGGTGGTAGCTCGCTCCTGGCCAACTTCATCATCGTCGCCTTGCTGCTGCGAACCAGCGACCCGGAGTGGAGGCGAGGATGAGACTCTTCGTCCGTGCGGTCGCGCTCGTCGCCGCGGCGCTGGTGGTAGCCTACGGTCTCTTTGCCCTCGGTCAGGAAGACCAGGTCGCGTGGCTCGGAGTGGTCGCGGTCACCTTCTTCCTCCTGGTGGTGGCGCTCTGGCCTTCGTTCCCGGCGGGTGGGGGCAACAACTTCGAGCGCTCGTTGACACGGACCGCGTCGGTATTGTTCGCCGTCTTCGTCCTGGTCAGCGTCCAGTTGGTGCGCCTCCAGGTGGTCGATGCCGACGAGATCAGTTCACGGACCGCGCCGACGGAAGAGGGCACGGTTATGGACCCGCGACAGGCGATCGTCTCGGCCAAGGTCGCGCGCGGCCGTATCCTCGCGGCAGGGGGAGAGCCGATCGCGGACACAGTGATCAACCCGGATGGTACGTGGCGGCGAGAATACGGTGATCCAGCGGCCACCTACCTGGCGGGGTTCTACTCGCCGCTCGCGTACGGGTTGAGCGGACTTGAGCAGACCTACAATGCCTACTTGCGCGGTGAGGAGGGCGGCAACCCCTTCACCGAGTGGCTGGACGGAATCCTGCACCGCGAGCGCCGCGGCTATGACCTCGAGCTGTCGATCGACCTCGACCTACAGCGCCTCGCCCACGAGATGCTGGGCGATCAGGCCGGTGCCGTCGTGCTGATGGAGGCCAAGACGGGCGCCGTGCTCGCGATGGCGGGCTCGCCAACGTATGACCCGGCACGGCTGTACACCAACGCGGGTCCGGATTCCGAGGCCCAGATCGCGGCGGCTGAGGCGTACTGGGCGGAACTGACGCAGCCCGGTAGCTCCGCGCTTCTAACGCGCCCCACGCAGGGCCTCTATGCACCCGGCTCGGTCTTTAAGACGGTCACTGCGGCGGCGGCGATCGAAACCGGCGTGGCGGCTCCGGACACCGTCTATCGCGACGAAGGTGCGCTCACCGTCGACGGGCGCGTGATCCCAGAAGAAAACCGGCCCGACCCGAACCGGGTGAGCTACACACTTGACGAGGCCTACGGCTGGTCGCTCAACGTTGTGTACGCCCAGGTCGGGCTTCAGCTTGGAGCCGAACGGCTGATGCAGTACGCGACGCGGTTCGGATTCGAGCAAGAGATCCCGTTTGACCTGCCGGTGGCGGTGAGCCGGATCTCGCAAGAAGAGGGTTTCCTCAACAACCGCGCGGCGCTGGCGGACACCGCGTTCGGACAGGGACAGCTTTTCGTCACCCCGCTGCAGATGGCGCTTGTCGCCGACGCGGTGGCGAACGGTGGCGAGATGATGCGCCCGTACCTCGTCCAGCGCGTCAGCACGTACGACGGGAAGACGCTTCAGACCCGTTCTCCCGAAGTCTGGAAGCGTGCGATCTCCGAGGAAACCGCCGCCGTCCTGCGGGACATGATGGTGCACGCGGTGGAGAACGGCTGGGCAAGTGACGCCGCTATACCGGGCTACCTCGTCGGCGGCAAGACGGGGACCGCCGAGGCAGGCGACGGGCCGCCGCATGGCTGGTTCATCGGCTTCGCGGGCGTGGAGGAGCCGGAGTACGTCGTCGCGGTCGTCGTCGAGCGCGGCGGTGGTGGCAACACGACGGCACTGCCGATCGGCCGCGAAATGCTCCGCGCGGCCCTCCAGCGGTCCGGCGAGTAGGCGCCCGATTGATGCCTCCAGGTTAGCCGGGAAACGCCGAATATTCGCTCGCCGCGGGCCAATCGGGGCCACCGTCACGGCCCCGATTTTGGTATGCAGACAATGATCCTGGTATAATTGACGGGTGCGGCAGGCTTGGGAGGTCGGGAGTGATTATCAGCCGATCGGTGTTTGAACGTCTCGTCGTTCAGGCGCTCGATGACCTTCCGGAAGAGTTCCTGGCCGCCCTGGACAACGTCGACGTCGTGATCGAGCGCGAGCCAACCCGAGAGCAGCGACTAGCGGCCGGTGTCGGCGGCGGAACCCTGTTCGGACTCTACGAAGGCGTGCCCCAGACAGAGCGTGAGGGGTACGGGTTCGTTCTTCCGGACAAGATTACGATCTTCAAGGGACCCATCATGCGCTACGCCCGCACGCACGCCGAGATACGGGAGATCGTGCGGGACACTGTGATCCACGAGCTTGCCCACCACTTTGGCATCTCCGATGAGCGGCTTCGCGAGTTGGGCCGCTACTGAGGAGGAGACGGAGCCCACGTGCAGAGTCAACGGCGACCGAGCGAGGCGGACAATCAGAAGCTGCCGGGCATCATCGACACGTTCGGAGAGGCATTTGCTCTGGTTGTCCAGCGCCCGTACCTGGCGCTCGTCCCGGTGCTGCTCGACCTCTACCTCTGGCTCGGCGCGAGTCTCTCCGTCAAGCCCCTTGCCGACGAGGCGGAGCGGTGGCTCCGCTCCCTCCCGAATGTCGACGCTGAGGCGATCGATCAGGTCGTGAGGTTCGGGGAGAACTTCGACCTCTTCTCTCTACTTGGGGTGAGCATCCCGACGCTGGTCGGTCAGCTCGGTCGTGGTGCCGTCGCGGCGGTCGGTGACCGGCTGTGGTTGACAGACCTGCCGTGGTGGGCCATCCCGCCGCTGGCCGCGGCGCTGGTCGTCACTGGCCTGATCGTGGGCACGCTGTACCTCACGGGAGTGGCGTATCTGGTACGGGCGCAGCCCTTCAGCCGGCGGTTCTGGCGCGATGCCGGTCGCAACGCCGTGCGGATGCTCGGGTTCGTGGTCATCACGATCCTCGGCGCGATGCTGCTCATCCTGCCGGTCGTCTTCACCAGCGTGCTGCTGATGGTAATCGGGATCAATGCCGTGCCGCTCCTGGTGCTGCTCGCCTGGTCGGCCGGGATGTGGCTGTTCTTCCTGCTGTTCTTTGCGCAGTACGCGATCGTGGTGTCGGATGTTGGTCCGCTGCGCGCCATCTACCTCAGCTACAACGTTGTGCGGCGGAATATCTGGGGAGCAGCCGGATTCATCGTCGTCTATTTCGTGATCAGTAACGGCGTACCTGTGGCGCTCAACCTCCTCACCAGCTCTCCGGTGGGTGTGGTGCTGGCCATGGGTGGGAACGCCTTCATCGCAACCGGGGTCATCGCTGCGGCGATGCTCTTCTACCGGGACCGGGCGCGGGCGCTGGGCCAACCCGGTCCACTGTCCCATTCCCCGGCTGGCCCAGCGAGTTGAAAGGTCGTAGTTTCGTGGCTGAAGCACTTCTCTCCAAGTACGACGCGTCCAGCATCCAGGTGCTGGAGGGACTGGAAGCCGTCCGTCGTCGCCCGGGTATGTACATTGGGACGACCGACATTCGTGGCCTCCACCATCTCGTGTACGAGATCGTCGACAACAGCGTTGATGAGGCCCTGGCCGGGTACTGTGACCGGATCGACGTGACCATCCATCCCGACAGCGCGGTGACGGTCGTGGACAACGGGCGCGGCATCCCGGTGGATGTTCACCCGAAGCTGGGGAAGTCGGCGCTGGAGGTCATCATGACTGTCCTCCATGCTGGCGGAAAGTTCGGCGGCGGCGGGTACAAGGTTTCCGGCGGGCTCCACGGCGTCGGCGCCTCGGTTGTCAACGCCCTGTCGGAATGGGTCGTTGTCGAGGTGCGCAAGGACGGGGTGCTGTATCGCCAGCGATACGAGCGCGGGCGGCCGGTCACGCCGGTGGAGCAGGTCGGCGAGGTTGGTCCCGACGAGCACGGCACCAAGACCACGTTTAAACCGGATGCTACGATCTTCGAGTCGCTCAACTACAACTTCGATACGCTGATGCAGCGCTTCCGGGAGATCGCCTACCTGACCAAGGGGCTCCAGATCAGCTTCCGGGATGAGCGCACCGACCGCGAGATGTCCTTCTACTTCGACGGAGGAATCGTCTCGTTCGTGCGGCACCTAAACCGCCGCCGCCAGGTGCTCCAGCCGCGGCCGTTCTCCGTCTCGCGGGAAGTGAACGGCAACCTGATCGAGGTGGCGCTGCAGTACAACGACGGCGTGGCCGAGTCGACGTACACCTTCGCCAACAACATCAACACGATCGACGGCGGCACGCACCTGACCGGTTTCAAGGCGGCGCTGACACGGACGATCAATGACTACGCGCGCCGGGCCGGCTTCCTCAAGGAGACCGATGAGAACCTCAGCGGTGAGGATGTCCGCGAGGGCCTGACAGCCATCGTCAGCGTCAAGCTGCCCGAGCCGCAGTTCGAGGGGCAGACCAAGGGGCGGCTCGGGAACGCCGAGGTTGCCGGCCAAGTCCAGTCGGTGGTCAACGACGCCCTTGCGACCTACCTGAACGAGAATCCGCAAGCTGCCCGTCGCATCGTGGACAAGTGCGTCACCGCGGCGCGTGCGCGGGAGGCGGCCCGCAAGGCGCGCGAGCTGGTGCAGCGCAAGGGCGCTCTCGACACGTTCAGCCTGCCCGGCAAACTCGCGGACTGCCAGGAGCGGGACCCAGCGCGGGCGGAGCTCTACATCGTCGAGGGTGACTCGGCGGGCGGCTCGGCGAAGCAGGGGCGCGACCGGCGCTTCCAGGCGGTCCTCCCGCTTCGCGGGAAGATCCTGAACGTCGAGAAGGCGCGCCTTGACCGGATGCTCCAGAACGAGGAGATCCGCGCCCTCATCACGGCGCTCGGCACGTCGATCGGCGATCAGTTCGACCCGTCGAAGCTCCGCTACCACCGAATCATCCTGATGACCGACGCTGATGTGGACGGGGCGCACATTCGGACCCTGCTGCTGACGTTCTTCTTCCGCCATTTGGAGAGTCTGATCGTTGACGGGCGGCTCTACATCGCCCAGCCTCCGCTCTACCGCCTGCAGTCGGGCAAGGAGATCCACTACGTCTACTCGGATGCGCAGCGGGACGAGATCATCGCCGCAGGCGGCCCGAACAAGACGTGGGAGATCGTCCGGTACAAGGGTCTGGGCGAGATGAACCCGGAGCAGCTCTGGGAGACGACGATGGATCCTGAGAACCGCACCCTGCTCCAGGTGACGCTGGAAGACGCGGTGCGGGCTGATGAGACCTTCGACATGCTGATGGGGAGCGCTGTGCCACCGCGCCGCCGCTTCATCCAGATGCACGCGCGCGAAGTGCAGAACCTTGACGTCTGATCCGGAACGGCTGGAGAGGGCCGGGAAAGCCTTGGAGGGAACCGCGACGTCGCGGGAAGCCCTGCCGATCGCGTTGGATGCATCAGGCGGTGATCGAGCCCCGGAGCAGCCGGTCGAGGGCGGCGTCCGGGCCGTGCGGGAGCTGGGGATCCCGGTTGCGCTGGTCGGGCGCGCAGCAGAGGTCGAGCGTCTCGTCCGTGGGCTCGGCGGCCCGTTCCCTGGACTGACCGTCATCGACGCCCCCGAAGTCGTCACCATGGAAGACCAGGCGGTCGCCGCAGTGCGGCGGAAGAGCCGTGCGTCGATCCCGGTGGCCCTCGAGGCGGTCAAGGAGGGGCGAGCGGCCGCGTTCGTCTCCGCCGGCAATTCGGGAGCGGTGGTGGCCGGGGCGCTCTTCGGTCTGGGACGCCTGCCGGGAATCGACCGCCCGGCGATCGCGATCCCATTTCCCAAGATCGCGGGGGGCTCCGTGCTGCTGCTGGACGCGGGGGCGGTGACGGACCCACGGCCGCAGCATCTGGTGCAGTATGCGCGCCTCGCCTCCGCGTACCTGCGCCACGTGAACGGTGTCCCAGAGCCACGAATCGGACTGCTCAGCAACGGCGAGGAGGCCATCAAGGGGAACGCGCTGGTGCGGGAGACGCACAGCCTCCTCGCGGAGACGCCCGACATCAACTTCGTCGGGAACGTTGAAGGCAACGCGATTCCCTCCGGGGCGGTCGACGCCGTGGTCTGCGACGGGTTCACCGGGAACGTCGTGCTCAAGACTGCGGAGGGGACCGCGGCAGTGGTGCAAGCCGCGTTGCGGGAGGCGTTGACCGCCAGGTGGTATACCCGGATCCCTGCGTTGCTCCTTCGAGGGACGCTGCGCCGGGCGGTCCGTCGCCTGGACTACCGAGCGTATGGTGGCGCGCCGCTGCTCGGCGTGCGGGGCATCGTGATCATTGCACACGGCAGGTCCGACAGCACCGCGATCATGAACGCGGTCGCCGCGGCACATCGAGCGGCAACCTCCGGGCTCGTCGAATCCCTTCTGGGCGGAATGGTGGATAAAGAGGCCCGACGGGGTTAGAGTGAGAGCCTACCTCTGCCATTGAGCAGGGCGGCGCACACAGACACATCACCGAGGCGCCGGCGCTCCCCGTCCTCATGCGCTGGTGTGCACTCCACGGAACGCATACTGGGCGGGACTTCTGCACGCGAGTCCCGCCCAGGTTCGCTATCGGCTTGCTGAACTAGTCGGCAGCCGCGGCCTCGCCGCTCACCGCACGCTTCAACTGCGTCCCCGGCTTGAAGCTCGGGCTGCGGCGCGACGGGATGGTGATCCGCTCGCCGGTCTGCGGGTTGCGGCCTTCGCGCGCACCCCGCTCGCTGATCCGGAAGGTGCCAAAGCCGGTGATGGCGACTTCATCACCCGACGCCAGCGCCTCGCGAATCGCATCGAAGGTGGCGTTGACGACCGTGCTGACGTGACTCTCCGGCTGCTGAACCTTCCGTGCCACCGCCTTGACGAGGTCGCTCTTCCTCATGAGTCGATCCCTCCCATCGTCGGCCGCGAAGGCCGTTGTGACGAAACGTCGCGTCCACTATAGCACATCTCGATGCTAGATCAAGCTTTGTGGCGCGTATGTACGCTTATCGTCTCACCTTCACCGCGCAATTCACGTGCCCGGCGCTGTCGCGCGGCCTCGAAAAGGATCACGGTTCCCGCCATCGCGGCGTTGAGCGATTCCAGACCGCCTGCCAGCGGGATGCGCGCCGTCCCGGTCGCAAACTCCCGTGCGGCCGGGGAAAGCCCCTCAGCTTCGCTGCCGATAATCACGCAGGCCGGGGCGGTCCAATCGATGGCGTCGTAGACAGTTTCCGCGTCGCCGGTGGCGGCGATCCGGGTGGCGATCCCGGCGATGTGGGGGGCCGGCGCCCGCCAGTCCAGGTAGGCGATCGGGAGGCGGAAATGCGCTCCCATCCCGGCGCGGACCACCTTCGGCGCGAACGGGTCGGTTGTGCCCGCGGTCACGTACACGCCGTGCGCGCCGGCCCCGAGTGCCGCGCGTAGCAGCGTCCCCAGGTTTCCCGGATCGCGGATGCCGTCGGCGATCAGAAACAGCGGCGCGGTGGCTCCGGCGCCAATGTCGCCACGCTCGCCGAGTTCCGGGAAGGGGACGATGCCGACAACGCCCTGTGGCGTCTCGGTGTCAGCGATCGACCGGAGCAGGGCACTGGTCACCGGGATTACCCGCGCGCCGCGTGCGTGGGCCGCCGTCGCCAGCTCCGTTAGCGCGGAGTGCTCCTTCTCTGCGTCGATGAAGAGGACCGACGGGACAGCGCCCGCATCGAGGGCGTCAGTGAGGAGGCGCACGCCCTCAACAAGAAAAGCCCGCTCAGTGTAGCGGGCCTTCCGTCTCTGAAGCGATCGGGCGAGCTTCACCCATCGGTTCTGGCTGCTGGTGACCGTCGGTCCAAAGTCACCCATGGCCTCCGCGGCTCTCACAGCGCCTGCTTGGCCACCTCGACCAGCCGCCCGAATGCAACGCTGTCGCGCACCGCCAGGTCGGCGAGCATCTTCCGGTCAACCTCAACGCCGGCCTTGTTGAGCCCCTCGATGAAGCGGCCATAGGGCAGGCCGTGCTGGCGCGCACCGGCGTTGATCCGCACGATCCACAGCCGGCGCATGTCGCGCTTGCGGTTGCGGCGGTCGCGGTACTGGTTAGTCAGCGACCGAATGACCGCCTCATTCGCAGTCCTGAAACGGCGGCTACGCGAGCCGCGGAAGCCTTTGGCCTGCTTCAGAATCTTCTTGTGACTACGGCGCCCAACGGTGCCGCGCTTGACGCGAACCATCTCGTGTCCACTCCCTCGTCAGACGCGCCGGACTAGGAGCCGTACGGGAGCAGCCGGCGGAGCTGCTTGCGGCTCGCTGGGGCGACCTCGACCATCTTGTCGAATGCTCGCAGCCGGCGCTTGGCCTTCTTGCGGCGGAGGTGGCTGCGCTCGCCATGCATGCGCATGATCTTGCCACCCGCGGAGATCTTGAAGCGGCGCTTGGCACCGCTGTGGGTCTTCATCTTCGGCATCGCTGTGTCCTTCTCGCTCCCGTGGCGCAGCCTACTGCTCCGCGCCTGATCTCTCGTTCGCCTCGGGCCGCTCAGCCTCGCCACGCTCCGGGGCGGGGGCTTTCGGGCTCAGCATCATCACCATGGTCCGGCCTTCCATGTGCGGTGGTTGATCGACCACCGCGACCGGAGCCAACTGCTCCGCCAGTCGATTGAGCAGACCCTCGCCGATGTCCTGGTGCGCGATCTCGCGCCCGCGGAAGAGGACGGTGATCTTTACCTTGTCCCCTGACTGCAGGAACCGGTAGGCTTGCCGGCCCTTCGTGTTGAGGTCGTGGTCGTCGATCTTGGGCCGTAGCCGAACCTCTTTGACCACAACCGCTCGTTGCTTCTTGCGCGACTCCCGCTCGCGCCGGCTCTCTTCGTACCGGAACTTGCCGTAGTCCATGAGCCGGCAGACGGGCGGCGACGCATTCGGCTGAACCTCGACCAAGTCGAGGCCGCGCTCCCGCGCCATCTCGAGCGCGTCGCGTGTCCGCATGACACCGATATGCGTGCCGTCCTCGTCGATGAGGCGAACCTCCGGCACGCGGATCCGCTCGTTGGTTCGTACCGGTCTGGTAGTGCTGATGGATGCCTCCCGTTGAACAATACAGAGCCGCAGCATCGACGACCGCGCGTGCTGCGGCAATCAGGCGAACCTCGTTCGAAATCTTAGCATAGCCGCGGCAAGGCGGTCAATTTGGCCGACTCGCCAGATTCGGGTCGTCAGGGCGCTCGAAGATGACGACATCGCCCTGCTCGAAGACCCGTGGCCAGCCAAGCTGCTCGAACGCCGCGAGGCGTTCCGCAGGATAGGGCGGGCCGACCGTGCACCCAGGCTCATAGCCCTCGCGCTCGTGCGTGCCCACGTAGATATAGCGTACACGGTATCGTTCCAGCAAGTCGCGGGCCATCGGGCTCGCGGGGTCGCTGTAGATGGCGTTCACGTGCTCCTGGCGCTGCCCGATGTCGGCGAGTTCTGCCGGGCGACCGCTGCGCCACTGGTACTCGTGAAAGTGCCAGCCGATCACGGTTGGGATCCCCGTGGCCATCGACACCCGATCATGGGGCAAACCGGCCGCCACGCCGTAGGAGCAGCCGGGCGCCTCGAGCACCACGTCGCCGGGCCGCGCATTTTCTGCCAGCCACTGGATCGCCGCTCCCTCGGCCGGAGCCGTGTTGGCTATGTAGGCGAGGGCGTCTAAGCCTCGCCACTCGCGGAAACCATCCGTCCAGCGGTACGCGGACAGCGGCGGGTAGAGTGCGGCGCCGAGCATGACAAGCGCCAGAACTCCGCCCGCAGCCCAGGTGGGCGCGCGGCCCAAGACGCTCCGCAAGTGAGGCAACGCCAGGACGATCGCCGAAGCGCCGGCGACAGCCAGGATCGCCCAGACCTGGAAGTACACCTTGAAGACGGTGTTCATCCGGTCACCAAAGGCATCTTGCAGGAACGCGACCTCGGGAACCAGAACCAGTGCCCAGCCGAATGCGAGGAGCGCCCCCGTCGCGCGCAGCGCCGGTTCGGCTGGCGCTCGCCGCAGCAGCAACAGCAGGAGCGCCAGTGGGAGGCCGATGACCCAGAGGGCCGCGAACTTCGCCACGGACCCGATCCCGACGGCGATGGGCACGGCCGCCGCGAGCAGTCCTCCCGCCGGGCGCCGCCAACGTGGGCTGAGGAACCAGAGGGCAGAGAGGAGGAGCGCGGTGATCCCCAGGAACAGGCCGTAGATCGTGAGGAGCGACGTCGCCGCGCTGCGTGGCCAGATCACGATACCGATGGTGCGGACGAGCCGACCGACGACAGGGAGGTCGGCGATCCAGGAAGGGATGCCATCCGCACTGGTCCCGACGGCAGGCGTGTAGTCGAGCGCGAATGGCAACGCGGTGAGCAGGGCTGCGCCGACGAGGACGCCGAGCGCCGCGATGACGCGTCGGAGCTGGCAGCGACCCGCCCCCAGGAGCAGCCCGCCGCCGGTGAGCGCCAGGGCGGTCGGAAGATCCCAGGAATTGATCGCATAGAGCGTCCCTGCGACGATCCCGCTCGCTGCCAACGGGGAGAGGAGTGGTCGCAGACCTCCACGGGATCGTCCACTCGCCCCCTGGAAAAACAGCCCTACCGCCAGCCCGATCGTGGCGATGAACAGTGGGTAGGCCAGGACGTGCGGGTGGAGATCCCCTAAGACGAACGAGAAAGCGGGGAACTCGTTGATTGTCGGTCGCGGCCCACTGGACCCCGGGACGCCGTGGTCTACGATCACGCGCGACGCCTGCCAGCCGACCCCGGTCCACCAGCCGGCCTCGAGCGTCGCCGATGGGTCGCGCAGGAAGCGGAGCGGCGCCACCAGGTTACCGATGCCGACGAGGAGGAACGCACCGAGGACTCCACCCAGCCCTGCACTGCCGCGTCCGTTTGTAGGCTTGCCGGCGTAGGCAGCGCGGACGATGTTGGTCGCGGTACCCGCAGCCGCGACCGTGGCGTAGGCGAAGGTGGTCGCGAGGCTGAGGCTGAAGGCGACGCCCGGGGTGGTTCCGGAGATGCGGGCGAGGGCGGCCATCAAGACATATCCCAGGTAGTAGTAGTTGATCGGCTCCCCGGCGAACCACGGATCAGGCGGCGGCATTTCGGTCGCGCGGATGGCGCTCGCCAGCATCGCCATGTCCATCGGCTTTTCGGTATAGGCGGCGTCGGGGTTGAACCCGCGGAAGACGACATAACCCAGGAAGAGTGCCAGCGCAACGGTGGGCCAGAGCAGCGCCGTTGCCACGTTGCGCCGGAGGTAGGGGAGTATCTCGCCGCGACGGATTTCCCACACCCAGAGGACGACGCCGATGACAAGAGGGAACGCGACCAGGAGCGTGTCGGTGAAGCGGGTGATTCCTGTGGCCGCCAGCCACCACGGTCCAGCAACGGCGAAGAGGAGTCCCAGCGGCCCCGCGAGGCTCAGCCCGCGGTCGGGGAGGCCGGGCGTCGCCCGGAAGACGGCCGGGTAGAGCAGCGCACTCAGCGTGAGCACGACGCCGTACCAGACGAGCGCCTGCGTCAACGAGCCGGCAACGCTCATCGTGTCCCCCGGGTTGCCAGCGGCGCGAGGCTGGGGAACGGGAGCACCTCGTAGATGCGAGTGTTCCCCGACTCGAACGCGAGCCGCAGGTCGGTGCCGAGCATCTGGTCGAAGGCTGCCAGTCCCTCGGGCGGGGCGTACGGCTCGGCCGGCTGCGTTGCCCCGGCGAAGGGTGCCTGGATCACCGTAAAGCGCTCCACGTCGCCGACGACGATGTAGCGCACGCCGTAGCGGCGCAGGAGCGTGCGCTTCTCCCCGACATCCGTGCTGGCGTAGATGCGCCGCACATCAAGCAGGCGCTCGTCGATCTCCGGCCAGGGGCGCTGCTGGCGCTGGTGGCGGTCCCAGCCGAGCACGTCGGGCAACCCGGTCGCGGCTGAGATGCGGCTCCCGTTGCCGCGGTACGGTCCGATGCTGGCCTCCAGAATGACGGGGAGGCCGTCGGCGTGCTCGCGGAGCCATTGGATCGCGTCGTAGTCTCCGCTGAAGTCGATGGGCTGCCCCGCCGCGTTCGCGATCCACGAGCCTCGCATCCAGGCCAAACCGTCCAGCGTCGGCGCGGTGGGACTGCCCGGCATTCGCTCGGCAAGCCGGGTGCGGGTGGCGAACAAGGGATACGCGAGGCCAGCCAGGATGAGGACCACCGCACCTGCGAGCGCCGCGCGGGCCACCAGGGACGGCACGGTGTGTTCTACCCCACGACGCTGATGGCCGCGAGCATGCGGACGGGCCACGAGGCCGATCGGGGCTGAGCCGATGTCCGAACGTGCGACTCGGATCAGCCACGCCAACGCGACCGTCGCGCCCAGCGCGTAGAGGGCCCAGCTCTGGAAGTAGAATTTGAAGACGGTGTTCATTCGGGCCCAATCCGAGCCGCTCAGGTCGTCGACGACGTAGACGAGGTCCACCCCCAGCCCGATGCCGACGGCAGCCGCCAACGCGAGCGCAGCCATCGCTGCACCCGGCCGCTCACGCAGGCGGAACCAGAGCGCCGCGGCGACGGCGAGCGCGGGAATGAGCGCCGCGGCGGTCGGCCGCACGGGTGCCAGAGCGCCCACCGGGACGCCAAGGAGCGGCAGGACGAGCCGGGCCGCCGGGATGCCTCCGCCAAGCACCATAGGGACGCCGAATCCCATCATCGCCGCGCCGAAGACGGTGATCGCGATCCCACCCAGCGAGAGCCATCCAACCGGTCCGAGCAACAGGACCACGACCGTGTACCCACCAAGTGCGGTGACGACGGCAGCCAGGGCGGCGACCGTATCACTCTGGCTACTGTCCCGTGCCTTCTCCCGCGTCGTGAGCTGCCGGGCAGCGAACGTCCCGCCTGCCGCCGCGAGGATCCCGAGGAAGGGCCCGAAGTGGACCAGGTACTGGAGCGGTGGTGTGCCCTCCGTCGTGCGGGCAACCCCGCCTACCAGGACGACAAAGCGGCTGAAGAACGGCTCGAACAACCAGCGGGCAATAGCGACGAGGGCAACGGTGTGGAGCACGGCAAGCACGACCGAGCGTCCGGGAGATCGCTTGCTCCGGAGCGCGGCGGTTGCCAGCACGGCTCCCGTGAACAGGACGGTCAGCGGGAGGTCCCAGGAGTTGATGACCGCAATCGAGCCGCCGGTCAGGGCGACGGCACCGCTCCAAAGCCACGGCCAGGCTCCGCCGCGGGTGTCCGGCGGGCGGAGTAGCCAGGCGTAGAGCAGCGCGAGGAGCAGCAGCGTCACCGGCAGCGCCAGCAGATGGGGGTGCACGTCGGCCCAGAGTAGGCTGAAGTACGGGAATTCCGTGATGGCGTAGTCGACGACTCGGCTGCTTTGCCAGTAGTCGACGCTGAGCGAACCGGTCGTCAGAATCTGACCGAGCGCGTCGAGGTTTCCTATGCCGACGGCCAAGAGCGTGCCCACAACGCCGCAGCCTACAATCGTGCGTGGACGTTCGAGGCGCAGCACGCGGCTGCAGAGCGCTGCTGACAGGCTGAAGGCTCCGGCGGTGACCAAACCCGCCAGCGTGGCGGCTGCGAGCTGGAAGCCGATCTCTGGAGGCACGCCGGTCAGCTTCCACAGTAGGGCCACCAGGTAGAAGCCGTAGTAGTAGTAATTCATCACACCGCCCGCGAACCACGGGACGTATGGCGGTAAGGTAGCGCTCCGCCCGATGGCGCTGATGTAGGCCATTTCCATCGGCTTTTCGCCGCCCCAGTACGTGTGCCAGAGGTCGGGGTTGAGGGAGCGGAGCAGCAGGAAGAACCCGAACCCGATGAGGAAGGCGACTTCGCTCGCCACGATCACTGGCCAGCGGGCGCGCACCTCATGCATGAGTGCCGGCAGGTGCGCGCGGAGCCCACTCCAGGCTGCGAAGGCGGTGATGGCAACGGCGGCAATGATCCAGGGCAGCGTGAAGCGGCTCACGCCCAGGCTTGCGCCGATCCAGACGATGTAGCCGACAGCGATCAGACCCACGGTCCGTGTGACACCCCATCCCTGGTCCGGGAAGGCGCGGAGCAGGAGCAGCGTCACTGGCAGTGTCGCGAGCGCCAGCACCGCGAGCGCGACGAGCCAGACGACGGTGGCGGCCGCGCCGTTCCGCGTCAGCCTGGCGGACCACCCAAGGTCATCCGCGGCCAGGCGCTGCCCGGGCGGCATGCCGTCCAGGAGGTAATTGTCCGGTCGCTCGCGGGTCGGCGACCACGGCTGCGCCAGAGCCCAGGCGAAGCGCTGGCGCAACTCGTCGGCAGAGAGCCGCTCGACCTTCTTATAGATGCGTACCTCTGGGTGGTCGTAGACGCGGAAGCTTTCGTCGGCCGAGTCGTCTACGATCGTGACGGGTCCCAGTCGCGGATAGTTGGTGCCGTGGTAGACGAGCTGGAAGCCGAGCTGGCCGCTCTCGAGCAGGTGGTAGTACTGCGTATAGACCGGGTAGCGCCAGGGCAGGCGCGGTATCGACGAGGATAGCCGGTCGCTGGAGAGCACGATGTAGTCGGCCTCTGCCAGTTGTCCGGTAAGGTAGGCGAAGGCCGATTCGTTGTCCCGGTCGGCATAGAGGTCGAGCGTCAGTGTCCGGTACGTGTCCGCGGGCCGCCCGCCGATGGGGATTGGTAGAGCGTCGTCCCAGTACTCGGCGGTGAGGGTCGCGCCGGGTGGGATGTTGCGGTAGATCCACTCTGATGCCGCGATCCGGGGGTGCGTCTGCGTGTAGATCTGCACGAATGCCAGCGCCCAGGCGACGGTCCCCAGTGCGACGAGGCCGACCAGGCTCCAAGCAAGCACCCGGCGCCATCGGTGGATGGCCTGGCGGCCGGCCAGGTCCGTGAGCCACGCGGCGGCGAGGATGACCAATGCCGGGACGATCGGGGCCATGTAGCGCAGGAACTTCGCGTCGGCGATCCCCACCAGCGCGAAGTAGGAGAGGACCCAGGTCACGAGGATGACATCACCCGGGGTGCGGCGACGCAGCGTGCGCCGAATGCCGGCGACCGTTCCGCCGATGGCGGCAAGCCCGAGCGGCGGACCGAGCCCCCAGCGGACCAGATTGTCGATCTGGTACACGCCGCGGGTCGTGCCGACAAATTGCCGGGTGAAGGGCACGTCGAACCGGCCGCTGACGATCTCCCACTGGGTCACCGCGTCCTCGACGAAGGGGACCGGCCGCCACAGTGCGTACGGCTCAAATACGGCGAAGACGAGCAGCGCCGCGACCGCTGCAGCGCCGAGCAGGGGCATTGCCGAGCGCCCGACGAACCGCCAGCGGCCATGTAGGTTGGGTGCCAGGGCCGCGACGAGCACCGGCATCACGAGCGTGACGACGCTGACCTTTGTCGCCAACCCCGCGCCCACCGCGGCACCGGCCAAGACAGCCCAGCGCATCCCTCGGGTCTCCCACAGGCGCAGCGCCGCAAACAGTGTCCCGACTGAGAAGAAGGTGATCCAGGTGTCGGTCGTGAAGAAGTGGGCCAGTTGGATCAGGATGACGCTGGCGGCGAGCAGGAGTCCGGTGAGCACGGCGGCGGCTCGCCCGTAGACCCGAAGTGCGAACGCCATGGCGAGGAGCACGGTGGCGGTGTCGAGCAGCGCCGTCAGGGGGCGGCCCAGGTCCGCCACGTTCTGGTAGGCGTGGTAGTCAACCCCGGTCAGGTGACCGACAAACCACCCGACGATCGCCACGATGTAAAGGGGCAGGCTGCCGTAGGCGAACGACTGGGGCCTGCCGTCGGCGTCGTCGGCACGAGGGTTGAGCGGGCTCCGGGCCGGATCAAAGATCGACGACAGCTCACCAACCGCCGGGGCGTTGATGCGGTCACTCACCACGATGGCGATGAAGCGCTCGTCAGGGTGAAGGTACCAGCCATCATCCCAATTGTGACCGAAGAGTCGGAGGCCCAGGGCGAGGGCGAGGATCGCGCCAACGACGATATACCAACCGGCGCGGGGTACGAGTACATTCCTCATCGCTGCGAAATCATAACAGCGGGGCCATACCAGGACAATCGGACCGTTGACCCTCTGTCTGGGCGACGCCTATACTCGGGCGACGGGTTGTGGGTGGCGGCACAACCCTTGTCCTCGACGATGGGAACGCATCCATGCGCACCCTCAAGGTGATCGTCGGCGGTGAAGGTAACGTCGGGAAGACCTCGCTGATCCGCAAGTATGCCAAGGGAAAGTTCAGCGAGGCCCGCAACATCACGCTGGGCATCGATATCACCACGCAGGAGTTCAGCGTCGACGGCGAGACGATCCGCCTGGCGATCTGGGACATCGAGGGCCAGGCAGGCAACCGGCCGAACTTTTACATCGGAGCCCAGGCCGGAATGCTGGTCTACGACGTGACCGAGCCCGCGTCGCTCCAGGCGTTGACCGAGTGGCATGCCCGCTGCGTCCGGTATGCCCCGGACGCGCCTTTGATCATCGTCGGCAACAAGATCGACCTCGGGCTCGTCTTCCCGCCGACGTGGGGCCGAGTGCTGGCGCGGCATCTCGGCTCGCCACACGGCTTCCTCTCCGCCAAGACGGGGGAGAACGTGACGCAGGCGTTCAGCCTCCTGGCCGAAGCGGCATACCGGCACGCACGTGCCTCACATCGATAGGCTGCCATGGCCATCTCTGTTGTATTCCTTGGCTCCCCCGCATTCGCGGTTCCCTCGCTCCGCGCGCTCGCCTTGGACGCGCGGTTCACTATCCCGCTCGTAGTTACCCAGCCGGATCGCCCGGCAGGTCGCGGCCGCCGGCCACGACCACCAGCGGTGAAGGACGCGGCTATAGAGTTGGGCCTGCCGGTCTTCCAGCCTGAGACGCTGCGAGACCCGGCCGCAGTGGAGCGCCTCGCGGCCGCCGTACCGGACGTGTTGGTCGTTGTCGCCTACGGAGAGATCCTCCGCCAATCCGTCCTCGATCTCGCGCCCCTCGGGTGCCTCAACGTGCACCCGTCGCTGCTGCCGCGCTATCGCGGTTCGTCGCCGGTGCAGGCGGCTATCTTGAATGGCGACACCGAGACGGGGATCTCGATCATCAAGCTTGTTCGCCGCATGGACGCGGGCCCGATTGTCGCCCAGCGCCGGGTACCGCTCGATGGGACGGAGACGGCCGGCACCCTGTCAGAGCGCCTTGCCAACCTGGCCGCGGAGATGCTGCCGGATGTGGTCGCCGCTTGGGTCGCCGGGGAGCTTGAAGCCGAGCCGCAGGACGACGCGGCCGCGACCTACACCCGGGAGTTGACCACAGCCGACGCGCGGATCGATTGGGGCAAAGACGCCGCGGAAATCGAGCGGCTGGTGCGGGCGATGCAGCCATGGCCGAAGGCGTGGAGCATCCTCGAAGGTCGGCGGCTGGCGGTGCTTGCCTGCGACATATCCCACAAGCCCAGCACAGAACCCCCCGGCACCATCAATGTGTCAGCCCGTCCTCCCCGTGTCGCCACCGGGACCACCGACCTCGTTCTCCTGCGGGTTCAGCCGGAGGGAAAGCGCGAGATGGCGGCCGAGGATTGGGCCCGCGGCGCGCGTCTCCCCCATGGTGCGCGGTTTGCGCCGGTGGAGTAGGAGAGTTGCCCACAGGTAGGAGAGTGAGAACGGATGGCCGACTCGGTTCCCACCGAGTTGATTGAAGAGTACCGCCAGCGCCAGCGGGAGCTGGCCCACGCCGTCATTGAACGCTCGCTCACGAAGGCGCCGACCGTCATCGCCGCGGTTGACGTTCACCTCCGCGGCTCGTGGGGCGTCGCCGCCGCCGTCGCCTACACCTATCCCTCGCTCGAGGAGATCGACCACCATGTCGCCACCGGGCGGCTCACCTTCCCGTACATTCCGGGTCTACTCTCGTACCGCGAGGCACCGCTGTGCCTTAAAGCGATCCGCGGTCTAGCCCAGGAGCCGGATCTGATCCTGGCGGACGGGCAAGGACGGGCGCACCCCCGCCGTGCCGGTATCGCCTGCCACCTCGGCGTTGAACTGGGCCTACCGACCATCGGCGTGGCGAAGTCAATCCTCGTCGGCCGCCATGATCCACTCGGGGAGGAACGGGGAAGCGTTGCGCCCCTCGTGGCCGACGACGAGGTCGTCGGCATGGCCGTCCGCACCCGCACCGGCGTCACCCCGGTCTACGTCTCGGTCGGCCATCTCATCACACTGGATGAGGCAGTCGACTGGACGCTTCGCACGACTACCCGCTATCGCCTTCCGGAACCGTCGCGCCGGGCACACCGGCTGGCGCAGGTTACCGCCCGCACGCTCCCCACCGACGCACCTTGAGACTGACCTCGACGCTGACCCCTGTGCTCTTCCCTGGCCCCAGACCGGAAGACCGAACGCGCCCTGCCACTTGCGCGTTGGCTGTGCCGGGGACAGATGACGATCGTCTCCTCGTCCACTTCCGCCCCGGTGTTACCCAACGACTCCGCGACCCATGTGGCGCACGGCCCATCATCCCAACATCCCCAGCCGTGAACGCGAACTGCACCAGGCTCTGCTGGGGCATCACCGCCCGGCGCAGAGCGAGTTCCTGGGTACTGTAGGATCCTTCGACTTGACGCGGATTCAGGACCGTCAAATTGGCCTCGGCTGTCGTGTCGCCCACCGAGCAGGTCAACTTGGCATTGAACCCACCGAAACCCTCAGGATTCCCACCATCATGGGCGCGCCGCAGGAGTGCGCGTGCCTCGGGATCGCCCGTGATCGAGGTGTCGACCGTCATCAAGGCTTGTCCCTAAGCACCGATTTGGCAGTAGAGTAGCCCGCGACTGGCAGTGGACATAATCAGTGGAAGCGAGGTGCCGTGATCGCACTCTTGGTCGCTAGGGTCAGGATCCACGGGCAATCAGGCATTCCGTCGGCCCTCATGCGCTGGGATAATCGACCGGCTTGGTGGGACGCCCTCTATCAACTGGCACCGGAAACGGAAGAATCCGGGATGGATCCAGCATGGAACACCTAGGTAGCCCGAACGTCGTCCGCTGCGACGCGTATCTCTGGCGGACGACGACACGATCCGTAGGCAGACAAGCCAATCGGCGGCCCGCGATGGCTGGTACAAACGGATCGCGTCCCATGACAGGTTCAAAGAGTGGCCCTCGACGGTCCCGGGCACCTGGACGCGCTCCTGGCAATTGTACGAGGCCACGATGCCACCCACGCTCGCGCCAGCGAGGCAGAGGGGCGCCATCTCGGTGTCGGGACGGGGCGAACCGATTTGCGGATAAGCGCACTTATCCGCATACACTCGTATTGCAGCTCTAGGAAGACCTCTTCTATCCTCAAGGAAGGCCGCGAGCGCGCGCGTCGCGACGCCTTGACCCCAGTAATCCGGGCCGATGCAGTAACCGACCATCCGCCGGCCCGCGTCGTTCCAGCTCACGATGTTGCCTGCCACCCGGCCGTCAACCAGGATCATGCGGGCGACCGCCACGCCATCGCGCAGGACCTTCGACCAGTGCTCCTCTTGGGCCTCCCGATCACGGGTCGGGAACCGTGTCATCGCGGTTGCCTCAGTGTCGAGCTTGTGCTCGAAGAAGCAAGGCTCGTCGTCGTCCAGAACGCCTCGCAGCACGGCCTGCAATCCCGGTGCTTCTCCCACGCTGGGGTGCACCCGCGGTTCCTCTCACCGCCCGCCTGTGGACGGCATCCGGTCATTCCTTGGCATAGGCACCGCCATGGTGGGCGGCTTCACGGAGGATGTCCCCGAGAACGTCCCAGTCCACGTCGCTAAGGCGCTTGAAACGGATGCAGCTCTTTCCGACGCTGGCCTTCGGGAGACGCTCTTTATGTCGCTCCGGGACATACTGCCCGTCGACCACAGCATGGACGTAGACAGAGATATACCGCTTCTGGCTGGCCAGAGCCACGACGGCCGTGTCTCCCTCACGCCCGGAGGCGTAGCGAAAACGATACGGCCCGTAGCCGATCATGCCGGAGATCATGACCGGAGCCAGGTCTGGGACCGTCGCGCGGATGAACTCATGCAGTTGCTGGACTTCACTTCGCCGCGGTTCGTCCAGCAGCTCGAAATACTCCTCCGGGCTCTGGGCCTCGGTGCTCGGCGCCAAATCTGGCTCTCCTTCGCTTGACGTGCATCAATAACCGACGTTGAAAGGCAGACCTGTAGCTCGAATCGGGCACCCGAACGATGCTCCTGGTCGGCGCACCCGTCAGTGTACACTGCCCAGAAAGGAAGAACGCCGGGTCGTGCGGCGGCGTGTTCGGGGAGGACGGGCAGTGGAGCGTTTCCTGAAGTGGCTGTTGCCGGCCCTCATCGTCGTCGAAATCGTCCTGGTCCGGGGCGGCGTGCTTACACTCGGGCAGGCAGTGGCGATCGTGGTCGCCATCGAGGGCGGCATAGCGCTGATCGCCGCGCGGCAGGCGATCGTCGCCGTGCGCCGCTTCCGCGCCGGACGGAGCGCTGGGGTTGACCCGTGGACCGCCGCCGAGGACGCGCTGACCGTCTTCTTTCCGCGGGTCATGGCGCGATTTCTCGTCATGGAGCCACGCGTCTGGGCCTGCCTTATCCGCTGGGTCACGCGGCGCTACCGACACGGTCCAGACGACTTTCCGTATCACTCTGGCTCCATCCTGGGCATCTTCATCGTCGTCATACTCTTCACCACGCCGGTCGAGATCCTCCTGTTCGAGTTGCTGATCCCCTGGACCTGGCTCCGCTGGGTGTTCCTGATCCTGGCCATCTATGCGTTGGTCTGGGTCTTCGGCCTGTACGCCTCGCTGGTGGTCCTCCCCCACCGCCTGGAATCCGATGGCCTGCGCGTCCGCTACGGCGTCCTGTATGAAACCGTGATCCCACGCGACCGGATCATTGGCATCGAGGAGGAGCAGCGCAAAGTACCCGGCGGCCGCGAGGGCCTGATCTTCCCTGACGGCGAAACGGGCGTTGCCTACCTCAGTATCGGCGGCCGCACGCACTTGAGGATCGAGGTGGCCGAGCCCGTGCAATTCCTTACGCTCACCGGGCCCTCACGGCCGATCGACGTGTTGAATCTCGCGGCGAACCATGCGGATCGGCTGAGTGCCGCGTTGCGCGAACGCCTTCCAACGTTGAGCCGCGACGACCGCGGCCCCGGCGCGCTCCCCGCAGCGTGAACCGGCGCTATACTAGGCAAGCATGTGCCGATTGGTTGGAATCGGTGATGAGCGGGCAGGTCGCCGCTCGGTGCGCCCTCGCCCTCACCGGGCACGAGTGACACGCGGCAGCGAGTGGTAAGGAGAGTACGCGGCGATGACGATGTCGGTGAAACGGAAAGTTCGCGGTGGTGTGGCGCTGATCAAAGCCCTCGAGGCACACGGCGTCCGCACCACCTTTGGTATCCCCGGAGTGCATACCCTCGACGCATACGATGCCCTCTATGACAGTGATCACATCGCCACGATTCTCCCCCGCCACGAGCAAGGTGCAGGGTACATGGCCGACGGGGCCTATCGCGCCACCGGCAAGCCCGGGGTGGCCCTCATCGTCACCGGCCCCGGTGTCACCAACGTCGTGACCGCAGCGGGCGAGGCGTTCGCTGACAGCTCGCGGATCGTCATCATCGCCACCAATCTTGAGCGCAAGTACCTCGACACGCTGGAGGGCAACCTCCACGAGATGAAGGACCAGATGGGCGTGATGCGCCCCGTCACGAAGTGGGCGCACCGCGTCATGTCGGCGAAGGAGATCCCGGGCGCCGTTGCCGAGGCCTTCCGGCAGGTTCAGACCGGACGTGGACGACCGGTCTACCTGGAGATCCCGATTGATGTCATGGCCGAGGAGGTCGAGATCGACGAGCTGCCGGTTGGCGAGGGCGAGCGCACGGCACCCAACCCGGAGCAGGTCGCGGAAGCGGCCGACCTGATCGCGGCGGCGAACCGGGTCTTCATCTTCGCCGGTGGTGGTTGCGACGACGAGGAGGTTTCACCGCTGCTGCGCGAGCTGGCGCATGAGCTAGGCGCCCCGGTCTGCACCTCCCTCATGGGCAAGGGTGCAATCCCGGAGGATGACGACTGCGCCGTGGGTGCCTTCGGTTACCGCTGGTCGCCGGAGAGCCCGATCGCCTCTCTCATGAAGGGCTCCGATCTCACCATCGCGATCGGCACCGGTCTTGGGGTGCGCACGACCGCGCAGGGCACCATGCCGCTCCCGACGCCGCTGATTCACATCGACATCGACCCGCATGAGATCGGGCGGCGCTACCCCACCGCGGTCGGCATCGTGGCCGATGCCGCGCTCACCCTGAAGGCGCTGCTCGAGGCGGTGCGCGCCGGGAAGCGGCCGAAGGAGCGCTGGTCGGTCGAGGAGATTCGTGCCGTGCGCGAGGCCAACTTCCAGCCCGCGAACGAGCGCGCTGAGCGTTACGTCGCGTACCTGCGGGCGCTGCGCGAGGCGACGCCGCGCGACGCGATCGTCACCTGCGACATGACGATGATGTGCTACGAAGCGGTCCGCTACTTCCCCGTCTACGAGCCGCGGACCTTCACCTTCCCGCGCGGGTTCGGGACGCTGGGATCCTCGCTGCCGACGGCGCTGGGCGCCAAGATCGCCCGGCCCGACCGCAAGGTCGTGTCGCTCAACGGCGACGGCGGCTTCCAATTCACGATGCAGGAGCTGGGTGCTGCGGCGCACCACCGCATCCCGGTCACCATCGTGATCTTCAACGACAGTACCCATACGGCGGTCAAGGTGGCTCAGCGTGAGGCCTACCCCGGCCGCTATATCGACGTCGATCTCGTGAACCCTGACTATGTCAAGCTCGCGGGCGCCTACGGGATCACGGCGGTGCGTGCCGAGTCCCCCGCCGCCCTGAGCGAGGCGCTGGCGTCCGCGCTGCAGCGGGAGGAGCCGGTGCTGATCGACGTGCCGATCAAGCTGGAGCAGTACTAGGACGCCTCGCGCGGCATCGCACCCGGTTTCGGACCGGGCGCCGTGCGTGCGAGCGTGATCGTCGTTTGCCCCCGCCGACCCCGCTGAGGATCGGCGGGGGCTCCGGTATAATCCTGACGTGTTCAGCCGTGTGGGCCCGGTCCGGGCCGCATTGCCCAGATACAGATAGGGGTGCTCGTGACAACCAGTCCCGAGACGACGGAGGTAGTGGAGACCACGCCGGCGTCGGGTGCGCGACGGCCTCAGGTCTTCAACTGGCTGCTGCTGTTGATCGTCTTCGTCGGCGGCATCTGCAGCATTGGCATCGAGCTGACAGCCTCGCGCCTGCTCGGCCCTTACTTTGGTGACTCGACGATCATCTGGGCCAACCTCATCGGGCTGACGATGCTGTACCTCTCGATCGGGTACTACTTCGGGGGCCGGGTGGCCGACCGGTGGCCGAGAGCGACCCTGCTCTTCGCCATCACCGCCGTGGCCGGCTTTGCGACGGGCCTGATCCCGTTCATGTCCCGCCCGATTCTCGAGCGCTCGCTTGTGGCCTTCCAGGACCTCGCGGTCGGGGCCTTCTACGGATCCTTGCTCGGAGTCATCCTCCTGTTCGCCGTGCCGGTGACCCTGCTCGGCTTCGTATCGCCCTTTGCCATCCGCCTGCGCCTGCTCAGCGTCACCTCTGCCGGGAATACCGCCGGGTCACTCTATGCGCTCTCGACGGTCGGGAGCATCATCGGGAGTTTCCTGCCGGTTCTCCTGTTGATCCCCTGGGTCGGCACGTACAAGACCTTCTACACCTTCTCCCTGATCCTGATCGGCACTTCGGTCCTTGGGCTGTTGCTCCTGCGGGCCCGTGTGATGGCACTCGGCGCGCTCCTGCTGGCCCTGATCGTCCTGACCGTCGCCGCGCTCTGGGAGACGAGCTCGATCCGACCGCCGGAGTACGGGGAGATCGTCTACGAGGACGAATCCCAGTACAACTACATCCAGGTCGTCCGGAACGGGACCGCTCACTACCTGTCACTGAACGAGGGCCACGCGATCCACTCGATCTACGACCCGGAGCGCCCGTTGACCGGCGGGCCCTGGGACTACTTCATGGTTGCACCCTACTTCAACCCGGATACCAGTCCCAGCGACGTCCGCAGCATGGCGTTGATCGGTCTTGCGGCCGGCACGGTGCCCAAGCAGGTCACCGCGGCCTACGGGCCGATCCCGATCGACGGGGTGGAGATCGACCCGGATATCGTCAAGGTCGGTCGCGAGTACTTCGACATGAACGAGCCCAACCTGAACGTGTTCGTCCAGGACGGACGCTATTTCCTGGCCTCCACCGATCGCAAGTACGATGTGATCGGCATCGACGCCTACCACCAGCCGTACATCCCCTTCCACCTGACAACCCGGGAGTTCTTCCAGGAGGTGCGTGACCATCTCACGCCCAATGGCGTCGCGGTGGTCAATGCCGGGCGTACCGCGACCGACTTTCGACTGGTTGATGTGATCGCCTCGACCATGAAGTCGGTCTACCCGAACGTCTACATCATCGATGTCGGGCGCTTCGCGAACAGCATGGTGATCGGCACCAACCAGCCCACCGATATCGCCAACTTCGCCGAGAACATCGAACGCCTGCCGCCGGGGTTAATCCGGACCGTCGGCGAGATCAGCCTGGAGACGGGGAATATCCGCGAATGGACCTCGACGGACCCGCGGCTAGTCTTCACCGACGACTGGGCGCCGGTGGAGCGGGTGGTCGATTTGATGATCATTGACACGGCGACGGGGCGCTAGCGGTGGAGGTCGGATCTCAGACGTTATCGGTCTTCCGGTTCAGGTGCTTTGACCCAGCCATGGTGCGGCACGGAATCACCGGGCGGACTTCACAACTCCCAGCCGAGGGGACGGTGACGAACCGGCCCGGTCTCGACCCCGCGATCGTCACGGCGAACCGGGCAGCATGGTCGGCCGCCATCGGCGTGGACGCGGCATGCTGGACCTACGGACGACAGGTGCACGGCGCTCAGGTCGCGCTCGTCTCGCGGAACGGCCACGGGCCGGAAATTGGCGACGACACCTTCCCGCCGGGCACTTGGATTCAGGGTCGAGATGCGTTCGTCACCGCCGAGCCGGGGATCCCGGTGGTCGCCTTCTGCGCCGACTGCGTGCCGATCTTACTGCACGACCCAAAGCGCGGCGCGGTGGCAGCGATCCATGCCGGCTGGCGCGGCACGGTGGCCGATGTGGTCGGGGCTACGGTGCGGACAATGCAGGAACGGCTGGGCTGCGACCCCCGCGACCTGATCGCAGGGTTGGGGCCTTCGATCGGGCCGTGCTGCTACGAGGTCGGCGACGAGGTGATCGAGGCGTGGCGAGCGACCGGCCTCGATCCGGACGGGCACGCCGTCCGTCGGGTCGACAACCGTACGATCTTCGACCTGTGGCACTCCAACCGGTCTGCTCTCATTGCGGCTGGCGTCCCAGCCGAGCAGATCGAAGTGTCTGGCGTATGCACCCGCTGCAACGCAGACCGGTTCTTCTCCCATCGTTCCCGCCGCGCGACGGGAGCGCCGCCTGCGAGCTTCGCGGCAGTGATCGCGCTCGTGCCGCAGGGAGCAGAGCAAGGAGCAGGGATTCAATGGTGATTGGGGGGACAGACACGGCGACCGTTGCCGAGAAGGTGGCCCGGGTACAGGAACTCGTGCGTGCCGCGGCCGAGCGCGCGGGACGCGACCCGGCCAGTATCCGCATCGTCGGGGTGACCAAGACGCTCCCTCCTGACGCGAATGCCACGGTCGAAGCAGCATGGGCCGCGGGACTGCGCGACTTCGGCGAGAACCGGGTCCAGGACGCGGCCAAGAAAGTGTCCACCCTCTTCACGGCGGTCCTGGAGGAAGGCGCCACCCTGCACCTCATCGGCCACTTGCAGACGAACAAGGCGCGAGACGCCGTGCGCCTCTTCTCGCTGATCCACTCGGTTGATCGCCCAGGACTGGTCGACGCCTTGCAGCGCCGCGCCGAGCGCGAGGGGAAGCGTCAAGACATCCTGCTGCAGGTCAACGTTGCACGGGAGGAGCAGAAGCACGGCTGCGCTCCCGAAGAAGCGGAGGCGCTGCTGCGCCACGCCGCCGCGCAGCCCAACCTGCACGTTCGCGGGCTGATGACTATCGCGCCGCTCGTCGACGATCCCGAGGAGACGCGCCCCGTCTTCGCGGCGCTGCGTTCGCTCCGCGACCAGCTCCAGGAGGCGACCGGAATCGCGCTACCGGAGCTGTCGATGGGCATGACCAACGACTACGAGGTGGCGATCGAGGAGGGCGCGACGATCATCCGGGTCGGCCGGGCGATCTTTGGTTAGTGTTGCGTGTTGCGTGTTGCGTGTTCGGTCTTGCGTACCGGGTATCCCGGGAACGGCTGAGATGCCCAAAGAGTGCTACACATCACGCCTCGGGTATCACGGGACACGGCACACGCAATGCGCAGTACGCAATACGCACCAGCATCGAAGGGTAACGGCGAGTTGCGAGTCACGTCGTTCGGGAGCGGTAGCAGCGGGAACGCCCTGCTGATCCAGACGGAGGGTCCTGCGGGCACCACGAGCGTGCTGATCGATGCAGGCATCCCAGTGCGCCGCCTGCGTGCCGGGCTGGCCGCCGCCGGCGTCCCTGACGACGGGCTCGACGCCATCCTGGTCTCCCACGAGCACCACGACCACATCAGTGCACTGCCGCGGCTGGTCCGCTACCAGCGCTGTCCGATCTTCGCCACCAGCGGCACGATGCGCGCCCTGGATATCGCACCGTCAGACCGATGGGAGCGGTTAGTGCCTGAGCACTCCTGCCGGATCGGCTCGCTGACTATCACCCCGATTTCTGTCCCCCACGATGCGGCCGAGCCGGTAGGGTTCTACGTCGATGACGGCACCGTGCGAGCCGCGATCTTCACCGACCTGGGCAGCACTGCCGCCCTGGTCCGCGACCCCGTCGCGCAGGCGCACCTGGTCATCCTGGAAGCAAACTACGACGTGGAGATGCTCGAGCGCGGTCCCTACCCTGCCCGGCTGAAGCGCCGTATCCGGAGCGGCCACGGCCACCTCAGCAACGCCGAGTGCGGCGACTTCCTGGCTGACACCCTCGGGTCCACAACAGTGGACATCTGGCTGGCGCACCTCTCGGAGAACAACAACCGGCCGAAGCTGGCCGAACAGACAGTGGTCCAGCGGCTCGGCACCGGTCTGGGCGGTCCGCGAGTTCAACCGATGCCACGACACCGCCCGTTCGTCTGGGACGCGCCCAGCGCACTACAGCGGCCGCGGCAGCTCGGTTTCCTGCTCCCCTAGGGCTGTCCGCCCGTCCCGCGATGACTAGTCGGCGGCGTGCGCCTCCTGGCCGCGGAACTGCATCGTATAGAGCTTGTAGTAGGCCCCGCGACGCTCGAGCAGCTCGGCGTGGTTGCCCATCTCGACGATCCGGCCCTGATCCAGAACCACCACCCTCGACGCCTGCTTCACCGTGGACAGTCGGTGGGCGATCATGATCGCCGTGCGGCCTTCCAGGAGGGTCCGCAGCGCTCGCTGGATCTGCAGCTCCGTCGTCGTGTCCACGCTCGACGTCGCTTCGTCGAGGATGATGATCCGCGGGTCGGCGAGGAGCGCGCGAGCGAACGCGATGAGCTGGCGCTGCCCAACCGACAGCGTCGCGCCCCGTTCGTGCACCGGTGTGTCGTAACCCTGGGGCAGACGCACGATGAAGTCGTGGGCGCCGACCGCCCGTGCCGCTGCCTCGATCTCGTCATCGGTCGCGTCGGGCCGGCCGTAGGCGATGTTCTCGCGCACGGTGCCGTCGAACAGGAAGGTGTCCTGCAGCACGATTCCGAGTTGCGACCGGAGCGACCGTTGGGTGACGTCACGCACGTCGTACCCGTCGATGCGCACGCTCCCCTCCCAAACGTCGTAGAAGCGTGCCAGAAGGTTGATCATCGAACTCTTGCCGGCCCCGGTCTCGCCCACCAGCGCGATTGACTCACCCGGTGCCACGTGAAGGTCGATGCCGTGCAGCACAGGTGTCGACTCGTAGCCAAAGACGACGTGGTCGTAGTCGATGGCGCCACGCACGCGCGGTAGCTCCACGGCGTCTGGTGCGTCTTCCACCTCTGGCTGCACGTCCTCCAGATCGAAGATCCGCTCGCCCGCCACCATCGCCGCCTGCATGACGTTGTAGCGCTGGCTAAGGTCACTGATCGGCTCGTAGAAGCGGGAGATGTAGGCCACGAACGTGAACAGCTCCCCGATCGTGAAGGCGGAACCACCCAGGACGATCCGCCCACCGACATAGAGCACGAGCGCGGTCGCAAGCGCCTGCGACACCTGCACCACCGGGAAGAGGATGGCCGACAGGCGGGCGGCCCACAGGCTCGCGTCCAGGTTCTCCTGGTTGACTGACCGGAAACGCTCCATGTTCCGGAGTTCGCGGGCGAAGGCCTGGACCACGCGCATGCCAGCGATGCTCTCGGCCAGGTTCGCGTTCACCCGGGCGATGGCGATCCGGGTTGCACGGTAAGCCGCGATGGCGCGCCGGCGCCACCAGATCACCGTCACGATCAGTAGCGGCATCACGGCGAGCGTCAGGAGCGCCAGGCGCCAGTTCGTGGCCAGCATCACGGCCACGATGCCGAACAGGATGACCAGGTCCATCAGGATCCCGACCAGCCCGTCGGTGAAGAGGTCGTTGATCACGCTGACGTCGTTCTGCACCCGGGACATGATCGACCCGACGCCCCGCTTGTCGATGTAGCGGATACTCAGGCGCTGCAGGTGCGCGAAGAGGCTCGACCGGAGGTCATACACAAGGCGCTGGCCGACCCAGGAGGTCAGATAGAGCTGCCCGGCATAGGTGGCGAAACGCAGGCCGATGACGACCACGAAGACGAGCGCGAGCAGGTTCAGGGCAGGCATCCCGGTGCGACCGGCGAACGTGCGGCCCGAACCCGGGTTGATTACGTCAAGGCCGAGCCCGAAGAGGTAGGGCAGGGCGAGATCGGCACCCGCCGCGGCGAGCATGCAGGCGACCGTCAGCGCCAGTCGCCACCGGTAAGGCGTGACCCGGCTGAGCAACCGGCGCGCGACCCGGCTGTCGTAAGCCTTGCCAAGGAGATCGTCGGCGTTCCCGCTAAAGTGCCACATCGTCGTCTCGGGCTGAGTCCCGGACGTCAGTCCGCGACCTCAGCCAGGTCCTCCTGATCCCGAAGCTGGAGATCATAGATCTCGGCGTAGAGCCCGCCGTTGCGCAGCAGCGTCTCGTGCGTCCCGCGCTCGACGATTCGCCCCCGGTCAAACACCAGAATCAGGTCGGCGCGCTTCAGCGTCACCAGCCGGTGGGCAATGATGAATGTCGTGCGACCTACCATCAACTCGTCGAGCGCGCGTTGGATGGTGTGCTCCGTCTCGGTGTCCACGTTGGACGTCGCATCATCGAGGATCAAGATGCGTGGATCCATGACGAGCGCCCGAGCCAGGGCCACCCGCTGTTTCTGCCCGCCGGACAACGAGACGCCGCGCTCGCCGACGACCGTGTCGTAGCCCTGCGGCAAGGCGGTGATGAAGTCGTGCGCCTGCGCGGCGCGAGCCGCAGCCTCGATCTCCTCGTCGGTCGCGTCCGGTCGCCCGTACGCGATGTTCTCCCGGATCGAGACCCCGAAGAGGAAGGTGTCCTGCAACACGACACCCACCTGTCGCCGGAGCACTTCAAGGTCCAGGTCACGAACGTCGACGCCGTCGATGCACACCGCCCCGGCGGTGACGTCGTAGAAGCGGGGAATCAGCGCTGTGAGTGTGCTCTTTCCCGACCCCGGCTTGCCCAGGAGCGCGATCCGCTGGCCTGGCTCGGCGGTGAAGGTCACGTCGGCGAGCGCATCCTCATTGGCGCCCGGGTAGCGCACCCAGACATGCTCGAACGAGACATGTCCCTCGATTGGAGTCAACCGCACCGCGTTCGGCGGGGACGCGATGGCCGGCCGGGTGTCGAGTACCTCAAAGATGCGTTCGCCGGAGGCTAAAGCTCGGGCGAGGCTGTTCACGACCCAGCCGAGGAGTCGGATCGGCTGGCTGAGCATGGCCAGGTAGAAGTAGAAGGCGGTCAGCTTCCCGATCGACAGGTTGCCCAGCGCGACCTGTCGGCCTCCGTACCACAGGATGAGCGCCAACCCAAGGCTCGAGAGGAGCGTCATCAGGGGGAAATAGAACGCGGAGCGCCGCACGGTGTCCATGCTCCGCTCGTAGAGCCGCTGGATGGCCTGGTCGAACTTCGCGCGTTCGTCCTCCTCGCGCGCGAACGCACGCACGACCCGTGCGCCCGCGAGGTTCTCCTGGAGCACGTTGGTCATCACGCCGAACTGCTGCTGAACGGCCAGGAACATCGGCCGGATCGTTCGGCCGAAGTGGATCGCGGTCCAGGCGAGGAGCGGCATCACGCTCAGGGAGAGCAGCGCGAGGCGCCAGTGCGTTGCGAAGAGGATGATCGACACTACGATCAGCATCCCCGCCGACTGCACCAGGGAGCGCAGCGAGAACATGAGGAAGCGCCGAATTGAGTTGACGTCCTCGGTCGCCCGCGACATCAACTGGCCCGTGTGCGCCCGGTCGAAGAACGAGAACGGGAGCGCCTGGAGGTGCCGGTAGAGATCGTTGCGGATGTCAAAGGCGACCTGCTCCGCCAGGAACGTGAAGAGGTAGCTCCGAACGAACGTGAAGGCGCCCTGCAGCAGTCCAGCGGCGACGATGGCGACCGCACCGAGCGTCACGACGCGCAGGTCGGCAGCGACCAGCCCGCTGTCGATCACGTACTCGACGAGACGCGGGACGGCGAGCTGCATGGCGGTCCCGATGAGCAGCGCCACATAGGCAACGGTCACCCGTCGCCAGTAGGGCCGCAGATACGCCAGAATGCGCTGGAGAATAGCCATGAACGGTCCCACGCTCCCGCAAAGGTCACATCAGCCAACTATATCACGGGTGCGCGAATGGCCACGCTCACCGCGCTGCGTGCCTTGGAGTCACACCGATTGGAGGACTCCGCAAGGTGGGCCCCATCCGTCCTGGAAGATGACGATCTGATCAAGGAAATGTTGACCGAGCCCAGGACTGAGCGTACAATAGGTACGTACAGCGAGAGGGTGCAGAGCGGCCACTGGCCGAGAGGGAGCGGACGTGGACGAGGCGCTAGATTTCCAGGAAACGATCGACAAGTGGTTGCGGGTCGTCTATAGCAACCAGTATCGGCTCATGTCTCGCCTCTATCCCCAGGCGATCCAACCGCTCACTATCGAGCAGCTACGCGAGGGTCCCCTCGGTCAGGACCTGGCCCGACTGGCGGCCCTCGCCCGCGGCGAGGTGCGCGAGGCAAAGGAGCGCGTGCTCGAAGCCATCGACTCTGTGCTCCAGATCCTCTTCTGGCCGCCGGCGGCCGAAGACTACACGGTGCCCCGGAGCTTCTGGGAGACCGATCTGGGCCGGATGATCTCGATGGCCAAGTTCCGCGCGTACGAGCCGACCGAGCTGGTCAGCATCGGCAGTGCGGCACAGCAGCTCGGCGTCACCCGCCCCACCATCTACCGGTGGATGGACGACCGGACGCTCGGTTACGTGCGCGACGAGATGTCGGGGCGCACGTTCGTCGTCCGCGCCGACGTCGAGAACCTGCGACGCAGCATGGAGACCATGGGGTCCGAGGCGTAACCCTACGACTCCACTGATTCCGCCCGGGAGCGCCCCGGTACGGAATGAGCCCGTCCGCGGCGCCTCCCGGGGTTTCTTGCCTACAACGGACCGCCCCTCTCCAAACCCTCCAACCCGCCCCTCACCCATCACCTGGGATGCGCCCCGTCGAACGCATGCTGCGTGTCGGTCCCGCATTCAACTGGGCGGGATCAACCGACCAAGTCGCGGAGCGATCGAGCACGCCGTCTGTGGCCGGGCTGAGGCGGCGTGAAGGATCTCCCGATCCGGCGCGGGTCATGAGAGGATCCGGCGCAATGGTCCGTGCCCGGTTTTCCCCGAGCACAAACCATGGAGTCGAGGGTCTCAGGCAGGGCCACTTGGATCAGATGGGATATGTCGTGTGCAGCGCGCTCGCCAGACCGTTAGTCGCCGCGCAGGCTGGATTCCTCGCTCGCCATCAGCCGCACGATGTCGGAACGGCTGACGATACCGACCAACTCACCGGCGTCGTCCACGATGGGGACTGGGTTCACCCGCCGCTCGTACATCAGCGTCGCCGCGTCCTGCACGGTGGCGTCAGGCGTCAGCGTGATGGCGGGGGCCGACATCAACTGCCCGGCGGTGGTCGCCAGGATGCGACGGAGCTGCTCTTCGTCACCCGTCCCCGGCACGCGGAGGAACGCATCAAGGAACACCACGTAGAGCGGCGCGTCCCACTCGGACTGGCGTGCGATTAAGTCGTACTCGGTCACGACGCCGACCACGCGCCGCCCCTCGAGGACGGGCACGCCGGTCAGCTTGTGCTTCCAGAGCAGGCGGGCCACGTCGGATACCGGGGTCGCTACCGTGACCGCGACCACATCCCGCGTCATGATTTCCTGGATCGATCTGTCGATCGTCATCCGCCGATCCTTCCCCACCGCGCGTCATACAGCGCTGCCAGCGCGCGCGGAAGCGCATCGATCAGGTCGCTGGCGACGAGCCCGAGCGTACCGACGCGCTCCATCGCCAGGATTGCCGCCTCGCCCCCCAGGTAGACCCCAGCCGCTGCGGCTTCGCGCGACGGGACGCCCTGGGCCATCAGCCCGCCGATCATCCCGGCCAGTACGTCACCGGTTCCGGCCGAGGCCAGCGCCGGGAGAGCCTGTGGAGCCACCAGGAGCGTGCCGTCGGGGCTGGCCACCACCGTGTGGCCATGCTTCAGCACGACCACCTGCCCGAACCGCTCAGCCGCCTCGCGCGCCGCGGACCAAGGGTCGGCGACGATCTCATCGACCTCGGTGTCGAGCAGACGGCTCAGTTCACCGGGGTGTGGCGTCAGAACGAGTTGAGCCGAGCGCAACCGGTCGGGCCACTCAGACTGCTTCGCCAGCCAGTTGAGCGCGTCGGCGTCCAGCACTGCCTGGGCACGGAACTCCTGGGCCTCCTCGGCCACGGTGCTCGCGCCGAACCCGATGCCTGCCGCGACCGTCCGCACTCGGAAGAGGGCGTTCAGGAATTCGTCGACAGGCGAGTCCTGACCGAGCCCAGGGCCCACCACGAGTGCCTGATAGCGATCGATCTGCTCGTGGATCATGCGCGCCATGCGCGCGCCGGCGCCGCCGATCTCCCCCTCCGGGAGCGGAAGGAACGTCACCTCGGGAAGCGCGGTGGCGATCGGGGCGATCAGCGACCGTGGGACGGCCAGTGTCACCAGCCCGGCCCCGACCCTTGCGCCGGCTGCCGCGGTCAGACGCGGAGCCCCATAGTAGGTCGGAGCCCCGCCGACGACGAGGAGCGTCCCTACCTCGCGCTTATGCGTGTCCGCATGCCGACGAGGCAACCAGGCGCGCACGTCCTGCTCGGTGATGAGTTGTGGGGCTTCACGGGATATGTCGGGCGCGGGCAGCCCGATGTCGATCAGCCGAAGAATCCCCGTGTAGCGCAGTGCCGGCGCACGGTAGAGCCCGATCTTCGGTAGGCCCACCGTGACCGTCATGTCGGCCGCCAGCGCGCCCTCCGCGACGGCCCCGCTGTCCGCGTCCACGCCGCTAGGAACGTCGAGCGCGACGACCGGCGTGCTGCGCTCACGTCGGACGGCCGCGACGGTTGCGAACGCGTCCACAACCTCCGGCGGCAAGGTGTCTTTTCCGCCGATGCCGAACACCGCATCGACGATGACGTCCGCCCCCCGCGCTGCCTCCGCGAGCGCTCTAGGTTCGATCCAGACGAACTGGTCGGCCGTTGCCGCATCGATCGGAGCACCACCGCTGTCCGTGCGCCGGTAGCCCCAGATCAGACACCGCCAACCGCGCTCCTGCAAGGCGGCTGCGGCGACCAGACCGTCGCCGCCGTTGTTGCCCGGGCCGGCCAGCACGAGCACGGTCCCCGCGCGCCCCCCGGCCGCTCGTTCGATCTCCCGTGCGACGCCACGACCCGCGGCGCGCATCAGGTCCGCCTCCGTGTGTCCCGCTGCCAGTGCGGCACGTTCCGCCGCCCGAATCTCCTCCACCCGGCACAAGTTGATCACGACCCGTCCGCCTCCCCGTCCATCGGCGCACGCTTGGTGGCCACGACGACCGCCATCGCCACGCTACGCGAGTGTGTCAGTGAGATCGAGAAATGGGTTAGGCCAAGATGCGCGGCCCGCGCCGCGGCCGTGTCGTGGAGCACGACGATCGGTTTTCCGCGGCGGTTTGGTAGGACCTCGATGTCGCGCCAGCGGATCCCACGGACACCCGTCCCCAGCGCCTTCATCACCGCTTCCTTGGCCGCGAAGCGCGCTGCCAGTTCCGCCGGTCGGCGGCCGTAGCGCTCCCGCTCCCGCTCGGTGTAAACCCTGCGCAAGAATCGATCACCGAAGCGCTCAAGCGTCTGCTGAATGCGGTCGATCTCGATGACGTCGATGCCAACTTCCACCGGTCCGGCCGCCTCTGGATCCCAGAGGGGCTGATAGCTAGCGCCCGACACCGGCATAGCGGAACCCAAGTCGCCGCACATCGGCAGGATCGTAGAGGTTGCGCCCGTCCAGCAGAACCGGCTGGCGCATCAAGTCCGCGACCCGTCCGAGATCGGCCTGCTTGAACTCGTTCCAGGGCGTCAGCACCAGCAGCGCGTCGGTCCCGCGCACGGCTTCGTAGGGATCGTCGAAGTACTCCGCCTCGGGGACCACCTCCCGGGCATTGTCCATCGCCGCCGGGTCGTAACAGCGAGGGATCGCCCCGCGCTGGATGAGCATGCGCACCACGTCGATCGCTGGCGACTCGCGGATATCGTCGGTGTCCTGCTTGAACGAGAGTCCCCAGATCGCAATCGGCCGCTGGTGGAGGTCGCCCACCATGGTCTGGAGCTTGTGCACGAAGCGCCGGCGCTGATCCTGGTTGATCTCCAGCACGGCGTGGAGGAGTTGCGGGTGGCAGCCGGCCTCTTGCGCCATGTAGGACAGCGCCTTGACGTCCTTGGGGAAGCAGGACCCGCCGAACCCGATACCGGCGTCGAGGAACAGCGGGCCGATCCGCGGGTCGAGGCCCATGCCCTGCGCGACGACCTTGACGTCCGCCTGGTATTGCTCGCAGATCTGCGCGATTTCGTTGATGAAGCTGATGCGGGTCGCCAGGATCGCGTTGGAGGCGTACTTGATCATCTCGGCGGTGCGGCGGTCAGTGATGAGCACCGGCGCGTTGAGGGCGCTGTAGAGTTCTGCGACGCGCTCGGCCGCCTCACGGTCCTCGGCCCCGAGCACGATCCGGCTGGGATTGAAGACATCCTGGACCGCCGACCCCTCGCGGAGGAATTCGGGGTTGCTCACGACGGCAAAGGTTGCGTCGGGCGACTTGACCTGGTTGATGATCGACGTGACGAGGTCCCCGGAGCCGATGGGCATGGTGCTCTTGTTGATGATGATGGTGTGCCCGCGTATGGTCTTGCCGATCATCTCGGCCGCCGAGCGCACGGCACGCATGTCCGCCTCGCCGCTGAAGGAGGACGGCGTGCCGACGCAGATGAAAACAAACTCAGAAACCGGCACGGCCTCGTCATAGCAGGTGGTAAAGCGGAGGCGCCCTGCCTTGAGGTTGCGGGTCACGAGCTCGTCCAGACCGGGCTCGTAGATCGGGCTGATCCCCTCCGACAGGAGCTGGACCTTTCGTTCGTCAATATCGACCCCGTAGACTTGATTCCCCAGGTCGGCGAAGGCGGCCGCGTAGACGGCCCCGACATAGTTCGTTCCGATGATGGTGATGACCGCCACTCGTCTACATCCCTTCACGCACCGGGTCACTGACCCGCGACGGGCCGGTGCTCGACTGCGGGTCGCCTGCCTCGTTGCTCGTCAACGATAGATTGGTGACCCGTGCCTTATAGCTATGTCCCGAACTGTACACGAGGAGAGACGTGATCTGACGCGGTAGCGGCATGACATTTCTGAGGTCAAACTCGACATGCCGCCAAACCCCCCGCTCGATCAACGTCGCTCGTCCCTCGGGCTCAGGGGTCGGTCCCGGCTGGATGTAGAACCCATGCCACCACTCCCGCGGCTGCCCCTGTAGATCAACGTACGTCAGCTTGAGGATCAGCGGATACTCCGTGTGCATCTCCCCGCCGCCTGGCGGTGACTGCGCATCAATCCAGATGTCGGCCGCCAGTCGCAGGGACGAGTGGACCCGCAGCGTCACCCCGATCTGTTGCTGGATCCCCGTCTCGCAGTGGTCAGTGTTCCCACTGTCACGCGAGAATTCGACCGCGACGTGTCGCTCCCCGAACACCTCAACCGGGACACGCTGGACGATCCCAAACTCGCTGCCGCCGTCGCCGCCCTGGTCCTGGTACTCCACCCATTCGGCCAATCCGCGCGTGAATTGACCATTACGGATCATCTCGCGCACGGCAGCAGTCACCGGCCCGAAGGCCCCACCTGCGCTCACGATCGTCTGCTCGTTGGCCGCCAGGCTCCGGGTGCCTGCCTCACTGGTGACGGTGGCATGCCCCCGCAACACGCCGACCCGCACGGCCAGGATCGGCTCATCGGCACCTCCGTTGCGCGAGCTGCGCTGCACCTCGACGAGGAACGAACCAGCGTCTGGAGTGCGCGGGGAATCCACCATCACCACCTCGGCTGGGCCCGCGGTCACACGCAACGTGGACTCCGCGACGTCGCCGTGCGGCGCCATACCGACGTAGATGGTTCCACGCACGGGCACCAGCACGAACTCCTTCCGCGTGGACCAGAACCGGGATGTCCGCATCCGGTGGATGGTGACCTCGGTCTCCTCCGAGATCTCAACCGTCCCGCCGTCGAAGAGGGTCAACCAGCCCACGGTTCCTTGCCCAGCAGCGATCGTGTCCCCCTCCTCCACCGTGACCACGTCCGTGACAAGGCGCCACTCGTCCTGCCCCTTGGGACGCAACAACAGTCCCGATCCACTCACGACCTGAAGCGTCGCTGGTTCCGAGGTGGTCGCGTTGGCGAGATACCAGCGCGCACCGAGCACGGCCGCTCCGACCAGGCTCAGGAACACCACGAACCCGGCCAGGAGCAACGCCCAGGCCAGGCGCACCTGGCGCCGGATCAGCGGCGAATTGTGAACCCCTGAAACTCCGGTCCCGGTTCCAACCATTCGCAGGTCATCCGGTTCACCACAGCACCCGGCGGTCCCTCCCGCAACGCGGCGCGGAACCGCTCCAGCGCCTCTACCGGGCCATCGGCTACCGTCTCAACGGAGCGCCCGTCCTCACGGTTGCGCACCCACCCGCTCAGCCCGAGCGCGGTGGCGGTACGCACGACGAAAGCGCGGAAGCCGACGCCCTGCACGCGGCCCTCGACGACACAGCGCAGACGGGCCTTCTCCTCCGGCACGTGCTCAGAGCTCCTCTCCACAGAGACCACCCTCACGCGGTTCCCGCCTCTGCACGAAGTCCTCGGTGCCGCTGCCGCTGCCGCGCGGCCGCTGCGCTGTCGGCCGGGCGGTAGCGGTCGAGGAAGGATCGCATTTCCTCCACAAACGTCCCGCGGGCGATCGCGTCCCGAATCCGCGCCATCTCCCGCTGGATGAACCAGAGGTTGTGAATCGTGCCCAGCCGGTAAGCCAGCAGTTCACGCGCGCGGAACAGGTGGTGGAGGTAGGCCGCGCTGAATGTCGTGCAGGTTGGGCAGTTACAGGTCTCATCGACCGGCCCGAAGTGTGTTCGAAACCGAGCTGCGGTGACGTCGACACGCCCGTCCGGGGTGAAGAGCGCCCCCCGCCGCGCCACGCGCGTCGGGTGGACGCAGTCGAACATGTCGACTCCAGCGGCCACCCCTCGCCAGAGATCCTCCGGCGATCCGACTCCCATGAGGTAGCGCGGCCGCTCGGGTGGCAGACCGTCAATCGAGGCGTCGAGCATCTCCGCCATGACCTCTTTCGGCTCGCCCACGCTGAGGCCGCCGATCGCCGAGCCGTCGAGCGGCAGGTCCCGCAGGAAGCTCGCGCTCTCCCGCCGTCGGTCCGGATCGAAGCCCCCTTGAGCGATCCCGAAGAGCATGGGGCGGGAGTCGGGCGCCACATCCGCCTGGCGCGCGGCGAAGCGCTCGATGGCACGACGCAGCCAGCGGTGCGTTCGCTCCATCGCCGCGGCCTGCGCGGCGTCGTCGCTCCCGTAGCCGACCAACTCGTCGAGTGGCATGATGATGTCCGAGCCAAAGCCGAGCTGGAGGTCGATCGCCGATTCGGGGGTCAGTTCCCAAAGGCTTCCGTCGAGGTGAGAACGGAAGGTCACGCCCTCCTCGCGCACCTCCCGCCGCTGTGCCAGGCTGAAGACCTGAAAGCCCCCGGAGTCGGTGAGGATCGGTCCGTCCCACGCCATGAAGCGCTGGACGCCGCCTGCCGCTTCCAGGACAGCCAGGCCCGGACGGAGCATGAGGTGATAGGTATTCGCAAGAATGATGTCGGTGCCGCTCGCCCGCACCTCATCCGGCGTCAGCGACTTGACGCTCGCCTGGGTGCCAACGGGCATGAACGCCGGCGTGCGCACTTCACCGCGCCGGGTCCGGAGGATACCGACGCGGGCCCTGGTCGTCGGGTCCGATGCCTGGATCTCGAAGTGGTGGGGCTGCTTGCCGCCGGAGTGCGATGCGGCGTTATCGCGCTCAATCATGGTCGAATGGTAGCACAGGCGCCGAGGGGCGCGTCAGGCACGACAGGCGATCGATGCCGATGAGCGACAAACGCCGTACACGCGAGATTCGCCGCCGCCTGCAACTGTGGTCATTCGACCAACTGTACCGCCACGCCTGGTTCTACGATCCGCTGAGCCGCCTGGTGTTCGGCGACGAGTGGCATCGCTGGCGCCAGGCTGTCCTCCCTTTCGTTGGTCCAGGGCGCGTCCTCGACCTCGGCTGTGGAACCGGAGCGCTCCTCCCCGAACTGCACGAGAGGGCGATCGCCATTGGCGTGGATCGGTCGCCGAGTATGCTGCGCGTAGCGAGCCGGCGTGTTCGCCGCGGCTGGCTGGTGCGCGCTGCCGCTGGAGCCCTCCCCTTCCGCGACGCCGCATTCACGACGGTCGTCTCAACCTTCCCGGCGCCGTTCATCCTCGAGCGGGACACACTCGCTGAAGTGGCCCGCGTCCTCGAGCCGGGTGGGCGGTTCGTTGTCGTTCTCGGCGGTGAGATCACGGATTGGCAAGGATGGCGCCGGCCGGTCGGAGTACTCGCCCGTCTCTTCTACGGGGATCGGGTAAGGGGCGGCACCCCTTCGACGGACGTGCTCGCGTATCCCGCCCTGCCCGGGGTCTGGCACACCGTCGCCACACCCCGCGGGCATGCTCATCTCTGGGTTGCAAGCCGTACTGACCGCCCGGCGGCTGGGGGCTAACTGGTCGTGCCGCCGGACCCTGTCCCGGTGTCGTGGCCGTTGGACGCAACCGCGGGCGGCGCATCGATCGGCATCAGGTCGGCAAGCGGGTCGGCCTTGGTCGGCATCCGCTGCGGGGCAGCGGCCTTTGCCTCGGCCACAGCCTTGGCGACACGCGCCGACGCCCCGGGGGGCGGCGGAGGCGTGTTGATCTGGTCCAAACGGGTTGCCTCGGTCAGCACCGATGTCGTGGTCCGGTGCACGTCCGCGGCGGACTGCCGGACCTCGTCGCCCACCGACGTGACCTCGCTGGTGACCTCGTTGAGCGTCCGCTGGAACTCGCCCGTCAGGTCGCTGGTTGCGGCCCGGAACTCGCGGATGCCCTTCCCGATCCCCTGCGCGATCTCAGGCAGTTTTCCCGGCCCGAAGATCATGAGGGCGATCACCATGATCACCAGGATCTCCATCGGCCCCATGCCAAAGAAGTTCATCCACGCTCTCCGTTCGACGCTACCGCAGCCCCTGGGCCCGTCCGGATGCTGACGGTTGGTAGTATACCATCGCGAGCGGGCACGGACGGCGAGGCGCGATCGCTGGGACGTGTGCTGGCCGCATGGAGAGGGAATGGCAGCCGGTGCTCCTACTCGACGGCCGGATCTTAGCATATCGGCGCGGAGGTATTACGCGATATGTCGCTGAACTCGCCGCCCACCTGCCCGCGGCGGCACCGGACCTGACCGTGCGCGTCCTTGTCAACCGCGCCGGCATCGAGGCCGGTCTGCCGACCGTCCGCGTCAGAACTCCTCCGCACCACCGGCTTGAGCGCTGGACGCTCGGATTGGAAGTGCTGCGCCACAGGCCCCGCCTGCTCCACAGCCCCGACTTTATTCCACCGGTCGCGCCAGGCATCCCGCTGGTCGTGACTGTGCACGACCTTGCATTCCTCACCGACCCGTCCCTGCTCGCAGCCGACGGCCTGCGCTACTACGGTCAACTCCCGCGCGCGATCCACGCGGCACGGGCGGTAATCGCTGTCTCGGGCACGGTTCGTGAACAGGTTATCGAGCGGCTCGGCGTGCCGGCGCACCAGGTACACGCCGTCTACAACGGAGTGGCCGACACCTTCTTCGCCGAGCCGTCCGAACCGCCCAACCAGACGATCGCGCGGGAGGCGCCCGAGATCGCCCCCGCTCTGCTCGGCCGTGATCGGCCAGTGATCCTGGTGGTGGGCACCGTTGAGCCGCGCAAGCGTCACGTCTTACTCGCGCGGGCGGTGGCGGATCTGGCCGTGCGGCAGCCAGACCTTGCCCCGCTCCTCGTCGTCGCCGGCCAGCCGGGTTGGCGCTCGGAGGAGGGCACGGCGGCGATCCGCGAACTGGAGCAGTCAGGACTGGCTGTCTGGCTGACGGAGGTCGGCGACCGGCTCCTGCACGCGCTCTATCGCACGGCGACCGTGCTCGCCCTCCCCTCGTTCGACGAGGGGTTCGGCCTGCCGCTCGCAGAGGCGATGGCGGCGGGACTGCCGGCGGTGGTCGCCAAGCGCGGGGCGCTGCCTGAGGTGGCGGGCGACGCGGCGGTGCTCGTCGATGAGGACGAGCCGGCAACGTGGGCGGAGGTGCTGGCGTGGGTGCTGGACGATGCCACGCTGCGGCGCGACCTGGCTGCGCGCGGCAGGGAGCGGGCGGCACAGTTCCGCTGGGAACGAACGGCGCGGGAGACCGCGGCTATCTACCGGAGGGTGCTCGCTGGTGAATGAGCGACCGACCTGGTTGATCGTGGGGCTCGGCAACCCGGGACAACGCTACGCGGCGACCCGGCACAACATCGGCTTCATGGTGGTCGACCATCTCGCACGGAAGTTGGAGCCGGGGACGTTGCGCAACCAGTTCGACAGCGAGCTGATCGAGACGCGCGACGAGCCCGGCCGCATCGTGCTGCAGAAGCCGCAAACCTACATGAACCTCAGCGGGATCGCCGTGGCCCAGGCGGCACGCTGGTACCGTGTCCCCACCGAGCGCATCCTCATCATCTATGACGACCTCGATCTCCCGTTCGGCCGCATCCGGCTACGTCCGGGTGGCAGTAGTGCCGGGCACAAGGGTTTACAGTCCGTGATCGAGCACCTCGGCACCGACCGGGTGCCGCGCCTCCGGGTGGGAATCGGCCGGCCGGCCCACGGGAGCTCCGTGAGCTACGTGCTCAGCCGTTTTCGATCGGAGGAGGAACGGGTCCTACCTGAGGTCATCGCGCTCGCCGCCGATGCCGCGCTCAGTTGGTACCAGGATGGCATCGATGCCGCGATGAACATGTACAATCGGGCTGGTGCCCAGCGAGAGGACGGACGCGAAGCGCAAGGGAGAGTAGACAGCCAGCGGTTCACTTCCGGAACGTAGCGACGGCCGGGAGCAACGAGGCTCCAGGCAGGAGGTGTAACGTGGACTTCGCACTCGACTCCGAGCATCAACTCTTCCGGGAGCGCTTCCGCGCGTTCGCCAACGACGTCGTCGCGCCGCGCGCCGCGGAGATCGACCGCACCGGCGAATTCCCCTGGGACGTGATCAACGCAGCGGCCGAACTGGGGCTGCTCGGGGTGCCGATCCCCGAGGAGTACGGCGGCGTAGGAGCCGACGGGCTCGCGTTCACCCTGCTCATCGAGGAGCTTGCCGGCGCGTGCGGGTCCACCGCACTCACGATCGCTGCCCACACCGGCCTCGTCTGCGTGCCGCTGCTCATGTTCGGCAACGAGGAGCAGAAGCGGCGCTTCCTCACGCCGCTGGCCGAGGGAAAGATGCTCGGCGCGTTCGGACTCACCGAGCCGCAGGCCGGCTCCGACGCGGGCGCCACGCGAACCACCGCCGTGCGCGACGGCAACGAGTTCGTGATTAACGGCCAGAAGGTCTTCACCACCAACGGCAGCATCGCCGGGGTGATCATCGTCACCGCCGTGACAGACCCCGAGGCCGGGCGGCGCGGAATTTCCAACATCATCGTGCCGGCCGACGCGCCCGGTGTGAGCTTCGGGCAGGACCAGGAGAAGATGGGCCTCCACGGCTCGGTCACCTCCCAGGTCTACTTCCAGGACTGCCGGGTTCCGGTCGACAACCTCCTGGGCCGCCCGGGGGAGGGCTTCAGACAATTCCTCCAGGTCCTCGACGGGGGCCGGATCGGCATCGGGGCGATGTCAGTCGGGATCGCCCAGGCGGCGCTGCGTGCGGCCCGGGACTACGCGCTGGAGCGCGAGCAGTTCGGTCAGCGCATCGCGGACTTCCAGGCCATCAGTTTCATGCTCGCCGATATGGCGACCCAGCTTGAGGCCGCGCGCTGGCTGGTATACCGGGCGGCCTGGCTGAAGGATCGTGGCTTGCCGCACACCACCGAAGCGGCGATGGCCAAGCTCTTCGCTTCGGAAGCCGCCGAGCGTATCTGCCACAAGGCGATTCAGATTCACGGGGGATACGGGTACACCACGGAGTACCCGGTTGAGCGGTATTACCGCGATGTCCGCCTGACTGAGATCGGCGAGGGCACGTCGGAGATTCAACGGCTCGTCATCGCCCGCCGGCTCCTGGCGGAAGCATAGGTAGGAAGGGACGGACAAGCCGATGGAGATCACGCGCGTCGCGGTCGTCGGCGCGGGGACGATGGGGAGCGGGATCGTGCAGGTCGTGGCTCGGGCCGGTATCCCGGTCACAATGATCGACCGCGACCAGGCGATCCTGGACCGCGCATTTGAGACGATCGCGCAACGGCTCCACCGTGAGGTGGAGAAGGGACGGCTCACCGAGGAGGAGGCGGGCGTTGCCACGAGCCTGATCCAGACCGACGCCTCCGTCGACAGCGCGGCTGAGGCCGACCTTGTTATCGAGGCGGTGCCCGAAGTTCTGGACCTGAAAGCGGATATTTTCCGGCGCCTGGATGAGATCAGCCCCAGCGCGACAATCCTGGCATCCAACACGTCGTCGATCTCCATCACCCAGCTCGCTGCGATCACCCGCCGGCCGGACAAGGTCGTCGGCATGCACTTCTTCAACCCGGTCCCGGTCATGCAACTGGTCGAGGTTATCCGCGGGTTGGGCACCTCGGACGAGACGCACGCCGCGGTGATGGATCTTGCCAGGCGGCTGGGCAAGACGCCGGTGACGGTGAACGACTTTCCCGGCTTCGTCTCCAACCGCGTGCTGATGCCAATGATCAACGAAGCGATCTTCTGCCTGATGGAGGGGGTCGCCACCGCTGAGGACATCGACACCGTGATGCGGCTCGGTATGAACCACCCCATGGGGCCGCTGGCGCTGGCCGACCTGATCGGCCTCGACGTCTGCCTCGACATCCTGGAGGTGCTGCACCGCGACCTGGGCGACGACAAGTACCGCCCGTGCCCGCTCCTGCGGAAGATGGTCGCAGCCGGGAAACTGGGCAGGAAGACGGGCGAGGGATTCTACACCTACCCGTAGGGAGCGACGATGGACTTCACCCTCCCGGACGAGCTTCGGCTGCTCCAGGAGACCGTGCGTGAGTTCGTGGCGGACGCGGTGACGCCGCGGGCCGCGGATCGCGACCGCGAGGCCGCGTTTCCGGCCGACGAACTCCGCGCCGCCGCAACGCTCGGACTGTGCGGCCTGATGGTGCCAGAGGAGTTCGGGGGGAATCCGGTCGGCTCCTTGGGTGCCGCGCTCGTCTACGAGGAGGTCGCCGCCGGGTCACCGGCGCTATCCGTCACGCTCTCGGTCCACAACACCCTCGTCTGCGGTGCGGTGGCAACCTATGGCCAGCCCGAGCTTCAGGCCGAGCTTCTGCCGAGGCTCGCCTCCGGGGAGATCCTCGGCGCCTACGCGTTGACCGAGCCCAGTGCCGGCTCGGACGCCGCCGCGCTCACGACCCGTGCCCGCCGCGACGGCGACCACTACGTCCTCGACGGGCGGAAGATCTTCGTGACCCACGGCGACCACGCCGGGCTCTACATCATCTTTGCCGTCACCGACCCGGAGGCTCGCACCTCGCGCCGTATCTCGGCCTTCGCCGTCGATCGGGACACACCCGGGCTGGCGGTGCCCCGGCGCGAGCACAAGCTCGGGCTGCGGGCCTCGGAGATCGCCGAGGTGACGTTGACCGAATGTCGCGTCCCGGCGACGCGACTCTTGGGCAACGAGGGTGATGGGTTCGGCATCGCGATGGCGTTGCTCGACGGTGGCCGCATCGGCATCGGTGCCCAGGCGGTCGGCATCGCCCGCGGCGCCTTTGACCTGGCCCGGCGGTACGCCCGTGAGCGCCAGCAGTTCGGCCGCCCGATCGCGGACTTCCAGGCGATCCAGTGGAAGCTGGCCGACATGGCAACGCGGATCGACGCGGCGCGGCTCCTCGTGTGGCGGGCCGCGACCCTGCGCGACCAGGGCCAGCCACATACCCTCGCGGCCTCGCAGGCCAAACTCTTCGCCTCCGAGACCGCGACGTTCGTGACGGACCAGGCGGTCCAGATCCACGGCGGCTACGGCTACCTCGAGGAGTACGCAGTCGAGCGATATTTTCGGGATGCCCGCGCGACGGTGATCTACGAAGGGACCTCCGAGATCCAGCGACTCGTCATCGCGCGCCGGCTCTTGAGTGACAGTCAGTGAGGTTTGGAGAAACCGATGGCAGGTCAGTCAACAGAGAAGAACGGACAGTCGACGCAGCGCGGCTATCTCATGCTGCTGGTGGGGCACGAGCGTGCGACGTCGGACGCCGCGCTCGGCATCGCCCTCCGCGCAGCGGGGCACAACCTTCGCGTGCACATCATCGAGTTCCTAAAGGGCGGGCGCGACCGCGGCGAGGTCGCCGCCGTGTCCTTCCTCACCGGAGTGACGCTCACCCAGTACGGCACCGTCCCTCCCCAGCGAACGGTGGAGGACATGGACGGTCCGGCCATCGCGCCTGACCGCCTCGAGGCGGCGCTACGAGAGGCGCAGGTGCACGTGCGCCAGCGCGTCACCAACATCCTCATCCTCGACGGGCTGCTGACTCTGGTCGGCCAGGGCCTGGTAGAGGAGTCCAGGATTCTGGACTTGGTGAATGAGTCCGCCCCATGGCTCGACATCGTCGTCAGTGGGGCAACAGTTACCGATACCCTGAAGGAGGCCGCCGATTCGGTTACCATGATGGAAATCGTCAAGTCCAGCGAGCGCGCCGAGCAGCCGCTCCGCCGCGGCATTCACTACTGACGGGCCGGCCCGCACGCCGGACCGAGGAGGTGGGACACGCCATGCGCCACTTCGACGTCAACGACGACGAGCGATACCGCGAGCCACCCGATCCGGCCCAGCGGGACTTCACGACCGTCTCGGGTGAGCCGGTCAAGGAGGTCTACACCGAAGACGATCTGGAGCGGGTAGGGTTCGATCCCGAGCGAGACCTGGGTCGCCCAGGCGAATATCCCTTCACCCGGGGTATCCACAAGAACCTCTATCGGGGCAAGCTCTGGACGATGCGGATGTTCTCCGGCTTCGGCTCGGCAGAGGAGACGAACGCCCGCTTCCGCTACCTGCTAGACCACGGTGAGACCGGCCTCTCCATCGCCTTCGACCTGCCCACGCTCTACGGTCGCGACACCGACGATCCGATGGCGGAGGGCGAGTTCGGCAAGTGCGGCGTGGCCGTGTCGTCGCTGGCCGACATGGAGATCCTGCTCGACGGGATTCCACTCGACCAGATCACGACCTCGATGACGATCAACGGACCGGCCGCCGCGATCTGGGCGATGTACATCGCTACGGCCGAGAAGCGCGGCATCCCGCGAGCCAAGCTGGGTGGCACGCTTCAGAACGACATCCTCAAGGAGTTCACCGCCCAGAACGAGTACATCTTCCCGCCCGAGCCGTCGATGAGCCTCGTGACCGACACCATTGAGTTCGCCTCCCGCGAGATGCCGAAGTGGAACAGCATCAGCGTCAGTGGGTACCACATCCGCGAGGCGGGGGCGACCGCTACCGAAGAGCTGGCGTTCACCATCGCCGACGGTATGGCCTACGTGGATGCGGCACTTGCCCGTGGCCTGGACATCGACGAGTTCGCGCCCCGGATCTCGTTCTTCTTCAACTGTCACAACGATTTCTTCGAGGAGATTGCCAAGTTCCGTGCTGCGCGGCGCATCTGGGCCCGGCTGATGCGCGAGCACTACGGGGCGAAGAACCCGCGCTCCTGGTGGATGCGCTTCCACACGCAGACCGCGGGCTGCTCCCTCACCGCGCAGGAGCCGGAGAACAACATTATCCGGACCACGATCCAGGCGCTGGCGGCCGTCCTCGGCGGAACCCAGTCGTTGCACACCAACTCGCTCGACGAGGCACTGGCGCTGCCGTCCGACTGGGCGGTGCGCATCGCCCTGCGCACACAGCAGATCATCGCCTATGAGAGCGGCGTCGCCAACAGCGTCGACCCGCTCGCCGGCAGCTACCTGGTCGAGACCATGACCAGCGAGATGGAGCAGCGCGTGCAGGCGATCCTCGATGAGATTGCTGAAATGGGGGGCGTTCTTGCCGCCATCGAGAACGGCTACTTCCAGCGGCGCATCGCCGACAGCGCCTACCGCTACGAACAGGCCATAGCCGAGCGCCGCAAGATCGTGATCGGCGTCAATGCGCTGCGCAACGAGGAGCCGGCGGACATCCCGCTTCTGACGATGGACCCCGAGGGGGAGGAGCGCCAGCGCCAGCGCCTCGCACGCGTGCGCCGGGAGCGCGATCAGGACGAGTGGCGCGCTTCCCTCGACGCGCTGGAGCAAGCGGCACGCGCCGGGGAGAACTTGATGCCGCACCTTCTGCGCGCGGTGCGCGCCTACGCTACGCTCGGGGAGATCACCAACTGCCTCAAGGCCGTGTACGGTGAGTACCGGCCCGTGGCGGTGGTCTGATCGAGGGGAGGAGAAGGTGTCTGCCAGCCGGACGCGCCCGATCCGGGTACTCGTGGCAAAACCCGGCCTCGACGGCCACGACCGCGGAGCCAAGGTCATGGTCCGCGCGCTGCGCGACGCCGGAATGGAGGTGATCTACACCGGCCTCTTCCAGACGCCGGAGATGATCGCCCGCGCCGCCGCCGACGAAGATGTCGACGTGATCGGCCTCAGCATCCTCTCCGGGGCCCACAACGCCCTCGTGCCGCGGGTGATGGAAGAGTTACGGAAGATGGGCATCGACGACGTGCTGGTAGTCGTCGGCGGCACGATCCCCGAGGAGGACGTCCCAAGACTGAAGGCGGCCGGAGTCGCCGAGGTCTTCGGACCAGGCACGCCGCTGCCCGACGCGATCGAGTTCATCCGCGCGAACGCCCCACGGCGAGAGGACGTGGCGTGAGCGATCTCATCCAGCGCTTCCTGGCGGGCGACCGGCGTGCTCTGGCGCGGCTGCTCTCTCACGTCGAGAACCGTACCGAACTCGGCGCCCGCGCCATCCGCGAGTCGTTCGACCGCACCGGTCGAGCGCACATCGTCGGCATCACCGGCCCTCCCGGTGCCGGCAAGAGCACCCTCACCAACGCCCTGATCCGCGAACTGCGCGGCCGCGACCGCAGGGTCGGGGTGCTGGCCATCGATCCCTCAAGCGCCATCACTGGCGGCGCCACGCTCGGCGACCGGATCAGAATGATGGAGAACCACGCCGACGAGGGCGTCTACATCCGCAGCATGGCAACGCGCGGCCAGATGGGCGGGCTGGCCCTGGCGGCGACCGGCGCGATCCACCTCCTCGACGCCTACGGCTTCGACGTCATCCTGGTCGAGACCGTCGGTGTCGGGCAGGACGAGGTAGACATCGCCGAGACCGCCGATACCACTCTGCTGGTCCAGGTACCCGGCCTTGGCGACAGCATCCAAACGATCAAGGCCGGGATCATGGAGATTGCCGACATCCTGGTCGTCAATAAGGCCGACCGTCCCGATGCCCGGCAACTCGTTCGCGACCTGCGCAACATGCTGCTCCTGGGCGAGACCCCCGAGGGCGACTGGAAGATCCCGATCGTGGAAACGGTGGCGACCGAGGGAACCGGCATACCGCGGCTGGTGGACCAAATCGACGCGCATCGCGCCTGGCTGGAGGAGTCGGGACGGCACCGGGGTCGCATCGAACGCCGCCTCGCCCGCGAGGTGGTGCTCCTGGCTCGCGAGCGATTCGACCAGTGGATCACCGCCAGGCTCCACGACCAGGCGTTCGCGGACGCACGCGCGGCACTCCTGGCACGTCAGGTCGATCCGGGAACGCTGGCGGACCGCCTCCTGGACGGCGTGCTCGACCCGGCCGACACCACCCAGACCCGTCGTTAACCCTTCTCTCCGCTCAGGGCCGCCATCGCTACGTCGATGAGCGGCTCTGGATCGACCTCCTCGCCGCCTTCGAGGCTCAGCCAGACAAGGAATTCGACGTTTCCCGCCGGGCCACGGATCGGCGACGGCGTCAGCCCTCGGACCGTGAAGCCGAGGGACTGTGCCTCGGTCAGCACCCGCCGGAGCACCTCCCGGTGGACCCTTGGGTCGCGAACGACCCCGCCCTTCCCGACCTTCTCTCGCCCCGCCTCGAACTGCGGTTTGATCAGCGCCACACACGAGCCGTCTGGCTTGAGTACCCGCAGCGCAGCGGGCAGTACCAGTGCCAGTGAGATGAAGGAAACGTCGATGGTCACGATGTCGATCGGCTCCGGCAGCGACTCCAGGTACCGCACGTTGGTGCGGTCGAGCACGACCACGCGCGGATCCTGTCGCAGCCGGTAGTCGAGTTGCCCGTAGCCGACGTCGATGGCGTACACCCGCGCCGCGCCGCGTTGGAGCAGCACGTCGGTGAACCCGCCGGTCGAGGCACCAAAGTCAGCGCAGATCCGGTCCCGGATGTCAAGGGCGAACTGCTCCAGCGCCCAGTCCAGCTTCTCGCCACCCCGGCTGACGAAGCGGGGACGCTCGCGGAGGTCGAGTGGCGCGTCGGGTGGGAGGAGGGTTCCCGGCTTGTCGATGACGCGGTCGCCCGAGCGCACCGCCCCCGCCATGATCATCGCCCGCGCTCGGCTGCGAGTCTCGGCCAATCCCCGCGCGACCAGCAACTCGTCCGCGCGAACCCGCTTGCTCATCGGTGCGCCGCTCACCTCTGCTCGACCGCGCGGTGGAACCGGCTCGTCTGGGCGTGGCAGAGGGCCACGGCGAGGGCGTCGGCTGCGTCGTCCGGCTTTGGTACCTCGTCGAGGTTCAGGAGGATCCGCACCATCTCCTGCATCTGCGCCTTGTCTGCCTTGCCGTACCCGGCCACGGCCTGCTTGACCTCGGCCGGCTTGTACTCCACGACCGGCACCCCCGCCTGCGCAGCCGCAAGGAGAACCACACCCCGCGCCTGGCCGACCGAGAGGGCAGTCGTGACATTGCGCGAGAAGAACAGTTCCTCGATCACGACGACATCCGGCGCGTGGCGACGCAGGAGCGTACTCAACCCTTCGTAGAGCTTCAGCAGCCGCGCGGGCATGCGCTCCGACGACGGAGTGGAGAGTACGCCGTACTCCAGCGCCAGCGGCTCGTCATTCCCCACAACCAGCCCATAACCCAGCAGTGCTGTTCCCGGGTCGACACCCAGGATGATCTCCCCACGCTCGCTCATCGCCGCGCGCCACCCTCGCGGGAGTCGACTGGGTGAATCGGCAGACGATCCGCCTGTGCCGCCCCGCTTACGACGAGGCATGGGTTACGGGATGTACCGTTCGGCAACCACATCCCCCTCCCGCTTGCAATTCGGAAACTTTCCGGGTATACTGGTAGGTAAGAGTTGAAACAAGGGGCGGCATGATCGGAATGCGACGGACAATCCACGTGCATACCCTCGATTCGGTTGGGTGACCCAGCGTGCCCAGGCCCCAGTGGCCCGGGATTTTTTTATCTAATGTACTCGCCCTCAGGCGGTTTCGGCGCCTTGAGAAGGTGGTGAAGAAGAGTATGGATGCGAGCCTGATCGCACGGGGCAAGGATCGCGGGTACTTGCTCTCCGATGAAATCATCGCCGCATTCCCGAACGCTGAGGAGAATGTCGAGTCCCTCGACGAATTCTATAGCACCCTGGTAGAGCAGGGAATCGAAGTCCTCGACCAAGAGCCGACCAACGGCAACGGTACCACAGCCTCCCTTTCCGAGCGCACCGCGTCCCAGCCCGCTCCCGCATCACCAACCATCGATACTCGCCAAGACGTTGCTGACGCAGTCAGCGTCAGCGACTCGGTCCGCCTCTACCTCCAGGAGATCGGCGAAACGAGTCTGCTCACCATGGAGGAGGAAGTCTGGCTGGCCAAGCGCATGGAGCGCGGCAAGATCGCCGAGGAGCGCCTGGCAAACGGCGACTACGCCTCCGAAGCCGAGCGCGCCGAACTCCTGGCCGACAAGGAGGACGGCGAGAAGGCCCGGGCACACCTGATCCAGGCGAACCTCCGCCTCGTGGTGAGCGTCGCCAAGAAGTACGTCGGCCGCGGCCTCTCCTTCCTGGACCTCATCCAGGAGGGTAACATCGGCCTGATGAAGGCCACCGACAAGTTCGATTACAAGCGCGGCTTCAAGTTCTCCACCTACGCCACCTGGTGGATCAGGCAGGCGATCACCCGCGCAATCTCCGATCAGAGCCGCACCATCCGCCTCCCCGTCCACGTCGGCGAGACCATCAACCGAGTTAAGAAGACCAGCCAGCGACTGCAACAGATCTTCGAGCGCGAACCGACCTTCGAAGAGGTCGCGCGCGCCATGGACATCCCTGAGGAGAAGGTGCGGCAGGTGCTGGACGCCTCCCGCCACCCCGTCTCCCTCGAAGCGCCCGTGGGCCAGGAGGGCGATGCCTTCCTCGGTGATTTCATCGAGGACGACACGATGCCGCCTCCGCTGGAGCTGGCCTCCCAGGAACTCCTGAAGCATCAGATCAGCGACGCGCTCTCGAAGCTCACCGAGCGGGAGCGCCGCATCATCATCCTCCGCTTCGGGCTGGAGGACGGCCAGTTCCGCACGCTGGAAGAGGTCGGGCGCGAGTTTGGGATCACCCGTGAGCGCATCAGGCAGATCGAGGCCAAGGCGCTGCGCAAGCTGCGCCACCCCACCTACAGCCACCGCCTGCGCGGCTACCTCGATTGACCTGCGGAAAACATGATCACGTTCAGGGGAGCGGTTGGTTCGCTCCCCTGTTTTCGTTCGGAAGCGCAGGACTATCGGTGCCCATCCTGGACCGGGCAGTGCCGGCACGAGCGATTCCTCGCTCCTATGATGCTGCGCTGTCACCCTGAGCGGTGCCGACAGCCGCGCGCGGCGGAGTCGAAGGATCGCTCGTCAGAATCGCCGCGCACTGGAAGGGCTAACCCTACCCCTCGTAACGCGAGAAGACCAGGCTGACGTTATGTCCGCCAAATCCGAGGGAGTTCGAGATCGCGTGGCGAACCTCGGCGTTCCGTGGACCGTCACAGACGTAATCCAGGTCGCACTCGGGATCGGGATGGCGCAGGTGCCAGGTCGGTGGGAGCACCCCTCGCGCTAACGCCAACACCGTGAAGACCGCCTCAACTGCGCCCGCGGCGCCGAGGAGATGACCCGTCAGCGCCTTGGTGGAACTCACGGGCGGCACCCGCTCCTCCCCGAACACCCGCTTCAGTGCGAGCGTCTCCAGGCGGTCGTTGAGCGGCGTCGAGGTGCCGTGAGCGTTCACGTAGCCGATGTCGTGGGGCGCCAGCCCCGCCCGTGCGATGGCGATCTCCATCGCCTCCGCGGCCCCGGCACCCTCCGGGTCGGGCTGCACGATGTGACAGGCATCGCCGGTCGCGCCGTAGCCGGTCAGCTCGGCCAGGATGGTTGCCCCCCGGCTCCGCGCGTGCTCGAGCGACTCAAGCACTAGCGTAGCCGCGCCCTCGGCGATCACGAAGCCGTCGCGCGTGCGGTCAAACGGGCGGCTTGCGCTCTCCGGTTCGTCATTCCGGGTCGAGAGCGCCCCCAGGGCGCAGAACCCCGCCACCGATCCCGGTGTGATCGGCGCCTCAGCCCCGCCGGCCAGCATCACGTCGGCCTCCCCACGCCGGATAATCTCCGCCGCCTCACCCAACGCGTGCGCTGCGCTGGCACAGGCCGACAGCGTGGCGAAGTTCGGGCCCTTCGCGCCCGTCACGATCGAGACGTAGCCTGAGCCCATATCGGCGAGGAACATCGGGATGAAGAAGGGGCTGACGCGCCCCGGACCGCGCTCGGCGAGCGTCCGCAGCTCCCGCTCGGCGGTCTCGATCCCGCCGAGGGCCGTGCCCAGCAACACACCGACCCTCCGGGCGTTCTCCGGCGTGATCTCCAGCTCCGCATGTGCGAGCGCGTCCTGGGTCGCCGCCACCGCGAGCTGAATGAAGCGGTCGGTACGCCGTGCTTCCTTCGGCTCAAGACGATCGCGCGGGTCAAAACCGTGGACTTCGCCGGCGATCCGGCTGGCGAAGCCCTCGGCGTCGAAGCGGGTGATCGGGCCGGTGCCCGAGCGGCCAGCGAGCAGCGCCTCCCACGCCGCGTCCAGGGTGTTGCCGACCGGGCTCAGAATGCCCATGCCGGTGACGACGACTCGGCGCGCGTCACGCTCAGTCACGTGTGAGTACCTCCGGATTCAGGCAGCGTGGCGGCGACTCACCGCGCAGGACAGCGAGCAGGTTCCGCGCCGCCAGTTCCGCCATCCGCGCTCGCGTGGTGAAGCTCGCGCTCGCAATGTGCGGCGTCACCACGACGCGCGGGTACCGCAACAGGGGATGATCAGCGGGCAAGGGCTCAGGGTCGGTCACGTCGAGCCCGGCGCCCCAGATCCAGCCTTGCTCCATCGCCTCCAGCAAGGCATCCGTCTGCACGACAGGTCCGCGGGCAGTGTTGATCAGCACCGCACTCGGCTTCATGCGCCGGAGTTGTTCACGGCCGATCATCCCGCGAGTCTGCTCGTTCAACGGGACGTGCAGGCTGACAAAGTCGCTCTCAGCGAGCAGGGCGTCCAGTTCCCGCCACTCGGCCCCGAGCTCCTCCTCAACCTCGGGACGGCGCCGCGGAGCGTGATAAAGGACGCGCATATTGAAACCACGCGCGCGTCGGGCAACCGCTTGCCCGATCCGGCCGAGCCCGACGATACCCAGCGTCGCACCGTGGACATCCGGCCCCAGGTAGCCCATCGGCTCCCACGTGCGCCAGGCGCCCGCGCGCACCGCGTTGTGTCCCTCCGGAATCCGCCGCGCCACCGCCAGCAGGAGACCGAAAGCCAGATCGGCCGTCGTCTCGGTCAGCACATCGGGCGTGGTGCATACCGCGACGCCACGCTCCGTACACGCGGCGACATCGATGTTGTCGAACCCGACTGCCATATTGCTGACGACTCTCACCGACGGTAGCCGGTCGAGCAGATCCCCGTCCACCCGCTCGGTGAGCAATGTCAGCAGGCCATCGGCTCCCTCGGCCAGCCGCACCAGTTCGTCGCGGCTCGGTGGGAGCTCTCCCTCCCAAACAGTCACATCGCCCGCTTCTCGGAGCAGGTTGAGGCCGACTTCCGGGATGACCCGGCTCACCGCGATCCGCACGCCGTCCTCCCTCCACCGAACGTCGTGCGGATTCTAACGGGCAGTCGAACGGGCGGCAACATGCGCGGCGAGATACCGACGCGGCTGGCGCCGACGTTGCGATCCCGAATCCAGCAGTTCCCCGTCATCGTGTTTCGGTCCGAACCAGAGCCAGGAGCGCCCCCATCATTACCGAACAGCGACCGATCGCAAAGGCTCAACCGTCGCCCGTGCGCCTGCCACACCCCTGGACACGAGCGCTCAACGCTCGCGACACGCGGAAGGTGCAGCCGCGCACCATTGACGTTTCCGCACTCTGGCCGAAAATAAGGGTCCTCAACCGGGGGCTGGTCGAGATCCCCGGCGCCTGGGTGAACCCGTTCACAGTGTCCGGCGACGGCCGGCTGGTCTTCGCCACGATCCATACCGACGACTGGGCCGGCGTGGCTGCCATCCCCACTGACGGGAGCGGCTACACTCGGATCTTCCAGTTCGCCAACCCCGATCTGGATCAGGTCACCGGCGGGAGCTTCGACGGCCGCTGGTTGGTGTGGAGCGAGTCGCACGACCCAGCCGACCGGGGAGACTGGAGCATCCGCGCCTGGGACGCTGAGTCGGGGCAAGTGCAGACGGTCGCTGAGGCGCCGCGGAAGGACGGCCGAACCATCCCGGGTCCCTTCGTGTTCCCGACCGTCGATCACGGGATGGTCGCCTGGGCACAGACCAGCCCCGAGGGTGGACGGGAGATTCATCTCTACTCGCTGGCCGACCGGCGTGACCGGATCTTGGCAGCAGGGGACGTCGGGAGAAGCCCGGTCACCTTCTGGTGGCCGTACATCATCTGGCAGGTGCGCGATCAGTCGGGCCCGGAGGACCGGGCGGGTCGCGTCATGACGGCCGATGCCACCACCGGCGAGCCCGTGGAGCCCCCTCCGGCCCTCGCGGCGATCCGTCATCTCGGGTTCATGGCGGCCTCCGAGTCGGTCCTCGCGTGGACCGACGGCGGGATCCTGTGGGTCTGGCGGCCCGGCGAGGCCGCGGCGCGGGCGGTCTTTCGGGCACCGGATGGCGACTACATCCAGTTCTTGAGCATCGCCGGCGACCTGACCACCTGGGATGGAGTGACAGGGCCGTGGGTGGCTGATCTCCGCAGTGGTAGCGTGGCGAAGTTACCGCAACTCTACGGAGGCCGACACGCCCGCGGCACCGCGCTGCTCGTCGTCGAGCCAACCAGCCAGGTGAGGAGCAGACACCCACCCCTGCGCATCCGGTTCGCGGATGTGGGTCAGTTTGAACCGCTGCCGACCTGCGCGTCCTCCACACCGGAAACAGATTGAGTCGGCGAGGCCGGATCCCGGCATCCAAACACCAGGTCGATTGAGAGGTGAATGCGGCACCGGGTCTCGCAATTGCGCAGACTTGAAGCGGAGCCTCAAGCGTGGTAGTATCCAGTAGGGTCAAGCCCCACCCCGCTCGGCGTGTACGACAACGTTTTGAGCCAACGTGAAGTAACCGACGGGAGCTGCTAAGCGGGCCTCGTGGGGCTCGGGGTTGCGGCACCCACCTGCCTTTGCAGGTTCAAAACCGAGTTACACCCGGCGGAGGTGGGGTTTTGCCCCACCTTTTTCATGCCTCATGTTCTTGGGGGACGGCCTGGTGATCCTGATCCTCCACGGCACCAATCGGCTCGCGATCGACGAGCGTGTCCAGCATCTGCGTGCGGAGCACGACCCGGCTGGCATCACCACCACGGTTGTGGAGCGGGCGGCCGAGCACCTTGGAGAACTGCGCAGCGCCTGCCTGTCCCCCGGATTCTTCGGCGCGACTCGCCTCGTCATCGCGCGGGACCTCCTCGTCGGCGGGGGCGGCGGGCGCGGCCGCCGCACGAGCGCTGACCGAGTCGAGGCGCTGGCCCTTCTGGCCTCGGTCCCGGAAACCACCGTCCTGATCGTGGCCGAGTCGGAGATCAAGCCCGCCGACGAGCGTGAGCTGCGCTCCAAGGTACCCGGCGCGACCATCGAGCGACACGATGTCCCGCGCGGTCGTGATCTGGTGGAATGGGTTCGTACCCGCGCCCGGCGCTACGACGCAACGATCGAAGCCGAAACGGCTGCCCAGCTCCTCGAAGCCCTCTTCCCCACGTCCTGGCGTGCCGTCGCGCGGCGCGATGACGTGCCCCCCGACCTGTACCGCCTCGACGCGGAAGTGGCGAAGCTGGCAACCGCGGCGGGACCGAGTCAGGAGATCACGCGCGATCTCGTCGGGGCGCTGGTGCCCGATGCCGAAGCGACGAACATCTGGGGACTGACCGACGCCATCGTGGCAGGCGACGTGGCGGGTGCGGTGCGCGAGGTCGAGCGCGCGCTCGCGACCGGAACCCCTGCTGAGATGCTTCTCGGCCAGCTCGCGTCCCAGTTCGAGGTCTTCGCGGTGCTCGCGGCCGGTCAGGCGCAGAGCGCCGCCGCGCTCGCGGCTGAGACGGGGATCAGCGAAGGTCGCCTTAGGCAGGCGAGCCGTACTGCGAGTCGCTTCCCGTATGAGCGGATCGCGCGCGGCCTGGCCGCGCTGCGCGAGATCGACGTGGCGACCAAGCAGGGACAGGCAGAGGCGGCCGATCTGCTGGTTGGCACCGTCGCGCGCCTGGCCGCGGGCCGGTAGAGCCCGGAAGCGACTGCACGGAGCGAATCAGGGACGGTTTCAGTGCACGACAAAACGGGCCGCGGATGCAGCCCGTATCGCACACACGCTGTTGCGCCGCGATCCGTGAGGGTGCTATTCCTCGCCGCGGATCAGCGCGTTGAACTTCTTCATCAGCCGCGCCTTGCGCCGCGCCGCGTTGTTCTTGTGGATGATGCCCTTGATGGCAGCCCGGTCGAGCGTGCTGATCGCGTCGCCCACGGCCGTCGCCGCCGCATCGGCATCACCCGCGGCAATCAGCCGCTCGGCCTTGCGAATGTAGGTGCGGGCCGACGACCGGAAGATCCGGTTCCGCATACGTCGTCGCTCGGCAACGCGGACGCGCTTCGCCGCAGACTTCGTGTTGGGCAAGTCTCACATCCCTCCGGATTTCGATCGCACACGCAATCGGCGGCGCCACCGCCGAACCACCAAAGTCTAGCAGGATCAGCAATTCCAGGCAACACCACGCTCGTCCTCTGTTACGATGGGCCTACACCGATCCGACGGGCGAGGTCCGCCTCGCCGCCATCGAGAGCGGGGAACGCGATGCAGGTGATTCGCAAGGGATCCGCACCGGTTGAGCGCGGCACCACCTTTACGGGCGAGACGACGCTGGAGCGCTACCTCGCCGGTGGCGCGGAGGGTATCAGTCTCTCCGTGGTCCACTTCAAGGACGGGTCGCGCACCCACTGGCACGAGCACCCCGGTGAGCAGATCCTGTTCATTCTTGAGGGTCGGGGGCGCGTCGGGACGGAGGACGAGGAGATCGAGGTCGGGCCCGGCGACGTGATCTACACCGGCCCCGGTGAGCGGCACTGGCACGGCGCCGCTCCTGGCGCATCGATGACCCACATCAGCATCACCCGCGGCGGCCCGCCGGTATGGGGCGAACCGCCGGAGTGATGCCCTCGCCGCACCCCCACCGGCACGGGGTAGAATGATCCCGGTTGGTGGCTGGACACCGGGGCGAGCCACGGTGTCATCGTGGGAGCGGTGATGTCCAACCCGACACCCGACCTGGACCTGCTGCTCACGCGATTGCGCGCGCTCCACGACGATCTGGAGCGGACACGCGAGCGGGAGCGCCTGCGGGTCGAAGAGGTTGAGCGGCGGATCGGGGCGGCTGCGATCGACCCGCCACGCACCGAGGAAGCGATGCACGAGCTATTTCAGGCATACGAGGCTCGATCCTTCGCTCGAGGGCGACTCGATGCACTGGACCACCTGATCGAGCGCCTCGATCTGCTGCTGGCCCCGTCCCCTGAGGGGTCGGGGCAACGCTGATGCCAGCCCCGCCGCGGCGCGCGCACGGGGCGCGGCCGGTGCCTACCCCTTCCCGGCGTCCACGCCGGATCACGCTGCAGAAAGCCCGACCGTCCCGCTCGGTGGCAGCCAATGCAACGATCGTCGCCGCCGCCTTCGTCGTCAGCCGCGTGCTCGGCCTGCTGCGCGAGATCCTGATCGCCCGGCAGTTCGGCACCAGCGGGGACTACGACGCCTACGTCGCCGCCTTCCGCATTCCGGACCTCCTCTTCCTCGTCGTGATGAGCGGCGCGTTCGGCTCGGCTTTCATCCCGGTCTTCGCCGGGTTCCTCAGCCGGGGAGAGCAGGACCGCGCCTGGCGCCTGGCCAGCGCGGTGCTCACGTACACCGTCCTCACCCTGCTCGTGGTGGGGCAGCTTGTGTTCCTCTTCGCCGGTCCGCTCATGCGAGACATCGTCGCACCCGGACTGGCGCCCCCGCAGCAAGACCTGGCGGTCAATATCACCCGCCTCCTGCTCCTGTCTCCCTTGCTGCTGGGGCTCGGTGCCGCGGCGCAGGGGATGCTCCAGGCCCAGGACGCCTTCACCCTGCCTGCGGTGGCGCCGATCCTCTACAACCTCGGCATCATCGCCGGCGCCCTGCTGTTGGCACCCACGATGGGCGTCTACGGGCTTGCTGTCGGCGTCATCGTCGGGGCAGCCGGACACGCCGGCATCCAGTTCGTCGGGCTCATTCGCCGCGGCATGCACTTCTCCCCCACGCTCTCGCGCCGTGTGCAGGGTCTGGGCGAGGTAGCTCGCCTCATGGCCCCGCGTCTGGTAGGCCAGGCAGCCTTCCAGATCAACTTCATCGTCATGACGAACTTCGCCTCCCGGCTTGGCGAGAGCAAGGTCTCGGCGATCAATTACGCCTACCAGGTCTTCATGCTGCCGCACGGCGTGCTGGCGCTTAGCCTCTCGACCGTGATCTTCCCGATGATGGCCCGCCAGTATGAGTTGAATCAGCTTGACGACCTCAAAGTAACCCTGCGCGGCGCGCTCGGCCCGCTCATCTTCCTCACCTTCCCGGCGTCGGTCGGGCTCTTCGCCTTCCGCACCAGCATCGTCCAGGTGCTCTTCCAGTTCGGCTCCTTCTCCGACGAGTCCACCCGGCTCGTCGCCCAGGCCCTCGCCTACTTCTCGGTGGGCCTGGTGGCATTCGCGGTCGTCGAGGCGGTCACGCGGGCCTTCTACGCCATGCACGACACCCGCACGCCGGTGACGGTCGCCATCGTGACCGTCATCGCCAACATAGCCCTCAGCGCCTATCTCGCGCCGCGCCTCGGGCACGGGGGACTGGCCCTCTCGATCGCACTTACCACCATCGTGGAGATGGCAATCCTGCTGACCGTCCTCTACCGGCGCATCGGCGGGCTCGGCCGGGGCCTGCTCGAATCGACGATCAAGGCAGCAGCAGCCACGGCGATCATGGCGGTCGTCGCCCTGCGCTTCGCCGGCCCGCTGGCACAGGTGACCGACCCGTCCGACGGACGGTCCATCGCGGGTATGGTCATGTTCGTCGTCACGCTGGGCGCCACCGGCATTACGTACCTCGTTTCCGCTTACTACCTGCGCGCGCCCGAGCTCTTCGAGACCCTCGACCGCGTCCGCTCCCGCCTGCGCCGCGCATGACAGCCGCTGCGTGCGGCGCGGTCGCTCGGTTATACTTGGCGTTCGAGCATCCGCAGGGGTGGAGGTCGCGGCGCGCGCTGTATGGTCGAACAAGAACGTATTCGAAACTTCAGCATCATCGCTCATATCGATCACGGGAAGTCGACTCTGGCTGACCGTCTCCTTGAGTACACCCACGCGGTGACCGAGCGAGAGATGGTCGAGCAGATCCTCGACTCGATGGATCTGGAGCGGGAAAAGGGCATCACGATCAAGGCCCGATCCGTTCGCATGGACTATCAGGCGAAGGACGGGATCACCTATGCCCTCAACCTGATCGACACGCCCGGCCACGTCGACTTCTCGTACGAGGTGAGCCGCAGCCTCGCCGCCTGTGAGGGCGCGCTGCTCGTTGTGGACGCCGCGCAGGGCATTGAGGCGCAGACGATGGCCAACGTTCACCTGGCGATTGACGCCGGACTCGCCATCGTGGCAGTCGTCAACAAGATCGACCTGCCCAACGCCCAGCCCGAGAAGGTCGCCCACGACCTGCAGCAGGTGATCGGGCTCCTGGAGGACGAGATCATCTTCGCGTCGGCCAAGTCGGGCCTCGGGGTCGATGAGATCCTAGAGGCCATCGTGACCAAGATCCCGCCGCCGAGCGGCGATCGCACCGCGCCGCTTCGTGCGTTGATCTTCGACTCCCACTACGACCCCTACAAGGGCGTCATCGCGTACGTGAAGGTGGTCGACGGGATCCTGCGGGAGGAGCAGCCGCTGCGCCTGATGGCGACCGGCAAGGAGACCGACGCGCTCGAAATCGGCGTCTTCCGGCCGACGATGACCCGTGTCTCGGAACTCGGCGCGGGCGAGGTCGGCTACATCGCGACCGGTCTGAAGGTCGTGACCGACTGCCAGGTGGGCGACACCGTCACCGATGCCGAGCGCCCTGCCCCGGAGCCACTCCCCGGCTACCGGCCGGTCAAGCCGATGGTCTTCGCCGGGCTCTACCCCGTGGACGGGGAGGACTACCCGGCGCTGCGCGACGCGCTGGCGCGGCTCAAGCTCAACGACGCATCTCTCGTCTACGAGCCGGAGTCCTCCGACGCCCTGGGCTTCGGCTTCCGCTGCGGCTTCCTGGGTCTGCTCCACATGGAGATCATCCAGGAGCGGCTCGAGCGCGAGTACAAGCTTGACCTTCTGGCGACCGCGCCGAGCGTTGAGTACGAGGTACTGAAGCGCGACGGCACGGTCGTCCATGTGGACAACCCCTCCGACATGCCGTCGCCGGGAGAGATCGAGGAGATCCGAGAGCCTTGGGCGAGCCTCACGATTATGTCGCCCTCACGCTACATCGGCACGATTATGGAGTTGGTCACCAGCCGCCGCGGTCAGTTCGTCGACATGACCTACCTCGATGAGGACCGCGTCCAGCTCAGCTTCGAGATGCCGCTGGCGGAATTGATCGTCGACTTCTACGACCAGCTCAAGTCACGCACGCAGGGATACGCCAGTCTTGACTACCAGCTCGCCGACATGCGGGCGTCGGATCTGGTCAAGCTCGACATCCTCGTCAACGGGCAGCCGGTGGACGCTCTGTCCTTGATCACCCACCGCAGTTCAGCGTACGAGCGCGGAAAGGCGCTGGTGGAGTCGCTGCGCAAGCTGATCCCGCGCCAGTTGTTCGATGTCCCGGTGCAGGCATCAATCGGCAGCCGGGTGATCGCGCGTGAGACGATCCGCGCCATGCGGAAGAACGTGCTGGCCAAGTGTTACGGCGGAGACGTGACCCGCAAGCGCAAGCTGCTGGAGAAGCAGAAGGAGGGCAAGGCGCGGATGAAGATGGTCGGGAGCGTCGAAATCCCGCAGGAAGCCTTCCTGGCAGTCCTGAGCCTTGGCGGTGACGCAAACGGCCGCTCCCCGGGGCGGGAGTAACACGCCCATGCCAGGTATCACGCTGGTAGGCCTCGGCCCCGGCGATCCCGCGGCGTTGAGCCAGGCCGCGCGGGACGCGCTCGCGAACGGGCAGGTCTTCCTCCGCACGCGCCATCATCCCGTGGTCATCCAGCAGGCGGCGCCGGCCGGCCGGCCCGCCTTCGAAGACCTGCTTGACAGTGACACGCCCCTGGCGACCGTCATCGAGCGATGGATCGACACGCTCCTCGATGCCGCGCGGACTGACGCGGTCGTGTACGCCGTCCCTGGGAACCCACTCGTTGGCGACGCCACGGTTCGTGTGCTGCTCCAGCGCGCTGAGGAAGCCGCCGTCCCGGTTAACACGATTCCCGCTAGTACCGTAGTCGACGCTGCGACCGCCGCGCTTCCCCCGTCCGCCCTCGCATTGGGCGTGCAGGTGCTGGATACGCTTGACCTGGCCCTGGCTGCCGAGCACGCGCCCTTCGGTGGCGGGGAGGCGGCTCTGTCGCCGCTGCAGCCGCTGCTGTTGACGAACCCGGGTCCCGCCCGTGTGATGGCAGCCGCGTGCGAGACGCTGGCACGTCTCTACCCGGATTCAACGACACTGCTAGTTCTCAACCACACACCCACGGGAGAACTCCACTCAGTGGAGACGGCGCTGGGGAGTCTCGCGGACGCCACCGGAGACATGCTTGCCATCTATCTCGCGCCGGTGTCGCCGCTCGAGAGCGCCCGGCATGCTACGGGACTCCAGCGGATCGTGGCGCGGCTTCGTGCCCCCGGTGGCTGCCCCTGGGATCGCGAGCAGACGCACCAGTCGCTGATGCGCGCGGGAATCGAGGAGGCGTACGAAGTTCTGGAGGCAATTGAACGCGACGACGCAGCGGCGTTGCGTGAGGAACTTGGGGACCTGCTGCTCCAGGTCTACCTGCATGCCCAGATCGCTGAGGAGGCGGGGGAATTCACCCTGGAGGACGTCATCGGCGACCTGTCGGCGAAGCTGGTGCGCCGCCACCCGCATGTTTTCGGCGAAGCCCACGCCGCCGACGCGAGCGACGTCCTGCAACGCTGGGACGAGATCAAGCGCGCTGAGCGAGCGGAGCGAGGGGTTGACGAGGCAGCGCACCCACTGGGCCAGATTCCGGCTGCGCTCCCGGCCCTCATGCGTGCCCAGACTGTCCTCCGACGCGCGGTAAGGGCCGGACTGTTGCCGTTCGATCCCGACATGCTCCAGAGTCGCTGGCGGGCGCTTGCGGCGGGAGAGGAGCCGGTGTCCGCCGAGACCCTGGGCGATGCGCTCCTGGCAACTGCGCTCCTGGCAGCCGAGGCGGGGCTCGACGCCGAACAGGCGCTACGGGAGCGGACGCTCGCGCTCGAAGCAGCGATCCGCGGGCACACGGCCGCCACCCCCGATGATCTATACTGATACGTCCATACCGACTGCGCGCCGCACACGGCCGCACCGGGCCACGCAATGCTTGAAGGGAGAGTGCTCCGCATGACCGACTTGGGTGACATCCAACAGCGCGCCGGGCAGCGCCGCTATACCACCTGCGGCGAACTGCGCGCCGGCGATGTCGGCCGCACCGTCACCCTCAAGGGTTGGGTGAACCGGCGCCGCGACCATGGCGGCCTGATCTTCCTCGATCTGCGCGACCGCTACGGCATCACCCAGGTCGTGGCCAACCCGGAGCATTCGCATGAGGCCCACCAGACCGCCGAGACGGTGCGCAACGAGTACGTCCTCTCCATCACCGGGACCGTCGCGGCCCGACCAGCCGGCACCGAGAACCCCAACATGGCGACCGGGGCGATCGAGGTCGTGGCCGACCGGATCGAGGTGCTCAACCCGGCCAAGACGCCCCCGTTCTACATCAACGAGGATGTCGAGGTCGAGGAGACGCTGCGGCTGGAGTTCCGCTACCTCGACCTGCGCAAGCCCAGGATGCAGCGCAACCTGATGCTGCGGCATCGCGCGGTCAAGTTCATTCGCGACTACCTCGACGCGCGCGACTTCATCGAGATCGAGACACCGGTGCTGGTCAAGAGCACACCTGAGGGCGCGCGCGACTACGTGGTACCCAGCCGGATCTACCCGGGGCACTTCTACGCGCTGCCACAGTCGCCGCAGCAGCTCAAGCAGCTCCTCATGGTCGCGGGGATGGACCGCTACTACCAGATCGCCCGGTGCTTCCGGGACGAGGACCAGCGCGCCGACCGCCAGCCTGAGTTCACTCAGCTCGACCTCGAGATGTCCTTCGTCGACGTGGAGGACGTGCTGACCCTCACCGAGGGTCTGTTCACCGCGATGTTCGAGGAGCTGGCGACCAAGCCGATTCTGCAGAAGCCCTTCCCGCGGCTCACCTACGCGGAGGCGATACTGCGCTACGGCACCGACAAGCCCGACCTTCGCTTCGGCATGGAGATCGCCGATGTGACGGACCTGGTGGCGGACAGCGAGTTCGGCGTTTTCTCCAACACCGCACGGTCGGGCGGCGTGATCCGTGGTATCGCCGTGCCTGGCCAGGCCGGGATCAGCCGCGGCCAGATCGACCAGTTGACCGAGCAGGCGCAGAGTTTCGGTGCCAAGGGCCTGGTCTGGATCGGCCTGCTGGCGAGCGATGACCGCTCCCTGACGCCGCGCTCGCCGATCGCGAAGTTCCTGTCCGAGGACGAGATCAGGGGCATGGCCGAACGTCTCGGAGCCGGGCCCGGCGACCTGATGCTGCTCGTCGCCGATCAGGCACCCGTGGCCGCCAATGTGCTCGGCCGCCTGCGCGTCGCGCTGGGCCACCAGCTCGGGCTCGTCAACACCGACGTCCACGCGTTCTGCTGGATCGTCGAGATGCCCTTCTTCGAGTGGGACGAGGAGAACGGCCGCTGGGAAGCCGCACATCACCCCTTCACCTCGCCCATGGACGAGGATCTCGAGATCCTGGAGACCGACCCCGGCCGCGCCCGCGCCAAGGCATACGACATCGTCCTCGACGGCTGGGAACTGGGGAGCGGGAGCATCCGGATTCACCGGCGCGACGTCCAGAACAAGATCTTCGAGCTGATGGGCTACGACGAGGAGGAGATCGAGCGGCGGTTCGGACACCTTCTGCGCGCCTTCGAGTACGGCGCGCCGCCGCACGGCGGCATTGCGCCCGGCATCGATCGCACGGTCATGATCCTGGCAGGCGAGGAGAACATCCGCGAGGTTATCGCCTTCCCGAAGAACCAGAGCGCGCAGGATCTCATGATGGGCGCGCCGTCACCCATCAACGAAGAGCAACTCAAGGAACTCCACATCAACGTCGTCCTGCCGAAGCCGGCCGGCGCCTAGCCGCCCGGCTTCGGCACCTCTTCTCCCGCGCTGCGTGCCGTCCACTCGTAGCCCAGTGAGGGCTCCCGCCCTGCTCGCCCGCGAGGAGATCCATCTCGGCTTTGACGAGCGCTCCTAACCTCCGATTGCCACGCGACGGCCCGCCGACCTCCAGGAAGTGGCGCGGCTCGCCGAGGTCGGTCGCCGCCACCCCGGGGGAGGAGCCGCACAGCCTGGTCGTTGCCCCCTGCGACTCTTCAGAGAAGAGTCGCACAGGTAAGGACCGCCAGACGGGTGCCTCCGAGCGTCGTCTGGCAAGCAGAATACGAGCCTCGGACGACAAGACAGTTAATTGCGAAATATACGGTCGTCAGGAGCATGAGTCGTGTAGTTCAGATTGACATCCGATCCCGTTCCTCCATATCATGTGACCATCGACTCATCCGAGACAAACGATGGAGGGCGGGAGCACGATGGCGTCTGCAGTCGAACCCGACCGCGACGAGTTGGCCTACATTCCAGCCGCAGACCTGGCGGCACGGATCCGGCGTCGCGAACTATCGCCTGTGGAGGTGGTCGACGCATTCATCCGGCGTATCGAGGAGCGGAACCCCAGTCTCAACGCGTTCGTTTACGTCGCCTTCGACGAGGCCCGGGAGCGCGCGCAGGAGGCCGAGCGAGCTGTGATGTCCGGGGCGGAACTCGGCCCGCTCCATGGTGTCCCGACGGCGATCAAGGATCTTTTCGACTACCATCCAGGTTGGAAGAGTACGTTCGGCGGGATCCGGGCGCTCAAGGACTTCGTCGTTGATGCTCATTGCGTCTTTGCCGAGCGGATCAAGCGCGCCGGAGCGATCATTCTTGGGAAAACCAACAGCCCGATCATGGGGTTCCGAGGCACTTGCGATAACTACCTGTTTGGACCGACGCGGAACCCCTTTGACCTTTCGCGCAACAGTGGTGGCTCATCAGGCGGCAGCGCAGCCGCCGTTGCCGACGGGCTTCTACCGCTTGCCGAGGGTACCGACGGCGGCGGGTCCATCCGGATCCCCGCTTCCTGGTGTGGCGTGTACGGCTACAAGCCATCGTTCGGTCGTGTTCCGTACGTCAACCGTCCGAACGCGTTCAGCGGTACCGATCCCTTCCTCTTTGAGGGCCCGCTGACGCGCACCGTCGAGGACGCGGCACTCGCCCTGAGCGCGCTGGCTGGGTATGACCCGCGGGACCCCTTCAGCTTGGACGAGCAAGTGGACTTCATGTCCGCACTACGCCGCTCAGTGAAGGGCTGGAAAATCGCCTACAGTCCCGACTTCGACGTGTATCCGGTGGATCCCGAGGTTCGGAGGGTCGTGGACGAGGCAGCCATGGCCTTCACTGAGGCTGGCGCTCAGGTCGAAGAGGTGTGCGTCGGCATCACGCGCGACCAGCGCGAGCTAAGCGACCTCTGGTGCCGCCTCATCATCCCGCTCAACGTCGCGGGAATCGAGGGCTTGAAGGCGGGCGGAATCGACCTCTTGGGAGAGCACAGAGACGACCTTCCACCCGAGTACCTGCGCTGGATCGAGGAGGGCTACCGGATGACAGCACTCGATGTCCAGCGCGACCAGCAGATGCGCACCGAGATCTACGACGCCATCCAGGGAGTGCTCAACGAGTACGACCTGCTGATCACGCCGACCCTCGCGTGCCTGCCGGTCGAGAACGCAGACGACGGCAACACGGTCGGACCGTCCGAGATCAATGGTGTGCCGGTCGATCCCTTGATTGGCTGGTGTATGACCTACTTCGTCAACTTCACCGGGCACCCGGCGGCATCGATCCCCGCGGGAATGGCCCATGGGAAGCTCCCGGTGGGCATGCAGATCATCGGCCGGCGTTATGCCGACGCGGATGTTCTCACCGCCAGCGCGGTGTTTGAACGGCTGCGGCCTTGGCGGCAGATCTACGAGATCCCGGCTGCCCGGCCACTGACTGCACCGATGGCAAAGTCTGACGGTCTCAGCATGACGGAGAGTTGAGCCCAGCACTATCACCGTGTAGACCGATAGGGTTGCCACAACCGCCCTGACCTCTCGAGGTCGGGGCGGCATCACTTCGCGTGCTTCTCGGCGCCAGTGAGGTGGAGAACAACTCCCTTTTCGTTCAGAGCGGTCGTCGATCGCCTTGTCACAGTCGCTTGCGGCGACGAGAGTAGCGGCTGGGATAGTAGGAGAAGCCCCGTTTCCATACCGCGGGGCCGGCGCTCGTTACGGCGCCCAGGAGAGGCCGGAGGTGGCGTCGATGCCGGAGCCCTTGAACAGCTCCTGCGGCTCGCCCAGCCTCGGCGTGCCGTCCTCGCCCACGGAGAAGGGGGCGGCGACCGCCTTGAAGGAGCCACCGTCCGTCTGGAGGAAGGCGATCCAGGACCCGTCAGGGGACCAGGTCGGAGCGCGCACGTTGCCGAAGTTGGTCAACCGTATCGGGGTGCCGCCCTCGGCGGGTACCACCCAGATGTCGTTCTCGGCCCCCGTCCGGCCGGTGTAGGCGATCCACCGACCATCCGGCGACCATGCGGGATCGTAGGCTCCCTCGTTGGTCTCCACCAGCGGGAAGAGCTGCTCAGTATTGAGATCCACGACCCAGAGCTGCGTCCAGCGCTGCAGGTCGTTCTCGCCAGTGGTGCGCTGAGCGAACACGATCCGCTGGCCGTCGGGCGAGAAGTCGGGATGCTCCACGTTCTCACCGTTGTAGGTTGAGGCCTGTATCTGGTAGGGGTTCTCTCCCGGAGCAGGCATCAGCCACAGGAAGTTCTTGAGCGTGTTGCGGTCGCTGACAAATGCGATCGCGTCACCTGCGCGCGACCACACCGGGTCCAGCGCCCACATAGCCTCCCGGATGTACGCCTCGGTGCCGGGCTGGATTGGCGGCTGGTAGAAGGTCAACTGCTCCATGCCGCTGCCGTCGGCGTTGGCAATGTAGAGGTCGGAGAACGCGTCGCCGGTGCGGACGAACACGAACCGACTGCCGTCGCCCGACCAACGTGGGTACGACGCGTCGCCGACGTGCGTTATCTGTGTTGTCGACCCATCCCACACGTGGATATCGCCATTCTGGGCGAAGAGGATTCGGCCGGTGGGCGCGGCGCCAAGCGCGTCCCTGTCATCGAGCAGTGGGTCCGGTGCGCCGCAGGCGATGCCGGCGAGTCCCAGCAGCGCCACCAGGACCAGTCCGGCTCGCAATAACCGACGCCAGCGTTGCATCGTCATCACTCGTCGTTTCCCGCGGCGGTGCAACCATAGCCGCGTTCGCGGAGCGCAAGTTCCGCTTCCCGCGCTTCATCCCACGGGCGCCGTTCGGCGCCATAGATGATACACCGCTCGTGACCTTTCCCGGCCAGGAGAACGCCGTCCCCCGGCCGGGCCCAGTCGAGCGCCGCCCGGATCGCCGCTCGCCGATCCTCGATGCAGACGTAGTCCCGGCCTTCGACCGCGCCGGCGTCGCGTGCTCCAGCCGCGATCTCGGCGATGATGGCATCGGGGTCCTCGAACCGCGGATCTTCTGACGTGAACACCGAGAAATCGGCGAGCCGGGCACTGACGGCTCCCTGCAGCGGGCGCTTGGCACGGTCCCGCTCACCCGCGCTGCCAAAAACCGCGATCACGCGGCCGGGCACGAGCGATCGGAGGAGCCGCAGGGACTTCTCCAGCGAATCAGGGGTGTGCGCGTAGTCCACGATCACGGTGTACGGTTGGCCGAGATCAACACGGCGCATCCGTCCCGGCACGCCTGCGAGCGACTCCAGCCCGCGGGCGATGGCCTCAGGGCTCAACCCAAGCAAGTGACCGACCCCTGCCGCGGCCAGGGCATTGTCCACGTTGTACGCCCCGATCAGGTTGAGCCGAACCGGCACCGACCCGCGAGGCGTCGTCAGGCGGAACGACGTGCCGTCGGCCGCGAGCTGCACATCATCGGCCTGGAGATCGGCGGGGGCTCCCTTAGCGCTGAACCAGAGAACCGGCGCGGTCCCGGCAGCCTCCGCGATCGCGCGTGCTCCCTCATCGTCCCGGTTCAGCACCACCCCGCCAGGATATGGACGCGGGCCGCGTCCGGCGACGCGCTCCAGGAGGCGCGCCTTGGCACGCCGGTACTCCTCGATCGTGCCGTGGAACTCAAGGTGCTCGTGGGTGATGTTGGTAACAACGCCCACGTCGAATGCGCATTCGTCGAGCCGGTGAAGGGCCAGGCCGTGGGACGTCGCCTCCAGCACGGCCCAATCGACGCGCGCCTCGCGCATCTGCGCCAGCAGGCGCTGCACGTCGAGCGACTCGGGTGTGGTCTGTCGCGTGTCATGGTCGACGATCTCGTCCCCCACCCGCACGGCAATCGTGCCGATCAGACCGGTCCGGTACCCGGCCGATCGCAGCATGGCATCCACGAGATAGGAGGTGGTCGTCTTGCCGTCGGTGCCGGTGATCCCGATGATCCCGAGCGCCTCGGCCGGGCGACCAAAGAACGTCGCCGCCACCAGCGGGAGCGCCGCGCGCGTGTTGGGTACCGCAGCATAGGCGGGGTAGTTCGCGAGATCAGGTTCCCACGACTCGACCAGGGCGGCGACGGCACCGCGAGCGCGGGCGTCGGCCAGGAAGCGATGCCCATCGGTGTAGCCGCCTCGCATTGCAACGAACAGGCTGCCCGGACGAGCCAACCGCGAGTCATAGCAGACATCCGTGACCACCGTCCCAAGGTCACCCCCGGAGCTGGTCACGGGAAGCGCCTGAATCAGGTCTGAAAAGCGGCTCTGTGTCACTGCCCCCCCGGATCATACCCAGCCAAACGGCCGCGCCACAGACGGCCCGGAGCCGACCCCTGCTGCGCGACCGGCAGGCGTGCGTGATGACAGCCCCCACCCGTCATAGTGAGGACGGCTCGATAGTATTCAACGCATTGGAAGCCGGATTCGTCACGACCCGCTGGACACACGGCCACCGCCACGGACGATGGAGCGGAGCCGCGTCCTGCGACCACCGTAGCAGCTCCAGGTGCAGCCAGGGGACCGGGCCTCATACGCCGGGCCGCAGCGGGTCGGACTCATAGAAGGCCTGGACGAGCGCGTCCTCGGCGGCCTCGCGAACCACCGGGTCCTTGTCTCGACGCAACCGGCGCAGCACGTTCACTGCGACGCGACCGCCAATCTGCCCGAGCGCGCCGATCGCAGCGGTCTGCACCTCGCGGTCTTCGTCGCGAATCAGGTTCAGCAGTGAGTCGAGCGCCTGGGGATCTCCCAACTCGCCCGCGGCCTTGGCCGCCTCGTAGCGGAACTCCGGGTCGTCGCTCTCCAGCTCGGCCAGGATCTGCGGCAACCAGGACGCATCTAGGTTGCGCCCCATACCGAAGAGCGCACTCACCCGCAGCTCCCGGTCCTCAGAGGCGTATGCAGCCGCAATCTCCGCAGTTACCTCAGCGTCGTCGGTAAACCACGCGAGCGACTCGAGGGCACGCCGGCGGACCCACGACGGCGCGTCTCCGTGGAGCAGATCCATGAGCGCGCTCCGAACCTGTGCCGTATGCTCGTCGTCGAGGTCGCCGAGGCTCGCGCGGCAGGCGAACTGCCCGAGGCCGGTCGCGATGGCCTCGAGCACCGCCGGCTCCCGCTCACGGGCGAGCATACCCAGCAGCTCGTCGAGGCAGTCGTTGCTCTCGTCCTCCCAGAGGCCCGCGACAGCGACGGCGCGCACTTCGGCGTCGTCGTCATCCAGCGCGACACGCAGAATGCGGCTGAAGTTGAGTTCGACGTTCTCCTCGGCCAGATCGACCATCTGCCGGACAAGGTAGCGCCGGGCATCCAGCGGGAGCTGCGGCCACTCGGCGCGCACTTGAACCGCCGCGGCCCGGCTGATGTCCGTCAGTTCGGCGACCGCACTGGCCGAGCGCTGACCGCCTCCGATCGCCCGCAGCCGCTCGATCACCCGCGCGGCACTCGGGTCATTCTGCGGGGTTCGGCTGATAGTAGAAAACATCTTCGACATCCGGATCCACGCTGAACTGGGGATTGCTCGGCGACTGCACGATGTCCCGGATCAGATCGGCCGGCATCGGGCGCTCCACGTTGGCCACCGCGACCAGATCGTCGAGCATGGCCATGTAGCGGACGGAGTCGCCACTCCCCTCGGCCTCACCGATACGCTCGAAGACCGCCGCCAGCGTCTCTTCCGGCCGCCGCCGGACCCGGTCCTCCAGCGGCGCCTGATTCGCCAGGCGCGGGAACCGGTTCTCGGTCAGGAGCATGTTGTCCTGGGTCGCGCAGTAGAAGGTCGTCGGCCGGAAGACGTAGCGCCCCTTCTTCTCGTCGAGTTGCAGCAGCTTGCGATCCTGGCCCGACACCGGCAGGTACTCGATCAGGTAGGTGCCATCGTTCTCGCTGCGCTCGATGGTGATCAGAGCGCCGGGCACCAGGTTGGCGCTGAAGAACGCCTCGAAGCCTGCCAGGTAGCCGCCACGGTTCCCCGTCGGGTAGCGGAGCTCGACGAAGAACGTTTCATACGTCTGCGGCGACTCGAAGACGAGCACTGCCGCCCGCTGGTCGGGCAGCATCGGGGGCGGGAGGAGCGCGGCGAAGTTGGCGTCGTAGGGCAGCACTCCGTAGTGATACTCGTAGAACGTGAGCACGTGCTCCACGACCGGCTCGGCCGCCTCGACCGGCTCCTTCGCGTAGTCGAGCAAGAAGCGGTAGTCAGAGCCGATCTCGCTCGGCTTCCGCTTCGTGGTGCCGATCGTGGGCAGGCCACTCGTGCTCCACAGGCGCTGCCCAGGAGTCCCGACGAACTCGAACTCACGATGCTCCCGCGACAGCCGGAAGTTCAACGCGAACCGCATCAGCTCGTAATCGGCGGCCGAGGGATTCAGACCCAACACGTCCTGGAGCAGGATCTCGTCGGTGAGCGGCTCCCCGCGCTCCAGGAGATATTCGCGGATGCGCCGCAACTCGCCGCGGCTCAGGCGGGGAACCTTGTCCTCCATCATCCACTGGTCACCGAAGTTGGCGACCGAGAGATCCTGACGCAGGTCGCGACGGATGATCTCCGCCAGCGCGGCGTCGTCCAGGGCCGCCAGTTCCTCGTCGCTGACGAGTGCCGCCGCTTCCATCGCTGGCACCGGCTCGACTTCTGCCTCCACCTCAATCTCGGCCGGCTCTTCCGGAAGCGGCTCGGCGGCCTCCTCCGTGATCTCGGGGATCACCACATCCGCAGGCTCAGTGACTAACGTGTCTCCCACGAGATCCGGCCGCCGTCGCGGCTCGAAGACTTTCGGCTGCTCGGGCAGCGGCACCGGCTCCTGGAAGCGCTGGGCCAGCGTGTGCTCGGAGACGGGTTCCTCCTCCGTTACCGGAGCACGACCCTCCCGGGTCGTCGCGAAGACCACCCGCCCTTCCGCCTCCTCGCGCAGGAACACGTCCGGGTTCATCGACAGGACACGGTCGATCTCGACACTCCATTCCTCCGCGGAGCGCTCACCGTGTCGCGAGGCGTAGAACTCGGCGAGCGCGGAGAGTGGGCTGCGGATCGGCGCCGAGCGCGGGAACAGTCTGCCCATGGTGGACAGCGCCTGGAAGATCTCCTCAGCCATCCGCTGCTCGTCTTCAGTGCCCACGAATTGCGGCTTGGAAGCTGCCTCTGCCGTCTGCATCCCGGATCCACTCTCCTCGCGTCGAAACAAATGGGCGGACCGCGCTGGCTAGCGGCTCAACCGCTCCCGCAGCGCGCGGACGAGGTCATCGGTCGTCATCGGTTTGGCGGAGTTGCGCAGCAGGAACAACAGATAGGTGAGATGCTCCTCGCTGAGACGCACGCTCGACATGGCCATTCCTCCCATCACCAAGGCCACAAGTGCAAAGTGTACATGCGTTCTCGTGGATCAGGCAACGCGTCAGGGACAGACCAGAGGAAGGCAGGGGCGCTAACCCACCTGGTCCCCCCGCAGCGCAAGCGCAACCGCACCGAGGATAGCGGAGTCGCCCCGGAACTGCGCGGTGGAGAGCCGCAGGCGGCGCACCGATGCCGGGTACGAATACTGGCGCACCCGCGCACCCAGAGGATCCATCAGTAACTCCCCGACCTCGGCCACCGGGCCACCCACAATCACCGCCGCCGGGTTCAACACGGTGATCAGATTGGCGATCGCCAGCCCGAGCACCCGCACCGTCTCGGTGACGACCTCCCGGGCGATCTCGTCCCCGGCCCGTGCCCGCTGGAAGATCGCGCCGACGGTGATCGCCCCCGGCGCCGACCATGAGTCGATCACCTCACGCCGGGCGGTTCTCAGCCGTTCTCGAAAGTTGTTGACGATCGCCGGAGCCGATGCATAGGCCTCCAGATGGCCGGGCTTGCCGCAGGAGCAGATCGGTCCGCCGACCGAAACGACCATGTGCCCGATCTCGCCCGCCGTCCCGCTGCCGCCGTGAACCAGGCGGCCGTCGACGATGATCCCGCCGCCGACGCCCGCACCCAGGTGGACGTAGACCACATCGGCGCATCCACGGGCTGCCCCGTAGCTGGCTTCGCCTACGGCAGCGGCCCGAGCATCGTTCTCAAGCACGCTCGGGATCCCGACCGCCTCCTCCAGCAGGTTGACCAGGGGAAAGTTTTCAAAGCCCGGTGCCCGGTGCGACAAAAGCGTCACCCCGCGCGCGGCGTCCACTGGTCCGCCAAAGGCGATCCCGATCCGCGCAATGTCCGAGAGGTCTGCCTGGATCGAACTGCAAGCCTGGTCGATTAGGCCCCGAACCGTATCCACGACGACCGGCGCAGGAGCCGAGGCATCGATGGAGTGGGCTTCGGCCACGATGCGCCCCGACGGTTCGGCCAGCACCACGCGCTGGCCACGACCGGCGATCTCCACCCCAAGCACGAAACGCTTGTCGCAGGGGAGCACGCCCCACTGCCCCGGGAGTTGGGCCTGTTCCACCCGCTACCTCCTCGGCCTGCCGTTCACGCCGTCAGTGTACCGGTGCACCTCCGACCCGGGTCGTGGCCGGTGCCCCATTCTAACACGGCTCTCGCCATTTGTGCGGAAATGCACGAACACCAGGCGGCCATCCACGCCCCGGCGCAGGCGTTCCGAGTCACCTGGGCGCCTCGTCAGCACACCGGACTCCACGGTAGCTCTCGCCCGTAGTCCCTACGGGCGGCTTCAAGTCAGGACGCGGATCGCAATGGCCACGTTACCGCGATCTCGCTCTCCCGGACCAGCCGTGGCGCCGTGGTCTGCTCTGGCACATCGAACGCCCGCCTCCTTATGACCCAAATGACTCGTGGGAACCGCACCACCTGAAGGGGTCGCTGCCCGGTCGCGTTGCGCGCGTACGCGGGCCGTTCACGGTTGCATCCATCGCCGTTCCGTGCTAAACTCCTGGGCGGCAATTGAAGCTGTCGACGTTCCCCGATAGCTCAACGGTAGAGCAGGCGGCTGTTAACCGCAAGGTTGAAGGTTCGAATCCTTCTCGGGGAGCCAACGGGAGGACACAGGTCCTCCCGCTTATTGTTTCTGCCCCCTGCTGCAGTTCCGCGCCGCCGACCATCATCCCGTCAAAGCCATTGCCTTTCCAGTCACAAAGGTGCGTTGTTGCGCTTTCGGGCTTCACGACTGGTCCTTATTGCTCGATTCTCGCCATCCTGGCAATAGCGTGCGCCATTTGCGTCATACATTACCACGCATTACTATGGCGGCGCTGAGACTGAGCGACTCGCTCATCGGACGACCTCGCAGGCGGTCCCGGCTGGTGGTGAGCCCATGACAAGTTCCGACGCACTCGAACGGGCCCGGCAGTCCTTCAGCAGTCGCGCGTGGAGTGATGCCTACGACGCGCTGGCCGCCGCGGACAAACAGGCGTCGCTCTCGGCAGGCGACCTGGAGCGGCTTGCCATAGCCGCCTTCCTCGTCGGGCAACTTCCTCACAGTGTGAACGCCTGGGCACGGGCCCATCGGGAGTTCCTCCAGAGTGGCGACCCGGTGCGAGCGGCGCGCAGCGCCTTCTGGGTCGCCTTCGTCCTCCTCGACCTGCGTGATGTGGCCGCGGCTAATGGCTGGGTCGCTCGCGCACAGCGGCTGCTCGACGCTGGCGCCCATGACTGCGTCGAGCGAGGCTACCTGCTCCTCCCCGCTGCACTCCGCCACGCTGCCTCAGGCGACCCTGCGGGCGCGCTCGCTCGCTTCCGCCAGGCTACCGAGATTGGAGAGCGCTTTGGCGATCCTGATCTGGTGGCCCTCGCCCGCCAGGGAGAAGCACGGGCCCTGCTCTGGATGGGGAAGATCCCGGATGGCACAGCGCTGCTCGATGAGGTCATGGTCGCCGTCACGACCGGCGAGGTTTCCCCGCTCGTGACCGGCACCGTCTACTGCAGCGTGATCGAGGCGTGCCAGGAGATCTACGACCTCCAAAGGGCCCACACCTGGACAACAGCACTGACCCGCTGGGCGGAGTCCCAACCTGGGCTGATCACCTACCGCGGGCAGTGCCTCGTTTACCGCGCGGCGATACTCCAGGTGCGCGGCGCATGGCCGGCCGCCCTGGACGCAGTGAAGCGGGCGCAGGAGTGGTTCGCCCGGATACCTGCTGACCCGGCGACCGGCTCCGCGTTCTACCGGCAGGGCGACCTTCACCGGCTGCGAGGTGAGTTCACTCAGGCCGAGGAAGCCTACCTCAGTGCGAGCCAGTGGGGACGACGGCTCGAGCCGGGCCTGGCACTCTTGCGGCTGTCCCAGGGGAAACACGACGTCGCCGCGGCCTCGATTCGCCGCGCCGTCGACGAGACGCGCGACCGGCTCGCCCGCTCCGAGCTGCTCCCTGCCTACGTCGACATCATGCTCGCCGTGGACGACCTCGCCGCGGCGCGGTTAGCCGCCGATGAGCTTGCTCAGATCGCCAGCGCTCTCGACGCGCCCCTGCTGCACGCCCAGGCAGCCCACGCCGCCGGGGCAGTCCTCCTCTGTGAGGGCGTGGCCCAGGCCGCACTCGCCGCACTGAGGCGAGCCTGGGCTGCCTGGCAGGAGATCGAGGCCCCGTACGAGGGCGCACGTACCCGCGTGCTGATCGCGCTCGCCTGCAGGGAGCTCGGGGACGAAGAGACGGCGAGGATCGAGCTGGATGCGGCGCGCTGGTCCTTCAGCCAGCTCGGCGCCGCGCCCGATGTGGCCCGTGTCGAGGCTTTGTCCCGGACGCATCCGACCGCACCCACGGCGGGACTGACCGCGCGCGAGGTGGAGGTGCTCCGTCTCGTGGCCGAGGGCAAGACCAATCGCGCGATCGCCGAAGACCTGTTCATCAGCGAGAAGACGGTCGCGCGCCACATCAGCAACATCTTCACCAAGCTCGATCTCTCGTCGCGAGCGGCAGCCACGGCGTACGCCTACGAACACGGCATCGTGTCCCCGTCTACATAGAATCACCCATCGCGGTCGTTACGCAGAGTTGGGTATCCCGCCCGATGCGGCGCAGGTCAACGCGCACTTACCCTGAGACATGCACGACGAAAGGACTCTCCCGGCTCCATCAGTCGGATGTCTCAGGGAGGTGACCCATGACCGTTCAGCGCGATCCAGAGCGGCTGCAGACGATCGTCATCGGCGGTGGTCAGGCGGGCCTCGCCGTCGGGTATCACCTGGCTCGCCACGGCCTGCCGTTCGTGATCCTCGACGCCAACGAGCGGGTCGGCGATTCCTGGCGCAAGCGGTGGGACTCCCTCCGCCTGTTCACCCCGGCACAGTTCGACGCACTCCCGGGGATGCGTGTCCCGGCGCCGAACCATGCCTTCATCACCAAGGACGAGATGGCCGACTACCTCGAAACCTACGCTCAGCGATTCGCACTGCCGGTCCGCACTGGAACGCGGGTGGATCGGCTCTCACGGGACGAAAGCGGGTTCGTGGTGACGGCAGGCGATCGGACGTTGCATGCCGAGCAGGTCGTCGTCGCGATGAGCAACTACCAGCAGCCTCGTGTGCCCGAGTTCGCCCGCGACCTCGCGCCGGACATCGTCCAGGTACACTCGATCGACTACCGCAACCCCGGCCAACTCCAGAACGGTGGCGTCCTCGTCGTCGGGGCAGGCAACTCGGGCGCGGAGATCGCCATCGAAGTCGCGCGGGAGCACCCAACGTGGCTCTCCGGGCGGAGCACCGGCCAACTCCCCTTCCGGATCGACGGGCGGGCAGCGCGGCTCGGGCTCGTCCGCTTCGTCCTCCGCGTGCTGTTCCACCGTGTCCTCACCCTCCGATCGCCCCTTGGCCGCCGCTTCCGTGCGAAGCTCGCCGGTCACGGCGGACCACTCATCCGCCTCAAGGGCGAGGACCTGGCGGCCGCGGGGATCATGCGCGTGCCGCGAGTCAGTGGGGTGCAGGAAGGTCGCCCCCGCCTGGAAGACGGCCGCGTCCTCGACGTGGCGAACGTCATCTGGTGCACCGGTTTCCACCCGGGCTTCTCGTGGATTGACCTTCCGGTGCTGCAGGATGGCCGTCCCGCGCACGACGAGGGAATCGTGCCCAGCGAACCGGGCCTCTACTTCGTCGGGCTGGAGTTCCTTTCCGCGGCATCGTCCGTCATGATCCATGGCGTCGGTCGGGATGCCGCTCGCATCGGAGACGCGGTCGCCGCACGAGCTCGAAGTCGCGCACCTGTGTCTGCCGAGGAACCGGCCCTGGCGGCTGCCTGAGAACAACGTTGAGAGGACCATTTCCATGGTTTCCCAGGACATCGCGCAGACCCGAGCCGAATGGGATCGCATCGCCCCTGGCTACGACCGGACCAACACCCGCACGCAGATGGCACTCGGAGCCGAGGCGCTCCGTCGCGCCGGACTGAGCCCCGGCACGCGCTTCCTCGACGTCGCTTCCGGCAGCGGGGCGCTCAGCGTTCCGGCCGCGCGAATCGGCGCGAGCGTCGTCGCTGTGGACCTGTCCCCGGTCATGCTCACGCTCCTGCAAGAGCGGGCACACCGTGAGGGGCTCGCCATCGAGACGCAGGTGATGGACGGTCAGGCGCTCGCGATCGACGATGACAGCTTCGATGTGGCAGGGTCCCAGTTCGGCGTCATGCTCTTCCCCGACATGCCGCGGGGAGTGCACGAACTGGCCCGGGTTGCCCGCCGTGGCGGGCGGGTTCTGATGGTCTCGTACGGCGACCCTCATGCGATCGACTTCTTGACGTTCCTGATCCGCGGTATCCAGGCGGTCCGTCCCGACTTCACCGGCCCGCCCGCCGATCCCACGCCACTGCCCTTCCAGTTGCAGGACCCTGCCCGCCTCCACCGGGAACTGGTCGACGCCGGTCTCACTGAGGTCACGGTGTCCACCGTGACCGAGGCCACCGAGTTTCAGGACGGCGCCGAGCTCTGGGACTGGGTCATCTGGAGCAACCCGATCGCGCCGGCCCTGATCGACGGCCTGGAACTCACGAGCGTGGAGCGCGAAGCGGTTATCGACCGTCTCGAAACGCTGATCCGCGCCCGGGCCGGAGGGAGTGGCCCAGCCACACTGACCAACCCGGTGCACATCGGGATCGGCACGAAGTAAGGGAACCGGCGGACGACAACAGGGCGCCGCACCGTGCGGTGATCATGAGCTCACGGCGCGGCGCCCTGGTCAGCGTCGAGCGAGTTCCGCCAGCTTCTGCACCATGGGGTGATCCGGCATGACGCGCTCAAGGGTTGCGGCCCACCGGCGTGCATCCTCTTTCTTGCGCTCAACCAGCGACAGATGGATCATCAGCGACCCGAGCGCCACGTACTCGTCGACGTGGTAGCGGGTCCGGCTGAGCAGCGGTAGCAACATCGCGCGAGCGTCGGAGTACCGCCCCTGCTCGATACGAACCTGCGCGAGTCCAAGCGTTGCAAACATGTAGTCGGGGCTGTCGGCCATCACCGCCTCCAGCAGGGCCTCCGCCTCATCGAAGCGCCTCTGCAGCGTGAGGGCCTGCGCCAGGTACGTTCGGATGCCCGGTGACCCGGGCTCAACCTCGAGCGCTTGCTTGAAGAGTGTCTCCGCCCGTTCCGGCTGCCTGGCTTGGAGCGCCGCCCGAGCCTCCGCGAGCCAGGCTTCGACCTCAGGAGCATGCGCAACCTCGAGCGGTTCCTCGTGGAGCTCGAAGCCCTGCGCCTGCACGGTGGTCCATTCCCCATCGATCCACATGTCGAATGTCTGGCCCGGTTTCAGGAGACCGGCATCCTGCACCGCCGTGATCGCCTGCTGGCGCAGCGTGTCCGTTCCGCGCTGGGACAGGGCGAACTGATGCAGCGCTTCGAGCAGAGTCGGATCCTCCGAGTATGCGGCGATCTGCACCGCCAGCGTCCGACCGGCCGAGTCCCCCCGTTCGAGGAGGATCGGAACCACGGCCTTCAATTCCGGGCTCTGCCGCAGCATCCGCCGAACTGCGCGGGCAAGACGGTCCTCGTCACCCGCGATCACCGCCGCCGTAAAGCCCGACAACAGGTTCTCCATGACCCGCTCGGAAACCCAGTTGCGCAACTCGAAGGGCCACGGCGCGTGCCGCTGGCCGACGGGCCGGCTCAAGTCCGCGAGATTCTCCCGGGCGGAATGCATGCCGGGGTCGAGCTTCAATGCCCGTTCCCACAACTGCCGCGCTCGCTGCTCGTCGCCGCGGTTCATCGCTGCCACCGCGGCCAGGTGGCAGATGTACGCACCCCCTGGCATGCCGAGCGCGCGTGCTGCCTCCGCGCGCTCATACACGTCGAGCACGCGCTCGTCGTACCCGACGAAGCTGAACGCCTCCGCCAACTTGAGCCACTGGTCGTCTCGAACGTCTTCAACCAGCGCCAGGCGATCAGCCTCGGACCGGGCCTTCTCCACCTGGCCCGTCATCATCAAGACGCGGATCAGGTTGCCACGTGCGTGGACGTTCTCGGGATCGATCTCCAGGGCACGTCGGGCGGTCGCGATCGCCTGGTCATAGGCCCCCTCGACCGTCAGGACCAGCGTCAGGTTGTTCAGCACCGGCACAAAATCAGGCCACCGCTTGAGGAACTTCTGCGCCGTCGCCCGGGCCTCGCTCGTCCGCCCCTGATCCATCAGCGACTGGATCTCTTCGTGGAGTGCAGCGAGCTGCAACCCTTCCTCGCCGCTTAGACCTGCCTCGGCAAGCATTTCGTCGACCGACGGTCGGAGCTGCATGAGGACCTGTTCAACCTCTGGCACCTGGGGATGATCCGGCCAGCGCTGCTGGAAGGATTCGAAGGTTCGGAGGGCAAGCACCGGGCGCAGGTTCCTCATGTAGGCATCGCCCAGCGCCAGGGTCACGTCAGCATCGTTCGGCTGCTGTCGATGCCACGACTCCAGGGCGAGGAGATAACTGCGCCAATCTTCGAGTGCCTGAGCGACCGACGCCAGCGCCTGAAGGACCATCGGGTGGGGATTGGGCCGGTCGGCCAGGTCAAGTAGCTGCTCACGAGCACTAGCATAGTCCTGCTGCTCGAGCAGTTCCCGGACCTGGTCGAGCTCCCTGGGTGGCGGCCGCCGAACCGCCTCCGCGGGCCGCTTGCTCCGCTTGCGCTTGGCCATTCGATACCTCCCCATGCGCCTGTCGCTGCCAATGCGAAAACTGTACCAGTCAGGCCGGTGACAGTCAGCCACCTCCGGTCCGTGGCTCCGCGACTGTGCAACCATCCAGCACGCAATCGGCATCGTGCGCTCTCACCCGGCGCGCACCACCCGTGCCGTGCCGCCGCCGAACCCGGCCTGTTCCCATGACCGCCTGCGCCGGGCTCAGCAGGGCGGATACGGCCGGGTCGTCCGCCGGTGGTCGGCGAGATCCCGCCCTCCGGGGCGCGAATCTTGCCATTCTCGTGATCGGGGGAAGGGACAGGAGAATGCATGAAAGAACCGTTCGACATCGACGTCGCCATCGATCGCGTCCGCCAGGCCGTTCGCGACTTCCCGCCGGCGGCGCTCTTCGCGCTGGCAGACGAGGGCCACCGCTCCCTGTTCGAGCAGGTCGTGGCCTGCATCCTTTCGATCCGCACCTATGACGAGGTGACCCTCCCAACTGCCCGTCGACTCTTCGCCGCCGCGCCGACTCCGGCCGCCGTGGCGGATCTTCCCATTGGGGACCTTGAGGAACTCATCCGTACGGTGTCCTTCGCCGAGCCCAAGGCGCGGCAGATCCACGCCATCGCCAGGGCGACCGTCGAGGAGCACGGCGGCACCTTGCCTTGCGACCGAGAGCTCCTGCTCGGCTTCAACGGCGTCGGACCGAAGTGCGCACACCTGGCGCTCGGGATCGCCTGTGGAGAGCCCTGGATCAGCGTGGATGTCCATGTCCACCGCGTCACCAACCGCTGGGGGTATGTCCAGACGAGGACACCAGCGCAGACGACCGCAGCGCTGGAGGCCCACCTTCCTGAGCGGTATTGGGTCGAAATCAACCGCCTCTTGGTGCCCTTCGGGAAGCATGTCTGCACCGGCGACCGGCCGCACTGCTCGACTTGCCCCGTGCTACCGATGTGCCGGCAGGTAGGGGTGACGTCGCACCGCTGAACCGCCCTTGCCACATCCGCCACCGCGCACGATACTGCTTCCGTTCGACGGCACACGACAGGACGGAAGCGGGGGTGAGATGGCGATCCGGATCGTCACCGGAGGCATCGCGCAGGAGACGAACACATTCCAGTGGCAGCCGACCACGCTGGAGGACTTCCAGACCGGGTCGAGCGGCATCCATCGGGGGCAGGAGATTCTGGACCTCGACGGGACTGGAACCATCTACGGCGGCATCGTTGCCGAGGCCAGGCGCCAGGGCGTGGAGTTGATTCCGACCACGTACGCCCACGCGGTGCCGGGCGGACGGGTCACCCGCCACGCGTTCGAGACTCTGAAGCAGGAAATCCTCGACGGCATCCGCGCGGCGCTGCCGGTCGACGGCGTCCTGCTCGGCATCCACGGCGCGATGGCGCTCGAAGATGAGGACGACGGCGAGGGACCGCTGATCGCGGCCGTGCGCGAACTCGTCGGACCGAATGTGCCCATCGTCGCACCGCTGGACCTCCACACCAACCTATCCGGCGCCATGATGGCGGGAGCCGACGCATTCGTCGGTTACAAGCACTATCCGCACATCGACACGCCCGAGACCGGCGCGCACGCCATGCGCATCCTCCTGGCAGCTATCCGTGGCGAGGCGCGGCCCACAATGGCGCACGTCCGCCTGCCCCTCATCGCGCCGAACCAGTCGATGGTGACGACCTGGCAGTCCCCGCTCAAGACGGCGATTGATCGCGCTCGCGAGATCGAGCAGGAGCCGGGTGTCCTCGCCGCAACGGTGCTGGGCGGGTTCCCCTTCGCCGACGTGCCCTTCGCCGGCGTCGCCACGATCGTCGTGACCGACGGTGACCCGGCACTCGCCCGGCGCTACGCCACGGAGTTGGCCCGTATCTGCTGGGACCTGCGCGACGACTTCACTATCCACCCGACCCCGATCGCGGACGCCATCGCCGAGGCCATGGCCGGGGAACCGGGGAGCGTCTACGTCCTGGCGGATATCGCCGACTCGGGCGCGAGCGGCACGGCCGGGGACGGCACCGCCGTCCTCCGCGGGCTGTTGGAAGCGAATGCCCGCTCGGCTGCGGTGGCTCAGATCATGGATCCGGAGGCGGTGGCGGCCTGCATCGAGGCGGGCGTCGGCGCGACCGTCACGCTCTCGGTCGGCGGCAAACACGACAAGTACCACGGCGAGCCAGTCGAGGTCACCGGCCGCGTGCGCCTCATCCATGAGGGCCGCTTCCCGATCCTTGGCCCTATGGGCGCAGGGACCTATGCCAGCCGGGGGAAGACGGTCGTGCTTGAGATCGGCGGTCCGGACGGCATCGAGCTACAGCTCACGGAACTGCGCGGCCATCCCCATGACCTCAATTTCTTCCGCTGTTTCGGGATTGAGCCGACCCAGCGTCGCATCCTGGTACTGAAGAGCGCCGCGCACTTCCGCGCCGCCTTTGAACCGATCGCCACCAAGGTCATCGAGGTCGATGCGCCCGGCATTAGCAGCCCGCGCCTTGAGCGCTTCGACTACCGGCGGCTGCGTCGGCCGATCTACCCGCTCGACCCCGAGACGACCTGGTCCCCCGAGGACTAGTACGCCGCGACGCGTTGGGACCAGACCGCCTCACCGCGCCGCGCGCAAGGCCGAGCGCGCGGCGTGGTAACCACTCATTCCGTGCACGCCCCCACCGGGCGGTGTCGACGCGGAGCAGATGAAGAGCGTTGGGTCGGACGTGCGGTACGGGTCCCAACGCGGCACAGGCCGGGTGAAGAGCTGACGCAGGTCCTGAACGCCGCCGTTGATGTCCCCACCCACGTAGTTCGGGTTATACGCCTCGAACTCGCGGGGAGAGCGGGTGTGGCGGGCCAGGATCCGATCGCGAAACCCCGGGGCGAAGCGCTCGACCTGCGCTTCAATGCGCTCGGTCATGTCCACCCCGCAGCCGTGCGGGACGTGGCAGTAGGCCCACGCCGTGTGCCGACCGGCCGGTGCTCGGGTGGGATCGAAGAGCGACGGCTGCGCCAGGAGTACGAAGGGCCGCTCCGGTACGCGACCGTGCGTCGCCGCCCATTCGGCCGCCGCGATCTCATCCAGCGTACCGCCCAGGTGCACGACGCCGGCCCGCCGGCACTCCGGCGCACGCCAGGGGATCGGACCGTCCAACGCCCAGTCGACTTTGAAGACCCCCGGCCCATACCGGTAACGGCACAGGCGACGGCGATCACCAGGGTTCAGCCGCTCCCCGGCAAGCGCCACCACCTGGCAAGGCGACAGGTCGAGCAGCACCTGTCGCGCCACGGGCAGCGTGTCCAGCGACACCACGGGTTGGCCGGTCACGATTTCACCGCCGGCCCCCCGCAGGCACGCGACGAGCGCATCGGCGAGCACCTGTGCGCCACTGCGGACGAACGGCCAGCCGACGGCGTGGGCGTACATCCCGAGGACGAGACCAATCGCCGCGCTGACCGGTTGATCGAGCGCGAGCATCGAGTGCGCGGCCAGCCCGGCGAACAGGGCCCGAGCACGCTCCTCGGTAAAGACCGCGCGCGCCAGCGTACGGGCGGGGAGCAAACCCAGGGCTCCGAATCGGGCGAGCGCGATCGGGTGCCGCGGCACGCGGAGTGGTCCGAGCAGGTCGTGGGCGAGCATCTCCGCCCGCGCCGCGAGAGCGCCGAAGATCCGCTGCCAGGCCGTGCCGTCCGCCCCGAGTCCCGCAGCGGTGGTCTCCACCGACCGCTCGAGAAGTACCGCGGTGCCGTCGTGCAACGGGTGCGCCAGCGGCGCATCCGGGTGCACCCAGGACATCCCGTACTTGTCCAGCGAGAGTTCACGAAAGAAGGGCGACGCAGCCGCCAGCGGGAGCGAGGTCGCGCACACGTCGTGGCGGAATCCCGGCAGAGTCAGTTCTTCGGTGCGCAGACCGCCGCCCCAGGTGGTCGCAGCCTCGTAGACCACCACCGAGCGGCCGGCACGCGCCAGCACGATGGCGGCGGCCAGCCCGTTCGGCCCTGAGCCGACCACAATCGCGTCGTTGCCCGCGTCGCGCATCGTCACCACCTTCCGCGACCGCATGCTACACTGCTGCGGCTAGGCCCGCCATGGCGACGCTAGTCTCGGGGAGGTGCTGGGATGTTGGTACTCACAGCCGCTGACGTGCAGGAACTGGTGCCGATGGGCACCGCCGTCGACCTGATGAAGCAGGTCTTTGCCGAACTCTCGGCAGGGCGCACGGAGTCACCGCTGCGGACCCCACTCGAAGTCCCGGAACATGAGGGGGTGACGCTCTTCATGCCCGCCCATGTCCCGTCCGCCGAAGGACTCGGGGTGAAGATTGTCTCGGTCTTCCCGCGCAACCCGCAGCGCGGCAAGCCGACCATCC